>NZ_JBNDJP010000005.1:0-345338 GCF_050435045.1 Leclercia sp. 1548 | reverse complement strand
TGGTCCCACCTGACCCCATGCCGAACTCAGAAGTGAAACGCCGTAGCGCCGATGGTAGTGTGGGGTCTCCCCATGCGAGAGTAGGGAACTGCCAGACATCAAATAAGTGAAAAGGCCATCCGTAAGGATGGCCTTTTTGCGTTATGCGTTCCGTAAAACGTGTGGAAAGCGCGCATACCGTAGGCCCGGTAAGCGTAGCGCCACCGGGCAGTGCAAACGATCAGTGAATCACCTGTGACAAGAACGCGCGTGTACGTTCCGATTTAGGGTGAGAGAAGAATTCTTCCGGTGGCGCTTGCTCGACGATCTCCCCGCGATCCATAAAGATGACCCGATCTGCTACGGTTCTGGCAAAACCCATTTCATGCGTCACGCACAGCATCGTCATTCCTGATTCAGCCAGCCCTATCATGGTATCCAGCACTTCTTTCACCATCTCGGGATCCAGGGCGGAGGTAGGTTCATCAAACAGCATAATTTTCGGTTTCATACACAGAGAGCGGGCGATGGCCACGCGCTGCTGCTGCCCTCCCGAGATCTGCCCTGGAAATTTATGCGCATGTTCTGCGATGCGCACGCGTTCCAGATAGTGCATGGCCAGCGCCTCCGCTTCCTTTTTTGGCATTTTGCGTACCCAGATGGGGGCCAGGGTGCAATTTTGCAGAACGGTCAGGTGGGGGAACAGATTAAAATGCTGGAATACCATACCCACTTCCTGGCGAACACGCTCCACATTACGGATGTCGTCGTTCAGCTCAATACCATCAACAACAATCCGTCCCTGCTGATGCTCTTCCAGATGATTAATGCAGCGGATGGTAGTTGATTTACCCGAGCCTGAAGGGCCGCAAAGGACAATACGTTCCCCTTGTTTTACCTTCAGGTTAATGTCTTTCAGAACGTGAAATTGCCCGTACCACTTATTCACATTATCCAGCGTAATCATCGCGTCAGCGGGGGTCATAGTTATCTGGCTCATAGGTTCCTCAGTGCGGTGTACGCCCGGTGTTAAAGCGCTTTTCCAGATGCTGGCTGTAGCGCGACATGCTAAAACAGAAAATCCAGTAGATAAGCGCAGCAAAAACATAACCTTCTGTCGACATGCCTAGCCACGCCGGGTCGACAGTGGCCTGCTGCACGCTACTGAAGAGATCGAATAAACCAATGATGATCACCAGACTGGTATCTTTGAACAGCGCAATAATGGTGTTCACCAGACCCGGTATCACCAGTTTCAGCGCCTGCGGCAGGATCACTAATCCCTGCGTTTTCCAGTATCCCAGCGCCAGCGATTCGGCGGCTTCGTACTGGCCCTTTGGCAGTGCCTGTAACCCGCCGCGCACGACCTCAGCTACATAGGCAGACTGAAACAAAATGACGCCAACCAGGGCGCGGATCAGTTTGTCGATGGTGGTGCCCTCTGCCATAAATAGCGGCAGCATTACCGACGACATAAACAGCACGGTGATCAGCGGTACTCCACGCCAGAACTCAATGAAAATCACCGACAGGATGCGCACGACCGGCATGGTTGAACGGCGTCCCAGCGCCAGCAAAATACCTAATGGTAATGCGCCAGCTATCCCCACCGAGGCGATAATCAGCGTCAGCGTCAGGCCACCCCACTGGCGGGTTTCGACGCGCTCCAGCCCCAGCACACCGCCATAGAGTAACAACCAGACGATGAGGGGATAGATCACAGCCCAACAGGCGATGTACCGTCCCCGCTGCGGTAATCCTTTCCAGAACATGGGCAAGATAGAAAGCAGCCCCACTAGCAGGGCAAGATTGATGCGCCAGCGCTGGTCGTGCGGGTAAAGCCCATACATGAACTGGCCGAAACGCTGATGAATGAAGACCCAGCAGGCTCCCTCTTTCGTACAATCGGCGCGCGTGGTGCCGACCCAGTTAGCCTGCAAAAACGCCCAATTGAGCAGGGGCGGGATCAGCTCCCACATCAGCCAGAAACAGAGCAGGGTGAGTAAGCTATTACTCCAGCTAGAGAACAGGTTTTTACGTACCCAGATAATAATGCGTCCATTGCCGGTCGTGGCCGGACGCACAGGGTGAGACAAGACGGCTTTTGTCATCATGATTCCTTAGCGTTCAACCAGCGCGATGCGACGGTTATAGATATTCATTAACAGGGAAATGGTCAGGCTGATAATCAGGTAAACCGACATCGTGATGGCGATCGTTTCGATAGCCTGGCCCGTCTGGTTAAGAACGGTGCCGGCAAACAGAGAAACCATATCGGGATAGCCAATCGCGGCCGCAAGGGACGAGTTTTTCACAATGTTGAGATACTGGCTGGTCAGCGGTGGGATGATAACCCGCATGGCCTGGGGAATGATGACCTGACGTAGCGTGACCGGGTTTGGCAGGCCAAGCGAGCGAGCGGCTTCATGCTGGCCGTGAGGAACGGCCTGAATGCCGGCACGAATAATTTCTGCGATAAAGGCTGAGGTATAGATCGAAAGTGCCAGCGTCAGAGCAGCCAGCTCAGGAATCAATACCATACCGCCGCGGAAATTAAACCCCCGCAACTGCGGCACATCCCAGTGCATCGCCGGACCAAAAATGACGTGCGCCAGACCCGACAGGATCACCAGCAAGATCAGCGTTACCGGCCAGGTGCGCCGTAACTGTCCGGTTTTGATCTGATACATTCGGTTGTAGCGGAACAGCGCGACGGAGACGATCACCACGCACGCCAGAGCCGCCAGCAGCGCCAGCATTCCTTCGGCAATCTGCGGAGACGGGATATACAACCCGCGATTGCTTAAAAAGGCCAGATCGAAGGCATCCACCGCCTGGCGAGGTCCGGGCAGGTTACGCAAAACGGCGAAATACCAGAAGAAGATCTGGAGCAGCGGCGGGATATTACGGAACGTCTCAATATAAAACGTGGAAAGCTTACGCAGCAGCCAGTTATCAGACAGACGTGCAAGGCCCAGGAAAAAGCCCAGCAGAGAAGCAAAAACAATGCATAACCCGGAGACCAGCAGGGTATTCATCAGGCCGACCAGGAATACGCGACCGTAGGTATCTCCTTCGGTGTAATCTATTAAGTGCTGAACGATGCCAAATCCCGCACTACGGTCAAGGAAGGCAAAGCCCGAAGTAATGCCGCGTGTACTCAGGTTGGTAACGGTGTTATGGAACAAGTAGATCGCGACGGCCAGGACAGCGAGAACAGCGAGTATCTGGAAAAGCCAGGCGCGAACCGCAGGATTGGAAAAGGAGAAGGCTCCTTTCAGGGCTAAGCGGCGATGGGACATAAAAAACCTCGGGTAACCATGACTCTGGACTGGGCACCGCAACGGCAGTGCCCGTTACAGCATGCTGCTTAGCGTACTGGCGGCGCGTACTGGATGCCGCCATTGTTCCAGAGATTATTCTGCCCACGGCTGATCTTCAGCGCGCTTTCAGAGCCAACGTTACGCTCGAAAATTTCAGCGTAGTTACCCACCTTTTTAATGATGTTGTATGCCCATTTGTTATCCAGCTTCAGATCCTTGCCGTAATCGCCCTCTTTACCCAGCAGGTGGGCCATATCCGGTGTGGTTGGATTAGCGGCTTTCTCATCGACGTTCTTCGAGTTGACGCCCATCTCTTCTGCATTAAGCATGGCGAACAGCGTCCAGCGAACAACAGAGTTCCATTCATCATCGCCACGACGCACGACCGGGCCAAGCGGCTCTTTAGAGATCACTTCCGGCAGGACGATCCATTCCGCCGGGTTGCTCAGCTTGATCCGCAGCGCGTAAAGTTGGGACTGGTCGGATGCCAGGGTGTCGCAGCGTCCCGATTCCAGTGCTTTGGCAGATTCGTCAGAGCGGTCGAAAGTCACTGGCGTATATTTCATGTTATTGGCTTTAAAATAATCCGCGACGTTCAGTTCAGTATCAGTACCCGCCTGAATACAGACTGTGGCGCCATCAAGCTCTTTAGCGCTCTTCAGGCCTGCTTTATTGTGCGTCAGGAAACCAATGCCGTCGTAATAGGTCACGCCGGTAAAGGACATGCCCATACCGGTATCACGTGAGGAGGTCCAGGTGGTATTGCGTGACAGCATATCCACTTCACCAGATTGCAGGGCGGTAAAACGCTCTTTCGCCGTCAGCGGGGTATATTTCACTTTAGTGTCGTCGCCGAATACAGCGGCAGCAACGCCACGGCACACATCGACATCAATACCGGAGAATTTACCGTTGGCATCTGCATAGGAGAACCCTGGCAAACCGTCGCTGATCCCACATTGCACGAATCCTTTCTGCTTAACGGCATCCAGCGTAGCACCCGCCTGGGCCTGGCCGGAGATCGCAAAAAGCACACCTGCAGCGGCGAGGCTGGCCATCATCATCTTTTTCATAATGCATCCTGTGTGTCGAAAATTATCGTTATAGTGAAGCGTTTATAAACGCTTAAACCTGTCTGTGGCTGTGGCCGACGTTAATAAAGCAAACGCGATGCCAGTTTTTGCAATTGACGTAATAAACGATTACGCAACGCGTAAAGCAGAGTGTAGACAGAGATAATTAAATCGAGCGCCCTGAAATGGTGCGAAATTACAACCTGCGCCACAAATCAGAGCAAAAGTTGATTCAGAAACGCAGGAGTAAAAGGATAAATTATGGCGTGAATATTGGAGGCCAACAGGATGTGAATAACATCACGTCGGCAAACTGAAATAAAAATAAAACGGCAAAAAGATGTGAGCAGCGGCAGGATTATTTATGAACCTAAATCGGGAAAGCAAAAGCGCGAACGAATTCGCGCTTTATGGATTACTTAGACACGGCAATGATGCCCAGCGTCAGGCCTGCAACGGCTGCTGCGCCACCTGCTATCGCCCCTGCAGTTTCCCAGTTATCCTGCGTGGTACCCTTCATACAGGTATTAGTATGAACCAGTCGGCCCTGATCGTCGTATACCGGTACGCACGGAGAGTCATGCGCGCAACCTGCAAGCAGCGCGGTAAGGAGTGCAACCGAAATGAGTCTTTTCATGGTGTTACCTCAAAATGAAATCTAACTTTGCGATATAGTCAGTCGTGTGTTCCGCAAAGCTGATGCTTATATTACCACCGCTTAAAAATCGCCATAAAGGGTGAATAATCTCAAATTATTTGGATTGTAAAAAAGATGGAGAAATCCTTCTTACTGCGAGCCAATAATGGAGGAATTAGGGAGAAGCATTGATTAAGTACGCAAGCTAAAAATCGCAAGCAAACAATTCATTGGGGTGCTAATTAATAAGATAAATAAATGGATAAGACTAATTTTCTGTTTATTATCATCAATAAAGGCGCCGAAGCGCCTTTATCTATTACTGTTCTTGATGACGCGTAAAGCGTCTGCGTACCACGACAAAGAAGACCGGCACAAAAAAGATGGCCAGCAAGGTTGCCGAAAGCATGCCGCCCATTACCCCGGTACCCACGGCGTTTTGCGCACCACTGCCAGCGCCATGGCTGATGACCAGCGGCATCACGCCAAGAATAAACGCCAGGGAGGTCATCAGGATCGGACGCAGGCGCATACGGGACGCCTCCAGCGTGGCTTCAACAATGCCTTTCCCCTCTTTCTCCATCAGATCCTTAGCAAATTCGACAATAAGAATCGCGTTCTTTGCCGACAGGCCGATCGTGGTGAGTAGCCCCACCTGGAAATAGACATCATTGTTCAGCCCGCGCAGGGAGGCGGCCAACAAGGCACCGACTACCCCCAACGGCACCACCAGCATCACTGAAAACGGAATCGACCAGCTTTCATACAGCGCTGCCAGACAGAGGAACACCACCACCAGCGAGATGGCGTACAGGGCAGGCGCCTGGTTGCCTGACAGCCGTTCCTGGTAGGACATGCCGGTCCAGTCAAAACCAATACCCGTCGGCAGTTTCGCCGCCAGTTGCTCCATTAAGGCCATTGCTTCACCGGTACTTTTGCCTGGCGCGGCCTCCCCGAGGATCTCCATTGAAGGAGTGCCGTTATAGCGTTCGAGACGCGGTGACCCGTAGATCCAGTGTGACTCGCTGAACGCCGAAAGCGGCACCATTTCACCGTTAGCGCTGCGCACATAAAGGCGATTGATATCCGCCGGCAGCATCCTGAAAGGCGCGTCTGCCTGGACATAGACCTTCTTCACCCGACCACGGTCTATGTAGTCATTGACGTAGGTGCCCCCCAGGGCGGTGGAGATGGTCTGGTTGATGTCCGACACGCTAACGCCCAGCGCCTGCGCTTTCTCCTGATCGATATCCAGCTTGAACTGCGGGGTATCTTCCAGACCATTAGGCCGCACGCGAACCAGAAGATCGGGATGAGCTTTGATCATGCCCAACAGCTGGTTTCGGGCCTGCGTAAGCTGGTTATGGCCCAGGTTGGCCTGGTCGATAAGCTCAAAATCGAACCCGGTAGCGGTGCCCAGCTCAATAATGGCAGGCAGGTTGAACGGAAACACCAGCCCATCTTTAATCTGGCTGAAGGCCCGGCTTGCCCGGCTGACGATAGCCGCGACGCCGTTGGCGGCGCCAGGGCGTTCCTCCCAGGGCTTAAGGCTGATAAATGCCACCCCGGCATTTTGCCCCTGACCGCTGAAGCTGAAGCCGTTAACGGTAAACACCGACTCCACGTTAGCTTTTTCTTTGGTGAGGTAATAATGCTCAACCTGATCCAGCACCTGCTGGGTACGGGTTTGTGTAGCGCCCGCCGGGAGCTGCACCATGGTCATGAAAACACCCTGGTCTTCTTCCGGCAGGAACGAGGTCGGCAGGCGCAGGAACAGCACCGCCATACCGCCGACAATAAGGACATAGACCACCAGATAGCGGCCGGTCTTGCGCAGAATATGGCTGACGCTATTGCTGTAGTGCGCCACGCTCCTGTCGAACAGCGCATTGAACCAGCCGAAGAATCCGCCTTTAGGCTCATGATGCTCGCCGGGTGATTTGAGCAGAGTGGCGCACAGCGCAGGAGTCAGGATCAGCGCCACCAGTACGGAAAGCGCCATAGCTGAGACAATCGTCAGGGAGAACTGGCGATAAATCGCCCCGGTGGAACCGCCGAAAAAGGCCATCGGGATAAATACTGCCGACAGCACCATGGCAATGCCGACCAGCGCCCCCTGGATCTGCGACATCGATTTTTGTGTTGCCTCTTTTGGCGGTAGCTTTTCCTCTACCATCACGCGCTCGACGTTCTCTACCACCACGATGGCGTCATCCACCAGTAAGCCTATCGCCAGCACCATACCAAACATGGTCAGGGTATTGATGGAGAAGCCAAACGCCGCCAGAACCGCAAAAGTACCCAGCAACACCACCGGCACGGCAATGGTCGGGATCAGCGTGGCGCGCAGGTTTTGCAGGAACAGATACATCACGAGGAAGACGAGGATGATGGCTTCAAACAGCGTCTTCACCACTTCATGGATGGAGATCTTCACAAACGGCGTGGTGTCGTAGGGATAGACCACCTTCAGGCCCTGCGGGAAGAAGGTTTGCAGCTGCGCCAGTTTGCTTTTAATCGCTGCGGCAGTATCCAGCGCGTTGGCACCGGTGGCAAGTTTGATCCCCAGCCCGGTCGCCGCCTGGCCGTTGATTTTGGTCACCATGTTGTAGTTTTCACCGCCAGGCGCAATGCGGGCGACATCTTTCAGATGGACCATTGATCCGTCCTGATTGACCTTCAGGGTAATGTTGCCAAACTCTTCGACGGTTTTCAGGCGCGTCTGGGCGATGATCGAGGCATTGAGCTGCTGGCCCGGCACCGACGGTGTGCCGCCCAACTGACCTGCGGCAATCTGGTTATTCTGGGTTTTGAGTTGATTGATGACGTCAAGCGGCGTCAGCTGATAGGCATTCAGCTTATTCGCGTCCAGCCAGATACGCATCGCATACTGGGCACCAAAGAGTTGTACATCACCCACCCCGGAGGTGCGGCTAATGGCATCCTTGACGTTAGAGGCAACATAGTCAGAGATATCGTCCTGGCTAAGGTTTTTATTGTCTGAGACAAAGCCAGCCACCAGCAGGAAGCTACTGCTCGACTTCTCCACGCCGATTCCCTGCTGCTGCACTTCCTGCGGCAGTAGCGGCATCGCCAGCTGTAATTTGTTCTGCACCTGCACCTGCGCAATATCCGGGTCGGTGCCTGACTGGAAGGTCAGGGTGATGGTCACGCTGCCCGACGAATCGCTGGTGGAGGACATATACATCAGGTTATCGATGCCGTTCATGTTCTGTTCGATAACCTGAGTCACCGTATCCTGTACCGTCTGGGCATCGGCACCGGGGTAGGTCGCCGAAATCGCCACGGCAGGAGGGGCAATGGTGGGATACTGGGCGATAGGCAATTTCAGGATCGCCAGCCCGCCCGCAATCATCAAAATAATAGCGAGTACCCACGCAAAAACCGGGCGCTGAATAAAGAAGTTAGCCATGCTCTGTTCCTTACCCCGCTTTTTGCGCAGTGGTATCTGGCGTAGCGACAACCGCGACGCCAGGGCGCACTTTTTGCAGCCCGCTGACAATCACCCGATCGCCTTCCTGCAGGCCCTGGGTGATCAGCCATTGATCGCCAATCGCCTGGGGCGCGACGACGTTTCGCGCTTCGGCCTGATTCTTCGCATTCACCACCATCACGCTGGCCTCTCCGCGCGGGGTACGAGTGACCCCTTGCTGCGGCACCAGGATGGCCTGAGGCTGAGTTCCCTCATCAATGCGCGCCCGAACAAACATGCCGGGCAGCAGAATATGTTGCGGGTTAGGGAAGATCGCCCGCAGGGTAATGGAGCCGGTGCTCTCGTCTACGGTGACATCGGAGAATTGCAGCGAACCTTTCAGGGGATAGGGCTGACCATTCTCCATCAGCAACTGTACGCTGCTGGCGTTCTCGCCCGTTTGCAGGCGGGATTGCTTAAGGCGCATAAAATCGTTACTGGATTGCGTCACATCGACATAAATCGGATCGAGTTGCTGTACCGTAGCCAGCGCCGAGGCCTGGCCATTTGATACCAGCGCCCCCTCGGTGACGCTGGATTTGCCGATGCGCCCGCTGATAGGCGACGTCACTTTGGTATAAGCCAGATTAATGCGCGCGGTCTCGACGGCTGCCCGGGCCGCAATCACCGAAGCATCAGCCTGACGAGCTGTGGCAACCGCCTGGTCGTACTCCTGCTTGCTGACGTAATGGGTGCCCATCAACGGTAAATAGCGTTTCACGGTCAGGTGGGCAATGTTAGCCGCAGCCTGAGCTTTGGCCAGTTCGCCCGAAGCGCTGTCAAACGCGGCCTGATACGTGGCCGGATCGATCTGATACAGCGATTCCCCCGCTTTTACATCGCTGCCCTCGGTAAAGTTGCGCTTCAGAACGATGCCACTCACCTGAGGGCGAACCTCTGCAACACGATACGCATCGGTGCGGCCCGGCAGTTCGGTGGTGACAACCAGCGGCGCGCTTTTCACGACATGAACCATAACCTGTGGTGAAGGTGGCTGCTGGGCTTGCGCGCTGTGATCATCACAACCCACGAGTAATGCGGCACCGATGATAAAACCGGATAAGGGTAAAAACCTGAAATTAGGCGGCATGGCTATTCCTTCAAAATCATCAATCCGCATTAACCGACAGCGGTTAAGCGTTAAGGAGAGGTAAAGAGAAAACGGCGGGCGCCATAATAAAGAATGGGTGGGTGATTTTTTGATTTATAAGTGCGGAGAAAGAATGGATGAGAGAAAATTAGCGCTGAACATGATTAAACAACGGAATAGCATTTCTGGCCATGCATTCCTGCGCAATAAGGTTTATGTGTGTACATGTATTTAGTGAATAAAATGATGCTCAAATATCATTGAAATTTATAAATTAAGCGTGTTGACGTTTTTTGTTCAAAATTATTTTTTGCAGTAATGGATAATACCCGGCCTAATCATTATCCCCATTGTTTGATAAATGTAATTAATCCGTTAAAAGAGTGGCTCCCAATGGCACGCAAAACGAAGGCCGAGGCGCAGAAGACACGCCAGTTGTTGATTGAGGCGGCGATAGAGCAGTTTGCTGCCCGGGGGGTGGCTTATACCACGCTTACGGATATTGCTGATGCCGCCAACCTGACCCGGGGAGCGATTTACTGGCACTTCAGCAGTAAAGCGGAAATTTTTAACGCCATCTGGCAGGAGCAATGCCCACTCCGTGAAATCATTAATGATCAGTTATCCAAAGTAACAGAACGTGATCCTTTATTTAATTTACGTGAGCAGTTTGTTACCGCTTTACAATATATTGCCAGGGACCACCGCCAGCGCGCACTATTACAGATCCTTTATCACAAATGTGAATTTGAACAGGGCATGGTTTCAGAATATGAAATTCGCAAGAGGATCGGCTTCAACGATGAAAACGTGCGTCGGATTCTGCAAAATTGCATTGCGGCAGGCAGTATTTCCGCGCGGATCAATATCGACACGACGTTAATTGTTTTTCATGGTTTTTTTTGCGGGCTGATTAAAAACTGGTTAATGAAACCGGAAAGGCTGGACCTGTATCAACAGGCCCCCGCGCTGGTGGATAACATTCTCTCGACCTTACTGGCTGCCCCGGTGCCGGGCCGGTTCTACGACGCCGCCTCATAACGGCATCAGTCCGGTCAGATTTGCTGCGTCAGCAAGGCCTGCGGATCCCGGCTCATGGCGTTGATAGTCTGCGCCGAAACGGGTTTACCCAGCAGAAAACCTTGTAACGTCGTGCATCCGAGTTCGGTCAAAAACGTCTGCTGCTCCTGGGTTTCAACGCCTTCGGCCACCACTTTCAGGTTAAGGGTCTTCGCCAGCGCAATAATGGCTGCAACGATAGTGGCGTCTTCACCCGCGCCGTTGAGATCTTTAACAAACGCCCGATCGATTTTCAGTTCACACGCTGGAAGCTTTTTCAGGTACAGCAGGCTGGAATAGCCGGTACCAAAATCGTCGATGGAGGCCTTTACCCCCGCCTGCGTCAGTTCGGTCAGCACCCGCACGCTCTCATCCGGATTATTCATGGCCGTCGTTTCAGTCACTTCCAGGATCAGCGTATGGGGCGGAATGCCATGTCGTGCCAGACTACCCATCACCGTATCAACCAGCTGGGGTTGTTCAAACTGCAGCGTGGAGAGGTTCACTGCCATCGACCACTCGGTATGCCCTTCGAGATGCCATACACGGAGCTGGCGGCAGGCCTCATCGATCACCCAGTTGCCAATAGGAATAATCAGCCCGCTCTTTTCCGCCAGCGGCAGGAACTGGTCAGGGGATAACAGCCCCTGGGTAGGGTGCTGCCAGCGCAGCAAGGCTTCAAAGCCGACGATAGGGCCAGCCGGGGCCTGAAACTTCGGCTGATAAACCAGATGCAGCTCGTGGCGATCCTGCGCCAGCCACAGATCGTTCATCAGCTGGAGCTGTTTCTGCGCCAGCGTATTCATTGAAGGCTGGAAGAAGTGGTAGCCGTTACGCCCCATATGCTTGGTGTGATACATCGCCGCATCGGCGTTAAACATCAGCTCCCGCTGGTTTTTGCCATCGTGCGGATAGATAGCAATCCCGACGCTGAGGGTAACCACCAGGTCGTAGAGTTCAAAGCTGAAGGGCTGATCGATTACATGCACCAGCGCGCTGGCCAGCGACGCGGCATCGTTCGGGGTATCGATCTCGGCCAGCAGAACAAACTCGTCACCGCCAATACGGGCGAGGGTGTATTGACCTTTCAACGGCTGCTCAAGGCGTTCTGTGACGGCAATCAGCAGCTTGTCACCGGCGTCATGCCCGTAGGCATCGTTAACGGCTTTGAAGCCGTCCAGATCCATAAACAGCAGCGCGAATAACTTTCCTTCGCGATCGGCTTTGTTGATCGCCTGATCGAGACGGTCCTCCAGCAGCACACGGTTTGGCAAGCGTGTCAGCGTGTCGTGCAGCGCCAGCTGCGCCAGTTCACGGTTCGCTTCCGCGAGCGACGAGGCCAGAAGGGCGGTGCGAGCCTGTAGCCTGGCGTCAAACATCGAGACCAGCAGCGTAATACCCAGAATGGAGAGCGCAACGACGCTCACCAGCACCGCCAGCCAGCTGCCGTTTACGCCCTGGTGGTGCATATGGGCCTGAACCGGGAACTGCGCGGCCATCATCCCCGTGTAGTGCATGCCAGCAATGGCAACGCCCATCAGGACGGCGGCGCCTGCACGCATCAGCGCAACCTGGGCCGCGTCGCGGCGTAGACGAAACGTGAGCCACAGGGCGGCCAGCGAGGCGAGCAGGGCGATCACTACCGACAGCGCAACCCAGCGCATATCCCATACGATAGCCGGCTCCACCTGCAATGCAGCCATCCCGGTGTAGTGCATCGCGACAATACCGGTACCCAGAATCACGGCACCGGTGAACAGGCGACGCCTGCGAAAATGATCCCGGCTCACCAGCCAAATGGCGAACAGCGAGGCGCCGATGGCAATAAGCATTGAGAGTGCCGTTGGCAGCAGGCTGTAGTTCAGCCGCAGGGTGACATCCATCGCCAGCATGCCGATAAAATGCATAGACCAGATGCCGATGCCCATGGCGATACCGCCACCCGTCAGCCAGACACGTGCCGCGATGCCCGTACTTCCCACTACCCGGCCTGCCATATTCAGGGCGGTGTAGGATGCAAGAATGGCGACAACAAAAGAGATAACCACAAGAAGTTGGTCGTATTGGCTAACCAGCATGATCTCATCAACTCAAACGCAGGGAGGTATTACGTGATACCGGGTGAGACGGGCTGAGACATTATCATCCAACGGAGATGCCTCAAAGGCTTTTAAGTCCGCACATTTTTCGAGGGAAAGTAAGGGCTTAATCCAGATCGGCGCAGTTAATTAGCTTAAGTGGATTTACGGAGTCCATATTACGGCATTTGTCCGTTTCCGTAGACATCAGCTCAATCCACTGCATTAACAGTGCATCAAAAATGAAAACGCTAATCGCGAAGACGACTAACCACCCATACTTACGGATCATTCGGAGTTTCCGGGTACAAAGGAAAAGAGTGCAGGAAATATACACGAAAAATAGCGGCTGAGAAGTGGGCAGACCGATGTTTACGTTTCGGTTGTTAGCCGCGTGATGAGGGGAGCAAAACGGGGGAAAAGAGGGCATAAAAAAAGGCGCGTCCCCATGCCGGTTTGCGCCTTTTTATACAAGCATTTAGCTAATCGAAATTAGTTCATGCCGTACTTTTTCAATTTCTTACGCAGCGTACCACGGTTGATACCCATCATCAGGGCAGCACGGGTCTGGTTACCACGGGTGTATTGCATCACCATGTCCAACAGGGGCTGTTCAACTTCAGCCAGTACCAGCTCATACAGGTCGTTAACATCCTGACCATTCAGTTGAGCAAAATAGTTCTTCAGTGCCTGTTTAACCGAGTCACGCAGGGGCTTTTGAGTTACTTGATCCTGAGAGTTAACGGTGGAAACGGTCAGTACGTCAGAATTTACGCGTTGTTCGAACATAGTTCTGTCAGCTCTTTATTTCATTACGCAAGATTTTCGAAGTATGCCTCCAACGCCTCCAGCTGTACGCTGGCATCCTCTATGGCGTTGAATGTGCGCCGAAACTGGTCATTTGGAGCGTGTTCCTGGAGATACCAGGATACGTGTTTACGCGCAATTCGGTACCCTTTTGCCTGGCCGTAGTGGTCATGCAATTCCCGAACGTGCGAACAAAGCAAGCGCTTGACCTCTGCCAGTGGCAGCGGGGCAAGCAGCTCCCCAGTGTCCAGATAATGCTGGATTTCCCGAAAGATCCAGGGTCTTCCCTGAGCCGCACGTCCTATCATCAGAGCATCAGCTCCCGTATAGTCGAGCACAGCTCTGGCTTTAAGCGGGTCAGTAATGTCGCCATTCGCGATAACCGGAATGGAAACTTTCTGCTTAACTGCCCGAATGCTGTCGTATTCAGCTTCGCCGTTGAACAAACAGGCGCGAGTGCGTCCATGTATGGTCAGGGCCTGAATGCCACAGTCTTCGGCCAGTTGGGCAATCTCTACGCAGTTACGGTGATCCGGCGACCAACCCGTGCGAATCTTCAACGTAACAGGAACGTCCACTGCGCTGACAACCGCCGTCAGGATTGACTTCACCTGGTCGGGGTATTGCAGAAGGGCTGAACCTGCAAGCTTGCGATTCACTTTTTTGGCCGGGCACCCCATATTGATATCAATAATCTGGGCACCACTTTCCACGTTAATACGCGCGGCGTCTGCCATCTCTTCAGGTACGCTACCGGCAATTTGCACGGTGCGGATACCCGGTTCATCAACGTGCACCATCCGAAGACGGGATTTATCGCTTTCCCAAACCTGCGGGTTAGACGACATCATCTCGGAAACGGTTAAACCTGCTCCCATCTCATAGCACAGCGTCCTGAAGGGCCGGTCGGTAATACCTGCCATAGGTGCTGCGATCAGGCGATTTCTGAGCTGGTGGTTTCCGATGCGCATGAGTTAAGAAATGACCATACTGTGACTGCAAGGCGGCGTATCTTACGCATTTTTTGCACGAGATGAAAGGCCAAACTTTGAACAATCCTCTGTTGTAGATCAAGGAATCGCAACTCTGACTTTTTAGTGCGGATTATTCACTATTTAAATCATTGGGTTAGTGTTGAATGGATATTTTGTGGGCGCTTACAATTTCCCGTAACTTCTCATCATTTCTGGATAAATGAATCAATTCTCCGGGATAATCTGCTGCTATAAGCAGCAGATTATGGTGCATCTTTGCAATCTGCGTCACATTTCAGCACAGGATATCAGAGCAAAAAATGGGCTTATTCAACAACCAGACGGCCATGAAGGGATTGTACCGGGCGGCTGTTATCGTGATGCATGGTGTGGGTGAATTTTTCCAGCTGTGCGGCAGAGACGGTCAGAGGATGCTTGAGCACTACCCACGTTACCCCTTCTGAGCAAGGTGGCGTGGTCAGAGAGCCGCTAAAGCGCCAGTAGGTTTTATCCGTAGGAAGCAATTTGTTCATATCGAGATTTGGCGTAATCGTGACGTTTTGATCAACCCGATCCGGCATTACGCCCCAAAGTTTATCCAGTTCAGGGTTTGCGGCACCCTGATCAAACATAACAGCAACAACCGTCAGTTCGCCGTCGGCATTTTTGTGGACCAGATGCATTTCCATTGCGTATTTTTTACTGTGCACCGTGTTTTCGCTTGGCGCATGGAAATGGAACTGCTGTAACGTCCAGTTTTGGTTATCAAGCGTGATGCTGTCGCGTGTATCCGCCTTTTCACTTGCCTGGATAGTGTGACCGTTGTTCGTCAGGGTGACCGGGCCATCGATATAGTGTGTTTCCAGCGGAGAGAGGTGGGCCTTAACGGTGGTATCGATGTTGACAGGGGACTGATTCATGCCGCTTTTGCATATCTTGTATGCCTCGTCCAGCTCGCCCCAATGTTCCGGTGCGCCTTCCGCCTGATAACTCCAGTGTGATGCAAAAGCCGAAGTCGAGATCATACCCAGCGCCAACAGCGCTGCCTTGCCTGAAATGTTTTTCATGATATTTATCCGATAGATTTTTATATTCAAATCATTAATTAACATTATGATTTGTGTGGTTATTTTAACGGACAAATAAGAGGGAAGGGAGAAAATTCAGACGAGGAAAGGCGTGGTCAGAGGACCACGCCAAAGGCTTATTTTTTACGGCCAGTGATGCGGCACCACTCTTCTTTCTCGACAACCGGGTCGAGGTCAAAGAGATCGGCATAGGCTTCGCAGACGCTGTCTGCCTGGCTGGCAAGGATACCGGAAAGGCCCAGCAGGCCGCCCTCAACCGGCAGTACGCTGATTAATGGCGCCAGCTCGCGTAACGGGCCAGCCAGGATATTCGCGACGACCACATCGGCTTTCATGGCCGCTGGCTGGGCATCCGGCAAATAGAGTTCAAGACGATCGGAAACGCCATTGCGCTCGGCGTTGTCACGGCTGGCCTGAATCGCCTGCGGATCGATGTCGATCCCGATCGCTTTTGCTGCGCCCAACTTCAGGGCGGCGATGGCGAGGATCCCGGATCCGCAGCCAAAGTCGATCACCGTTTTGCCATCCAGATCCAGACCATCCAGCCACTGCAGGCACAGGGAAGTCGTCGGGTGGGTGCCTGTTCCGAATGCCAGGCCCGGATCGAGCATCACGTTAACGGCATTTTCATCCGGCACGTCGCGCCAGCTTGGGCAGATCCACAGACGCTTGCCAAACTGCATCGGATGGAAGTTGTCCATCCACTCGCGTTCCCAGTCTTTGTCTTCAAGCTGTTCGATTTTGTGCGCAAAACCGGCGCCCAGCAGCGGATGATTTTCCAGAATCGCAACCACTTCGGCCATATCAGTTTCGGCATCAAACAGGCCGATGACGTCGGTGTCGCCCCACAGGCGGGTTTCACCCGGCAGCGGTTCAAACACCGGGGTGTCATGCGTGTCCTGGAAGGTGATAGAGACCGCACCGGCCTCCATCAGCGCATCACTCATCTCTTCGGCATTCGCGCCGGTTGTGTTCAGTTTTAATTGGATCCACGGCATGGCAAAACTCTTTATTTATCAGTAGAAATGACGGCAGGTTGCGGGGCGGATTGACCGAAACGGTTTCCCACGACAAACGCCAGTAAACTTAGCAGTAACGAAGGCACAATCGGATGGAAGCCCAGATACTGAATTTTAAACGTGGCGAGAACGGCATACAGCACGCCTCCGACGATCATCGCGCTCAGGGCGCCCGCCGCATTTGCGCGCTCCCAGTACAGGCCAAGCACCAGTGGCCAGAGGAACACCGCTTCCAGACCGCCAAAGGCCAGCAGGTTCAGCCAGATGATCATCTCAGGTGGCTTCCACGCAGCTAGCAGCAGCAATACACCTAACAGCAGAGTAATGACTGCCGACATCCGTTTCAGCAGTCGCTCATTGTTCATCTGCTCAGGACGCATATTGAGATAGAGATCTTTAATGATGGTAGCGGAACTTTGCAGCAGTTGGGCGTTAATTGTCGACATGATCGCAGCCATTGGCGCGGCAAGGAAGATCCCGGCAGCAAACGGCGGCAGAACTTTTACCATCAGGGTGGGGATCACCAGGTCCGGCACGGTTAAGTCCGGGATCACCGCCCGGCCCAGCGCCCCGGCAAGGTGCATGCCGAGCATCAGGATTGCCACGACGATGGTGCCGATGATAATCCCTCGGTGCACCGCCTTGCTGTCCTTATAGGAGATGCAGCGCACGGCCGTATGCGGCAGGCCAATCACCCCGAAGCAGACCAGCACCCAGAAGGAGGTCATAAAGGTGGGGGAGAGGATGTCTTCCGCGCCCTGCGGCGAAACCAGCTTCGGATCGATGGTCTGCAGCGTTTCCACTGCATGGGTTAGTCCCCCCGCTGCGTGTACCACGCCCACCAGCAGCACAATGGTGCCAATCAGCATCACCATGCCCTGCATGGTATCGTTGAGCACGCTGGCGCGGAATCCCCCAAACGCGGTGTAGAGCGCAATACTGATACCAAAAATCAGCAACCCGGTTTCGTAAGGGATCCCGGCGGCGGTTTCAAGCAGGCGCGCGCCACCAATAAACTGCACGGTCATGGCGCCGATAAAGGCCACCAGCAGGCTCAGGCTGGCCAGCCAGACCAGCAGGCGGCTCTGATAGCGGGCAAACAGCATGTCGTTAAGCGTTACGGCGTTGTAGCGGCGCGCGAGAATCGCAAATTTTTTCCCCAGAATACCCAGCGAGAGCCAGATGGCAGGAAGCTGGATCATCGCCAGCAGCACCCAGCCCAGTCCGTATTTATAGGCCGCACCCGGGCCGCCAATAAAGGAGCTGGCGCTGATATAGGTGGCGGTCAGGGTCATCGCCAGCACAATACCACCCATCGAGCGGCTGCCGAGGAAATATTCATTCAGGAAAGTGCCCGTCGTCCTTTTGCGCATGGCATAAACGGACAGGCCAAAAACAACAAACAGATACGCGACGAGCGGCAGGATCACTTCAAGCTGCATTATCGTCATCCTCCAGCGGAATATCGCGATAGATAAATTTCACCATCGCCCAACAGAGCAGAATAAACACCAGCGGGAGCAGCAGGCAGGCCATCTCAAACCAGTGCGGCAGACCGGTAATGCCAATGGCAGAATCAGGTATGTAAGCAGTTACTAACCATGCGGCGAGATAGATAAGGGTTAACCACAGCGCCCAGCGCGCTTCTTTGTGGGCCTGAACAAAACGTTTGTCCATTTTTTGTCCCTTGTGGAAAAGAAAGCGGGGATTGTACCTTATGGGGCTTCGCAATCCCCAGAAATAATAAAGGCCGGATTAACCGGCCTTTTGCTGCTTATAAATGCTTATTTTTCATGAAGACCGAGTTTCTTCTCCAGATAGTGGATGTTGGTGCCACCATGCTGGAAGTTCTCGTCGCTCATAATACGCATCTGCAGATCAACGTTGGTTTTGATGCCGTCGATGATCAGCTCCTGCAGGGCGTTCTTCATGCGGGCAATCGCCACGTCACGGGATTCGCCGTAGCAGATCAGCTTGCCGATCATGGAGTCATAGTACGGCGGTACGGTGTAACCGGCGTAAATATGGGACTCCCAGCGCACACCAAAGCCACCCGGCGCGTGGAAACGCGTGATTTTACCCGGGCTTGGCAGGAAGGTGTTCGGGTCTTCGGCGTTGATACGGCATTCCACCGCATGGCCTTTAACCACAACTTCATCCTGCTTGATGGACAGCGGTTGACCCGCTGCGATACGCAGCTGCTCTTTGATCAGGTCAACACCGGTAATCATTTCGGTCACCGGGTGTTCAACCTGAATACGGGTGTTCATTTCAATGAAGTAGAACTCGCCGTTTTCGAACAGGAACTCAAAAGTACCCGCCCCGCGATAGCCGATATCGACACAGGCTTTCGCGCAACGCTCGCCGATGTAGCGACGCAGTTCCGGGGTGATACCCGGTGCTGGTGCTTCTTCGACCACTTTCTGGTGACGACGCTGCATGGAGCAGTCACGTTCTGCCAGATAGATAGCGTTACCCTGACCGTCAGCCAGCACCTGAATTTCGATGTGACGTGGGTTTTCCAGGTATTTTTCCATGTACACCATGTCGTTACTGAAAGCGGCTTTCGCTTCAGCTTTGGTCATGGAGATGGATTGAGCCAGTTCAGTGTCGCTGCGCACAACGCGCATACCGCGACCGCCGCCGCCGCCGGACGCTTTGATGATAACCGGGTAGCCGATGCGTTTCGCATGAGCACGGTTAGCATCCATGTCGTCGGTCAGAGGGCCGTCGGAGCCAGGAACGGTTGGAACACCGGCTTTCTTCATGGCGGTGATCGCAGACACTTTGTCGCCCATCAGGCGGATAGTGTCAGCTTTCGGGCCGATGAAGATAAAGCCAGAACGTTCTACCTGTTCAGCAAAGTTGGCGTTCTCAGAGAGGAAGCCATAACCCGGGTGAATGGCCACCGCGCCAGTGATCTCAGCGGCGCTGATGATAGCCGGGATATTCAGATAGCTTTTTACGGACGGAGCCGGGCCGATACAGACCGTCTCATCCGCCAGTAATACGTGTTTCAGATCGCGGTCCGCGCTTGAGTGCACAGCGACAGTCTTGATGCCCAGCTCTTTACAGGCACGAAGAATACGCAGTGCGATCTCGCCGCGGTTGGCGATAACAATTTTATCCAGCATGTTCGCCTCGTTACTCGATGACGACCAGCGGCTCGTCAAATTCAACCGGCTGACCACTTTCGACCAGAATCGCTTTCACAGTACCTGACTTGTCAGCTTCGATCTGGTTCATCATTTTCATGGCTTCAACGATGCACAGGGTATCGCCCGCGTTAACTTTCTGGCCCACTTCGATGAACGCTTTAGCGTCCGGGCTCGGGGTGCGGTAGAAAGTACCAACCATTGGGGAACGTACGATGTGACCACTGATTTCCGCTGCTGCTGGCGCTTCCATTGCTGGAGCAGCCGCCGGAGCGACAGCGTTAGACAGAGCTGGCTGCTGCATCATTGGTGCAGCATAAGCTTGTTGCATAACCGGGAAGCCTGCGTTTGGCGCGGCACGGCTGATGCGTACAGACTCTTCGCCTTCAGAAATTTCCAGTTCGGAGATGCCTGATTCTTCAACCAGCTCGATCAGTTTTTTAATCTTACGAATATCCATGAGTGGGTTCCGTACTCTTTGTTTAGTGTGATTGTGACAGGCGTTTTACCGCTGTCTGTAAAGCGAATGAATAACCGTCAGCCCCCAGTCCACAGATGACGCCAGTGGCGATATCCGACAGGTAGGAGTGGTGGCGGAACGGTTCCCGCGCATGCACGTTGCTGAGGTGGATCTCGATAAACGGGATACTCACGGCCAGCAGCGCGTCGCGAATAGCAACACTGGTGTGCGTAAACGCGGCCGGATTAATCAGGATATAGTCTGTTGTGTCTTTAGCCTGATGAATGCGGTCGATGAGTGCGTACTCCGCGTTTGACTGAAAATGGTCAAGTTCCACATTAAGTGCCGCCGCTTCGTTACCCAATTGGTTAACAATATCGGTCAACGTCAGCGTGCCGTACTTCTCTGGTTCACGGGTGCCGAGCATATTCAGGTTCGGTCCGTTCAAAACTAAGATGTGAAACTTGTCAGCCATTGTGCCGCTATCTCCTGCGATTCTCCGGTAAAAAACAAAATATACCTTCGATGCGCGATTGTCACCCTTTCCGGCTATGAAAAACCCGTCGGGGAAACCGAAGTCGCACATTATAACGATTTCGTAGCATTTGGCAGCTAAATACTGGTCTTATCAGGGAAGATTATCAACAGCATTCGGATAAATACTCAGGAAGGGTGAGCGATCTGTGGAGATTCGCCCACTTTCGTCCGTTATCGCCACCACTGGCGAAACTTCTTATAACGCCATGCCAGAAGCACTATGGCCAGCACAGCATAGATGATCGGCTGCGGCGAGAGAATTTTCACTGACCAAAGGTAGTGGATAGGGGCGAGGATCGCGACCAGATAGACAAAATTATGCAGAAGTTGCCAGCGCCTTCCCAGTTTTCGCTGGGCGTATTGGGTGGAGGTGAGGGTCAACGCCAGTAAAATCACCCAACTGATAATCCCCAGGGTTAAGTAAGGCCGGGTAATCAGTTCGCTCCCCAGCAGGGCCAGATTGTTAATGCCCAGCTCCAGGAACGCATAGCTGGTGAGATGCAGCGTCGCCCAGGCAAAACACCATAGCCCAAGCAGGCGGCGGGTACGGATCAATAAAGGCTGTTTTGCGTAGCGCGCCAGCGGCGAAACCAGCAGCGTCGCCAGTAAAAATTTCAGCGCGGTGCGCCCGGTGAAGTGCTGAATATCTTTTGCCGGATCGGCACTCAGGCCGCCGTGGTTGATGGCCCAGAACAGCCATATAAATGGAAGCAGCCCCGCAAGATGCAGGGCGACTTTCAGCCAGGTAATCTGTTTTGCCGTCAGACGCACTTAGAAAAACTCCCGTAAGTCGAGGCCGCGATAGAGTGATGCGACCTGGTCAGCATAGCCGTTAAATAGCAGCGTAGGCTGGCGTTTGACGTCCAGTGCGCCGCCCGAGCCAATAAACCGCTCGCTCGCCTGCGACCAGCGGGGATGATCGACGTGCGGGTTCACGTTGGCGTAAAAACCGTACTCATCCGGGGCCGCAAGGTTCCAGGTAGTGGGCGGGCGTTCACGGGTCAGCTTGATGCTGACGATCGATTTAATGCCCTTAAAGCCATATTTCCACGGCACGGTGAGGCGGATAGGCGCGCCGTTTTGCGGCGGCAGGGCTTTGCCGTAAACACCAACGGTCATCAGCGTCAGCGGGTGCATGGCTTCATCAATACGCAATCCTTCTACGTACGGGTAATCCAGGCCACCGCCAATAAACCGGTCTTTCTGGCCGGGCATGATCTCCGGGGCGTAAAGGGTCTGGAAGGCGACATACTTCGCGTTGCTGGTGGGTTCCACCATCGCCAGCAGCTTATGCAACGGAAAACCAATCCACGGCACCACCATCGACCAGGCCTCAACGCAGCGCATGCGGTAGATTCGTTCCTCCAGCGGGAAGCGGGTGGTCAAATCGTTGTAATCGAGAGTCAGAGGTTTCGCCACTTCGCCGTCGATTTTCAGCGTCCAGGGATCGGTCTTCAGGCTGCCCGCGTTGGCCGCAGGATCGGCTTTATCCAGGCCGAACTCGTAGAAGTTGTTATAGCCTGTCACTTTCTCTTCGGGGGTTTTGGCAAGCGTGCTCTGCCACTGGGCGGGTTGGGTAAAGTTAAGCGGTTTCCCGGAAGGCGCTTTTGGGCGATCGTTGCCCTTAAACCAGTCCAGCAGGTCGGCCTGGGCGAGGGGGGAGAGCGTCAGCGCACCGGCACCGATCCCCAGCATTTTCAGGATCTGGCGTCGCTTAAGCATAAAAACGGATTCCGCGGTGATATCGGCTTCCGTCAGGGGTTTCACTTTCATGGCTTCCTCCGTCATGCGTTTTTTTAAGCATGACGGAGGAGCCGGGTTAAAGCGAATATGTCACGAAAATTTGAAGATTACGCCAGCTTCACCAGCGTACGGCCCTGGATTTGGTTATTGATGATCTTCGCGGCGTATTCCGGCGCCTGCTCAAGGCTAATCTGGGTGGCGCTTTGGGTGTAGAAGGAGGCGGGCAGATCGCGAACCAGTCGTTCCCAGGCTTGGGCGCGGCGCGCTGGCGGGGTCATCACGGAATCGACACCCTGCAGACGGACATTGCGCAGAATAAACGGCATCACCGTGGTCGGGAGGGCAAAACCGCCCGCCAGGCCACACGCCGCCACGCAACCGCCGTAGTTCATCTGCGCCAGCACTTTCGCCAGCACTTTATCCCCGACGGTATCGACGGCACCAGCCCAGATCTGTTTCTCCAGCGGGCGGGTCTCCGCGAACTCATCGCGGCCCAGAATGCGGCTGGCACCCAGGCTACGCAGGTAGTCATGGGTACTTTCACGCCCGGAAACTGCCGCCACCTGATAGCCCAGCTTGTGCAGCAGGGCGACAGCGGTACTGCCGACGCCGCCGCTGGCACCCGTTACCACCACCTCACCGGATTGCGGTGTTACACCGGCTTCTTCCAGCGCCATTACGCACAGCATGGCGGTAAAACCAGCGGTGCCGATGATCATTGCTTTACGGCCATCGAGTCCGTTCGGCATAGGCACCAGCCAGTCGCCGTTAACGCGTGCCTGCGCGGCCAGGCCGCCCCAGTGGTTTTCGCCCACGCCCCAGCCGGTCAGCAGTACCTGCTGGCCAGCATGGAAACGTGGATCTTCGCTGGCGTGTACGCGGCCCGCAAAGTCGATACCTGGAACCATTGGGAAATTACGAATGATTTTGCCAGTGCCCGTAATGGCGAGCGCGTCTTTATAATTCAGACTGGACCAGTCGATATCAACGGTCACGGCCCCCTCAGGCAGGCGGCTCTCCTCAATAGATTGCACTGATGCAAGTGTTTTGCCTTCCTGCTGTTCTAAGATCAAAGCCTGCATACGAATTCCTTACTCAGCATGATGATTGGAAAAAATTTTTTGAAGACTATACTCGCTCATTGATATGCAATGCCGATTTAACGCAATAAATTGCCAGATACACCGGATTTGGTAGTATGCCGATGCCGTAGTGCAAGTTAGCGCTCACTTGCTATCCTCATCAACTCACGGAGTAATCTCAAGGATGCGATTATCGACGAAGTTCTCCGCTTTCATCTCCTTGCTGACTGGCTTGACCATCTTTGTCACCCTGATCGGCTGCTCGCTCAGTTTTTATAATGCGATCCAGGGGAAGCTGGCGAACCGCGTACACTCCGTTGCGTCGGTCATTGATTCGCGTCTTGTCAGCACACCTTTTCCTGAACTTTCCCATCAGCTGGACGAGCTGATGGCACCGGTGGAAATCACGCGTGTTGAGATTAAGCAGGGCGGGAAAACCATTTTCAGCCACAACGGGTTAAAAGGCTATCGACCGGCCGGCGCGCCACTCCAGAATCTCGAACTGACCGTTCCTTCTCTTAAAAACCCCGGTATGACCATAAGTCTGGCCTATCTGGACCCGATGAACAGTTATTTTCGTTCGTTGGTGACCACCGCACCGCTGACGGTAGCGGTGATCTTCGTGGTCGTGCTGATCTTTCTGGCAGTGCGCTGGCTGCGTCGCCAGCTCTCCGGGCAGGAGTTACTGGAGGCGCGTTCGGTGCGCATCCTTAACGGTGAACGTGGCGCCCCTGTGCGCGGGTCCGTCTATGAATGGCCATCACGCACCAGCAGTGCGCTGGACGTTCTGCTGTCCGAAATTCAGTTTGCCAGCGACCAGCGCAGCCGGATGGACACGCTGATTCGCTCCTATGCCGCCCAGGACAACAAAACGGGCCTTAATAATCGTCTTTTCTTTGATAATCAGCTGGCTACCCTCCTGGAAGATCCTGAAAAGGTTGGGTCGCACGGGGTGGTGATGATTGTTCGCCTGCCGGACTTCGATCTACTGAAAGACAACTGGGGACGGGCAGTGGCGGAGGAGCATCTGTTTATGCTCATCAATATGCTCTCCACCTTTATGATGCGCTATCCCGGCGCACTGCTGGCGCGCTATCACCGCAGTGATTACGCCGTGCTGCTGCCGCATCGCACCCTGAAAGAGTCAGAGAGCATTGCCAGCCTGCTGTTGAAGTCGGTGGATACGCTGCCTCCCAGCAAAATGCTCGATCGTGATGACATGGTGCATATTGGCATTTGCGCCTGGCGCGGCGGCCAGACTACCGAACAGGTGATGGAGCACGCCGAAGCCGCCACCCGCAATGCTGTGTTGCAGGGGGCTAACAGCTGGGCGGTTTATGATGACTCCCTGCCAGAGAAAGGGCGCGGCAATGTGCGCTGGCGTACTCTGATCGAACAGATGCTTACCCGCGGCGGACCGCGGATTTATCAAAAACCGGCGGTGCTGGCAAATGGCCAGGTCCATCACCGGGAGCTGCTCTGCCGCATCTTTGACGGCAACGAAGAGGTGGTGTCAGCGGAATATCTGCCGATGGTGCTGCAGTTTGGCCTGTCGGAGGAGTACGACCGCCAGCAAATTTCGCGATTGATGCCATTCTTATCCTTCTGGCCCGAAGAACACCTGGCGCTGCAGGTGACGGTGGAGTCTTTAATCCGCCCACGTTTCCAGCGCTGGCTGCGCGATGTGTTGATGCAATGTGAAAAATCGCAGCGTAAACGGATTATTTTTGAACTTGCAGAGGCGGATGTTTGTCAACACATCAGTCGGTTACAGCCGGTGGTACGGCTGATCAATGCGCTGGGTGCGCGTGTGGCGGTAACGCAGGCGGGCTTGACGCTGGTCAGCACCAGCTGGATCAAGGCGCTGGAGGTAGAGCTGTTGAAGCTGCATCCGGGGCTGGTAAGGAACATTGAAAAACGTACGGAAAACCAACTGCTGGTACAGAGTCTGGTTGAAGCCTGCAAGGGAACGCAAACCCATGTTTTTGCCACAGGTGTGAGGTCTCGAACCGAATGGCGGACGTTGACAGAGCGCGGAGTTACAGGGGGTCAGGGCGATTTTTTTGCTGCCTCTCAGCCTCTTGACAGCAATGTGAAAAAATATTCGCAAAGATACTCTGTTTAACCTGCCGTTTGGTGAGTTTTCACGTAGAATATCGCGCCTGTAGCGTGATGTATGACGAGCAAAATGACAGTGAGCGACCTTAAACGGGTTACAAATGAACGTGAGGAACGCTGTTTTTTCTCTGACCTGAGGGAGTCAGGCGACGATTTGTAACAAAGGAAACGTGCTGCACAAATTTTCACCGTAGCAGGCGATTTTTGCGCCTTGTCGCTGCTGCGTGTGGTTGGTAAAGTAAGCGGATTTTGTTTTCCGCCCCAGCTTTCAGGATTATCCCTTAGTATGTTGAAAAAATTTCGTGGCATGTTTTCCAATGACCTGTCCATTGACCTGGGTACTGCGAATACCCTCATTTATGTAAAAGGACAAGGCATCGTACTGAATGAGCCTTCAGTTGTGGCCATTCGTCAGGATCGTGCTGGTTCACCGAAAAGCGTAGCGGCCGTCGGCCATGACGCTAAGCAGATGCTTGGTCGTACGCCGGGTAATATCGCTGCCATTCGACCGATGAAAGACGGCGTTATCGCTGATTTCTTCGTGACCGAGAAAATGCTTCAGCACTTTATCAAACAGGTGCACAGCAACAGCTTTATGCGTCCAAGCCCGCGTGTTCTGGTGTGTGTGCCGGTTGGCGCTACCCAGGTAGAGCGTCGTGCTATTCGTGAATCCGCTCAGGGCGCTGGTGCGCGTGAAGTCTTCCTGATTGAAGAGCCGATGGCTGCGGCTATTGGTGCCGGCCTGCCGGTTTCCGAAGCGACCGGCTCCATGGTGGTGGATATCGGTGGCGGTACCACTGAAGTGGCCGTTATCTCTCTGAACGGTGTGGTTTACTCCTCTTCCGTACGTATCGGTGGTGACCGCTTCGACGAAGCCATCATCAATTACGTTCGCCGTAACTACGGCTCTCTGATCGGTGAAGCCACCGCAGAGCGTATTAAGCACGAAATCGGTTCTGCTTACCCGGGTGACGAAGTGCGCGAGATCGAAGTGCGCGGCCGTAACCTGGCAGAAGGCGTTCCACGTGGCTTTACCCTGAACTCCAACGAAATCCTCGAAGCGCTGCAAGAGCCGTTGACCGGCATTGTTAGCGCCGTCATGGTTGCCCTCGAGCAGTGCCCGCCGGAACTGGCTTCCGATATCTCCGAGCGCGGTATGGTTCTGACCGGTGGTGGTGCGCTGCTGCGTAACCTCGACCGCCTGTTGATGGAAGAGACAGGTATTCCTGTCGTAGTTGCTGAAGATCCACTGACTTGCGTAGCCCGTGGCGGCGGCAAGGCGCTGGAGATGATCGACATGCACGGCGGCGACTTGTTCAGCGAAGAGTAGTCAGGTGTGAAAGGGTAGCGGATGGCTACCCTTTCTCTCTGACGCGAGAGTACGCATAGCCTATGAAGCCAATTTTTAGCCGTGGCCCGTCGCTACAGTTTCGCCTGATCCTTGGGGTGTTAGTAGCGCTTGGTGTCATTATTGCCGATAGCCGCCTCGGTACGTTCAGCCAGATCCGAACGTACATGGATACCGCCGTCAGTCCTTTCTACTTTGTATCAAATGGTCCCCGTGAACTACTCGACAGCGTCTCGCAAACCCTGTCCTCACGCGATCAACTCGAACTTGAAAACCGCGCGTTACGCCAGGAACTGCTGCTGAAAAACAGCGAACTACTGATGCTGGGCCAGTACAAGCAGGAGAATGCCAGACTGCGTGAACTGCTGGGTTCCCCGCTGCGTCAGGATGAGCAGAAGATGGTGACCCAGGTGATCTCTACCGTTAACGATCCGTACAGCGATCAGGTGGTGATCGACAAGGGCAGCGTCAATGGCGTATACGAAGGCCAGCCGGTGATCAGCGATAAAGGCGTTGTCGGCCAGGTGGTCGCCGTCGCCAAGCTCACCAGCCGTGTGCTGCTGATTTGCGATGCCACCCATGCGCTGCCGATCCAGGTACTGCGTAACGATATCCGCGTGATTGCGGCCGGTAACGGCTGTACTGACGATCTGCAGCTCGAACATCTGCCTGCGAATACCGATATTCGCGTGGGCGATGTGCTGGTGACGTCGGGTCTGGGCGGGCGCTTCCCGGAAGGTTATCCGGTTGGGGTGGTCTCCTCCGTGAAGCTGGATACTCAGCGCGCCTATACCGTGATTCAGGCACGCCCAACGGCAGGTCTGCAGCGTCTGCGCTATCTGTTGCTGTTGTGGGGTGCCGATCGTAACGGGACCAACCCGATGACCCCGGAAGATGTACATCGCGTTGCGAATGAACGTCTGATGCAGATGATGCCGCAGGTTCTGCCTGCGCCAAACTCAATGGGGCCGCCTGCGCCAGTACCTGCGCCGGCAACCGGGCTGACCCAGCCGCTGCCTGATGCGCCACCGCCACCGCAACTCTCCCCGGGAGGGCAATAGTGGCAAGCTATCGTAGCCAGGGACGCTGGGTTATCTGGCTCTCGTTTTTGATCGCGCTGTTGCTGCAAGTGATGCCCTGGCCGGACGACATTCTCGTTTTCCGGCCAAACTGGGTGCTGCTTATTCTGCTCTACTGGATCCTCGCTCTGCCGCACCGCGTAAATGTGGGCACAGGTTTTGTGATGGGTGCCATACTGGATCTGATTAGCGGTTCAACGCTTGGCGTACGCGCCCTGTCCATGAGCATCAT
This sequence comes from Leclercia sp. 1548, assembly GCF_050435045.1. NCBI lineage: Bacteria > Pseudomonadati > Pseudomonadota > Gammaproteobacteria > Enterobacterales > Enterobacteriaceae > Leclercia > Leclercia sp. 1548. Next base: position 316,964 of record NZ_JBNDJP010000005.1, on the reverse strand, counting down.
CGCATACCTGGTCGCTCTAAAATTCCAGCTCTTTCGTAATCTGGCGCTCTGGCAACAGGCGCTGGTGGTGATGTTGTTATCCATGGCCGCGGATATCATTGTTTTCTGGGCAGAGTTTTTAGTGATCAACGTCTCTTTCCGTCCGGAAGTGTTCTGGAGTAGTGTAGTAAACGGTGTGCTCTGGCCGTGGTTGTTCCTGCTGATGCGTAAGGTTCGCCAGCAATTTGCCGTGCAATAAAAGGTTTCTATGACGTCTCTATATCTTGCCTCCGGTTCACCCCGTCGCCAGGAGCTGCTCACCCAATTGGGTGTCGCCTTCGAACGTATCGTGACCGGTATCGAAGAAAAACGTGCTGAGGGCGAAAGCGCACAACAGTATGTTTCCCGTCTGGCACGGGAGAAAGCGCTGGCTGGCGTGGCGCAGGTGCCGCGTGATTTACCGGTGCTGGGGGCAGATACCATCGTGATCCTGAACGGTGAAGTCCTCGAGAAACCGCACGACGATGAGCATGCGTTTAAGATGCTGAGCAAATTGTCCGGCCAAACGCATCAGGTCATGACCGCCGTCGCGCTGGCAGACCGCCAGCAGGTGCTCGATTGCCTGGTGGTGACCGATGTGACGTTCAGAGTACTCACCGAAGAGGATATCGCCGGTTATATCGCCAGCGGTGAACCAATGGATAAAGCAGGTGCATACGGTATTCAAGGGTTAGGTGGCTGCTTTGTCAGGAAGATCAATGGCAGCTATCACGCCGTAGTCGGCTTACCGCTGGTGGAAACGTATGAGTTGCTGAGCAATTTTAACTCACTGCGTGAGGGAAGGGATAATTATGACGGCTGAATTGTTGGTAAACGTAACGCCCTCGGAAACCCGTGTGGCGTATATCGACGGTGGAATTCTTCAGGAAATTCATATCGAGCGTGAAGCGCGGCGCGGAATAGTAGGCAATATCTACAAAGGTCGTGTCAGTCGTGTACTACCGGGTATGCAGGCGGCATTTGTAGATATTGGCCTCGATAAAGCGGCCTTCTTACATGCTTCAGATATCATGCCGCATACCGAATGCGTGGCGGGTGAAGAGCAGAAACAGTTCACCGTTCGTGATATCTCCGAGCTGGTCCGTCAGGGCCAGGATCTGATGGTGCAGGTGGTGAAAGATCCCTTAGGCACTAAAGGTGCGCGCCTGACTACCGACATTACCTTACCTTCCCGTTATCTGGTCTTTATGCCGGGTGCATCGCACGTTGGCGTCTCCCAGCGTATCGAGAGCGAAAGCGAGCGTGAACGCCTGAAAAAAGTCGTGAGCGCGTACTGCGATGAGCAGGGCGGGTTCATTATTCGCACCGCCGCAGAGGGGATAAGCGAAGACGATCTGGCCTCGGATGCCGCCTACCTGAAACGTGTCTGGACAAAAGTGATGGAGCGTAAAAAACGCAACCAGACCCGCTATCAGCTATACGGTGAGCTGGCGCTTGCCCAGCGCGTCCTGCGCGACTTCGCCGATGCCCAGCTTGACCGCATTCGCGTCGACTCCCGTCTGACTTACGATGCGCTGCTCGAATTTACCGCCGAATACATCCCGGAAATGCCGGGCCTGCTGGAGCACTACACCGGGCGCCAGCCGATTTTTGATCTCTATGACGTCGAGAACGAGATCCAGCGCGCGCTGGAGCGCAAGGTCGAACTTAAGTCCGGCGGCTATCTGATTATCGATCAGACCGAAGCGATGACCACCGTGGATATCAACACCGGGGCCTTTGTCGGCCATCGCAATCTGGACGACACCATTTTCAATACCAATATTGAAGCGACGCAGGCCATTGCGCGTCAGCTTCGTCTGCGCAATCTGGGTGGCATTATCATTATCGACTTTATCGATATGAGTAACGAAGACCACCGCCGCCGCGTGCTGCATTCCCTGGAGCAGGCGCTGAGTAAAGATCGCGTCAAAACCAGCATCAATGGCTTCTCCCAGCTGGGCCTGGTTGAAATGACCCGCAAGCGCACCCGCGAAAGCGTGGAGCATGTGCTGTGCAGCGAGTGCCCGACCTGTCATGGCCGCGGCACGGTAAAGACGGTAGAAACGGTCTGTTACGAGATCATGCGTGAGATCGTTCGCGTCCATCACGCCTACGACTCCGACCGCTTCCTGGTCTATGCTTCTCCTTCGGTGGCGGAAGCCCTTAAGGGCGAAGAGTCCCACGCGCTGGCAGAAGTGGAAATCTTTGTCGGCAAACAGGTAAAAGTGCAGATAGAGCCGCTCTATAACCCGGAGCAGTTTGACGTAGTAATGATGTAATCCGCAGGGTGCTGCGAGACAAGAACGGCTGACAAGGAGAGACGCGTGAGGCGATTGCCGGGGATTTTATTGCTTACAGGGGCAACGCTGATCGTGATTGTCGCGCTGCTCGTAAGCGGGCTGCGTCTCATATTGCCGCATCTGGACAGCTGGCGCCCTGAGCTGCTGGCGAAAATCGAATCCGCGACTGGCATGCCCGTCGCGGCCAGCCAGCTCAATGCGAGCTGGCAGAACTTCGGCCCGACGCTGGAAGTGCGCGACATCAAGGCGCAGCTGAAGGACGGCGGCCACCTTAACATCAAGCGCGTCACCCTGGCGCTGGACGTATGGCAAAGCCTGCTGCACCTGCGCTGGCAGTTTCGCGATCTGACCTTCTATCAACTGCAGTTTCTGACCAACACTCCGCTACGCAGCGACGACCAGGGTGAAGGCTTCGAGGCCAACCGCATCAGCGATCTGTTCCTGCGCCAGTTCGATCACTTCGATCTGCGCGACAGCGAAATCAGCTTTATCACGCTTTCCGGGCAGCGCGCCGAACTGGCAATCCCTCAGCTTACCTGGCTTAACGGCAAAGATCGGCATCGGGCGGAAGGCCAGGTCAGCCTCTCCAGCCTGAACGGACAGCATGGCGTGATGCAGGTGCGGATGGATCTACGTGACGACAATGGCCTGCTGAATAACGGCAAAGTGTGGATGCAGGCCGATGACGTAGACGTCAAACCCTGGCTGGGTGAGTGGTTACAGCAGAATATGCAGCTGGAAACCGCGCGTTTCAGCATTGAAGGGTGGATGACCCTCTCCAACGGCGAGTTCGCCAGCGGCGATATCTGGCTGAAGCAGGGGGGCGCCAGCTGGCCGGGTAAGGCGCGCCAGCATCAGCTTTCGGTTGATAACCTGACTGCGCACGTTACCCGCGAGAAAGAGGGCTGGCAGTTCGCCATCCCGGATACCCGTATTACGATGGACGATAAGGCGTGGCCGCGCGGCGCGTTGTCGCTGGCCTGGATCCCGGCGCAGGACGTTGGCGGTGCCAACAACAAACGCAGCGACGAGCTACGTATTCGTGCCAGCAATCTGGAACTGTCGGGCCTTGAAGGGCTGCGAACTATCGCGGCGAAGCTCTCCCCCTCGCTGGGCGAAGTGTGGCAGGCCACCCAACCGGTTGGGGCGATTAACGCTCTGGCCCTCGATATTCCACTGCAGGCGACGGAAAAAACCCGCTTTAACATCGCATGGACCGATCTCGCCTGGAAGCAGTGGGAACTGCTGCCGGGTGCCGAGCATTTCAGCGGCACTCTGGAAGGCAGCGTGGAAGATGGCCGTCTGGTGGCCCACATCCATGATGCGAAAATGCCTTACGAAACCGTCTTCCGCGCTCCGCTGGAGGTAGAAAAAGGCACGGCAACCCTTCACTGGTTGAAAAACGAGAAAGGATTCCAGCTCGACGGACGCAACATCGACGTCAAAGCCAAAGCGGTGCATGCCCGGGGTGGTTTCCGCTATCTGCAACCGGCGGGTGATGAACCCTGGCTGGGGATCCTGGCGGGCATAAGCACCGACGACGGGTCGCAGGCCTGGCGCTATTTTCCTGAAAACCTGATGGGCAAAGCGCTGGTGGATTACCTGAGCGGTGCTATTCAGGGCGGACAGGCGGATAACGCCACCCTGGCCTATGGTGGCAACCCACACCTCTTCCCCTACAAGCACAACGAAGGTCAGTTCCAGGTTCTGGTGCCGTTACGCAACGCCACCTATGCCTTCCAGCCTGACTGGCCAGCCCTGAAAAACCTCGATATTGAGCTTAACTTTATCAATGACGGGTTATGGATGAAGACCGACGGCGTCGCGCTGGGCGGGGTGAAGGCCAGTAACCTGACCGCGGTGATCCCGGACTATTCGAAAGAAAAACTGCTGATCGACGCCGATATCAACGGGCCAGGAAAAGCCGTTGGGCCGTACTTTGACGAGACGCCGCTGGATGATTCACTGGGTGCCACCCTTAAGCAGCTCCAGTTGGATGGTGATGTGAATGCTCGCTTACATCTGGATATCCCGCTGGACGGTACCATGACCACCGCCGAAGGCGACGTCAGGCTGAAAAATAACAGCTTATTTATTAAGCCGCTGAACAGCACCATTAACAATCTGAGCGGCCAGTTCAGCTTCGTCAATGGCGATCTGAAAAGCGGGCCGCTGACGGCAAGCTGGTTCAATCAGCCGCTGAATATCGACTTCTCCACCACCGAGGGCGAGAAGGCCTATCAGGTGGGGATCAATCTGGATGCCAGTTGGCAGCCGTCTCGGTTGGACGTGCTGCCAAAAACGCTCAGTCAGTCTCTGGGTGGCCGCTTGCCGTGGAACGGTAAGGTCGCCATTGAGCTGCCTTATCGGGGTGATGCCCATTACAAGGTCGATCTCAGCGGCGATCTGAAGAACGTCAGCAGCGATCTGCCATCTCCGCTGGACAAACCGGCGGGCGAACCGCTGCCAGTAAAAGTGAACGTCGACGGGGATCTCAACAGCTTTACCCTGACGGGCAATGCGGGCGGCAAAAACCACTTTAACAGCCGCTGGCTGCTGAACCGCAGGCTGACGCTCGATCGCGCCATCTGGACCTCCGACAGCCGCACGCTGCCGCCGCTGCCGGAACAGGCAGGTGTTGAACTCAACCTGCCGCCAATGGACGGTGCCGAGTGGTTAGCGCTGTTCCAGCGTGGCGTTGGGGAAAATGTGGATGACTCAGTGCAGTTCCCGCAGCACATCACGGTGCGCACTCCCGCGCTGACGCTGGGTGGGCAGCAGTGGAATAACCTGAGCATTGTCACGCAGCCTACCCTGAACGGCTCAAGCGTTGAGGCGCAGGGACGGGAAATCAACGCCACCCTGCTGATGCGCGACACTGCGCCATGGCAGGCGGCGATCCGCTATCTCTATTACAACCCGGGCACCGCCACCACCGGGAAAGGCAACACGGTTTCGCCATTAGCCAGCACCACACAGGTCAATTTCAGCGGCTGGCCTGATTTACAGCTGCGCTGTGCCGAGTGCTGGTTATGGGGACAGAAATATGGTCGTATCGATGGTGATTTCACCATCAAGGGCAACACCCTGACTCTGGCGGGCGGGCTGATTGATACCGGCTTCGGCCGCCTGACCGCCAACGGTGAATGGGTAAACGGTGCCGGGGAGCAGCGCACCTCACTGAAAGGGCAACTCAAAGGCAACAAGCTGGATGCGGCATCGAATTATTTCGGTATCACTACTCCGATTCGCGGGTCGTCGTTTGATCTCGACTACGATCTGCACTGGCGCGACCAGCCGTGGAAGCCTGACGAAGCCTCGCTGAACGGCATCCTTAAGACCCGGCTGGGCAAAGGTGAAATAGCCGATCTGAGCACCGGCCATGCGGGCCAACTGCTGCGTCTGCTCAGCTTCGACGCCCTGCTGCGTAAGCTGCGCTTCGACTTCAACGATACCTTCAGCGAAGGGTTCTACTTCGACTCGATTCGCAGTACCGCGTGGATCAAAGATGGGGTGTTGCACACTGATGATACTCTGGTGGATGGACTGGAAGCGGATATCGCCATGAAAGGCTCCGTCAATCTGGTGCGCCGCGAGCTGGATATGGAAGCGGTAGTGGCACCGGAAATTTCTGCCACCGTTGGCGTGGCAGCGGCCTTTGCCGTTAACCCGATCGTCGGCGCGGCGGTGTTTGCCGCCAGTAAAGTGCTGGGGCCGCTGTGGAGTAAAGTCTCCATTCTGCGTTACCACATCACTGGCCCGGTCGATAAGCCGCAGATTAATGAAGTGCTGCGCCAGCCGCGTAAAGATGCACAGCAATGATTTGACGCAGGCAATTAATTGCCTCACTCTCAATAGATAAGATCTTAGATACGTCCTGTGGACGGCAACGAACGAGTAGCAAAACGATGAGTCTGAACCTGGTAAGTGAACATTTGCTGGCAGCGAACGGCCTGAGCCATCAGGACCTGTTCTCCATTCTTGGTCAACTGACCGAACGCCGTCTCGACTACGGCGATCTCTACTTTCAGTCGAGCTATCACGAATCCTGGGTTTTAGAAGACAGCATTATTAAAGATGGCTCTTACAACATCGACCAGGGCGTCGGTGTGCGTGCCATCAGCGGTGAAAAAACCGGTTTTGCCTATGCAGATCAGATTAGCCTGGCTGCGCTTGAGCAGAGCGCGCAGGCGGCACGGACCATCGTGCGCGACAGCGGTGACGGCCGGGTGAAAACCCTGGGTGAAGTACAGCATACTGCGCTCTACACCAGCGTCGATCCGCTGCAAAGCATGAGCCGTGAAGAGAAGCTGGATATCCTGCGTCGGGTGGATAAAGTCGCCCGCGCGGAAGATAAGCGCGTCCAGGAAGTCTCCGCCAGCCTGAGCGGCGTATATGAGCTGATTCTGGTAGCGGCGACGGACGGCACGCTGGCCGCCGATGTACGTCCACTGGTGCGTCTGTCCGTCAGCGTGCTGGTGGAAGAGGATGGCAAACGCGAGCGCGGCTCCAGCGGCGGCGGCGGTCGTTTTGGTTACGAATGGTTCCTTAACCCGGTCGAAGGTGAAGTGCGCGCCGACGCCTGGGCAAAAGAGGCCGTGCGGATGGCGCTGGTTAACCTCTCTGCCGTGGCGGCACCTGCGGGCACCCTGCCAGTGGTACTGGGCGCGGGCTGGCCTGGCGTACTGCTGCACGAAGCGGTAGGTCACGGTCTGGAAGGCGACTTCAACCGTCGCGGCACCTCCGTATTCAGCGGTCACATGGGTGAGCTGGTCGCCTCTGAACTCTGCACCGTGGTGGATGATGGCACCATGACCGATCGTCGTGGCTCCATTTCTATCGACGATGAAGGGACGCCGGGTCAGTACAACGTGCTGATCGAGAACGGCATCCTGAAAGGCTATATGCAGGACAAACTGAATGCGCGCCTGATGGGTGTGGCCCCAACCGGTAACGGCCGTCGCGAATCCTACGCGCACCTGCCGATGCCGCGTATGACCAACACCTATATGCTGGCGGGTAAATCCACGCCGCAGGAGATCATCGAGTCGGTGGAGTATGGTATCTACGCCCCGAACTTCGGCGGCGGCCAGGTGGATATCACCTCGGGCAAATTTGTCTTCTCCACCTCAGAAGCTTATCTGATCGAGAAAGGCAAAGTAACCAAAGCGGTGAAAGGCGCGACCTTAATCGGTTCCGGCATCGAAGCGATGCAGCAGATCTCCATGGTCGGTAACGATCTGAAGCTGGATAACGGCGTGGGTGTCTGCGGTAAAGAAGGCCAGAGCCTGCCAGTGGGCGTGGGTCAGCCGACCCTGAAGGTAGATAACCTGACCGTTGGCGGTACCGCGTAATTTCTCCTTTCGACATGCCCTCTCCCTGTGGGAGAGGGCAACAGACTACTCCTTCCTTGCCCGCATCTCCTGAAACAGCGCCGCCACCTGCACGAAATAATCGGTCAGATAGTTAATGCACACCTGCACCTTCAGCGGCAGCTTGTCCTTTTCGGTATAGACCGCATACACCGGACGTGGATCCGATTGATAGCGTGGGAAGAGGATCTCCAGCTCACCGCTGTTGATCTCATTGATCACCCACATCAGCGGAACGTAGGCGATCCCGGCCCCGGCCACCAGCCAGCGGGAGATGGTCATCGGATCGTTGGTGACAAAACGCCCCTGCGGCAGCAATTTGGTGGATAACCCTTCCGGCGCGACCAGTTCAAATTCATTATCCGGGCGTACGCTGTACTCCAGCCAGGCGTGATTGCTGAGATCGGCCGGTTTCTCCGGGATCCCCGCTCTGGCGAGATACTTTTTCGCCGCGCACACCACCATCGGCATACTGCCCAGACGGCGGGAGAAGAGGCTGGAGTCCTGCAACGCCCCGACGCGAATCACCACATCCAGCCCATCGGCAATCAGATCCGGGGCGGGAATGCCGGTGACCAGATTAACCGTCAGACCCGGATACTCCTGCAACATCTCGGCGGTCATTTCGGCCAGGACATTTTGTGCCATAGTTGAAGAGCAGCCGATACGCAGGGTGCCGATGGGGGTGTTATTAAAGGCGTAGAGTTGCTCATGCACCGCCTGGGCCTCATACAGCATTCGCCGACAGCCCTGATAATAAATTTTGCCTGCTTCGGTCAGGCCGAGGCTGCGGGTGCTGCGGTTGAGGAGCTTTACCTGGAGGTCATCTTCCAGTTTGGCGACGGTCTGACTGATTGACGAGACGCTCATCTGCAGTTGCCTGGCCGCGGCGGTAAAAGAACCCAGCTCAACGACTTTGGCAAAAACTGACATTCGTTTTAGACGTTCCATTGTTCACTCTGGCTTAAAAGTGATTTAGATCACATATGATAGATAACAGCATAACAGTTACGCTAATATATTATTTATACATTATAGCTACGCCACGCCGCCCGGCTTCTCTTGCCCCTTCTGCGGTGCCGTATGCTGAATAATTCTTTCGCCTGCTCGCACTAATCAAGGTCAACATGAGTCTGTTTCCCGTTATCGTGGTGTTCGGATTGTCGTTCCCACCGATATTCTTCGAACTTCTTTTATCACTGGCGATTTTTTGGCTGGTGCGAAAGGTGCTGGCTCCGACCGGAATCTATGATTTCGTCTGGCACCCTGCATTGTTCAATTCTGCGCTGTATTGCTGCCTGTTCTATCTGGTATCGCGCTTGTTTGTTTGAGGTTGATGTGAAAACGCTAACAAGAAAAATCTCCCGTACCGCCATTACTGTGGCGCTGGTCATCCTCGCGTTCATCGCTATTTTTCGCGCGTGGGTTTACTACACTGAGTCGCCATGGACGCGTGACGCACGCTTTAGTGCCGACATCGTCGCGATCGCCCCGGATGTGGCGGGACTGATCACTGCCGTCAATGTGCATGATAACCAGCTGGTGAAGAAGGATCAGGTGCTCTTCACCATTGACCAGCCCCGTTATCAGAAAGCTCTTGAAGAAGCGGAAGCGGATGTCTCCTACTACCAGGCACTGGCCGCGGAAAAACGCCGTGAGGCAGGGCGCCGTAATAAGCTGGGGATTCAGGCGATGTCCCGCGAGGAGATCGACCAGTCCAATAACGTGCTGCAAACGGTCCTGCATCAGATGGCGAAGGCCGAAGCCACGCGCGATCTGGCGAAGCTCGATCTTGAGCGTACCGTGATCCGCGCCCCGTCTGACGGCTGGGTGACCAACCTCAACGTCTACACCGGCGAATTTATTACCCGTGGCTCAACCGCCGTGGCTCTGGTCAAACAGCACTCTTTTTATGTCCTCGCCTATATGGAAGAGACTAAGCTGGAGAACGTCCGTCCTGGCTATCGGGTAGAGATCACCCCGCTTGGCAGTAACCGTGTACTGAAAGGGACGGTTGATAGCGTGGCGGCAGGGGTGACCAACTCCAGCGCCACCCGTGACAGCAAAGGGATGGCCACCGTCGATTCCAATCTGGAGTGGGTGCGTCTGGCGCAGCGCGTGCCGGTACGTATTCGTCTAGACGATCAGCAGGGTAACCTGTGGCCTGCGGGGACCACCGCCACCGTGGTGATCACCGGTGAGAAAGATCGGGATGCCAGCCATGACTCGCTGTTCCGCAAAATTGCCCACCGCCTGCGTGAGTTTGGTTAATCGCCATGGGCATCTTCTCCATCGCCAACCAGCACCTGCGCTTTGCGATTAAGCTGGCCTTCGCCATTGTGCTGGCGCTGTTCGTCGGCTTTCACTTTCAGCTGGAAACACCCCGCTGGGCGGTGCTGACCGCGGCGATTGTCGCCGCAGGCCCGGCATTTGCAGCAGGGGGTGAACCTTACTCAGGTGCCATTCGCTATCGCGGGATGCTACGTATCGTCGGCACCTTTATCGGCTGTATCGCCGCGCTGACCATCGTTATTCTGATGATCCGTACCCCGCTGCTGATGCTGATGGTATGTTGTATCTGGGCCGGTTTCTGCACCTGGATCTCCTCCCTGGTGCGGGTGGAAAACTCCTATGCCTGGGGGCTTTCTGGCTATACGGCGCTGATCATTATTATCACCATCGAGGCCAACCCGCTGCTGACGCCACAGTTTGCCGTGGAGCGCTGCAGTGAGATTGTCATGGGGATCGTCTGTGCGATCGTGGCGGATCTGCTCTTCTCCCCACGCTCCATTAAGCAGGAGGTGGATCGCGAGCTGGACGCGCTGATCGTCGCCCAGTATCAGCTGATGCAACTGTGCATTAAGCATGGCGACAGTGAAGAGGTTGATAACGCCTGGAGCGCGCTGGTGCGTCGTACCACCGCGCTGGAAGGGATGCGCAGCAACCTCAATATGGAGTCGTCGCGCTGGTCGCGGGCGAATCGCCGTCTGAAGGCGATCAATACCGTCTCCTTAACCCTGATCACCCAGGCCTGCGAAACTTATCTTATCCAGAACACGCGTCCCGAGGCGATCACGGAGACTTTCCGGGAACAGTTTGCTACCCCCGTCGCCACCGTTCAGGATGTGCATAAACAGCTCAAACGTATGCGGCGTGTCATCGCCTGGACCGGTGAACGCGACACTCCGGTGACGATCTATACCTGGGTTGGCGCGGCGACGCGTTATCTGCTGCTCAAACGTGGTGTGATCGGCAATACCAAAATCAGCGCCACCGAAGAGGAGGTGCTGCAGGGCGAGGTGGTGGTCAAAGCCGAATCGGCAGAACGTCACCATGCGATGGTCAACTTCTGGCGCACCACGCTCGCCTGTATGCTGGGGACGCTGTTCTGGCTGTGGACCGGCTGGACTTCCGGCAGCGGTGCCATGGTGATGATTGCTGTGGTCACCTCGCTGGCCATGCGTCTGCCTAACCCGCGGATGGTGGCGCTCGATTTTCTGTACGGAACCCTGGCGGCACTGCCGCTTGGCGCCTTCTATTTCCTGGTGGTTCTGCCCTCGACCCAGCAAAGCATGCTGTTGCTCTGTATCAGTCTTGCCGTGATGGCCTTCTTTATTGGTATAGAGGTGCAGAAGCGACGTCTGGGTTCGCTTGGGGCGCTGGCCAGCACCATCAATATTCTGGTGCTGGACAACCCGATGACGTTTCACTTCAGCCAGTTTCTCGACAGCGCGCTGGGGCAGATTGTTGGCTGTTTCCTCGCGATGATGGTCATTCTGCTGGTGCGCGATAACTCTCAGGCCCGCACCGGACGCGTGCTGCTGAACCAGTTTGTTTCCGCGGCTGTTTCAGCGATGACCACCAACACCGCCCGGCGTAAAGAGAATCATCTGCCCGCGCTCTACCAGCAGCTGTTTTTACTGCTGAACAAATTCCCGGGCGATATTGCGAAGTTCCGGCTGGCGCTGACCCTGATCATCGCCCATCAGCGCCTGCGCAATGCACCGGTGCCGGTCAATGACGATCTCTCTGCATTCCACCGCCAGCTGCGACGCACCGCCGATCATGTCATTTCGGCCTCCAGCGATGATAAGCGGCGACGTTACTTTACCCAGCTGCTGGCAGAGCTGGACATCTACCAGGAAAAACTGCGCATCTGGGAGGCACCGCGACAGGTGACCGAACCGGTGCAGCGGCTGGTGGGAATGCTGCATCGCTACCAGAATGCGCTCACCGACAGCTGATCCTCCTGAAAACCGACGCCGTAAGCGTCGGTTTTTTTGTGACTATACTTATCCTGGCAAGTACTTAAACCCGGACGGGAGGATACATGACGACCCAGGCTCTTCAGGACAGTGCGCTATTTCAGACAGGATATTTGGTCGATGGTGTATGGAAAACGCTCGATACCACATTTGATGTCGTAAATCCGGCCACCGGCGAGGTGATCGCCAAAGTAGCAAAAGCCGGCACCAAAGAGACCGAAGAGGCTATCGCCGCCGCCAGCCGTGCTTTCCCGGCGTGGCGTGCGAAAACCGCCAAAGAGCGCTCGGCCATCCTCTATCGCTGGTATGAATTAATCATTGAGAACAAGCAGTGGCTTGGACAACTGATGACCACCGAGCAGGGCAAGCCGCTGAAAGAGGCGGAAGGCGAGGTGGAGTACGCGGCCAGCTTTATACAGTGGTTCGCCGAGCAGGCCAAACGCGCTAACGGTGAAATCATTCCTCCGGTTAAACCTGGCTCCCGCATTCTGGCCACCCGCGAACCGGTTGGCGTGGTGGCGGCAATCACACCGTGGAATTTCCCGATGGCGATGCTGACCCGCAAGCTCGGCCCGGCGCTGGCCGCAGGCTGTACCGGGGTGATCAAACCGGCCAACAACACGCCGCTCAGCGCCTTTGCATTACTTACCCTCGCCAAAAAGGCGGGCGTCCCGGACGGCGTACTCAACGCGGTCGCAGGCAATACCTCTCAGATAAGCGATGCGATCATGGCCAGCCATGAGGTGCGAAAAATCTCCTTTACCGGCTCGACGGCGGTAGGAAAAACGCTGGTACGCAATGCCGCCGAGACCATGAAAAAAGTCTCGATGGAGCTGGGCGGTAATGCGCCTTATATCGTCTTTGAGGATGCCGATATTGATGCCGCGGTGAAAGGGGCCATCGCCAATAAATTCCGCAACGCCGGCCAGGTCTGCGTCAGCGTTAACCGCTTCTATATTCAGGAGTCGGTGTATGACGCCTTTGTCAGCCAGCTCGCCGCTGCCGTGAACGACTTAAAAGTGGGTAACGGTCTGGAGGAGGGCACCGTTGTCGGGCCGCTGATTGAGCCTGCCGCAGTGAAAAAAGTGCGCGAGCATGTCGAGGACGCCGTCGCCAAAGGGGCAACAATTCTGGCAGGCGGCAAAGCGCACGATCTGGGGGGCAACTTCTGGCAGCCGACGGTGCTGGGCGACTGCCATGAAGGGATGGCGCTGGCCAGCGAAGAGACCTTTGGGCCTGTTGCGGCCTGCTTCCGTTTTACCTCAGAAGAGGAGGTGATTCAGCGCGCCAACAATACGCCGTTCGGTCTGGCTGCCTATTTCTACACCCAGAATCTGCAGCGGGTGTTCCGCGTCTCGCAGGCTATTGAGAGCGGAATGATCGGAATTAACGAATGCGCGGTCTCCACTGAACTGGGTCCATTTGGCGGAGTGAAAGAGTCGGGGCTGGGTCGTGAAGGGTCTGTACTGGGACTGGAGGAGTTCCTGGAAGTGAAAACCCTGCATATCGGGGGATTATAATCGACAGGGCGGCATCAGCCGCCCGCCTGGACGGGGTGGCGGGAAATGAATATTTATACGTTTGATTTTGATGAAATCGACAGTCAGGAAGACTTTTACCGTGAGTTTTCACGTACCTTTGGCATCGCGCGAGAGAGTGTGACGGACCTGGATTCTCTCTGGGAGATCGTCACCGGTAATCAACTGCCGCTGCCGCTTGAAATCGAGTTTACCCATTTACCGGAGAAGCTGCGCAGGCGCTTTGGGGCGCTGATCCTGCTGTTTGATGAAGCAGAAGAAGAGCTGGAAGGTCAGATTCGCTTTAACGTTCGCCCGTAGGCAAAAAAAAAGCCCCTGCGAGGCAGGGGCAAGTCGTAGGTCAATACGACGAGGGTTTATTTGTACAGTTCGGCCGTGGCATGCCAGTGGTCACCTGTATTCAGTTCGGTGATGCGATAGCTGCTGGCGCCTGCTTTTTCTGCTTTTGCTGCCAGAGCCTGACGGACATCCATTGGCGAACCGGCAACTTCGGTAACGCCTACGCTACCCAGTGATTGCAGACCTTGCGCTTGCTCCGCGGTGACCTGATGCACAGCTGCGCTGGCACCAAATGAGAGAACGGAAGCTAAACCAAGGGTGGCGATGATTAATTTCGTGTTCATAGTCTTGACTCCTTACAGGGCACGTTCAACGGCGAGAAGGGTTATGCTGCTATTTTTATGCCTGGTGTCGTTGAACAGAGATAACGGGTATTACGGTTAATGCTCGGTACGACTTATTTGTACAGCTCAGCAGTAGCATGCCAGTGGTCACCGGAACGCGCTTCGATAACGCGATAGGAGGAGGCACCCTGTTCCTGCGCTTTTTTGTTCAGCATCTGATTCATGTCCATCGGCGAAGTACCGATTGCACCGACAGAGACAGTACCGATAGATTCACGGGTCTGGGCCTGATCGGCGTTAATTGAATCGGCGGCAAAAGCACCGAAAGACAGAACAGACAGAATGCTTAGTGTGGCTACGGTAGTTTTGATTTTCATGATTATCTTCCTCGTCATATTCTTTACTGGGGTCTTCGTTTCGTGACCCTCATCACAAAATCAAGTATACACTAATAACGGCAAAAATTAATACCATGCTAATTGTTTCCTATGAAATCACGTATTAAGCATCGGGGTTTTTATAACTGAAGGGAATAAAAAAGCAGGTGTTAAGCGTGTTAAAGCGCTTAATATTCAGGAAAATCATAAAGATATTACAATTTGATTATTCGTGCGATCGCAGGACGAATCATCCACTGCATGAATGAATTGATGTGGAAAAACGCACTATTTGTTAAAGCGTGGATAACAGATTGTAAGGCAAAACGAGGCGGGAGCCGAAGATTCCCCGCTGCGATGTGCAGCAGGGAAGAGGATCAGAGTTCCTGTTCGAACAGGACCAGAATAGCTTCGTAGAGGTCTTTTACCGAGAAACCATTGGCTGGGGTCGTGAAGATTGTATCGTCACCGGCGATGGTGCCAAGAATGCCTTCTGCTTTACCGAGCGAGTCGAGCAGACGCGCAATCAACTGGGCTGCACCCGGACTGGTGTGGATCACCACCACGGCATCGTTATAGTCGATATCCAGCACCAGATTTTTCAGTGGGCTGGAGGTTGTTGGTACACCCAGTTCAGCAGGCAGACAGTAGACCATCTCCATTTTGGCGTTGCGGGTACGCACCGCGCCAAACTTGGTTAACATGCGGGAGACTTTCGACTGGTTGATATTTTCGAAGCCTTCTTCCTGTAAGGCCTGGACGATCTCACCCTGAGAACTAAACTTTTCTTCTTTAAGCAGCGCTTTAAACGCTTTAACCAATTCTTCTTGTTTAGAAGAGATTCGCATAAATCACCCGAAATATAGCGGTAGAAACAACATTATTATGCACATGGATGAATTTTTATGCAAACTATCTGCCCAATCTTAGGCTGAAATAATGTTATGAAAGGGAGTGATTTTATCAAAATTCGTTATCGAGGAACATGCCTGCGTCACGCCTCGCAAATAACCTTAAAAGTAAATTAAATGTTATCAAATTGATGTTGTTTTGGTGGCTGGCGTGGGTGTATTGTAACCCCCTCTTGATTCGTTGCTTAGTTACCGCATAACGCCTGATAGCCTTCCGGCAGATGCGAAAAGTGCGTGACCGCTAATTCTCACACTGTGAAGATTGTAATTGTTGATCTGCTGAATTAAGGTCGCCGCGACGGAGTAACAGAAAGTTAGCTCACCATAATAAGGAGTTTAGGATGAAAGTCGCAGTCCTTGGCGCTGCTGGCGGTATCGGCCAGGCGCTTGCCCTACTACTGAAAACTCAGCTGCCTGCAGGCTCAGAACTCTCTCTGTACGATATTGCCCCGGTAACCCCTGGTGTGGCGGTTGACCTGAGCCACATCCCGACGGCTGTCAAAATCAAAGGCTTCTCCGGTGAAGATGCCCGCCCTGCGCTCGAAGGCGCAGACGTTGTGCTGATCTCCGCAGGCGTAGCACGTAAACCAGGTATGGATCGTTCCGACCTGTTCAACGTGAATGCCGGTATCGTTAAAAACCTGATCCAGCAAGTGGCGACCACCTGCCCGAAAGCCTGCATCGGGATCATCACTAACCCGGTTAACACCACCGTTGCTATCGCAGCGGAAGTGCTGAAAAAAGCGGGCGTGTATGACAAGAACAAACTGTTTGGCGTAACTACGCTGGACATCATCCGCTCCAACACCTTTGTAGCGGAACTGAAAGGCAAACAGCCAACCGAGCTTGAAGTTCCGGTTATCGGCGGCCACTCTGGCGTGACCATTCTGCCACTGCTGTCCCAGATCCCAGGCGTGAGCTTCACTGAGCAGGAAGTAGCTGACCTGACCAAGCGCATTCAGAACGCGGGCACCGAAGTGGTGGAAGCGAAGGCGGGTGGCGGCTCTGCAACCCTCTCTATGGGCCAGGCCGCAGCACGTTTCGGTCTGTCTCTGGTGCGCGCCCTGCAGGGCGAGCAGGGCGTGGTGGAATGTGCGTACGTTGAAGGCGACGGCGAGCATGCACGCTTCTTCTCTCAGCCGCTGCTGCTGGGTAAAAACGGTATCGAAGAGCGTAAATCTATCGGCACCCTGAGCGCGTTTGAGCAGCAGGCGATGGCCGGTATGCTGGACACGCTGAAGAACGATATCGTCCTGGGCGAAGAGTTCGTTAACAAGTAAGCGACTCACTTCCCGTCAGGGCAATAAAAAACCGGAGCGATGGCTCCGGTTTTTTTATGTCTGCACACTCAGTTGGTGGCGGGGTATTCCTGAATGGTCACCTGTAGCGTCAGTTTCTTATCATCCCGCATCACTTCTACCGGAATGATGGAGCCAGGCCTGATTTCAGCCACTTGATCCATGGTCTCCAGAGCCGACAACGCCGGTTTACCGTTCACCGAGACAATCACATCATTGACCTTAATGCCTGCTTCTGCCGCCGGGCCGCCGGAGGTGACTTCGTTCACCACAATGCCCTGAATCTGATCGATGCCGCCACCCTGGGTATGCAGTGGAGCAATCTCACGCCCGCCAATACCAATGTAGCCACGGATCACGCGTCCGTCGCGAATGAGCTTATCCATAATCTTGTTGGCCAGCTGGAACGGAATGGCAAAGCCGATGCCTTCAGGTGTTTCTCCGTCGTTGCTTTTATCAAAGGAGAGCGTATTGATACCCATCAGCTCACCCACTGAGTTCACCAGCGCACCGCCGGAGTTACCGTGGTTAATGGAGGCGTCCGTTTGCAGGAAGTTCTGTCGCCCGGAAGGGTTCAGGCCAATACGCCCGGTCGCGCTAATAATCCCCTGAGTAATGGTCTGCCCGAGGTTATAAGGGTTACCGATAGCCAGCACCACGTCACCGATGTGCGGAATGCGCTTACGATTAATAGGGATCACCGGCAGGCCGCCCGTGGCGTTAATTTTGAGTACTGCCAGGTCGGTTAAACTGTCCGACCCCACCAGCAGCGCCTCAAAGACGCGGCCATCCTGGAGGGCAACGATAATCTGGTCGGCATCATTGATCACATGTTTGTTGGTAATGATGTAGCCGCGTTCATCCATGATCACCCCGGACCCCAGCGTGCGGATCTCCAGTTGATTATGGCTGGTGCTGTTAAGTCCACGGTTATAGACGTTAACCACCGCAGGGGCAGCACGGCGCACTGCCTGGTTGTAGCTGGCAGGCGTTTCATCTGCGCTATCGAATTGCGGCGCAGCCAGCTGATTGAACTGACGTAAAGAGGGCATCGCGACCAGTAACAGGCCACCTACAACCAGGCCGATGGCGACCGAACGAATGAGCTTTAAAACCATGATACGGGCGTCGTTAAGGGAAGATCGCAAGCAGCATAGCATGACTTATCCGGACATCACACGGGGTGATGTCCGGATGCGTACAGGCTTAACGCAGCAGAATATAAAGCGTGTCGTTACCGCGCACGATCTGGAGGGCAATAACGGAAGGTTTGCCTGCCAGCACTTTGCGCATTTCGGCAATGGACTGTACGCGAACGCGGTTCACCCCGATGATCACATCATTCTCATGCAGACCGGCCTGCGCGGCAGGGCTGCTCTTCTCGACGCTGTCGAGGGTGATGCCTTTCGTGCCGTCTTTCAGCTGCCCGTCGCTTAAGGTCGCTCCTTGCAGCGCCGGGGCAATCATCTCTGCGCTGGCGGATGAAGAGGTGCTTTTGTCCAGCGTGACCTGCAGGTCCAGCGGTTTACCGTCACGTAAAATGCCGAGCTTAACCGTGGCGCCAGGTTCCGTGGTGGCGATGCGCGAGCGCAGTTCGGCAAAGCTGCTTAACGGTTTATCATTCAGGCTGACGATCACGTCCCCGGATTTGACGCCCGCTTTTGCCGAGCCGGAATTAGGTAACACTTCACTGACGAAGGCGCCGCGCTGCACGTTCAGGTTGAACGCTTTGGCGATATCCGCGCTCATTTCCGTGCCTTTGATGCCCAGCAAGCCGCGTTTCACTTCGCCAAAATCAATCAGCTGCTGTGCCAGCGTACGGGCCATATTGCTGGGGATGGCGAAACCAATTCCCACGCTGCCGCCGCCGGGAGCCAGAATGGCGGTGTTAATACCGATCAGCTCTCCATTCAGGTTCAACAGCGCGCCGCCGGAGTTACCGCGGTTAATGGAGGCGTCGGTCTGGATAAAGTTTTCCAGCCCTTCGAGGTTCAGACCACTGCGACCCAGCGCGGAGACGATGCCAGAAGTGGCCGTCTGGCCCAGACCGAAGGGGTTACCTACCGCGACGGCGAAGTCCCCGACGCGCAGTTTGTCGGAATCCGCGATGGCGATCTGCGTCAGGCCGGTGGGGTTCTGCAACTGCAGCAGGGCGATATCGCTCTGATCGTCCCCGCCAATCAGCTTGGCATCGAACTCACGACCATCATTCATCTGGACACTGATTTTATCCGCATGGCTGATGACATGGTTATTGGTCAGGACATAGCCTTTCGCAGCGTCGATCACGACCCCGGAGCCCAGTCCTTCAAAAGGCTGTGCTTGATCAGGGGCATCATCGCCGAAATACTTTTTCAGCTCTTCCGGGATGCGCTGGCTTTGCACGGCGGTGCCTTCCACCTGCACGCTAACCACCGCGGGCAGGACTTTTTCCAGCATCGGGGCAAGGCTCGGGAGCGCAGCCTGGCCCGGAACCTGCGAAGGGATTGCTGCCGCCGCCGGATACGATGCCGACAGCGATAATCCGATACTCAATGCTAACGCGCTCAACAGCTGATTTTTTTTGTTCATTTATGCTGGCTCTCGCAACCTGGAATGGAGGAATAACAATCCTGAAACAGTCTGATGTTATTGAATTTTAAAACGCTGAACAATGAGGTGTTTGACTAAATAATAGCTGGGGACGGGAAGAAAGGACGGGCGCAAGGGCTGCGCCCGTAAAATTTATTTATGAAGTGCGATTAATCGCGCTTTGCGCCACCACGCAGCAGGCCGGATGCGCCTTCGGAGTAATCACGTGGCATCTGTACGGGCGCCTGATCGTTACCCGCTTCGGACTCTGCCAGGCGGTTGCGGAACGGATTGTTTTCCGCGCTCATTTCCGGCAGCAGGTTGCTGGAGCTTTTCGCCATATGCTGATAAAGCTTACGATAATCATGGGCCATGTTGTCCAGCAGCTCGGCGCTCTGGGCGAAGTGGCTCACCAGCTCTTCGCGATACTCTTCCAGTTCAGCTTTGTTCTTTTCCAGTTCGTACTGCAAAGCCTGTTGCTGGCGCAATTTGCGATTTCCAAAACGCATGGCCACGGCACCGATAGCGATGCCGACGACTAAACCAATTAGCGCATATTCCCAGGTCATGAACTTCTCCCGTTGTCTTGTGGTTCCGTAGGGTGTTGGCTCGGCTTCATGCCTGCGCCTGATTATGCCACTATAACCGCTATTTCCTTAGAAGTGGAATCCCACCGCATCATCGCGTACTGTAGAACGGCCTTTTTTTCGCCAACTGAACAGGCTGGCGGGTATTAATTGAAGGAATAACAATAAGATTATGCAAAGCCTTTCCCCAACATCGCGTTACCAACAGGCCCTGAATGAGGGTTCTCACCAGCCAGATGATGTACAGCGTGAAGCCGTAAGGCGTCTGGATAGCATCTGGCAGGCGCTGACCACCCAGCCGACCGAGGCTGCGCCTGCGGGAGGACTGAAAGCCGCGTTTGGAAGACTGCTGGGAAAGAAAGCGCCGCAAAGCGTCACGCCGGTACGCGGCCTATATATGTGGGGAGGTGTTGGCCGCGGCAAAACCTGGCTGATGGATCTTTTTTACCAAAGCCTGCCGGGAACACGTAAGCAGCGCCTGCATTTTCACCGCTTTATGCTGCGGGTACATGAAGAGCTGACGGCCCTGCAGGGGCAGAGCGATCCGCTGGATATCGTTGCCGAGCGCTTCAAAGCCGAAACCGACGTGCTGTGCTTTGATGAGTTTTTTGTTTCGGATATTACTGACGCCATGCTGTTGGGCGGGCTGATGAAAGCGCTATTTGCCCGCGGCATTACGCTGGTGGCGACCTCCAACATTCCACCGGATGAGTTGTACCGTAACGGCCTGCAACGCGCCCGTTTCCTGCCCGCCATCGATGCTATAAAAGAGCATTGCGACATTATGAATGTTGATGCTGGCGTCGATTATCGCCTGCGTACCCTGACCCAGGCCCATCTGTGGATTTCACCGTTAAACGACGGCACGCAGCAGCAGATGGACAAGCTGTGGCTGATGCTGGCAGGGGCCGAGCGGGGTAACGCCCCCGTGCTGGAAGTGAACCATCGCCCGCTGCAAACGCTGGGTGTCGTCAATCAGACACTCGCCGTATCGTTTGCGACCCTGTGTGTCGATGCCCGCAGTCAGCACGACTATATTGCGCTCTCGCGCCTTTTCCATACGGTGATGCTTTTCGATGTTCCGGTGATGACCAGGCTGATGGAGAGCGAAGCCCGGCGTTTTATCGCACTGGTTGATGAGTTTTACGAACGCCACGTCAAGCTGGTGGTGAGCGCCGCTGTGCCTTTATATGAGATCTATCAGGGGGAGCGGCTGAAGTTTGAGTTCCAGCGCTGCCTGTCACGCCTGCAGGAAATGCAAAGCGAAGAGTACCTGAAGCGCGAGCATATGCCTTAAGACTGCGGTCCTCTCCTCGTGGAAGAGGGCCGGGGTGAGGGCGACAGCCCGGACTTTCCCTACCCCCGGAAAAACCCGCGTCAAATCACAATTAGGGGTCGATCTTTACCCCTGACTTCTCTATAATCTTGCGACCCCACGTTACAAGAAGGTTTTTTTCCCAAAACTTTCTCTGCGCCGGCATAGGCTATTCGAAGGGGTAGGTTTGCTGGACAATGTCGTGTGAACCTCAACTACTAAACGTTTGGGTGTTCACCAACGTGTAACTTATTTATTTGGGTAAGCTTTTAATGAAAACTTTTACAGCTAAACCAGAAACCGTAAAACGCGACTGGTATGTTGTTGACGCGACCGGTAAAACTCTGGGCCGTCTGGCTACCGAACTGGCTCGTCGCCTGCGCGGTAAGCATAAAGCGGAATACACTCCGCACGTAGATACCGGTGATTACATCATCGTTCTGAACGCTGACAAAGTTGCTGTAACCGGCAACAAGCGTACTGACAAAGTGTACTATCACCACACCGGCCACATCGGCGGTATCAAACAAGCGACCTTTGAAGAGATGATTGCCCGCCGTCCTGAGCGTGTGATTGAAATCGCGGTTAAAGGCATGCTGCCAAAAGGCCCGCTGGGTCGTGCTATGTACCGTAAACTGAAAGTTTACGCAGGTAACGAGCACAACCACGCGGCACAGCAACCGCAAGTTCTTGACATCTAATCGGGATTATAGGCAATGGCTGAAAATCAATACTACGGCACTGGTCGCCGCAAAAGCTCCGCCGCTCGCGTGTTCATCAAACCGGGCAGTGGTAAAATCGTTATCAACCAACGTTCTCTGGAACAGTACTTCGGTCGTGAAACTGCCCGCATGGTAGTTCGTCAGCCGCTGGAACTGGTCGACATGGTTGAGAAACTGGATCTGTACATCACCGTTAAAGGTGGTGGTATCTCTGGTCAGGCTGGTGCGATCCGTCACGGTATCACCCGCGCTCTGATGGAGTACGATGAGTCCCTGCGTGGCGAACTGCGTAAAGCTGGCTTCGTTACTCGTGATGCTCGTCAGGTTGAACGTAAGAAAGTCGGTCTGCGTAAAGCACGTCGTCGTCCACAGTTCTCCAAGCGTTAATTGGTTTCTGCTTCGGCAGACAACAATTGGCGAAAAACCCGCTTCGGCGGGTTTTTTTATGGCTACCGCATAGGTTATCCACACGGCGCCCCCCTTTCTGCGCTCTTTTTCCGCATTTCCAGAATCCCCTCACCACAAAGGCCGCAAAATCTGGTAAACTATCATCCACTTTTCTGTCCAAATAACGGTGAATGCTCGATTTTTGTTCTCTTTTTGAACAAGAGGAGACGTTCTCAGGGATGGACAACAAAACATCTGGCTAGCCTGTATGGCTGGTAGCAGTAAAAATTCTGAATATACCTGGAGGTTTTCATGGCTGTCGCTGCCAACAAACGTTCGGTAATGACGCTGTTTTCTGGTCCTACTGACATTTATAGCCATCAGGTTCGTATCGTGCTGGCCGAGAAGGGTGTCAGTTTTGAGATCGAGCATGTGGAAAAGGATAACCCGCCTCAGGATCTGATCGATCTCAATCCAAGCCAGAGCGTACCAACGCTGGTGGATCGTGAGCTGACCCTGTGGGAATCCCGTATCATTATGGAATATCTGGATGAGCGTTTCCCTCATCCGCCGCTGATGCCGGTTTACCCGGTTGCGCGTGGTGAAAGCCGCCTGTACATGCAGCGTATCGAGAAAGACTGGTATACGCTGATGAACGTCATCGTGAACGGTTCTTCATCCGAAGCCGATGCTGCGCGTAAACAGTTGCGTGAAGAACTGCTGGCGATTGCGCCAGTATTCGGTCAACGTCCGTTCTTCCTGAGCGACGAGTTCAGCCTGGTCGATTGCTACCTGGCTCCGCTGCTGTGGCGTCTGCCGATTCTGGGCGTGGAGTTTAGCGGCCCGGGAGCAAAAGAGCTTAAAGGCTACATGACGCGTGTCTTCGAACGCGACTCTTTCCTTGCTTCTCTGACTGAAGCTGAACGTGAAATGCGTCTCGGCCGGGGTTAATGATTGTGGAAATGTCACAGCTTTCTCCGCGCCGTCCATATCTGCTGCGTGCCTTCTATGAATGGTTGCTGGATAACCAGCTCACGCCGCACCTGGTTGTGGATGTGACGTTACCGGGCGTGCAGGTTCCTATGGAATATGCACGTGACGGGCAAATCGTACTGAACATTGCACCGCGCGCAGTCGGTGGCCTGGAGCTGGCGAACGATGAAGTTCGCTTTAATGCCCGTTTTGGCGGCGTGCCGCGCCAGGTGTCCGTGCCGTTGGCTGCTGTATTGGCCATCTATGCCCGTGAAAACGGTGCTGGCACCATGTTTGAGCCGGAAGCAGCTTACGATGAAGAGGTTACCAGCCTGAATGATGAAAACGGCGCAACGGAGAGCGAAAGCGAAACCGTTATGTCGGTCATTGATGGCGATAAACCCGATCATAATGACGATCCTGATGATGAACCACCGCCGCGTGGTGGCCGACCGGCACTCCGGGTCGTAAAATAGTCTGCAGTTAAAGAGATAAATACCCAGCCTGATATCAATCGGCTGGGTATTTTTTTTGCATAGTATACTTGGGAGTTGCGTTTTTTAATCAGCAATATGAATGTATTAGCGTTATTCAACTCAAAAATTTGCGAAAATTGACCTAATAAATAATTGTGAAATGAATATATATTTTGCTCTTATCCCTTATTATCTCTAAAAATATTATTGCTGACTATCATTTGAGTTAATCTAAAACAGGCAGTTAATATTGCTAAGTTGAATCTATATATTCAGCGGATATTATAGTCACATGCTATCCAGCATCTTGTTACAGCAGTAGTAGATATATCGTTTTATATTTGCATCTAACTTATTCATACGTTAAGGATTAACAAATGAAAAAGGTTCTGCTCAGGTATACAACATGCGTGATTTTACGGTTGCAACGGCAGTTAGCCCTGAGCCGCACCCTTTTAGTCGTGCAGTATTCCCGGCAGCGGCCTCTTTGGTTATTCATAATACCACCGGTCAGGCGATCACCGCTGATAATCACCGGCGTGATCAATTGATATTCAGCTGTGTTATCCGTAATTACTCTCTTTTATTGAGCTTGCTCTGAATAAAAGAGTTCTTATCCTTTATCGACTCTTTTTTAATAGCACGTTAAACACGGACAGTTATGTTTTTGCTATTAAGGAATTTTTACTATGTTATGCTTTAATAAACCGGCAATAAAAACCTTACTGGCTTTATCATTGTTTTCTGCGCAGTTTCCTCTCTATGCCGCAGGAATGGTTCCTGAAACCAGTTTGCTGGTCATTGATGAAGCGACCCATAGCGGTACTATCAACGTAAAAAATACGGATAGTCATCCTTCCCTGTTATATACCAATGTTGTGGATCTTCCCGATGATATTGGTTTAAAACTGGTTGTTACCCAGCCGGTGGTGCGCCTTGAACCTGGACAGACTCAACAGCTGCGTTTTTTACTGCAAACGAGCAAACCGTTAGAGGTTGAGCATTATAAACGTGTCACCTTCGAAGGTATCCCACCGAAGAGTGACGATAAAAAAATCAAAATTGGCATTAATATTCGTCAGGATCTCCCAGTACTTATTCGACCGGCAAAACTCCCTGTCGTGACCGATGCCTGGAAGGATCTTGAATGGTCTACAGCCGGTTCATCCGTTACGGTTAAAAACCCGAGCAAATATGTCGTGCGCCTTGCTACGAATGTTCTTCTGCAGCCATCGGGTATCTCTGGCACGCTGCCAAAAACCTACATTTTGCCTGGTGAAAGCATGACTACATCGGTGGGCAAATCGGTCAGTGGTAACACTCAAGTCAAGTTTTTCCCCGCCAGCCGTTATGGCGTAGAAGTACCTAGCTTCATATCGGAACTAAATAAAAAATAAAGGAATATGGCGGTGCGTAAAAAAAGCCACCTCGCAATTTTTGTGCGCGCAGTTATTTACGGCGCATTACCTCTGATACTTCTCGACTCACCTTTGTTACAGGCGAGGGAAGTTACCTTTGACACGGGGATATTAAAATCGCGTGGCCTGGGTGCGGATCTTAACCGCTACTTTGCCGAAGCGCCCCGTTTTTTACCCGGGACGCATTCTGTTTCTGTAAAAGTGAACGGCAAAGAGCGTGGAACGGCTGCGGTTCGTTTTAACGAAGATGGCGTTATGTGTGTTGATAACGACTTTCTTGAGTTTGCCGGAATCATGCCTGTTTCCATCAAGTCGGGTGAAGCCTGTCATGATATTCGCAGCGATTACGCCCAGGCGGTAATAAATGCGCTACCCAATCAGGAAGCAGTTGAGTTATATCTGCCGCCAGAAGCGATTAATAGCCTGACATCAGACATCAAAAACTTTCAGCATGGTGGTGTAGCCGGCATGCTGAATTACTCATTATTCAGCACCAAAAGTGAGTACACAGGAAGCGATAGCGACAGTAGCAGGTATTCTCAGGCAAGTCTTGAAGCGGGTTTTAATGCGATGGACTGGTCGCTGCGCAGCCGTTATATCCTGACAGATAATGATGGTGATCGAAACGCGGAGAGCATTTATACCTACGCGGAGCACGTCTTTGTTCCTCAACGTTTGACGATGCAGGTGGGGGAAATTAACGCCATGTCAGACGTGTTGAGCGGCGTGCCTATCATGGGTGTGCAGCTGATGCCAACCAATGGCTTACAGCATGATTACACCGGTATAAGCGTATCCGGCATTGCGCGTACGCCACAGGCGCGTGTTGAAATCAGACAGAATAATCGCCTTATTTTTAACACCCTGGTGCCAGCTGGCCCCTTCACGCTTGATGATGTACCGATAGTGCGCAATAACGTCGATCTTGACGTGACGGTCGTTGAAACAGACGGGTCAACGAGTCATTTCATCGTACCTGCCGCATCTGTTAGATCGCAGCGCCTGTCGCGCCCGAATGGCCTGACAATCTCGGCAGGGCAGGTGCGCAGTATTGAGAGCGACTACAGCGATCCCATGGTCTTCAACGTTTCCAATGGCTGGCGGATCCTGCCCTGGATGAACCTCCTTGCATCCGGTGTCGTAGCGGAGAAATACCAGGCCGCAGGTGCGCGAACGGAATTTATGGTCACTGAAGGGTGGGGCGTCTCCACCAGTATGGCTGCCAGTAAAGCCAAGTTTGGTGATAGCGATAACGGCGTTAAAAACGAGCTGCAAAGTGATTACGCGCTAACAGAAAATATGGGATTGTCGGCGAGCGTTGCCCACTATAGCGGTAATTACCGCGAGCTGACTGATGCGATGGATGATGATTATGTCGGGTATGACAACAGCTATGCTGCCAACCTCAACTGGTCTACATCTTTGGCAGGCACATTTAGCGCGGGCTTTAACTATAACCAGGCGACAGGCGATGGGCAGGATTCCCGTTATTTACTCCTCTCATGGGGTAAAACATTTAAATACGCTTCGGTTAACGTTAACTGGCAAAGCGCAATAGGGGATACCGATGATGACCAGAACGAAGACCTCTTATATGTAAACCTGAGCATTCCGCTGGGGGGCACTCAGAGCCTCAGTTCTTACATGCGCAAGCAGGGTGACAGTACCAGTTATGGTCTGGCAAACAGCGGTTCGCTGGGCGAAAACACCAATTACTATATCTCAGCAGACCGGGATAACGATTCAAACGAAAACAGCTTTAACGGCAACATCAACACCAATCTGCACTACACCCAGTTGAGCGTAGGTGGCGGTACCAGTGGTGATAATCAGCGTAACTATAATGCGATGCTGTCGGGCGGCATTGCCATGCATAAAGATGGTGTCACCTTCTCGCCATATTCCATCAGGGAAACCTTTGCGATTGCCAAACTCAGCGAACCGAAAGCGGGCGTGGAAATCTCTACACCTCAGGGCACCGTCTGGACCGATCACTGGGGCCAGGCTGTGGTGCCAGGGTTAATAGAGTGGCGTAACTCCCGTATAGAAGTTGATGCGAACAAATTGCCGCAGAGTATGACGCTGGCAAACGGCACGAAATACATTGCTGCCGCACATGCTTCTGTCAGCGAAGTGAGCTTCAAAGTATTGAACAGCCGTCGCGTGATGTTACGTATTAAGCAGGCCGATGGTAAGCCGCTTAAAAAAGGCTTATCCGTGGTGGATGGTAAAAATAACTATATCGTCACGGTTGTTGATGATGGGCATGTGTTCCTGAACGATGCCGATCAAATTACCGCGCTTTATGCCATGGACGATAATAACAATCGTCTGTGTAAGTTGAATTTTACGCTTCCTGAGAAGCATGACGAAGACACGTTTTATGAGGAAGTTAACGGAGTATGTCGATGAACGTTCAACGTCTGGCAGCGTTATTACTGCTTGCTTTACCGTGTCTTTCTTATGCTGATGATTGCCAGATAACGCTCTCCCAGCAGGTGGTGGATTATCACCAGATACGCCGTGACAACATCGTCCTGACCCAGCAAAGCTGGAATAAAATGCCGGAGAAAGATATCAGTGTCAGCGTCTTTTGCCCGGATAAAAAGCAGATGGCAATCTTGCTGCAAGGGACTGCAGGTGAGAAAGGGCGTTTCCTGTTTGGGCAGAATGGTGGCGTGGCCATCAAAGTGAGCAACCTGACGCTCGACGGTAAAAGCTACAGCGTGGGTAAAACAACCGATCAGGTAAATTTCACCCCGGATAAAGACGACACGCCATCGCTCTCTATCCGCAATAACGAGGCGATAATTGCAGTCGAAAACGGCCAGGTGCCCAGCGGTCAGCAAATGAATTTTACCGTCACGCTATTCCCGGTGCTGAATGATAACGCGTTTAAACGAATCTCGGATCAAACCACGCTGGAAAGCGATTTGACCTGGCGAATCCTCTCGAAGTAAGCAAAAAAATGGCCCGGCATTTGCCGGGCCATATTCATTACACTTCCAGGTAATTCATAATCCCGTCAGCCGCTTTACGGCCTTCGGCAATCGCCGTTACCACCAGGTCGGAACCGCGAACGATATCACCACCGGCAAAGATTTTCGGGTTGCTGGTCTGGAACGCATTATCGCTGCCTTCCGGGGCGATGATACGGCCCTGTGAATCCAGCTCGACGCTGTGCTTCGCCAGCCACTCCATGCTGTGAGGACGGAAACCAAACGCCATCACTACGGCATCTGCCGGGATCACGTGCTCGGAACCGGCAACGATTTCTGCGCGACGACGGCCTTTTGCATCCGGCGCACCCATCTCAGTGCGCGCCATCTTCACGCCGCTGACTTTGCCGTTGGCGTTCACTTCAATACCCAGTGGCTGGATGTTGAACTGGAACTCCACACCCTCTTCACGCGCGTTTTTCACTTCACGTTTAGAGCCAGGCATGTTCTCTTCGTCACGACGATAGGCACAGATAACGTGTGCGGCATTCTGACGAATGGAGGTACGCACGCAGTCCATAGCGGTATCACCGCCGCCAAGTACGACAACGCGTTTGCCTTCCATGCTGACGTATGGCTCAGCGGCGGTTTCGCCGTAACCCATCATCTGCTTGGTATTGGCAATCAGGAACGGCAGGGCATCGAATACGCCGTTGGCATCTTCGTTTTCCAGTCCGCCACGCATCGACTGATAGGTACCAACGCCCAGGAACACAGCGTCGTAATCTTTCAGCAGATCGTCGAGCTGCACATCACGGCCCACTTCCACATTCAGTTTGAACTCAATGCCCATACCGGTGAAGATTTCACGGCGGCGAGTCATGACCTCTTTTTCCAGCTTGAATGCCGGGATGCCGAAGGTCAGCAGACCGCCGATTTCCGGGTGACGGTCGAACACCACTGCTTTCACCCCGTTGCGGGTCAGCACGTCAGCGCAGGCCAGGCCTGCCGGACCGGCACCGATGATCGCTACGCGTTTGTCGGTCTGACGCACACCCGTCATGTCCGGGCGCCAGCCCATCTCAAACGCTTTATCGTTGATGTAGCGTTCGATGTTGCCGATGGTTACCGCACCGAACTCGTCGTTCAGAGTACAGGAGCCTTCACACAGACGATCCTGAGGACACACGCGGCCGCACACTTCCGGCAAGGTGTTGGTCTGGTGAGACAACTCGGCGGCTTCAAAAATACGCCCTTCGTTGGCCAGCTTCAGCCAGTTCGGGATGTAGTTATGCACCGGACACTTCCACTCGCAGTACGGGTTGCCGCAGGACAGGCAGCGGTCTGCCTGTGCTTTAGCCTGACCTTCAGAAAACGGCTCGTAGATTTCAACAAATTCAATTTTACGGATCTTCAGCGGCTTCTTCGGCGGATCCACACGCTGCAGGTCGATAAACTGGTATACATTCTGGCTCATCTAAATTCCTCAAATCTGATTCATCGGGCTATTTTTCTTGTGATTCTGGACCTGGGCAGTGCTCAGACTCCTCGCGTACGCTGCGGGTCTTGCGCGCTGTCCGTGTCCAGACTCACTGCGACAATGACGCCCGCTAAATCCAGATTTACTGCGCCTGCACACGCAGCTCTGCTGCGCTACGACTACGGTGACCCAACAGGGCTTTAACATCGCTGGACTTCGGTTTAACCAGCGCGAATTTCGCAGAGAACGCTGGCCAGTTCGCCAGAATCTCTTCGCCGCGCACGGAACCGGTATGATGCACGTGCTCGGTGATCAAACCGCGCAGGTGCTCTTCATGGATCGCCAGGGTTTCAACATCCAGCACTTCCACCAGCTCCGGGTTCACGCGTTTGCGGAAATCACCGCTTTCGTCCAGGACATAGGCGAAACCACCGGTCATACCTGCCCCGAAGTTAACGCCGGTTTTGCCCAGCACGCAGACAATACCGCCGGTCATGTATTCACAGCCGTTATCGCCGATACCTTCCACCACGGTGATGGCACCGGAGTTACGCACCGCAAAACGCTCACCTGCACGACCTGCAGCAAACAGACGACCACCGGTAGCACCGTACAGACAGGTGTTGCCGATGATGCTGGCATCGCAGCTGCGGAAGGCAGAGCCGACCGGAGGACGCACCGCCAGCAGACCGCCCGCCATGCCTTTACCGACGTAGTCGTTGGCATCGCCAGTCAGGTACAGCTCAACGCCACCGGCATTCCACACGCCGAAGCTCTGACCTGCGGTACCGCTGAAGTGAGCGGTAATCGGATCGGCAGCCAGACCCTGGTCGCCGTGCGTCTGTGCGATGTAACCCGAGAGCGTTGCGCCGACTGAACGATCGGTGTTGCGAATATCAAACCAGAAGGTTTTGCTCTGCTTGTCATCCACAAATGGCTTCGCCTGTTGCAACAGCTGAGCGTTCAGCACGCCATTGTCGAACGGCGGGTTATTCTCGGTGCAGTACACCGCTTTGCCCGGATGCGGTTCAGCCGTTTCCAGCAGGCGGGACA
Organism: Leclercia sp. 1548; assembly: GCF_050435045.1. NCBI lineage: Bacteria > Pseudomonadati > Pseudomonadota > Gammaproteobacteria > Enterobacterales > Enterobacteriaceae > Leclercia > Leclercia sp. 1548. The sequence continues at coordinate 286,339 of NZ_JBNDJP010000005.1, read as the reverse complement.
GCTTCAGGTTCTGCTGCTTAGCCGTGAATCCTTCCAGCTCTGTCAGCAGGTCGGTACGGCCAATCAGATCCACCAGACGCGTCACGCCCAGCTGCGCCATCAGCTCGCGTGTTTCGCGGGCGATGAAGTCAAAGTAGTTGGTCACTTTGAACGGCAGGCCGTGGTAGTGGTTCTTACGCAGTTTTTCGTCCTGAGTTGCAACGCCGGTTGCGCAGTTGTTCAGGTGACAAATACGCAGATATTTACAGCCCAGCGCCACCATCGGGCCAGTACCGAAGCCGAAGCTTTCTGCACCCAGAATCGCCGCTTTGATGATATCGAGGCCGGTTTTCAGGCCGCCATCTACCTGCAGACGGATCTTGTGACGCAGACCGTTAGCCACCAGTGCCTGCTGAGTTTCCACCAGGCCAAGCTCCCATGGACAACCCGCGTATTTCACTGAGGAGAGCGGGCTGGCCCCGGTGCCGCCGTCGTAACCGGCGATGGTGATCAGGTCCGCGTAGGCTTTTGCCACACCGGTGGCGATAGTGCCCACGCCCGGCTCGGAAACCAGCTTCACGGAGATCATCGCTTTCGGGTTGACCTGTTTCAGGTCGAAAATCAGCTGCGCCAGATCCTCGATAGAGTAAATATCGTGGTGCGGCGGTGGGGAGATCAGCGTCACGCCCGGTACCGAGTAGCGCAGTTTGGCGATGTACGGGGTCACTTTGTCACCCGGTAATTGACCGCCTTCGCCCGGTTTTGCACCCTGAGCGACTTTAATCTGAATTACGTCAGCATTGACCAGGTACGCCGGGGTCACACCGAAGCGACCGGAAGCAACCTGCTTGATGCGCGACACTTTGTTCGTGCCATAGCGCGCCGGATCTTCACCGCCTTCACCGGAGTTGGAGTTCCCGCCGATGCTGTTCATCGCTTCTGCCAGCGCCTCGTGGGCTTCCGGGCTGAGTGCGCCGATAGACATCGCGGCGGTATCAAAACGTTTGAACAGTTCAGACGCCGGTTCAACCTCATTGATGCTGACCGCGGTATCGTCCGGGTTCAGCGCCAGCAGATCGCGCAGCGTGGCTGCCGGACGGTTGTTCACCAGCTCAGCATATTGCTGATAATCGCTGTACTCACCGCTCTGAACGGCCTGTTGCAGGGTGCGCACCACGTCCGGGTTATAGGCATGGTATTCGCCACCGTGCACATACTTCAGCTGTCCACCCTGATCCAGCGGCTTACGTGCCAGCCAGGCGCGTTTGGAGAGGTTCAGCAGATCCTGCTGGAAGTCGCTAAAGTCCGCGCCGCCGATACGGCTGATTACGCCCTGGAAGCAGAGGTCGGCAACATCGTCATGCAGACCGACGGCTTCGAACAGCTTCGAGCAGCGGTAAGAGGCGATGGTCGAGATGCCCATCTTGGACATGATCTTGTACAGACCTTTGTTGATGCCGTTACGGTAGTTCAGCATCACGGTACGGTAATCTTTCTCGATGGCCTGACTATCAACTAGTTTTGCCAGGGTTTCGTAGGCGAGGTACGGGTAAATCGCCGTTGCACCAAAGCCCAGCAGCACTGCGAAGTGGTGCGGATCGCGCGCACTGGCGGTTTCCACAATGATGTTGGCATCGCAGCGCAGGCTCTTATCGACCAGACGCGTCTGGATAGCCCCGACGGCCATAGGCGCCGGAACCGGCAGACGGTTTTTCGCGATATTGCGGTCGGACAGCACCAGCAGCACGGTACCGTTACGTACCATCTGTTCCGCTTTGTCACACAGCGCATTCACCGTCTCTTCGAGGGTGGTTTCGGTCACGTCGAAAGTGATGTCGAGCGTGTCAGCGCGGTAGTGCTCCTCTTGCATGGTGGTGAGCTGTTTGAAATCGGAGTACAGCAGGATCGGTGACTTAAAGGTCAGGCGGTGGGCCTGGCCTTCGGCTTCACAGAAGACGTTCATCTCACGACCGATGCTGGTGGCCAGCGACATCACGTGCGCTTCACGCAGCGGATCGATCGGCGGGTTGGTCACCTGCGCGAACTGCTGACGGAAGTAGTCGTAAATGATTCGCGGCTGACTGGAGAGCACGGCAAACGGGGTATCATCACCCATGGAGCCGACCGCTTCCTGGCCGTTTTCACCCAACACGCGGATAACGGAGTCCAGCTCTTCCGCGCTGTAGTTAAACTGTTTCTGGTAGCTGGCGAGGGTATCGTCATCCAGTTCGCGGCTGCCCACGTCCTGATCCGGCAGATCTTCAAACGGCACCAGACGGCGAACGTTTTTCTCCATCCACTCTTTGTACGGATGACGGCTTTTCAGATCGTTATCGGTTTCCGCGGAGTGCAGGATGCGACCGCCGCGGGTGTCGATCACCATTAGCTCGCCCGGCCCTACACGGCCTTTTTCGACCACTTCGTCAGGCTGGTAGTCCCAGATCCCCACTTCAGAGGCGCAGGTGATCAGCTTGTCTTTAGTAATGACGTAGCGCGCCGGGCGCAGACCATTACGGTCGAGGTTACAGGCCGCAAAGCGACCATCAGACATCACGATACCTGCCGGACCATCCCACGGCTCCATGTGCATGGAGTTAAAGTCGAAGAAGGACCGCAGCTCAGGATCCATATCCGGGTTGTTCTGCCAGGCTGGCGGAACCAGCAGGCGCATGGCGCGAACGATATCCATCCCGCCTGCCAGCAGCAGTTCCAGCATGTTATCCATTGAGCTGGAGTCAGAGCCGGTTTCGTTGACGAACGGCGCAGCGTCGTGCAGATCCGGGATCAGCGGGGTCTGGAATTTATAGGTACGTGCGCGAGCCCACTGGCGGTTACCGGTGATGGTGTTGATTTCGCCGTTGTGCGCCAGATAGCGGAACGGCTGAGCCAGCGGCCAGCGTGGTACGGTGTTGGTGGAGAAGCGCTGGTGGAACAGGCAAATGGCCGATTCCAGACGCAGGTCCGCCAGGTCCAGGTAGAAGCGCGGCAGGTCAGCCGGCATACACAGACCTTTATAGATGTTCACCAGGTTCGAGAGGCTACAAACGTAGAACTCTTTATCGTCCTGCAGGCGTTTTTCAATGCGGCGACGGGCGATAAACAGACGGCGTTCCATATCACGTGGACGCCAGCCCGCAGGCGCGTTGACAAAGATTTGCTCGATACGAGGCAGCGAGGAGAGGGCGATTTCACCGAGTACCCCTTCGTTAGTGGGCACGTCGCGCCAGCCAACGATAGACAGGGTTTCGCGTTGAAGTTCTTCTTCGACGATGCGGCGTGAGACGGCTGCTTTTTCTGCGTCCTGATTCAGGAACAGCATGCCGACAGCGTAGTTTTTGGCTAAACGCCAGCCGCGCTCTTCCGCCACGATGCGAAAGAAACGATCCGGTTTTTGCAGCAGCAGACCGCAACCGTCGCCGGTTTTACCATCCGCAAGGATAGCGCCACGGTGCTGCATACGGGCCAGTGCGTGTATAGCGGTACGCACTACCTTGTGGCTAGGTTCGCCTTCTATGTGGGCGATCAGGCCGAAACCACAGTTATCCTTCTCAAGGGATTTATCGTACAACATATCAGTGAACCTCCCCAGGCTCTTCGGGACTTCTCTCTGGACCGTGGCGCACAGGCACAGCAAGAGCGCGGCGACGGGGTTTGCGTTTCATACGCGTACCTCGCATTCGCCCTCTTAATATCCTTTTCACACAGGTCAAACAAGTTTGAGGACTTGCTTCAGAGGGAATCTCAACTACTGCATAAATATGATGAGCAGGCTGCTCATCCAGAAAGCTTCCAGCGGATTTCCAACTTATCGGGAATCCGTACACAGGTCAAATGGCAATCTTATTTATACAAAAATGTGCTAAAGGAAGGTTATTTGTCTGATTTAATTAGTTATTTAGTCAGTTTCACATCCTTGTAACCTTGCTGTGGGCTTTAGGGATGTGTGATCTGACTCACTATATGAAAGCGGTATTATCGCTGTAGCATGCTGAATAGTGCGATTTAAGCAGGATTTAATGCCGCCACGGCGATAAAGCCCGCATGATGTCACTGTTTTTCAGCACAGACGATATAAATGAAAAAATCTGGCAGGACATAAGGAAAAGTAATTAGAAAGGCGATGAATGAAATTGCAATTATCCTGGTTAATTATGCAAAGGATAAAAGCTCGCCGGGACGATTGATCCAGGTCATCGCCGTCGGAGGTTAAAAATGGCAGGCTTGTCCCCTTTCTACGGGGCGGTCTATCAGATTATGCAGTTACAGAAATTAGTCAATATGTTTGGTGGGGATCTTTCACGCCGGTACGGGCAAAAGGTCCATAAACTGTCGCTGCACGGCGGCTTTAGCTGCCCCAATCGCGATGGCACCCTCGGGCGCGGCGGCTGTACCTTCTGTAATGTGGCCTCCTTTGCTGACGAATCACAGCAGCATCAGTCTATCGCTGCACAGCTTGCTCACCAGTCGACGTTAGTTAACCGGGCGAAACAGTATCTGGCCTATTTTCAGGCCTATACCAGTACCTGGGCGGAAGTGCAGGTGCTGCGCTCGATGTATCAGCAGGCGGTGAGTCAGGCCAACATCGTCGGGCTTTGTGTCGGCACACGGCCTGACTGCGTGCCCGAGGCGGTGCTCGATCTGCTCAGCGAATATAAAGAGCAGGGGTATGAAATCTGGCTGGAGCTGGGATTACAGACCGCGCACGATAAAACCCTGCATCGCATCAACCGCGGCCATGATTTCGCCTGCTATCAACGCACCACCCGACTGGCACGCGAACGCGGACTTAAGGTCTGTACTCATCTGATTGTCGGTCTGCCGGGAGAAGGGCAAGCCCACGCACTGGAAACTCTGCATAAGGTGGTGGAGACCGGCGTTGACGGCATCAAGCTGCACCCGCTGCATATCGTTACGGGCAGTATTATGGCCAAAGCCTGGGAAGCCGGGCGACTCAACGGCATCGAGCTGGACGAGTATGTGCTGACAGCCGGAGAGATGATCCGTCACACACCGCCGGAGGTGGTGTATCACCGTATCTCCGCCAGCGCCCGCCGTCCAACGCTGCTGGCACCGCTATGGTGTGAGAACCGCTGGACGGGGATGGTGGAGCTGGACCGCTACCTGAACGAGCTGGGAGGGCAGGGTTCGGCGCTGGGACGGGCATGGATAATGCCTGATCCGCTCACCCCCAGCCCTCTTTGCTGAGGGTTGAGAGAAAAGATTTACTTCCGGCGTCTGCCTAATAAGCTGCCCAGCACTCCACGTACAATCTGATTTGTCACCTGACGCGCCGCGCTTTTCGCCATGGTTTGTACGACACCGTCGCGTTTACCGCCGCGCGGACCAGTGCTGCCAAACAGGATGTCTTTCAATCCGCCCAGTATCCCGTCATCGACCGCCACGGGCTGGTCTTTCGCGGTGGGGGCCTCCTGTTGAGCCGTACGGGTTTGCACCGCTTTTTGCAGCATCTCAAACGCAGATTCTCTGTCCACCTGATCTTCGTATTTACCGTAGACCGGCGAGTGGTTAATCAGTCCGTTACGCTCATCGTCGCTGATTGGCCCCATCCGTGAGTTAGGGGCGATGACCATCGCGCGCTCCACCATTGACGGGCTGCCTTTGGCATCGAGAAACGAGATCAGCGCCTCGCCGGTACCCAGCGCCTGGATGGCTGCTTCGGTATCAAAAGCCGGGTTGGTGCGCATGGTCTGCGCTGCGGCTTTCACGGCTTTCTGATCCTTTGGCGTAAAGGCGCGCAAAGCATGCTGGACACGATTGCCCAGTTGGCCCAGTACGTTGTCGGGAATATCGGCCGGGTTCTGCGAAACAAAGTACACGCCCACGCCTTTGGAGCGGATCAGGCGAATCACCTGTTCGATCTTATCCAGTAGAACCTGCGGCGCATCACTGAACAACAGATGGGCTTCGTCAAAGAAGAAAACCAGCTTCGGTTTTTCCAGATCGCCCGCTTCAGGCAGTTGCTCAAAGAGTTCGGAGAGCATCCACAGCAGGGTGGCCGCGTAGAGCTTCGGCATTTGGTAGAGCTTTTCTGCACTCAGGATGTTGATAATGCCTTTGCCGTTGCTGTCGGTACGCATCCAGTCTTTGATATCCAGCATGGGTTCGCCAAAGAAGTGCCCGGCGCCTTGTTGTTCCAGCGTCAACAATCCGCGCTGGATAGCCCCCACGGAGGCGCTACTGATGTTGCCATACTGATTCTGGAAAGATTTGGCGTTATCTCCGATGTACTGGGTAATGGCCCGCAGATCCTTGAAGTCGAGCAGCAGCAATCCCTGATCGTCGGCAATGCGGAAAATAATGTTCAGTACGCCGGTTTGTACCTCGTTGAGGTCGAGCAGACGCGCCAGCAGCAGCGGGCCGAGATCGGAAACCGTGGCGCGCACCGGGTGACCTCTCTCACCGAAAATATCCCAGACCACCACCGGATTACTTTCGGGTTGCCAGTCGGTAACGCCAATATTTTTCAACCGTTCAAGAAGCTTCTCCGAGCCGATGCCCTCCCGGGCAATGCCGCTGAGATCGCCTTTAACGTCGGCCATAAATACCGGCACGCCGATACGCGAAAATGACTCAGCCAGCTTTTGCAGCGTCACCGTTTTACCCGTGCCGGTGGCACCGGTAATCAGGCCATGTCGGTTAGCCACGGCGGGCAGGAGAGACAATTCATTATCCAGCGTCCGGGCAATCAGCAGGGGTGTACTCATGATCGGCTTCCTCGTTCATTCCTGCGTGGAGTATAGGCAACCTGACGGTAAAGTGGATGTGTCAGTTTTCGACTTTGCGGCGCGTTATCCAGCACGGACTATGCTTTTGCATAGGGTTAACAACATATTGGAAAGCTATGTCCAGATTCTTCTTTAATGACCGCAAACAGCTGGTTAATGATGCTATTGAAGGTATGCTCATCTCTGCCCCACACGGCAATCTCGTCAAACTGGATAGCGATCCGGCTATCCGTGTGGTGGTGCGTGCCGACTGGGATAAAAGCCGCGTGGCGGTAATTTCTGGCGGCGGATCCGGTCATGAACCGGCGCATGCAGGCTTTGTAGGTAAAGGAATGCTTACCGCTGCCGTCTGTGGCGATCTGTTTGCTTCCCCGAGCGTAGAGGCGGTGCTGAACGCTATCGTGGCGGTGACAGGGGATCGTGGCTGCCTGCTGATCGTCAAAAACTATACCGGGGATCGTCTCAACTTTGGCCTCGCGGCGGAAAAAGCCAAGCGCTTCGGACTCAAAGTGGAGATGGTGATTGTGGCCGATGATATTGCTCTGCCGGATAACAAGCAGCCGCGCGGCATTGCCGGAACTGCGCTGGTGCATAAAATTGCCGGGTATGCCGCCGAACAGGGGAAATCGCTCAACGATGTGCGGGACATGGCCCTTCAGGCCTGCGACAACCTCTGGAGTCTGGGGGTGGCGATGCAGACCTGCAATCTGCCGGGCAGCGACGATGAAGAGGGGCGTATCAGGAAAGGCCATGTTGAGCTGGGACTGGGGATCCACGGCGAGCCAGGGGCTTCGGTGGTCGATACGCAAAACAGCAGGGCGATTATCGAGACGCTGGTGAAGCCCTTGCAGGCGCAGGCCGGTGAAGGACGGCTGGCCGTGCTCATCAATAACCTCGGCGGCGTCTCGGCGCTGGAGATGGCGCTGCTGACCAAAGAGCTGGCGCATTCGGCCCTGAAAAATCAGATCGCGTATTTTATTGGCCCGGCACCGCTGGTGAGTTCGCTGGACATGAAGGGCTTTTCCTTATCCCTGCTGAAGCTGAATACGGCTTTTGAACAGGCGCTCAACGCGCCGGTAGAGACGCTGGGCTGGCAAAAGCCCGTGGCCTTTACCCCGCTGCGCACGCTGGCGCATACCCCACTGCACGACAGCGTGGAGTTTACCCCGTCAGCGAATGCAAACGTCGCCCGGTATCTCGCCGCGGCAACGGGCTGCTTAATCGCCCTGGAAAATCGCCTTAACGCGCTGGATGCGAAAGTGGGGGATGGCGATACAGGATCGACCTTTGCGCAAGGTGCGCGGGACATTGCGCAATGGCTGGAGGAGGATCGGTTGCCGCTGAACGATCTGCCGCAGCTGTTGCTGGTGGTGGGTGAACGGCTGGCGACGGTGATGGGGGGATCGAGCGGCGTGTTGATGTCGATCTTCTTTACTGCCGCCGGACAGGCGCTGCGTAGCGGTAAATCCTTACCCGATGCCTTACTGACCGGGCTTGCGCAAATGAAACATTATGGTGGGGCAGATCGCGGCGATCGTACCTTGATCGATGCGCTCCAGCCCGCGCTGGAAGCGTTGCAGACAGGGGATCTTCAGGCCGCCGCCAGCGCAGCGCAACAGGGGGCCGATGCCACGGCAAGCATGGGCAAGGCCGGGGCCGGACGTTCATCCTATGTCAACAAAGAGAATCTGCACGGGGTGACCGATCCTGGCGCAGTAGCGGTGGCCGAGGTGTTTGCTGCATTTATGCGGTAGGTGAAAACATCGGGTGGCGGCGGGGTGAAAGCAAAACGGTAACAACCGTTACCGTTTTGAATGTTACAGGCGCAGTGCCATCGTGCTTTAGCGGCTTAGAAATCTGCTTTTAACACCACGCGGTAACGGGCTTTGCCGTCACGAACGTGCTGGATGGCTTCGTTGATTTTCGACATCGGATACGTCTCGATGGTCGGGGCGACTTTGGTGCGGCCGGCAAATTTCATCAGCTTGCGCAGCTCATACGGTGTGCCCGTCGCAGAACCTGACACGCTGCGATCGCCGCCGATCAGCGTGAAGGCTGGAACCGGCAGGGGCTTCAGGACGGCACCCACGGTATGGAAATTACCGCCGTAGGCCAGCGCTTCAAAGTACGGCTGCCAGTCGAGATCGACGTTAACGGTATTGATGATCAGATCAAACTGACCGGCCAGCGCTTTCAACAGCTCAGGATCCCGGCTGTTCACTACCTTGTCGGCTCCCATCGCCAGCACTTCTTGCTCTTTCGCCGGGTTGGAGCTGAACGCCGTCACTTCGCAGCCCATCGCATGCAGAAGCTTGATGGCGATATGGCCCAGACCGCCAATACCGATTACCCCCACGCGGCTGGTGGCGGTGATATGGTGCATCAGCAGCGGTTTGAAGACTGTGATCCCGCCGCACAGCAGCGGACCGGCAGATTCGATATCCATCTGTTCAGGGAGAGGAATGACCCACTGCCAGTCGGCGCGCAGTTTGTCAGCGAAACCGCCGTTGTTCAGAATGGTTGGGGTAGCCCCTTCAAGGCAGTTAATCTGGTTGCCGCTGATACAGGCATCGCAGTGCCCACAGCTCCGTGCAGTCCAGCCGATGCCCACGCGCTGACCAACCTTCAGCCCTTTATCCTGGGCAGCACTGCCCAGAGCAACCACGCGGCCAATCACTTCGTGCCCGGCAATCAGTGGGTATTGCGAAAAGCCCCATTCGTTATCGATCATCGACAGATCGGAATGGCAGATCCCGCAGTAATCGACCTGGACTTCGACGTCTTCTGCTTTCAGCTCGCCCGCATCGTATTCGTACAGCTCAAGTTCTGCACCCGCCTGCGGTGCGGCGTAGCTTTTTATCTTTGACATGATATTTACCCCCTGATGGTGTGGAACTGAGAGTGTAGAGCATTCAGTTTACAACCGCTTAACAGAAGGGGGCAGGAAAGGAATTACAATGTTTTCAACATCCGCACTTCGCAGTCCACGTGTCCGGTGCAGCCCAGGGAGTGGTCAATGTGTTCAAAGCCAAGGTGCTCATACAGGGCAATAGCTTCTTTGAGGAAGGCAGTGGTTTCGAGGTAGCAGCGTTTAAAGCCTTCGGCGCGCGCGTGGTCGAGAGCAACCAGCGCCAGCTTTTTCGCCAGACCTTTTCCGCGTGCGGAGGGCAGGAAATACATCTTTTGCAGTTCGCAAATATCCGGTTCGCTGCAGCTCAGGGGGGCAACACCGCCGCCGCCGACAACGCTGCCGTTTTGTTCGATGATCCAGTAGGCGTGGCCCGGCTGGCTGTAAACCTGAAACAGCTCGTCCAGGTTTGGGTCGGCAACCGTGTAGCCCTTGTCGGCGGTCAGACCGTATTCGGCAGACACTGTGCGGATAACGGTCGCAATCGCACTGTTGTCTTGTTGAGAGATACGACGCATGGCGGTCGCAGCGGGGGTAATCACGCTCATAGCATTACTCATGACAAAAATTGACACACATCTGCTGTTAATAGCATCGCAGAAAGGGGAGTGCAAGCGAGGAGTTTTCAGGAAGAATCCCCCTTACGCCCTGAAGCGTAAGGGGGTAACGCTTTACAGCGCGGCGATAACCGCCTGCTGCTCAATCAGCTTCGCTTTAGCATCCGCGAAACCAACCAGACGTTCACGCTCTTTGGCGATGACCGCTTCCGGGGCGCGGGCAACAAAGCCTTCGTTAGACAGTTTACTTTCGATCTTACCGATTTCGACTTCGACTTTGGCCACTTCTTTTGCCAGACGCGCCAGCTCAGCATCTTTATCAACCAGGCCAGCCATCGGGATCAGCAGCTCGGCGCCGTCGATGATTTTGGTCACGGAGACCGGACCTTTATCATCCGCAGGCAGCACGGTGATGCTCTCCAGACGGGCCATAGTCTGCAGGAAGGTGTTGTTCTCGGTCACGCGACGCACCGCAGCTTCACTGCAACCGCGCAGCAGCAGCGCCAGTGGTTTACCCGGGGAGATGTTCATCTCGGCACGGATGTTACGCACGGCAACGATCGCCTGCTTCAGCCACTCGGTATCGGCAGCCGCGGCTTCATCAACCTGCGCGGCATCGAAGGCCGGGAACGGCTGCAGCATGATGGTATCGGCATTAATGCCAGCAATCACCTTCACGCGCTGCCAGATGGTTTCGGTGATGAACGGGATGATCGGGTGCGCCAGGCGCAACAGACCTTCCAGAACGGTGATCAGGGTGTTGCGCGTACCGCGCAGTTCCGCTTCAGATCCGCCATTCATTACCGGTTTGGTCAGCTCCAGGTACCAGTCACAGAACTGGTTCCAGGTGAACTCGTACAGGATGCCTGCCGCGATATCGAAGCGATAGCTATCCAGCGCCTCGCGGAACGCTTTGGTCGTCTGGTTGAATTCAGCCAGGATCCAGCGGTCTGCCAGCGACAGGGTCATTTCGCCGCCGTTAAAGCCGCAATCCTGATCTTCGGTGTTCATCAGCACAAAGCGGCTGGCGTTCCACAGCTTGTTACAGAAGTTGCGATAACCTTCCAGACGTTTCATGTCCCAGTTAATGTCGCGGCCGGTTGAGGCCAGCGCTGCCAGGGTGAAACGCAGGGCGTCGGTGCCGTGTGGCTCGATACCGTCCGGGAACTGCTTCTCGGTGCGCTTGCGGATCTTCTCAGCCAGCTGCGGCTGCATCATGTTGCCGGTACGTTTCTCCAGCAGATCTTCCAGGGAGATACCGTCCACCATGTCCAGCGGGTCGATAACGTTGCCCTTGGACTTGGACATCTTCTGGCCTTCGTCGTCGCGGATCAGACCGGTCATGTAGACGGTATGGAACGGAACCTGCGGCTTGCCATCTTCATCTTTGATGAAGTGCATGGTCATCATGATCATGCGGGCGATCCAGAAGAAAATAATGTCGAAGCCGGACACCATTACGCTGGTTGGGTGGAACTGACGCAGCGCGTCGGTGTTTTCTGGCCAGCCGAGGGTGGAGAAAGTCCACAGCGCGGAGGAGAACCAGGTATCCAGCACGTCTTCGTCCTGACGCAGCGCCACGTCAGCGCTCAGGTTGTTTTCCTGACGCACTTCGTCTTCAGTACGGCCAACGTAGACGTTGCCGTCGTTGTCGTACCACGCCGGGATGCGGTGACCCCACCACAGCTGACGGGAGATACACCAGTCCTGAATATCGCGCATCCAGGAGAAGTACATGTTTTCGTACTGCTTTGGCACGAACTGAATGCTACCGTTCTCAACCGCTTCTACAGCCGGTTTCGCCAGCACGTCAGCACGGACGTACCACTGGTCGGTCAGCATCGGCTCGATCACCACGCCGCCACGGTCGCCGTAAGGAACGGTCAGATCGTGAGGTTTGATCTCTTCCAGCAGGCCCAGGGCATCAACAGCGGCAACCACTGCTTTACGCGCGGCAAAACGTTCCAGCTTCTGGAACTCAGCCGGGATATCGCTTGAGTAAACGTCGGACTCTTCGCCTTTGGTGTCGTACACTTCCGCGCTTTCACGGATGTCGCCATCAAAGGTCAGGATGTTGATCATCGGCAGGGCGTGACGACGGCCAACTTCATAGTCGTTAAAGTCGTGCGCGGGGGTGATTTTCACGCAACCAGTGCCTTTTTCCATGTCGGCGTGTTCATCGCCCACAATCGGAATGCGGCGGTTAACCAGCGGCAGCACCACGAATTTACCAATCAGATCTTTATAACGCGGATCTTCCGGGTTCACGGCCACGCCGGTATCGCCCAGCAGAGTTTCTGGACGCGTGGTAGCGACGACCAGATAATCTTTACCGTCTGCGGTTTTCGCGCCGTCGGCCAGCGGATAGCGGATATGCCACATGGAGCCTTTAGACTCGCGGTTTTCCACTTCCAGGTCTGAGATGGCGGTGCGCAGTTTCGGATCCCAGTTTACCAGGCGCTTGCCACGGTAAATCAGATCTTCTTTATACAGACGGACAAATACTTCTTTAACGGCGTTAGAAAGGCCTTCGTCCATGGTGAAGCGCTCGCGCTCCCAGTCCACGGAGTTGCCGAGACGGCGCATCTGACGGGTAATGGTGCCGCCGGATTCTGCTTTCCACTGCCAGATTTTGTCGATAAAGGCGTCGCGACCGTAGTCGTGGCGGGTTTTACCTTCTTCAGCGGCAATTTTACGCTCAACCACCATTTGGGTCGCAATACCCGCGTGGTCCGTCCCCGCTTGCCAGAGGGTGTTTTTACCCTGCATGCGCTGGTAACGGATCATGGTATCCATGATGGTCTGCTGGAAGGCATGACCCATATGCAAACTGCCGGTGACGTTCGGCGGCGGGATCATGATGCAGAAGGACTCTTTGCTTTCATCGCCGTTAGGCTTGAAATAGCCCTGCTGTTCCCAGTGCTCGTAAAGCGGCTGTTCGATATCGCGTGGGTTATATGTCTTTTCCATTATTTCCAGGTTGCCGTATTCAGGTTAAAACCAGCCAGGCGGTACGCTTTATAGCGTTCGCGCGCCAGTTGTTTCAAAGAATCTTCGTGAGGGACAAAGTCTACCACTTCTGTGAAAGCGGTGGCAAAATCTGCAAAGCCGATGCGCAGGCTGATTAAAATATCCCGCGGGCTGCTGTTGCGTTTTTGCGGCCAGGCGATCTCCACCGGCGCGCCACCGCGCGGTCCTTCTCCCGCAAGATTATGCGGAACAAAGCTTTCAGACGGTCGTGCCCACAGGGCTTCATCCAGACGGATGGCCTGCTGCTCATCTTCGCAGGCAATCAGCACGCGAAGACCTGCGCGCCAACGTTCTGCGGCAATCTCACACACCAGCTGTTCAACGGCGCTTAAGCCATCCTGTTGGGTGTCATTGTCCAGAAGATAGAACGTTGCGTTTTTCATATATGGGGCTTCTTGTGGTGGATTTAAATGCAAAGCCGGGTGGCGCTGCGCGTACCCGGCCTACGGTTAAATGCCGTTTGCAGGCCGGGTAAGGCGAAGCCGCCCCCCGGCGTTTTACATTACTCTTCGCCGTTAAACCCGGCACGATTGAGCAGGAACTGCGAGAGCAGGGCCACAGGGCGGCCAGTGGCGCCTTTGGCTTTACCGGAACGCCATGCCGTACCGGCGATATCCAGGTGCGCCCAGTTGTATTTGCGGGTAAAGCGCGCCAGGAAGCAGGCTGCAGTAATTGCACCGCCAGGACGCCCACCGATGTTAGCCATATCCGCAAAGTTGGACTCCAGTTGCTCCTGGTACTCATCGGCCATTGGCAGACGCCAGGCACGGTCGCCCGCCTGTTCAGAGGCGCCGATCAGCTCATGTGCCAATGGATTGTGGTTCGACATCAGGCCGGTGATGTGATGGCCCAGCGCAATCACGCAGGCACCAGTCAGGGTGGCCACGTCGATAACCGCTTCTGGCTCGAAGCGTTCAACGTAGGTCAGCACGTCACACAGCACCAGACGGCCTTCAGCATCGGTGTTCAGCACTTCAACAGTCTGCCCGGACATGGTGGTCAGCACGTCGCCAGGGCGATAAGCACGGCCGCCCGGCATGTTTTCACAGCCTGCCAGTACGCCAATTACGTTGATAGGCAACTGGAGTTCCGCGACCATGCGCATCACGCCGTAGACCGCCGCTGCACCGCACATGTCGTACTTCATCTCATCCATGCCTTCGGCCGGTTTGATGGAGATACCGCCGGAGTCGAAAGTCAGGCCTTTACCGACCAGCACAATTGGACGCACGTCTTCAGACGGGTTGCCCTTGTACTCAATGACTGACATCAGGGATTCGTTTTGTGAACCGTTGCCGACCGCCAGATAGGAGTGCATACCCAGTTCTTTCATCTGCTGCTCGCCAATCACGCGGGTGACGACGTTTTGGCTGTAGGAGTCCGCCAGCTGGCGCGCCTGGGAGGCGAGATAACCGGCATTACAGATGTTTGGCGGCATGTTGCCGAGGTCTTTCGCGGCTTTGATACCGGCAGCGATCGCCAGACCATGCTGAATGGCGCGCTCGCCGCTGGTCAGTTCACGGCGGGTTGGTACGTTAAAGACCATTTTACGCAGCGGACGGCGAGGTTCGCTTTTGGTGGTTTTTAGCTGATCGAAGCTGTACAGCGTCTCTTTCGCTGTTTCAACGGCCTGACGCACTTTCCAGTAGGTGTTGCGGCCTTTGACGTGCAGTTCGGTCAGGAAGCACACGGCCTCCATTGAGCCAGTATCATTCAGCGTATTAATCGTTTTCTGAATAACCTGTTTGTACTGGCGCTCATCCAGCTCGCGCTCTTTGCCACAGCCAATCAGCAGGATGCGCTCGGACAATACGTTCGGCACATGATGCAGCAACAGCGTCTGTCCTGGTTTGCCCTCCAGCTCGCCACGGCGCAGCAGGGCGCTGATGTAGCCATCGCTGATTTTATCGAGTTGTTCTGCGATCGGAGAGAGTCTGCGGGGTTCAAACACGCCGACGACGATGCAGGCACTCCGCTGTTTTTCCGGGCTACCGCTTTTTACACTGAACTCCATGAACTACGCTCCTGAATCTTAAAGACAACAGCGGCAGCTACGGATAGAATTGAAACCTTTCGTAACTCATGCCCGCTGTTGCGGTGACTTCGTGTTAATCTTACGTTATTACGGTTTCGACACGTCATAACAACTGCTGAAGCGCGAATCCGCCGGGTGTTGTAATCTTAGCGATGATTTCGACGACTCAAGAGAATAAATGACGTTTAAGCCATGAAACAAGCGATTTTCCTGCAAAGAGACGGGTTTTTACGGGCGTATTTAATGTGATAATCATAAGATATCTGGTGCGGGAGACGCTAAAAAGCCAGTTGGCGATACTCTTCATCCTGCTTCTGATCTTTTTCTGTCAGAAACTGGTGAGGATCCTCGGCGCGGCTGTCGACGGCGAAATTCCCACAAATCTGGTGCTTTCTCTGCTCGGGTTAGGCGTGCCTGAAATGGCGCAGCTTATCCTGCCATTAAGCCTTTTCCTCGGACTGCTGATGACGCTCGGTAAGCTTTATACCGAAAGTGAAATCACCGTCATGCATGCATGCGGTCTGAGCAAAGCGGTACTGATTAAAGCCGCCATGGTTCTGGCGCTGTTTACCGGCATCGTGGCCGCGGTGAACGTGATGTGGGCCGGGCCTGTCTCCTCGCGTCATCAGGATGAGGTGCTGGCTGAAGCGAAAGCGAACCCCGGCATGGCCGCACTGGCGCAGGGGCAGTTCCAGCAGGCGACCGACGGTAACTCCGTGCTGTTTATTGAAAGCGTGGATGGCAGCCGCTTTAACGACGTCTTCCTCGCGCAACTCCGCCCCAAAGGTAATGCCCGCCCATCCGTGGTCGTGGCCGATTCCGGTCAGCTCACCCAGGGTAAAGACGGTTCGCAGATCGTGACCCTGAACAAAGGCACCCGCTTCGAAGGCACAGCGTTGCTGCGTGATTTCCGCATTACCGACTTCCAGAACTATCAGGCGATTATTGGTCATCAAACGGTGGCGCTGGATCCTACCGATACTGAGCAGATGAGCATGCGTACGCTGCTTAATACCGATACCAATCGCGCCCGTGCGGAGCTGCACTGGCGAATCACGCTGGTATTCACCGTATTTATGATGGCGTTGATGGTCGTGCCGCTCAGCGTGGTAAACCCACGTCAGGGCCGGGTGCTCTCTATGCTGCCCGCGATGCTGCTTTATCTGGTGTTCTTCCTGCTGCAGACCTCGATCAAATCGAATGGCGGTAAAGGAAAAATCGACCCGGTTATCTGGACCTGGGTGATTAACGGACTCTACCTGCTGTTGGCCGTCATCCTCAACCTGTGGGATACCGTGCCGATGCGCCGTGTACGAGCCAGGTTTACGCGTAAAGGAGCGGTGTAATGCAGGCGTTTGGCGTTCTTGACCGCTATATCGGTAAAACTATTTTTACCACCATCATGATGACGTTATTCATGCTGGTGTCGCTCTCCGGCATCATCAAGTTTGTCGACCAGCTGAAAAAGGCCGGGCAGGGGAACTATGATGCAATGGGCGCGGGCATGTATACCCTGCTCAGTATTCCAAAAGATGTGCAAATCTTCTTCCCGATGGCGGCACTGTTAGGCGCGCTGCTGGGGCTGGGGATGCTGGCGCAGCGCAGTGAGCTGGTGGTGATGCAGGCGTCGGGCTTTACCCGTATGCAGGTTGCCCTGTCGGTGATGAAAACGGCGATCCCGCTGGTATTTCTGACCATGGCAATGGGCGAGTGGATTGCACCGCAGGGCGAGCAGATGGCGCGTAACTACCGCGCACAGATGATGTATGGCGGCTCGCTGCTCTCGACCCAGCAGGGTCTGTGGGCGAAAGATGGCACTAACTTTGTCTATATCGAACGTGTGACGGGCGATAACACGCTCGGTGGCGTGAGTATCTACAGCTTTAACGATCAGCGTCGTCTGCAGGCGGTACGTTATGCCACGTCGGCCACCTTCGATACCGAGAAAAAAGTCTGGCGTCTGTCTCAGGTGGACGAGTCCAACCTGCAGGATCCGAAACAGATCACCGGTTCGCAGACGGTCACTGGCACCTGGAAAACCAACCTGACCCCCGATAAGCTCGGTGTGGTGGCGCTGGATCCTGATGCGCTCTCCATCAGCGGCCTGCACAACTACGTGAAGTACCTGAAGTCGAGCGGCCAGGACGCCGGACGTTACCAGCTCAATATGTGGAGCAAGATCTTTCAGCCGCTCTCCGTGGCGGTCATGATGCTGATGGCGCTGTCATTTATCTTCGGCCCACTGCGTAGCGTTCCCATGGGGGTACGTGTCGTAACCGGTATCAGCTTCGGCTTTGTCTTCTACGTTCTCGATCAGATCTTCGGTCCGCTGACTCTGGTTTACGGTATCCCGCCAGTTATTGGTGCGTTGCTGCCGAGCGCCTCCTTCTTCCTGATCAGCCTCTGGATGCTCCTGAAGCGCTCCTGACCCCTGACACCTCATCTCCCTCTTTGGGAGGTGAGGTGTATCCTCTGTTTTACCCCTCACTTTTTTGCACAACCTTCAACGTCTTGCCTGAAATTTGAGTATTATTGTGCGATGACGTCGTGAAGAGATCCCCTATGAAGCAAATTCGGTTACTGGCGCAATATTATGTCGATCTGATGATGAAGCTCGGCCTGGTACGCTTCTCCCTGTTGCTGGCGTTGGCGCTGGTGGTTCTGGCGATTGTGGTGCAGATGGCTATTACCATGGTGCTGCACGGTCAGGTTGAGAGCATTGACCTTATTCGGTCGATTTTCTTTGGCCTGTTGATCACCCCCTGGGCGGTCTATTTCCTCTCCGTCGTGGTTGAACAGCTGGAAGAGTCGCGCCAGCGGCTGACCCGGCTGGTGGAAAAGCTGGAAGAGATGCGCGAGCGCGACCTGAAGCTCAACGTGCAGTTAAAAGACAACATTGCTCAGCTGAACCAGGAGATTTCAGATCGTGAAAAAGCCGAGGCCGAGCGCCAGACCACGCTGGAACAGCTGAAAATTGAAATGAAAGAGCGCGAGCAGACGCAAATTCAGCTCGAGCAGCAATCGTCGTTCCTGCGCTCTTTCCTCGATGCCTCCCCGGATCTGGTCTTCTACCGCAATGAAGACAAAGAGTTCTCCGGCTGTAACCGGGCGATGGAGCTACTGACCGGCAAGAGCGAAAAGCAGCTCGTCAGCCTGCGCCCGCAGGATGTCTATTCACCCGAGGCGGCAGCCAAAGTTATCGAAACTGACGAGAAGGTCTTCCGGCATAACGTCTCACTGACCTACGAACAGTGGCTCGACTACCCGGACGGGCGCAAAGCCTGCTTCGAAATCCGCAAAGTGCCTTACTACGATCGCGTCGGTAAACGCCACGGGCTGATGGGCTTCGGGCGTGATATTACCGAGCGTAAGCGCTATCAGGATGCCCTGGAGCGCGCCAGCCGCGATAAAACCACCTTTATCTCTACCATCAGCCATGAGCTGCGTACCCCGCTCAACGGCATCGTGGGGCTAAGCCGCATTCTGCTCGATACCGAACTCACGACCGAGCAGGAGAAATATCTGAAAACGATCCATGTTTCAGCGGTCACGCTCGGCAATATCTTCAACGATATTATTGATATGGATAAGATGGAACGACGTAAGGTTCAGCTGGATAACCAGCCGGTGGACTTCACCGGTTTCCTTGCCGATCTGGAGAACCTCTCCGGCCTGCAGGCCCAGCAGAAAGGGCTACGCTTTGTGATGCAGCCAACGCTGCCACTGCCGCATAAGGTGGTGACTGACGGCACACGCCTGCGTCAGATCCTGTGGAACTTGATCAGCAACGCGGTCAAGTTCACCCAGAGCGGCCAGGTTGCGGTTCGCGTGCGTTACGGCGAGGGCGAGATGCTGCACTTCGAGGTAGAGGATTCCGGTATCGGTATCCCGCAGGAGGAGCAGGACAAAATCTTCGCCATGTATTATCAGGTTAAAGATAGCCACGGCGGCAAGCCCGCCACCGGAACCGGTATTGGCCTGGCGGTATCGCGCCGCCTGGCGAAGAGCATGGGGGGCGACATCACGGTGAGCAGCAACCCAGGTCACGGCTCCGTCTTTAAACTGAGCGTTCGTGCCCCGGCGGTTGCGGAGGAGGTCGAAGACACCTTCGACCACGACGCGATGCCGCTGCCTGCCCTGCATGTGCTGCTGGTGGAAGATATTGAGCTGAACGTGATTGTGGCGCGGTCGGTGCTGGAGAAACTCGGCAGCAGCGTGGATGTCGCCATGACCGGCAAGGCTGCGCTGGAGATGTTCACCCCAGGAGAATACGACCTGGTGCTGCTGGATATCCAGCTCCCGGACATGACCGGCCTGGACATCTCGCGTGAACTCACCAGCCGTTATGCCAGTGATGAACTGCCGCCGCTGGTGGCACTCACCGCCAACGTGCTGAAAGACAAGAAAGAGTATCTGGATGCCGGTATGGACGATGTACTGAGCAAACCGCTGGCGGTGCCGGCCTTAACCGCCATGATTAAGAAGTACTGGGACACCTGTGACGAAGAGGAGAGCACCATGACGACGGTAGATACGGAAAAAGCGCAGTCTTTGCTGGATATCGACATGCTTGAGCAGTACATCGATCTGGTGGGGCCGAAGTTGATTACCGACGGCCTGGCCATTTTCGAAAAGATGATGCCGGGTTATCTGAACGTGCTGGAGTCCAACCTGACGGCGCGGGATCGGAAAGGTATCGTAGAAGAGGGCCATAAGATCAAAGGTGCGGCCGGCTCGGTCGGTTTGCGTCATCTGCAGCAGCTTGGTCAGCAGATCCAGTCCCCGGATTTACCAGCGTGGGAAGATAACGTGGGTGAATGGGTTGAAGAGATGAAGCAGGAGTGGCAAAACGATGTGGCCGTTCTGAAAGCCTGGGTGGAAAGCAGAAAAAAATGACCCCGGCTAAACCGGGGTGCGCGAATACTGCGCCAACACCAGGGAAATCGTGGCTGCGCCTGAAGATGTTTTTTTAAGATAATGGCGTAGCCGGAAAATTTAGGCCGCACGCAGTTAAGATAGCAAAACTTAAATACTTTGTTACATGAATCAGTTAAATGTGTGAAGCACACCATTTTAATCAGAATTTTTAATGTGCATGTAACATTTTTCGAGAGGGATCGCAGGATGAAAAAGGTTGGCGTGGTACTGAGCGGTTGCGGGGTTTACGATGGTTCTGAAATTCATGAAGCGGTTCTGACGCTGCTGGCGCTGACGCGCAACGGCGCAGAAGCGGTCTGTTTCGCCCCGGACAAAGCCCAGTCTGATGTCATTAATCACCTTACCGGTGAGCCGCTGGCGGAAAGCCGAAATGTCCTGATTGAGGCGGCGCGAATTGCACGCGGCCAGATCCGCCCACTCAGTGAAGCGCGTGCCGCCGAACTGGATGCGCTGATTGTACCGGGCGGTTTTGGTGCCGCAAAAAACCTGAGCAATTTTGCCCATGAAGGCAGCGCCTGCCAGGTAGAGAGCGATTTAAAAACCCTGGCGCTGCAGATGCATGAGGCCGGTAAACCCTTGGGCTTTATCTGTATCGCTCCGGCTATGCTGCCCGCCATCTTCGATATCCCGCTGCGTCTGACCATCGGCACTGACATTGATACTGCCGAGGCCATTGAGGATATGGGCGGCGAGCACATCCCTTGCCCGGTGGACGATATCGTGGTCGACGAAGATAACAGGATCGTGACTACCCCTGCGTACATGCTGGCGCAGAACATTGCGGAAGCCGCGACCGGTATCGAGAAGCTGGTTACCCGTGTGCTGGTGCTGGCTGAATGAGATTGAAGCGTCCCCGATGTGGCTGGGTAAGACGGATCGTCATCCGCGTTCTGCTGGTGCTGGCGGTCTTCTGGGGCGGCGGTATCACCCTGTTCAGCTTCGTGCCGGTGCCGTTTTCCGCAGTGATGATTGAACGTCAGCTGGGGAGCTGGCTGCGAGGGGATTTCAGCTACGTTGCCCACTCTGACTGGGTGAGCATGGATGAGATCTCGCCGTGGATGGGACTGGCCGTTATTGCTGCTGAAGATCAGAAATTCCCGGACCACTGGGGATTCGACGTTGGGGCGATAGAGAAGGCGTTAGCGCATAACGAGCGCAATGAGAGCCGTATTCGCGGCGCATCGACGCTTTCTCAGCAGACGGCGAAAAACCTGTTTTTGTGGGACGGACGTAGCTGGATGAGAAAAGGGTTTGAAGCCGGGCTGACGCTGGGGATCGAAACGGTGTGGAGTAAAAAACGCATCCTGACGGTGTACCTGAATATCGCAGAGTTTGGCGAAGGGGTGTTTGGTGTTGAAGCCGCTGCCCAGCGCTATTTCCATAAACCTGCGAGCCGACTGTCAGCATCAGAGGCCGCGCTGCTGGCCGCCGTGTTACCGAACCCCATTCGCTTTAAGGCCAGTGCGCCTTCAGGCTATGTTCGCAGCCGTCAGGCGTGGATCCTGCGCCAGATGCGTCAACTGGGCGGGGAATGGTTTATGCAGGCCCATAAGCTGCATTAATCTTCATCAAACCCGGCGTTGAACAATGCAATCACCGCCGCCAGCGCCTCGACTTCCTGTGGGCCGGTCGCTTCGATTTCGATCTGTCGGCCCTTGGCGGAGTCCAGCATCAGCAGCGCAATCACGCTATTGGCTTCGGCTTCAGTGCCTTCGTCATTACGCAGCAGAACTTCCGCGTCAAACCCCTGCATCAGTTCAAATAACTTCATCGCCGGGCGTGCATGCATGCCCAGCTTATTGGTGATCTCAACGGTCTGCTTTACGGTCATGTTTTACGTTTTTCCAGCGTACGATGACGGGACTGCACATTTTTGCCGCGCGAGCGGAAATAGTCAGCCAGTTGCTCAGCAATATAGACCGAACGGTGTTTGCCCCCGGTACAGCCAATCGCCACCGTCAAATAGCTGCGATTGTTTGTTTCCAGCATCGGCAACCAGAGTTCAAGGTAGCTGCGCGTCTGATAGATAAAGTTGTGGACTTCCGTATGCCTGTCAAGGAACGCGGCAACAGGTTTATCGAGGCCGGTCATTGGACGCAGCTTCGGATCCCAGTGCGGGTTCGGCAGGAAACGCACGTCAAACACATAGTCTGCATCGATAGGAATACCATGCTTAAAGCCGAAGGATTCAAACACCATCGTCAGCTCACGCTCGCGTTTGCCCAGCAGACGGGTACGCAGCATCTCCGCCAGCTCATGCACGGACATTTCAGAGGTATCAACGATCAGATCGGCACGAGAGCGCAGCGGCTCCAGCAGATCGCTTTCCTGGTCGATGGCACTTTCCAGCGACAGATTTTTGCTGGAGAGCGGATGCAGACGGCGGGTATCACTATAGCGACGGATCAGTGTATTGCGATCGGCATCAAGGAACAGCAACTGAGGTGAAAACGCCTCTGGCAAATTGCTCATCGCCTGCTCAAAGATCTCCGGCGATTCAGGCATGTTACGCACGTCGATGCTGACCGCGGCGGAGATCTGTCGATCCGCCAGCGATCTCGCCAGCTCAGGCAGCAGCACCACCGGCAGGTTATCCACGCAGTAAAAGCCCATATCTTCCAGCGCACGCAGGGCAACCGATTTGCCGGATCCCGAACGACCGCTGACGATCATCAGCACCATGTACCGTTTCTCCTCAGGACTACAGATGTCAAAGCCATCACCCGATTACGCATCATCCTGACTGCCTTCCGTTTCCGTAATGATTTGATAAAGCTCCTCATCGCTCTGTGCCGCGCGCAAACGGCGACAGATGGTTTTATCCGCCAGACGTTTGGCCACCAGCGAGAGGGTGTGCAAATGTGTTTTGGTCTGATCGGCTGGCACCAGCAGGGCAAACAGCAAATCGACAGGCTGGTTATCAATGGCATCAAAGGCGATAGGTGTTTCCAGCTGAACAAACACGCCTACAGCGCGCAGCGTATCCTCTTCAAGTTTGCCATGGGGAATGGCGATGCCGTTGCCGATGCCGGTACTGCCCATTTTTTCACGGGTCAGGATCGCTTCAAACACCACTTGCGGCGGCAGGCTCAGCTGTTTTGCAGCCAGTTCACTGATGATCTCCAGCGCACGTTTTTTGCTCTGGCAGTGGACGGCACTGCGGGTACATTCCTGATTAAGGACACTGCTCAGTTGTAGAGTTGAATCGTTATTCATCATAATTTCACCTAAGCGCTAACTGTACAAAGGGCCCGTTGTGTTTCACAACAGGCCAACCTGCACCCGTTAACTGCCCGGACAATTAGTGTTGTTTCAGTTTGTCTTTATGTTTGTTTAGCTGTCGTGCCAGCTTGTCAATCAAGCCGTCGATAGCCGCGTACATGTCTTGTCCTTCCGCACTGGCATGAATTTCGCCTCCGTTAACGTGCAAGGTCGCATCCGAGATATGCGTCACTTTCTCCACTTTTAACACAATGTAGACCTGGTTGATCCTCTCGAAATACTGCTCAAGCTTGGCGAACTTAGTGTTCACAAAATCGCGCAGGGCCTCAGTAATTTCGACGTTGTGTCCAGTGATGTTGAGCTGCATAGTGTCTTCCTTATCGGTTGTGTCAGACCAGTTGTTTACGCTGGTTGGACGGCGGAATGGATAAAGACTCTCGATACTTCGCAACAGTACGGCGTGCCACCATGATACCTTGATCGGACAGCATGGTGGTTAACTTACTGTCGCTCAGTGGTTTCGCGGGGTTTTCCGCGGCGATCAATTTTTTCACCAGCGCCCGGATGGCTGTAGAAGAAGCTTCGCCACCGCCTTCGGTATTGACATGGCTGGAGAAAAAATACTTAAGCTCAAAAATACCGCGCGGGCTGTGCAGATACTTCTGCGTCGTCACGCGGGAAATCGTTGATTCATGCATCTCGACGGCCTGGGCGATATCCGCCAGCACCATCGGTTTCATAAATTCTTCACCTTGTTCAAAGAAGGCCTGCTGTTGCTCTACGATGCAGCGGCTCACGCGTAGCAGCGTATCATTGCGGCTCTCGAGGCTTTTGATCAGCCAGCGCGCCTCCTGCAGGTTGCTGCGGATAAATTGGTTATCCGAGTCGTTGCGCGAACTGGTGCACATCGAGGCGTATTGCTGATTAATTTGCAGGCGCGGGATGCTGTCGGAATTCAGCTCCACGGTCCACAGGCCGTTATGCTTGCGTACCAGTACATCGGGAATAACGTACTCAGGCTCGCTTGTCTGGATGGATTGCCCCGGACGCGGATCCAACGACTGAATAAGATTGACCGCCTCTTTCAGGATCTCTTCTTTCAATCGCGTCACGCGCATCAACGAGCGGAAGTCGTGGTTGGCCAGCAGATCCAGATGCTCGCTGACGATCAGACGAGCCTCTTCCAGCCACGGCGTCTCTTTGACGAACTGCGAAAGCTGAATCAGCAGGCAGTCACGTAAATCACGTGCCGCAACGCCAATCGGATCAAAACGCTGCACGCGCTTCAGGACCGCTTCGACCTCTTCAAGATCGATCTCATCATCACCGATGCTTTCCAGAATGTCGTCCAGCGGCACGGTTAAATAGCCGGTCTCATCGACGGCATCGACAATGGAGGTGGCAATGGCGCGATCGGTATCGGAAAACGGTGTTAGCTCCACCTGCCACATCAGGTAATCCTGGAGGGACTGGGTGGTTTCGCCCTGATACACCGGTAACTCATCATCCTGGTAATCGGCGCGCGTACCGGATGGCGTACCGGCGGTGTAGATCTCATCCCAGCTGGCATCAAGAGGAAGCTCGTCAGGCATCTCTTTTTGCTCCAGCGCGTCGACGCTGTCGAGCGTTTCGTTATCCTGCGTTTGCTGGGTTTCTACCTCGTCGTGAAGATCGGTTTGCTCAAGCAGGGGATTACTGTCCAGCGCTTGCTGAAGCTCCTGCTGAAGTTCTAGCGTCGACAGCTGCAACAGACGAATGGCCTGTTGTAACTGCGGCGTCATTGCCAGCTGTTGGCTGAGCCTTAATTGCAAACCTTGCTTCATGTTCAGAGCATTTTTCTCCGTTTAGGCGAGACTGAACTTCTACCCTATCAGAGTCTGAAGTCTTCCCCAAGATACACGCGCTTAACATGATCGTCTTCGAGGATCTGCTGCGGTGTACCGTGGGCGATAAGATGGCCCTGGCTGACGATGTAAGCACGTTCACAGACTGCCAGCGTCTCACGAACGTTGTGGTCGGTGATCAGTACGCCCAGACCACTGTCGCGCAGATGCTCAATAATCCGTTTAATGTCGATAACCGAAATCGGGTCAACGCCCGCAAAAGGCTCATCGAGCAGAATGAATTTTGGGTTAGCGGCCAGCGCGCGGGCAATTTCCACACGGCGGCGTTCACCACCGGAGAGCGCCTGGCCCATGCTGTCGCGCAGATGTTCGATATGGAACTCTTCCATCAGCTCGTTGGCGCGATCCTGACGCTGCTCAGAGGTCAAATCGTCACGAATCTGCAGTACCGCCATCAGGTTGTCGAAGACGCTCAGACGACGGAAGATCGAGGCTTCCTGCGGCAGGTAGCCGATACCGCGACGCGCACGCGCGTGGAGGGGCAGCAGGCTGATGTCTTCGTCATCAATAATGATGTTACCCGCATCACGCGGCACAATCCCTACCACCATATAAAAGGTGGTGGTTTTACCTGCACCGTTAGGACCCAACAGGCCGACAATTTCGCCGGAGTTGACGGTCAAACTGACATCTTCCACTACGCGACGGCCCTTGTAGGCTTTGGCGAGATTCTTTGCAGTTAATGTTGCCATAACGAATTAGTTACTCTTTTTCTGTGCCGGGGCCTGAGGGTTCTGTGCCGGAGCCTGAGTGCTGTTTTTGTCCTGCAGCTGCGATGGGACCAGGACGGTCGTCACGCGTTTGCCTTTTTCACTGAAGGCCTGCATTTTTTGTTCTTTCACCAGATAGGTGATCTTGTCGCCCTTGATGTTGCTGTCGAGCTGCTCCAGGTACGCATTCCCGGTCAGCACCACAAAGTCTTTCGCCAGCTCGTAGTGCATCTGGGAAGCGTGGCCTTTCACCGGCTTGCCGTTGTCCTGCATCTGGTAGAAGGTGGCCGGGTTGCCGTAGCCATCGATAATCTCTTTACCGTCTTCCCCGCCAGGACGTGTTACCACCACCTTATCGGCGTTGATTTTGATAGTGCCCTGAGTCACCACAACATTGCCGGTAAAGGTCACTACATTGCCCTGCATATCGAGCGACTGCGTATCGGATTCGATATGAATCGGCTGCTCGGTATCACCCGTCACAGCAAGCGCAGGCACGCTGACGGCCAGCAGCGCGCTGGCAATAACAACATTAAGGCTGAGTTTGTTTGCTTGGAATTTCATAGGAGGTTCTAACCTTTTCAATCAGCTCTGCGTTCTTGCTGCGTAAGTTCCCGCGCATTCTCAGACCGCTGGAATTAAATGTGGTGCCGTATAACGTAACCAGATCCTGCGACGTTACATCCTGAGTCACAAGGTTAATCTGTGCGTTATCGGTTGTGATTTTGCGCAGCTGTGCGTCTGCGGTCAGCGCATTCACCTCAACATGACCATACAGATAAAGCATACGGTCATTCGTCAGTTTTGCCCGGTCTGATTTAATCGACCATGTTGGAACTTTATTGGTATCAAACGTGGTCATCACCGGTTGGGTAAACCATGAGACGCCCTGTTCGGAAAAATACTCAACATGTTGAGCGATAAGGCGGTAATTCAGCGCCCCTTCCGGGCTGTACACCACGGTATCGCTGTGATCGCTTTTGTATGTTGGATCGTTAGTATTGACCGTCGGCGCTTGTTCGTCGTCCTTGTCAGCGAGATTCACGCCAATCAGTACCAGTGCTACCAGCGAAAGCAGAATAATAACCCAACGTCTGGTTTTACTCATATCGATTGCCCTTTGGCCTCATCAAGCTTACCTTGCGCCAGCAGCAGCAGGTCGCAGACTTCTCTCACTGCGCCGCGGCCACCGTTGATACGGGTGACGTAGTCAGCGCGCGGGATCAAAAGTGGATGGGCATCGGCCACGGCGACGCTCAGGCCCACTTCCGCCATCACTGGCCAGTCAATGAGATCATCTCCGACATAGGCGACATTTTCCGGGGCGATGGCAAGTTTACCAAGTAAGTCCCTGAAAGCGACCATCTTATCGGATTGTCCCTGATAGAGATGGGTGATGCCCAGCGTTTCGCAGCGATCTTCTACTAGTTTAGCCTTACGCCCGGTGATAATGGCAACTTCTATGCCAGAAGTGAGCGCACAGCGAATGCCATAGCCATCACGGACATTAAAGGCCTTCAGCTCTTCACCATTGTTGCCCATATAAATCAGGCCATCAGAGAGCACGCCATCCACATCCAGGATCAGCAGGCGAATGTTTTCGGCCTGCGACATCATCTGCGCACTGACCGGGCCATAACAGGTTGCAAGGGATGCACCCGTATTACTCATTGTCTTATCCTTCATTACACTACGCCTGCGCGCAGCAGATCATGCATATGTATCACACCCAGCAACTGGTCGCCATCGGCAACCATAACGGAGGTGATATGGCGGGACTGCATCAGGTTTAACACTTCGACAGCCAGTGTACCGGGACGCACCCGGATCCCTCCGGCCGTCATCACATCGGCGATACCCAACTTACGGACATCGACTCCCATATCAAAGACGCGGCGTAGGTCGCCGTCGGTAAAGATTCCTTCGATCGTCATCTGGTCGTTGCAGATGACAGTCATGCCGAGATTTTTACGGGTAATCTCCAGCAGCGCATCGCGCAAAGAGGCGTCTTTGCTGACGTGCGGAATTTCATCCCCGGTGTGCATGATGTCATTCGCCCGCAGCAGCAATTTACGTCCCAGCGCACCACCCGGATGGGAAAGGGCGAAGTCTTCGGCGGTAAAACCGCGGGCTTCGAGCAGGGCGACAGCCAGCGCATCACCCATCACCAGCGCAGCGGTGGTACTGGAAGTCGGGGCCAGACCCAACGGGCACGCCTCTTTTGGCACTTTGACGCACAGATGGATATCCGCGGCGCGCGCCATGCTACTCTCAGGGCGGCTGGTAATACAGATGAGGGGAACGTGAAGCCGCTTCAATACCGGGATCAGCGCCAGGATTTCATTCGATTCGCCAGAATTCGATAAGGCGATGACAATATCCTGTGCCGACACCATTCCCAGGTCACCGTGCGCTGCTTCTCCGGGATGAACGAAAAAAGCAGTGGTGCCGGTACTGGCGAAGGTGGCCGCCATTTTACGGCCAATGTGGCCGGATTTACCCATTCCCATCACCACGACTTTGCCGGTGCAGTGGAAAATTTTCTCACACGCGAGGCTAAAATCCTGATTAATGTATTGATCTAACTGCGCCAGACCTTCACGTTCTATCTCCAGAACTTCTTTTCCTGCTTTCTGAAAGTCAAAACCCGGCTGCAATTCTATTTGCGACATAATGCGTTTCCGTTTACCCAGAGAGAAGCGGCGAGAGCCAGTACAGCATCGCCATCCATA
Organism: Leclercia sp. 1548; assembly: GCF_050435045.1. NCBI lineage: Bacteria > Pseudomonadati > Pseudomonadota > Gammaproteobacteria > Enterobacterales > Enterobacteriaceae > Leclercia > Leclercia sp. 1548. Next base: position 257,578 of record NZ_JBNDJP010000005.1, on the reverse strand, counting down.
CGACAAATCCCACCGTCAGCAGCGCACCAACGCCCTGACCAATCTGCCTTTTACGCCGCCAGCAGAGCAGGGCGAAGATGGCGCTGACTAACACCATCACGCCATAATCGCGGCTGAACGCGAGCGGATTAAACGCGCCAGGGGCGATTAGGGCCGGCAGGCCCAGCACGATAGCAATATTGAAAATATTGGAACCGATAATATTGCCAATCGCCATGTCATCTTCGCCTTTACGCGCACCGGCAATCGCCGTGGCCAGCTCAGGCAGACTGGTGCCAATGGCAATCACCGTCAGGCCAATGGTGAGCTCGCTCATGGCGAAGTAATTGGCCAGCACCGTGGCGTTATCCACGATCATCTGCGTCGCCATTGGCATGATAATAAGCGCCACACCCAGCCAGAGTAGCGCAACGGGTAAGTTCCCCTCACGCGGTAGCTCTGCTACCTGCTCGCGGGTCAGGGAGTCATTGCCCTGCTTTTCTGCCGCCCGGGCCAGCTTAACAATGTAAAACAACCAGATGACCGCCAGCGCCAGTAAGAAAATGCCATCGCTGAGGGTTAACTGCCCGTCATATAACACATAACCGGCCAGCAAACTGACAATTAACATTAGCGGCAATTCGCGCCGCAGAACATCAGAATGCACGCGAAATGGATGCAGCAGCGCGGCAAGCCCCAGGATGAGCAGGATATTAACGATGTTGGAGCCAATGGCCGTGCCCACGGCGAGATCGACCTGATCGTGCATCGAGGCGGCGACAGAGACGATGATCTCTGGCAGAGAGGTGCCAACGCTGACCACCGTCATCCCAATAATCAGGGGGGGAACGCCAAATAAACGACACAGAATTGATGCGGAAAACACCAGACGGTCGGCACTGTAGACCACCAAAAGTAAACCAATTATTAACAGTGCCGTTGCAAGAAGCATCAAAAGTCCTTTCTTCAGGTATACTCGCCGGTCCACCGAGAAAAAATCTCTGCCGCTGCATACTGTCTGTAGACGTAACGTGTTCCTAATTTTGACTTTATGCGTTGTAAAAGTAAAACAAATGCCAGCTTTCGCTTAGTCGCAGAGATAATATTCTGTAAAAATGTTGGTTTTGCGCCAAAATCAGGCATCAAGCCGATCCTGAACCGGCAACAGAAAGGAAATGTACATGAGCCTGAATGGGGCGAATATAGTCGATGTCCGCGGCGTCAGCTTCACGCGCAGTAGCCGGGTCATTTTTGACAACATCTCTCTCACCGTGCCTCGCGGTAAAATTACCGCCATCATGGGGCCTTCCGGCATTGGTAAAACGACGTTACTGCGTCTGATTGGTGGGCAGATCCCGCCGAGCCAGGGCGAGATCCTCTTTGACGGCGAAAATATCCCGGCGATGTCCCGCTCGCGCCTCTATACCGTACGTAAACGCATGAGCATGCTTTTTCAGTCCGGGGCACTTTTTACTGACATGAACGTCTTTGATAATGTCGCTTATCCGCTGCGCGAGCATACTCATCTGCCGCCAGAACTGTTGAAAAGCACGGTCATGATGAAGCTCGAAGCCGTCGGCCTGCGTGGCGCAGCCAAACTGATGCCTTCCGAACTCTCTGGCGGTATGGCCCGCCGTGCGGCGCTGGCGCGTGCGATCGCGCTGGAACCGGATCTGATCATGTTCGATGAGCCGTTCGTCGGTCAGGATCCCATCACTATGGGTGTGCTGGTCAAACTGATCTCTGAATTGAACAGCGCGCTGGGTGTGACCTGTATCGTGGTGACTCACGACGTACCCGAAGTGCTGAGCATTGCCGATTACGCCTATATCGTGGCGGATAAAAAAATTGTGGCGCACGGTAGCGCACAATCCTTGCAGAGCAACAGCGATGCGCGTGTCCGTCAGTTCCTCGACGGCATTGCCGATGGCCCCGTGCCGTTCCGTTATCCGGCCGGCGATTATCATAAAGATTTATTGGGAATAGGGAGTTAAGCCACTCATGCTGTTAAATGCGTTGGCCGCTCTCGGACACCGTGGCATAAAAACCATCAGGACGTTCGGGCGTGCCGGGTTGATGTTATTCAATGCGCTGGTCGGGAAACCGGAATTCCGCAAACATGCCCCTCTGCTGGTTCGCCAGCTATATAATGTCGGCGTGCTGTCGATGCTCATTATCATCGTTTCCGGCGTCTTCATCGGGATGGTGCTGGGGCTGCAAGGGTATCTTGTCCTCACCACCTATAGCGCGGAGACCAGCCTCGGTATGCTGGTGGCGCTCTCCCTGCTGCGTGAGCTGGGGCCGGTGGTTGCTGCGCTGCTGTTCGCAGGGCGTGCCGGTTCGGCGCTGACGGCGGAAATCGGCCTGATGCGCGCCACCGAGCAGCTCTCCAGTATGGAGATGATGGCCGTGGATCCGCTGCGTCGGGTGATCTCGCCGCGTTTCTGGGCGGGCATGATCTCTCTGCCATTGCTGACTATCCTCTTTGTTGCCGTCGGGATCTGGGGCGGTTCGATGGTTGGTGTGCAATGGAAAGGGATCGATGCCGGTTTCTTCTGGTCAGCGATGCAAAGTGCGGTTGACTGGCGTCTGGACCTGGTTAACTGCCTGATAAAAAGCGCGGTATTTGCCGTGACGATCACCTGGATAGCGCTGTTCAATGGCTACGATGCCATCCCGACGTCTGCCGGTATCAGCCGGGCCACCACCCGCACTGTTGTTCATTCGTCGCTGGCCATACTGGCTCTGGATTTTGTGCTCACCGCACTGATGTTTGGGAAATGAGTTCATGCAAACGAAAAAAGTAGAAATTTGGGTAGGTATATTTGTTTTGCTGGCGCTGCTGGCCGCACTGTTTTTGAGCTTCAAAGTGGCGGATGTCACCACAATCCGCACCGAGCCGACATACCGTATTTATGCCACCTTCGATAATATTGGCGGCCTGAAAAGCCGTTCTCCGGTGCGTATTGGCGGGGTAGTGGTAGGGCGTGTTGCCGATATCACCCTCGACGAGAAAACCTATCTGCCGCGCGTTGCGCTGGATATTGAAGAGCGCTACAACCACATCCCGGATACCAGCTCGTTGTCTATCCGCACTTCTGGCCTGTTAGGGGAACAATACCTGGCGCTGAACGTCGGTTTTGAAGACCCGGAACTGGGAACGACTATCCTTAAAGACGGTGGCGTGATTCAGGATACGAAGTCAGCCATGGTGCTGGAAGACATGATTGGTCAGTTCCTTTACAACAGTAAAGGGGGTGACGAGAATCAAGCTGCTCAGACACCTGCGCAGAGTGACATTACGCCGCCTGTTGGCACGACGAATTCATCTCAGGAGAAGTAATTCATGATTAAACGACTGTTAATGGTTGCCATGCTGATGATTGCCCCTTTGACTGCCGCTAACGCAGCCGATCAGAGCAATCCCTATCAACAGATGAATGAGGCGGCTAAGAAAACCTTCGATCGCCTTAAAAACGAGCAGCCGAAAATTCGTTCCAATCCCGACTACCTGCGCGATATCGTTGATCAGGAGCTGCTGCCCTATGTTCAGGTAAAATATGCCGGGGCACTGGTGCTGGGACGTTACTATAAAGACGCATCACCCGCGCAGCGTGAAGCCTACTTTGCTGCGTTCCGTGAGTACCTGAAGCAGGCCTACGGTCAGGCGCTGGCGATGTACCACGGTCAGACCTACCAGATTGCGCCGGAACAGCCGCTTGGCTCTGCCACCATCCTGCCTATTCGCGTGACCATCGTCGATCCGAATGGTCGTCCGCCAGTGCGTCTGGATTTCCAGTGGCGTAAAAACAGCCAGAGCGGTAACTGGCAGGCGTACGACATGATTGCTGAAGGCGTCAGCATGATCACCACCAAGCAGAACGAGTGGAGCGACCTGCTGCGTACCAAGGGCATTGATGGCCTGACTGCACAGCTGAACAGCATCTCACGTCAGAAAATTACCCTGGATGAGAGCAAAAAATGATGTCGCAGCTCAGCTGGTCCCGTGAGGGTGAGACGTTATTACTCACTGGCGAGCTGGATCAGGATTATCTGAATTCTCTGTGGGATGCACGTCATGAAGCCATGCAGGGCGTTTCCTGTATCGACCTCGGCGGCATTTCCCGCGTGGATACGGCTGGCGTTGCGCTGCTGGTTCATCTGGTTGCAACAGGCAAAGGGCAGGGCAAGCAGGTGAGGCTCTCGGGCGTTAGCGATAACGTTATCACCCTGGCCCAGCTCTATAATTTGCCGGAAGACGTATTGCCGCGTTAATTTTTTCAGTACGTTACTATCAAAAGCCCCGACTGTTTCATCGTCGGGGCTTTTTGCTTGTTTAAGACCGCGCCACTTTGCTCTAAGATGTTGGGCTTGTTTTCACTACCAGATGATATAGATCCCATGGAAAATCATGAAATCCAGACCGTGCTGATGAACGCACTTGCCCTCCAGGAAGCCCACGTCTCCGGCGACGGCAGCCACTTTCAGGTTATTGCTGTGGGAGAAATCTTTGACGGCATGAGCCGCGTGAAAAAACAGCAGGCTGTTTATGCGCCGCTGATGGAATATATCGCGGATAATCGCATCCATGCCCTGTCGATCAAGGCGTTCACCCCAACTGAGTGGGCACGCGATCGCAAACTAAACGGTTTTTGAGCTGAGGGTGATTTGCCCGCAGCACGGTTGAATTCATACAGAGAGTAAATCATGGACAAATTTCGTGTTCAGGGGCCTACGCGTCTCCAGGGCGAAGTCACAATTTCCGGCGCCAAAAACGCCGCGCTGCCGATCCTCTTCGCCGCACTGCTTGCGGAAGAGCCGGTAGAGATCCAGAACGTCCCGAAACTGAAAGACATTGATACCACCATGAAGCTGCTTGGCCAGCTGGGTACCAAGGTTGAGCGTAACGGATCCGTGTGGATCGACGCCAGCAACGTGAATAACTTCTCCGCGCCGTATGACCTGGTGAAAACCATGCGTGCCTCTATTTGGGCGCTGGGTCCGCTGGTGGCTCGTTTTGGTCAGGGTCAGGTTTCACTGCCGGGCGGCTGCGCCATTGGTGCGCGTCCGGTCGATCTGCATATTTTTGGCCTCGAGAAGCTGGGCGCTGAAATCAAACTGGAAGAGGGCTACGTCAAAGCCTCCGTTAATGGTCGCCTGCAGGGCGCGCATATCGTGATGGATAAGGTGAGCGTTGGCGCCACTGTCACCATCATGTCTGCGGCTACGCTGGCAGAAGGCACCACCATCATCGAGAACGCCGCGCGCGAGCCGGAGATCGTGGACACGGCGAACTTCCTGAATACGCTTGGGGCGAAGATCACCGGCCAGGGTACCGACCGTATCACCATCGAAGGCGTTGAACGCCTGGGTGGCGGTGTGTATCGCGTTCTGCCCGACCGTATCGAAACCGGGACCTTCCTGGTGGCCGCGGCTATTTCCGGCGGTAAGATCGTCTGCCGTAACGCACAGCCCGATACGCTGGATGCGGTCCTGGCTAAGCTGCGTGATGCCGGTGCAGATATCGAAACCGGAGAAGACTGGATCAGCCTCGATATGCACGGTAAGCGTCCTAAGGCCGTGAACGTACGTACTGCTCCGCACCCGGCATTCCCGACCGATATGCAGGCGCAGTTCACCCTGCTGAACCTGGTGGCAGAAGGGACGGGCTTCATTACCGAAACCATCTTCGAAAACCGTTTTATGCACGTACCGGAACTGATCCGTATGGGTGGGCATGCGGAGATCGAAAGCAACACGGTGATCTGCCATGGCGTAGAAAAACTGTCCGGTGCGCAGGTAATGGCAACGGATCTGCGTGCGTCTGCGAGCCTGGTGCTGGCGGGCTGTATTGCGGAAGGTACAACGCTGGTAGACCGTATTTATCACATCGATCGCGGCTATGAACGCATCGAAGATAAACTGCGCGCGCTGGGTGCAAATATTGAGCGTGTGAAAGGCGAGTAATCGTTAAGGCAGCCCCCTGCCATGTCGACTGGGGGGTTGCTATCCCGTTTAAAGGAGCGTCATTATTGGCGCTCTTTTTGTTGTCTTCTCTGGCGCATCATGCGCGTTCTGTCGACAAACTCATGGGTTATCGGGTCATGATAGCGTGATGGCCAAATGACCCAGGGATCGGTACCTAATGCCGTGGCAATGATCAGTTCTCCCTTCGGCCAGGGGCGCGTCAGCGCGTTTGCCAGGGTGGATGAACTCAGACCATTACGACGGGATTCCGCCGCCAGTGATGTTCCCTTTTTACGCAGCGCGGCAATGATATCGGCCGAGTGCCAGTCGATAAACTTCTTATCCATTCAGCGATCCCTCTGTTCTGGTACATTCCCGTCATTTCCATTAAATGACGTAGTTACTATACCTTCTTCGAACAGCGGTTCTAAAAAGTTCGCGTTACTGGAAGCAACATTCAGATTTTGCCAGGGCTTTAATCATGCGGCCTGTAAGCGGATTCTTTAGCAATGTTATGGATAATATTTGGAGCTTACAGGAACTCTCTTGTCAGAAAAAAGAGAGTTCCCCTGGCCGTTATCGATCGCGCTGAACAGCAATATGCGCGAGACCAATCAGGGCATCTCGCCATGGGCTGTCAGGGATGACCTGAAGTGCGGCTATGGCTTTATCGGCTTCTTCCTCGGCACGCTGACGCGTCCATTCCAGGGAACCACAGTTCGCCATTGCTTCCAGTACAGGTTCCAGAAGATGTCGGCCGTTTCCTTGCTCGATGGCTTCACGGATGAGGCTCGCCTGTTCAGGAGTGCCATTACGCATGGCATGCAGCAGCGGGAGCGTCGGTTTGCCCTCATTGAGATCGTCACCGACATTTTTGCCCAGCGTTTCGCCATCGGCGCTGTAATCGAGCAGGTCGTCGATCAGCTGGAAGGCGGTGCCGAGATAGCGCCCGTAATCCTGCAGGCCACGTTCCTGTTCCTCACTGCAGCCAGCAAGAATGCCGGAGCACTGGGCCGCCGCCTCAAACAGACGCGCCGTTTTGCTGTAGATCACCCGCATGTAGTTCTCTTCGGTGATGTCCGGGTCGTTGACGTTCATCAGCTGCAGAACTTCACCTTCCGCGATCACGTTCACCGCTTTGGACATCACTTCGAGCACCTTCAGCGAGCCCAGGCTGGTCATCATCTGGAAGGCGCGTGTATAGATAAAATCACCTACCAGCACGCTGGCAGCATTGCCAAACGCCGCGTTGGCAGTGGCTTTACCACGACGCATATCCGACTCATCCACAACGTCATCATGCAGCAACGTGGCGGTATGGATAAATTCGATCAGCGCCGCGATCGTGACGTGCGCATTACCCTCATAACCTACCGCGCGAGCGGCCAGTACTGCGATCATCGGACGGATGCGTTTGCCCCCACCGCTGACGATGTAGTAACCCAACTGATTGATTAGGGAAACGTCAGAGTCGAGCTGTTCCAGGATCGCTGCATTCACACCCGCCATATCTTGCGCGGTTAACTCATTGATTTTTTCTAAATTCATCGCAAAAGCCGGGCTTATAGTCCTGTTTTCCACATTTCAAATGGGTTAACGTAGGGTTCGGTTTATCAATAGTAGCGCTGATTGTACTGAAAAAACGCCCCAGATAAACGTTACCGTACGTGTTGTGTTTTTTTTCTTCATGTATTGACGGTAGCACTTGTCAAAGGCTCGCGTTTTGCGTAATATTCGCGCCCTATTGTGAATATTTATAGCGCACTCTGAATCACACGAGGATGTGCGCGGAAGCGGAGTTTATATGTACGCGGTTTTCCAAAGTGGTGGTAAACAACACCGAGTAAGCGAAGGTCAGACCGTTCGCCTGGAAAAGCTGGACATCGCAACTGGCGAAGCTGTTGAGTTCGCTGAAGTTCTGATGATCGCAAACGGTGAAGAAGTCAAAATCGGCGTTCCTTTCGTTGATGGCGGCGTTATCAAAGCTGAAGTTGTTGCTCATGGTCGTGGCGAGAAAGTTAAAATCGTTAAGTTTCGTCGTCGTAAACACTACCGTAAGCAGCAGGGCCACCGTCAGTGGTTCACTGATGTGAAAATTACTGGCATCAGCGCCTAAGACCTGAGGAGAGATTTAAATGGCACATAAAAAGGCTGGCGGCTCCACACGTAACGGTCGCGATTCAGAAGCTAAACGCCTTGGCGTTAAGCGTTTCGGTGGCGAAACTGTTCTGGCGGGTAGCATCATCGTTCGTCAGCGTGGCACCAAATTCCACGCTGGTAACAACGTAGGTTGCGGTCGTGACCACACTCTGTTTGCTAAAGCAGACGGTAAAGTGAAATTTGAAGTTAAAGGCCCGAACAACCGTAAATACATCAGCATTGTTGCTGAGTAAGGTTTTCTCGGTCCGGTAACGGATTAAAGCCCCGCAACGTGTTGCGGGGCTTTTTACATTGGAAACCCGGTAATTTTTTCTGTAGGGAAAACGGGCATGAAGCAGCAGGCCGGCATTGGTATTCTCCTGGCACTTATCACAGCGATGTGCTGGGGAGCATTGCCCATTGCAATGAAGCAGGTGCTGGAAGTGATGGAGCCACCCACGGTGGTGTTCTACCGCTTTCTGATGGCCGGTATTGGTCTGGGGGCTATCCTGGCAATCAAGGGTAAGCTGCCGCCGATGCGCATCTTCCGCAAGCCGCGCTGGCTTATTGTGCTGGCGATTGCGACAGGCGGTCTGTTCGGTAACTTCATCTTGTTCAGCTCTTCCCTGCAGTATCTTAGCCCTACCGCCTCGCAAGTTATTGGCCAGCTGTCACCGGTTGGCATGATGATCGCCAGTGTCGTTATTCTCAAAGAGAAAATGCGCGGCACGCAGGTGATTGGGGCAATAATGCTGCTCTGCGGTCTGGTGTTGTTCTTCAATACCAGCCTGATAGAGATCTTTACCCGGCTGACGGATTACACCTGGGGTGTGATTTTCGGCGTGGGTGCCGCGGCGGTGTGGGTGAGTTACGGCGTCGCGCAAAAGGTGTTATTACGCCGTCTGGCGTCACAGCAGATCCTGTTTTTGCTGTACACTTTATGTACTATTGCACTGCTGCCGCTGGCGAAACCGGGAGTTATTACCCAGTTAAGCGACTGGCAGTTGGCGTGTCTGATCTTTTGTGGTCTGAACACGTTAGTAGGTTATGGCGCGCTGGCAGAAGCGATGGCGCGCTGGCAGGCAGCACAGGTGAGCGCACTGATTACGCTTACCCCGCTGTTTACGCTGTTATTTTCAGATTTATTATCAATGGCCTGGCCCGATTTCTTCGTCAAACCGATGTTAAACCTGTTGGCTTATCTCGGTGCGTTTGTCGTGGTTGCGGGCGCGATGTATTCCGCCATTGGTCATCGTCTTTGGGGACGTTGGCGCAAAAGTGAAGCGGTTGTAGTTGTCCCCCGCTCAGGCGAATGATTTATGGAGAGTAAAATGAAGTTTGTTGATGAAGCAACGATCCTGGTCGTGGCAGGTGATGGCGGTAATGGTTGCGTAAGCTTCCGCCGTGAAAAATACATTCCGCGTGGCGGCCCTGATGGCGGCGACGGCGGTGACGGCGGTGACGTATGGCTTGAAGCCGACGAAAACCTTAACACCCTGATCGACTACCGTTTCGAAAAAGCTTTCCGCGCAGAGCGTGGCCAGAACGGCCAGAGCCGTGACTGTACCGGTAAGCGCGGCAAAGATGTCAGCGTGAAAGTGCCAGTCGGGACGCGCGTTATCGACCAGGGTACGGGTGAAACCATGGGTGATATGACCAAACACGGTCAGCGCCTGATGGTGGCAAAAGGCGGCTGGCACGGTCTGGGCAACACCCGCTTCAAATCCTCCGTCAACCGTTCCCCGCGTCAAAAAACGATGGGTACACCGGGTGACAAGCGCGATCTGCAGCTTGAGCTGATGCTGCTGGCAGACGTCGGGATGCTGGGGATGCCAAATGCCGGTAAATCCACCTTCATCCGTGCGGTCTCTGCGGCCAAGCCGAAAGTGGCTGACTATCCGTTTACCACCCTGGTACCAAGCCTGGGCGTGGTGCGTATGGATACCGAGAAGAGCTTCGTTGTTGCGGATATCCCGGGCCTGATCGAAGGCGCTGCAGAAGGGGCTGGTTTGGGGATTCGCTTCCTGAAACACCTTGAGCGCTGTCGCGTTCTGCTGCACCTCATCGATATCGATCCAATCGACGGTTCCGATCCGGTGGAAAACGCCCGCATCATTGTTGGCGAGCTGGAAAAATACAGCGAGAAGCTGGCTGAGAAGCCACGCTGGCTGGTCTTCAACAAGATCGACCTGATGGACAAAGCAGAAGCCGAAGCCAAAGCGAAAGCTATCGCCGAAGCGATGGGATGGGAAGATAAATACTATCTCATCTCCGCTGCAAGCCAGATGGGCGTGAAAGATCTGTGCTGGGACGTGATGACCTTTATCATCGAGAACCCGGTGACTCAGGCAGAAGAAGCGAAGCAGCCTGAAAAAGTCGAATTCATGTGGGATGACTACCACCGTCAGCAGCTTGAAGAGCAGGTGGTTGAAGAAGACGATGAAGACTGGGATGACGACTGGGACGAAGACGACGAAGAAGGCGTCGAATTCATCTACAAGCGTTAAGACCGTCAATGGCCCCCTTATGAAGGGGGCTTTTTTTTAGTTCAATTTTGTCGGTATCCAGCAGCCGACCGTCAGCCCACCTTCGGGACGGTTTTCCAGCGTCAGTTTGCCGCGGTGGAGCTGCACGATACGTTGCACGATGCTTAACCCCAGCCCACTGCCACCGTAGCGTTGATCGATACGGCGAAACGGCTCGGTAATGGACTGGCGATGGGCCTCATCAATGCCAGGGCCCTGATCGCAAACGCTCACCAGCGTGCCATCATCCACTTCCTGCATTCTGACTTCAATGGTTGTCCCCGCCGGGCTGTAACGCACCGCGTTTTCCAGCAAATTGCGCAGCATCAGACGTAATAATGTTGCATCGCCCTGGACGCTCAAGGAGCCCGTCAGCGGCCAGATCAGGGTGTGATCTTTGGTTTCATTCTCCAGCGCCAGCGGTGCAAAGATGTTATCCCGCCAGTTCACCGTGTCGTAATGCCCGCTGGCCAGAGCCTGGCTCGCGCGGGCCAGCATCAGAAGTTGCTCAACGGTATGCATCAGCTGGTCGATACGGGCAATCAGCGTCGTCGCCTGAGGCGAGCCTGACTGCGCCATCAGCTCAAGGTGAAGGCGTATGCCTGCCAGAGGCGTACGCAGCTCGTGTGCGGCATCAGCAGTGAACAGGCGCTCCTGCTTAATGGTTTGATCCAGCCGGGCAAGAAGCTGGTTCAGAGAGGTCGTGACGGCGCCAATCTCTTCCATGTCAGAATACATCGGCAGGGGGGTGAGATTGTCGGCAGAGCGGTTTGCCAGGCTGGCGCGGAGCTGATTGAGGGGACGGGTGATCCAGGTGACGGCCCAGAAGGAGAACAGCAGCGTGAAACCGACCATTACCAGCGAAGGCACCAGCAACGAGGCTATCGCCTCTCGGATCTCTTTCTCTACATGCTGGTTGCGCGCTTTGGCGGAAAGCGTCTCGCTGACCAGGAAGCTAATTTGCTCCCGGCTTTCATGCCAGAGCCAGATGACGCTGACCAGCTGACAGAACAGCAGAATAACGGCCAACAGCACCATCAGACGACGGCGCATGCTGTTCATTTTTGGCTCTCAAGACGATAGCCCACGCCGCGCACGGTTTTGATTCGGTCTCTACCCAGCTTACGGCGCAGGTTATGGATATGGACCTCCAGCGTGTTTGAGCCGGGATCGTCCTGCCAGGAGTAGATATCCTGCTGAAGGGTTTCTCGGTGAACCGTCTGGCCGGTACGCATGATCAGGCGTGTCAGCAGGGCGAACTCTTTCGGCGTCACTTCAACCGGCCGGGACTGCTGTAACACCTGCTGTGTCTGCAAATTCAACGTCAGATCGCCGTCACTGAGCAGGTTATCACTGTGTCCCTGATAACGCCGGATCAAAGCTCTGGCCCGAGCCTGCAGTTCCCCCAGGGCAAAGGGTTTTACCAGATAGTCGTCGGCGCCGGAGTCCAGGCCGTTGATCCTGTCTACCAGCGCATCGCGCGCCGTCAGGATCAGCACTGGATTGTTCACCCCGCGACGACGCCACTGGCTGAGCAGGGTAGCTCCATCTTTATCCGGCAGGCCAAGATCGAGGATCACCAGGCTGTACTCGCCGCTCTGGATAAGGCCATCAGCCTCGGCGGCAGTACCCGCGCAATCGAGCGTATAGCCCTCGGCAGTGAGCGCCATAGCCAGCCCTTCCTGCAGCAACAGATCGTCTTCGACAATGAGTAATTTCATCGCTAGTTATTCTGGTAAATATCCTTGTAAAGCCGGCTCTCAAAGCGCACCAGCGGAATACGGCGATTGCGTTGGTCTGCAGGTTCAACCGCGTAGCCTGAAAGATACTGTACAAATGCCATCCGCTGCCCGCTGGCCGTGGTAATAAAGCCGGCAAGGTTATAAACCCCCTGTAGCGAGCCAGTCTTCGCGGAGACTTTGCCATCGACACCCGCGGCGTGCAGACCGGCCCGGTATTGCAGGGAACCGTCATAACCGGCGAGCGGCAACATCGAGATAAAGTTTAGTTCAGTGTCATGCTGAGCAATGTACTGAAGGACCTGCATCATAGTAGCAGGGGAGATAAGGTTATGCCGCGAAAGACCGGAGCCATCGACCGCGATGGTATTCCCCAGATCAATACCGGCCTGCTGACGGAGGATCTGCCTGACCGCATCAGAACCGGCACGCCAGGTGCCTGGTACGCCGAAGCGGGCATGGCCAATCATGCGAAACACGGTGTCAGCGATCATGTTGTCGGATTTTTTCAGCATGATCTTCAGCAGATCGTGCAGTGGTGCCGATTGCTTACTGGCAATCACGGTACCCGGCTCGTTGCTTTGTGTCTGGCGTAACAGCGTGCCGCTGTAGGTGATTTTGGCCTGCTTCAGTTCGTCCTTCAGGATCGCCCCGGCATAACCAGCGCCATCCTGGATAGCGAAGGCCAGCGGCAGCGGATCGGCGCGTTGCGTCAGGCAACCGGTCAGCGTATAGCGGTTGAGATCGCCTGGAACCACATCCAGTTCGCAGTATTGCGCTTCCGGCGACCCTTTCGCCAGGGTACGTACCTGGCTGAACATATTAACCGGATAGTAGGACGCCACCCGGATAAAGGCTAAATCATTGGCTTTTGGCGCGCTGTACAACGAGACGGAGAAGCAATTGCGATCAACAATCGCGGCTGCAGGCGGCGCGCTAAAGCATTGGGTCATGTCGTTCCACGGCCAGCCGGGGGCTTTATCATGGCTGGCAAAGATGGACGTATCGATAAGCACATTCCCTTCAATGCGCTGTACGCCAGACTTCTTCAGCACGGCGACCATGTTGCGAATATCCTGACGCTTAAATGTGGGATCCCCGCCAAAACGGGCGATAAGATCGCCTTTCAACACGCCATCTTCGACGTTGCCTTTGCTCTCAAGCGTGGTGGTAAAGCGAAAGTCAGGCCCCAACTGCAGCAGGGCAGCCAGCCCCGTAATCACTTTTTGCGTACTGGCGGGCAGGGCCATCTGCTGGCTGTGGTAATCAATCTCAGGGGCCTGGGCACCGACCTTCTGCACCATCAGGGCGAGATTGGCGCCATCGGGCAGCTGATTGATATACTCGTCAACGTTCGCTGCCTGGACAGTGAACGCAATAGTGGTGGTCAATCCGATGATAAATCTGGAAAATCGCATAATCTCGCGCTAACAACCCGGAAACAAACCGCCATACTACGACCCAACGCCCTGTAAAGTAAACGATGACCCATACTGAACTTCGCGTTAAAATACGTATCAAATTGAAAAATTGCTGCTGACCTGGAACTTTGTTTCCGGGTCAGTTTTCTTTTGCTTCTGACCTGTGTCAGGCTGTGATGCCTGCGGGGCCAGTCGTCGGGTCGGTTCCCCGTACCCAACAGGAATGTCAAAGAGGTATAACAAATGCAAGCTATTCCGATGACCTTACGTGGGGCTGAAAAACTGCGTGAAGAGCTGGATTTTCTGAAATCTGTTCGCCGCCCTGAAATCATTGCGGCCATTGCGGATGCGCGTGAGCATGGCGATTTGAAAGAGAATGCCGAGTATCACGCAGCGCGTGAGCAGCAGGGTTTCTGCGAAGGGCGTATCAAAGATATCGAAGCCAAGCTGTCGAATGCGCAGGTGATTGATATCACCAAAATGCCAAACAACGGGCGTGTCATTTTTGGTTCCACCGTTACCGTGATCAATCTGGATAACGATGAAGAAGTTTCTTACCGCATCGTGGGTGATGATGAGGCAGATTTTAAGCAGAATTTGATCTCAGTAAACTCGCCGATTGCCCGCGGTCTGATTGGCAAAGAGCAGGACGATGTGGTCACCATCCGCACCCCGGGTGGGGAAGTGGAGTTCGAAATTATCAAGGTTGATTACCTGTAATTCGCTTCTCCCGCCAGATGTTGATACATTGTAAAGATAGGAAAAAGGCCGCATAGCGGCCTTTTATCAACTCAAGGAGCATGGCATTTTGCTCACCTGCTAATGAAAAACCCCTCGTTTTACACAGAAAATGTGTTCAATTCAGGATAATCTTAGCGTGGCAGCGAGATTTTACGCTCTTTAGATGGACGGTAGAGCACCAGCGTTTTACCGATGACCTGTACGTTACAGGCGCCGGTTTCGCGCACGATTGCTTCCACGATCAAAGTCTTAGTGTCTCTGTCTTCAGAGGCAATTTTCACTTTGATTAATTCGTGGTGCTCCAGCGCTTGTTCAATCTCGGCCAGTACCCCTTCGGTCAAACCATTGTTGCCAAGCATAACTACAGGCTTGAGCGGATGTGCCAGACCTTTAAGGTGCTGTTTTTGTTTAGTACTCAGATTCATCGTATATTTTTGCTTACGTTGGGATTGAAAACGGTTCATTCTACCGCCATCTCCCTAATATCGCCAAATTGCTATGTGGAAATTTACACCGCTGGCTACGATGAACCAGGACGGAAAGTTAAATGACAGGTAAAAAGCGTTCTGCAAGCTCGAGCCGCTGGCTCCAGGAACACTTTAGCGATAAATATGTTCTACAGGCACAGAAAAAGGGGTTACGTTCCCGTGCCTGGTTTAAACTTGATGAAATACAGCAAAGTGACAAACTCTTTAAGCCGGGGATGACAGTAGTCGACCTCGGTGCAGCGCCCGGAGGATGGTCGCAATATGCGGTGACACAAATCGGCGGAACCGGCCGAATCATCGCCTGCGATCTTTTACCTATGGATCCCATCGTTGGTGTGGACTTCCTTCAGGGCGATTTTCGTGATGAATTAGTACTGAAAGCGTTACTTGAACGTGTAGGTGACAGTAAAGTTCAGGTTGTCATGTCCGATATGGCGCCAAATATGTGCGGAACACCGGCGGTGGATATCCCTCGCTCCATGTATCTGGTAGAACTGGCGTTAGAAATGTCCCGTGATGTATTAGCGCCGGGTGGTAGTTTTTTAGTGAAGGTGTTCCAGGGCGAAGGTTTCGAGGAGTATCTGAAGGAAATTCGCTCCCTGTTTACGAAGGTCAAAGTTCGTAAGCCGGACTCTTCGCGTGCTCGTTCACGTGAAGTGTATATTGTAGCGACCGGGCGAAAATGATAGCCGGTGAATTCCAGACGAAAGTTTGAAATGAATCGGATACTGAGTATCCTGACGCTGTTTTTAACACAGTTGTAATAAGAGGTTAATCCCTTGAGTGACATGGCGAAAAACCTAATACTCTGGCTGGTCATTGCCGTTGTGCTGATGTCAGTATTCCAGAGCTTTGGGCCCAGCGAGTCTAATGGCCGTAAGGTGGACTACTCTACCTTCCTGCAAGAGGTCAACCAGGATCAGGTTCGCGAAGCGCGTATCAACGGACGTGAGATCAACGTTACCAAGAAAGATAGTAACCGTTACACGACTTACATTCCGGTGAACGATCCTAAGCTGCTTGATAACCTTCTGACTAAAAACGTCAAGGTGGTAGGTGAGCCGCCGGAAGAGCCAAGCCTGCTGGCTTCTATCTTCATTTCCTGGTTCCCGATGCTGCTGCTGATCGGCGTCTGGATCTTCTTTATGCGTCAAATGCAGGGCGGCGGTGGCAAAGGTGCCATGTCGTTCGGCAAGAGTAAGGCGCGTATGTTGACGGAAGACCAGATCAAAACCACTTTTGCTGACGTTGCTGGTTGCGACGAAGCAAAAGAAGAGGTGGGTGAGCTGGTTGAATACCTGCGTGAACCGAGCCGTTTCCAGAAACTGGGCGGTAAGATCCCGAAAGGCGTCCTGATGGTCGGCCCTCCGGGTACCGGTAAAACCCTGCTGGCGAAAGCCATCGCCGGTGAAGCGAAGGTTCCGTTCTTTACCATTTCCGGTTCTGACTTCGTGGAAATGTTCGTTGGTGTCGGTGCATCCCGTGTGCGTGACATGTTCGAACAGGCCAAGAAAGCCGCACCGTGCATCATCTTCATCGATGAAATCGACGCCGTAGGCCGCCAGCGTGGCGCAGGCCTGGGTGGCGGTCACGATGAACGTGAGCAGACGCTGAACCAGATGCTGGTTGAGATGGACGGCTTCGAAGGTAACGAAGGTATTATCGTTATCGCGGCAACTAACCGCCCGGACGTTCTTGACCCTGCGCTGCTGCGTCCAGGTCGTTTCGACCGTCAGGTTGTAGTTGGTCTGCCAGACGTTCGTGGTCGTGAACAGATCCTGAAAGTGCACATGCGTCGCGTACCGCTGTCCCCGGACATCGATGCGGCAATTATTGCACGTGGTACGCCGGGCTTCTCCGGTGCGGATCTGGCTAACCTGGTGAACGAAGCTGCCCTGTTTGCTGCTCGCGGCAACAAGCGTGTGGTTTCGATGGTGGAGTTCGAGAAAGCGAAAGACAAAATCATGATGGGTGCGGAACGCCGCTCCATGGTGATGACAGAAGCGCAGAAAGAGTCCACGGCTTACCACGAAGCAGGCCATGCGATTATCGGTCGCCTGGTACCGGAACACGATCCGGTGCATAAAGTGACGATTATTCCGCGCGGTCGTGCGCTGGGCGTAACCTTCTTCCTGCCGGAAGGCGATGCGATCAGCGCCAGCCGACAGAAACTGGAAAGCCAGATTTCGACCCTGTACGGCGGTCGTCTGGCGGAAGAGATTATTTACGGTGTGGAACATGTTTCGACCGGTGCGTCCAACGACATTAAAGTCGCGACAAACCTGGCACGTAACATGGTGACCCAGTGGGGCTTCTCCGACAAACTCGGTCCGCTGCTGTATGCAGAAGAAGAGGGTGAAGTGTTCCTCGGCCGCAGCGTCGCGAAAGCGAAGCACATGTCCGACGAAACCGCACGTATCATCGACCAGGAAGTGAAATCGCTCGTTGAACGTAACTACGGTCGCGCGCGTCAGATCCTGAACGAGAACATGGATATCCTGCACGCAATGAAAGATGCGCTCATGAAATATGAAACCATCGATGCGCCGCAGATCGACGACCTGATGGCACGCCGTGATGTGCGTCCGCCAGCGGGTTGGGAAGATCCAGGTACCTCCAACAACTCTGACAACAATGGCACGCCACGTGCGCCGCGTCCGGTCGATGAACCGCGTACGCCAAACCCGGGCAACACCATGTCAGAACAGTTGGGCGACAAATAAGTCACCGCTGTAGATGATGTTCTCTTTACCTGAAACCCTGGGGCTTGCCCCGGGGTTTTTCTTGTCTGCTTAATTAAAAAAAATCAGGGATTTGCCATGAAACTCTTCGCCCAGGATTCTTATCTCGATCTGACTCATCCCCATGTGATGGGGATCCTGAACGTCACGCCAGACTCCTTCTCCGATGGCGGTACGCATAACACGCTGATTGATGCGGTCAAACATGCGAATCTGATGATCAACGCCGGGGCGACCATCATCGACGTGGGTGGGGAGTCAACGCGACCGGGCGCAGCGGATGTCAGCGTTGATGAAGAGTTGTCCCGGGTTATTCCGGTGGTCGAAGCCCTTGCGCAGCGTTTCGAGGTCTGGATTTCGGTGGATACCTCTAAACCCGAGGTGATTCGCGAATCAGCAAGAGTAGGCGCTCACATTATTAATGACATTCGCTCCCTTACCGAGCCGGGCGCGCTGGAGGCTGCGGCCGAGACCGGGTTGCCGGTCTGTCTGATGCATATGCAAGGCCAGCCGAAAACCATGCAGGATGCGCCAAAGTACAATGACGTGTTTGCTGATGTGAATCGCTACTTTGTTGAGCATATTGCGCGTTGTGAACGTGCCGGTATCGCAAAAGAGAAATTGCTGCTCGACCCGGGATTCGGTTTCGGTAAAAATCTCTCTCATAACTACGAGCTTCTTGCGCGCTTATCTGAGTTTCACCATTTTGGCCTGCCGCTGCTGGTCGGGATGTCACGAAAATCAATGATAGGTCAGTTGCTTAACGTTGGGCCATCCGACCGCCTGAGCGGGAGTCTGGCCTGCGCGGTCATTGCAGCGATGCAGGGAGCGCATATTATTCGCGTCCATGACGTAAAAGAGACAACAGAAGCCATGCGAGTGGTGGAAGCCACACTGGCAGCTAAGGGAAATAACCACTATGAGTAATCGTAAATATTTTGGCACTGATGGCATTCGTGGACGCGTGGGCGATGCGCCAATTACACCTGAGTTTGTGCTGAAGTTAGGCTGGGCAGCAGGGAAGGTACTGGCCAGCCACGGCTCACGCAAAATCATCATTGGCAAAGATACACGTATCTCTGGCTATATGCTTGAGTCGGCGCTGGAAGCCGGTCTTTCTGCCGCGGGGCTTTCTGCCTCCTTTACGGGGCCAATGCCGACGCCAGCCGTTGCTTATCTCACCCGTGCGTTCCGTGCAGAAGCAGGGATTGTAATCTCTGCCTCGCATAACCCCTTCTACGATAACGGCATCAAATTCTTCTCAATCGATGGCACCAAACTGCCGGATGATGTTGAAGAAGCCATCGAAGCGGAAATGGAAAAAGAGCTGACCTGCGTTGACTCCGCTGAGCTGGGTAAAGCCAGCCGTATCGTCGATGCGGCAGGTCGCTACATCGAATTCTGTAAAGGTACTTTCCCGAACGAGCTGAGCCTGAGTCATCTTAAAATCGTGGTCGACTGTGCGAATGGTGCCACCTACCACATTGCTCCTAACGTTTTCCGCGAACTGGGTGCGCAGGTTGTGGCCATTGGCTGTGAACCGAACGGGCTGAACATCAATGCCGAAGTGGGCGCAACGGATGTTCGCGCTCTGCAGGCGCGCGTGCTGGCAGAGAAGGCCGATCTCGGCATCGCCTATGACGGCGACGGCGACCGCGTGATCATGGTTGACCATGAAGGTAACAAGGTCGACGGGGATCAGATCCTCTATATCATTGCTCGTGAAGGTCTGCGTCAGGGGCAGTTGCGCGGCGGTGCCGTCGGTACGCTGATGAGCAACATGGGTCTGGAGCTGGCACTTAAACAGCTGGGTATTCCGTTTGCACGCGCGAAAGTGGGCGATCGCTACGTACTGGAAAAACTGCAGGAGAAAGGCTGGCGCATTGGTGCGGAAAACTCCGGCCACGTGATCCTGCTGGACAAAACCACCACCGGTGACGGCATTGTGGCAAGCCTGCAGGTGGTCGCGGCAATGGTGCGTAACCATATGTCCCTGCACGATCTGTGTAGCGGGATGAAAATGTTCCCGCAGATCCTGGTTAACGTTCGCTTCACAGCCGGTAAAGGCGATCCGCTGGAAAACGACAACGTGAAAGCAGTGATGGCTGAAGTCGAAGCGGCGCTGGGTTCGCGTGGCCGCGTCCTGCTGCGTAAATCAGGTACCGAGCCACTGATCCGCGTGATGGTGGAAGGTGAAGACGAAGCGCAGGTGACTAAGTTTGCCCATCGCATCGCTGATGCCGTAAAAGCGGCGTAACGCCGTTAAGTGCTTAAAAAGGCGGCGCTTGCCGCCTTTGTTTTGTTCATTAGTGGCGGTTTTGCTGTTTTTTTCCGCACTTGATACAATGAGCTGAAATTGCCCTTGCGAAGGTCATTCGCTTTGGTTAGTATTCACACCCGCTTCAGTGGGAAAGCAAAACTCCTGCTTATTGGTCGAAGCATTGGTATGCGGCAACTCCGCAAGGAACAGGTTGATTATGTACGAAGCTCTTTTAGTAGTTTTCCTTATTGTAGCCATCGCTCTGGTAGCGTTGATCATGCTGCAGCAAGGTAAAGGCGCTGATATGGGGGCCTCTTTTGGAGCAGGCGCTTCTGGTACGCTGTTCGGTTCAAGTGGTTCTGGTAACTTCATGACCCGCGCAACGGCGATTCTGGCAACGCTGTTTTTCATCATCAGCCTGGCGCTTGGCAATATCAACAGCAATAAGACCAGTAAAGGAAGCGAGTGGGAAAATCTGAGCGCACCGGCGAAATCCGAGCAGACTCAGCCAGCTGCACCGGCTAAGCCGACCAGCGATATCCCGCAGTAATAGTAGTATCAGTGCTGAGGTGGTGGAATTGGTAGACACGCTACCTTGAGGTGGTAGTGCCCTAACGGGCTTGTGGGTTCGAGTCCCATCCTCAGTACCAATATTCCGAAGAAAAGACGTCGCAAGACGTCTTTTTTTTCGTCTGTCGTTTATGTCCGTGGTTTGTAAGGGTGTAGGGCGGGTAAGCGCAGCGCCAACCACTGTTTTGCCCGCCAGCGTAATGCTTGCCGGAACTACGAAACCTCAGAAACAAAAAAGGCGCCTTCAGGCGCCTTTTGCATTTCGGTACAGTGATTACTGCTTATCGCTGTTTTCCAGATTCTCAACCTGCGGCAGACCATTACCTGTTGAGACAGAGAGCAGGCCATTCTCGGTATAGGTGAACAGCTTGGCACGGGTATCGGTGATATCCAGGTTACGCATGGTCAGCTGGCCGATACGATCGTCAGGCGAGAAGACGGAATCGCCTTTCTCCATGGTCAGACGCTCTGGCTGGTAGGTCAGGTTGTCAGACACGGTGTTCAGAATGGAGTAGTCATTGCCACGACGCAGCTCCAGGGTCACTTCACCTGTAATGGCGCTTGCTACCCAACGCTGCAGGGCATCACGCAGC
Organism: Leclercia sp. 1548; assembly: GCF_050435045.1. Taxonomy (NCBI): domain Bacteria; kingdom Pseudomonadati; phylum Pseudomonadota; class Gammaproteobacteria; order Enterobacterales; family Enterobacteriaceae; genus Leclercia; species Leclercia sp. 1548. The sequence continues at coordinate 236,415 of NZ_JBNDJP010000005.1, read as the reverse complement.
ATCAGTGCCTGCGGATCGAACCAGCGGCCCTGATACAGCAGTTTGCCCAACTGACGGCCATGGGAGTGATACTGCTCGATGGTGTCTTCGTTATGAATACCGGTCAGCAGACGCTCGTAAGCGATGTGCAGCAGCGCCATCCCCGGGGCTTCATAGATGCCACGGCTCTTGGCTTCGATGATACGGTTTTCAATCTGATCGCTCATTCCCAGACCGTGACGCCCGCCGATGCGGTTGGCTTCCAGCATCAGTTCCACATCGTCAGAGAAGGTCTGGCCATTCAGGGCAACCGGGTGGCCGCGTTCAAAACGCACGGTCACTTCTTCCGCCTGGATTTTGACGTTTTCGTCCCAGAACTTCACGCCCATGATTGGGTTAACGATCTTCACGCTGGAGTTCAGGAACTCCAGGTCTTTTGCTTCGTGTGTCGCACCCAGCATGTTGGAGTCGGTAGAGTAGGCTTTCTCGACTGACATTTTGTAGTCAAAGCCGCAGGCGATCATAAATTCGGACATTTCGTGACGGCCGCCCAGCTCGTCGATAAAGTCAGTGTCCAGCCACGGCTTGTAGATCTGCAGTTCGGCATTGGTCAGCAGGCCATAACGGTAAAAACGTTCGATGTCGTTGCCTTTATAGGTGCTACCATCACCCCAGATGTTGACGCCGTCGTCTTTCATGGCGGCAACCAGCATAGTGCCGGTAACCGCACGGCCCAGCGGGGTAGTGTTGAAATAGGTCAGGCCGCCGGTGGTATTATGGAAAGCGCCACACTGAATGGCAGCAATACCTTCGGCAACCAGCTGCTTACGGCAGTCAATCAGGCGTGCGTTCTCTGCACCGTACTCCATGGCACGACGAGGGATCGCTTCATAATCGTCCTCATCTGGCTGACCCAGGTTCGCAGTATATGCATAAGGAACCGCTCCCTTCTGGCGCATCCACAGCAGTGCAGCGCTGGTATCCAGGCCGCCTGAAAAAGCGATGCCAATACGTTGTCCTTGCGGAAGATGCTTGAGAATCGTCGTCATAAAATAAAACCCTGCTTGATTGACTGGTGAGTGATCGCTTTCACCCTAAATGCATTTTTATGCAGAATAAGTGAGTTTTCATTTAATCATCTTTTGGCAAGTACCGAAAGAGATTCGTGTATTTTTTGTAAAAATTTCCCGCCTTAATCGCTGCGGTTAGCAGGGTTGACAGAGGGGGCGCGCTATCAATATACTAAACGCCGATTTTACGTCCCGTCCTCGGTACCAAATCCCAGCATTATTTGCATTTTTTACCCACAGAGAGTAGAATTTGCCACGTTTCAGGCGCGGGGTGGAGCAGCCTGGTAGCTCGTCGGGCTCATAACCCGAAGGTCGTCGGTTCAAATCCGGCCCCCGCAACCACTTTCCTATAAAGTCCTTTTTCAAATATACTGTGAAGACTTAGCGCCTTCGTAGCTGGATTTGAAAAAATTCTTTTTGAAAGTGCTCCAGGCCACTGTTGTGGCTATAGGGTTCAGTTATCTAAAGCCCCGATTTATCGGGGTTTTTTGTTATCTGACTACAGAATAACTGGGCTTTATGCCCTTTTTTTACGTCTTGGGGGTGGGCTTGTCCACATTAGACCAAAAATTAACAGAGATGATTAAAGCACCAGTCGAAGCACTGGGCTACGAACTGGTCGGCATCGAATTCATTCGCAGCCGTACATCCACGCTGCGCATCTATATTGATAGTGAAGATGGCATCAATGTTGATGATTGTGCTGATGTTAGCCACCAGGTGAGTGCGGTTCTTGATGTTGAAGATCCTATTACCGTCGCCTATAACCTGGAAGTTTCCTCGCCTGGTCTGCATCGCCCGCTGTTTACTGCTGAACACTACACCCACTACATTGGTGAAGAAGCGGCTATCGTCCTGCGTATGGCTGTACAAAACCGCCGTAAATGGCAGGGCGTTATTAAGGCCGTTGACGGTGAGATGATCACAGTAACAGTCGAAGGCAAAGATGAAGTGTTCGCGCTGAGTAATATCCAGAAGGCGAACCTGGTTCCCCACTTTTAACAGTCTGGATGAGGTGAAAAGCCCGCGATGAACAAAGAAATTTTGGCTGTTGTTGAAGCCGTCTCCAACGAAAAATCACTGCCGCGTGAAAAGATTTTCGAAGCGCTGGAAAGTGCACTGGCTACGGCAACCAAGAAAAAATACGAGCAAGAGATCGATGTTCGTGTAGAAATCGATCGCAAGAGCGGCGACTTCGATACTTTCCGTCGTTGGGTTATCGTGGAAGAAGTGACCCAGCCAACGAAAGAGATCACTCTCGAAGCGGCACGTTACGAAGATGAGAGCCTGAACATCGACGATTACGTTGAAGATCAGATCGAATCTGTCACCTTCGACCGTATCACCACCCAGACTGCTAAACAGGTTATCGTACAGAAAGTTCGTGAAGCTGAGCGCGCTATGGTCGTTGACCAGTTCCGCGAGCATGAAGGTGAGATCATCACGGGCGTGGTGAAGAAAGTTAACCGCGACAACATCTCCCTGGATCTGGGTAACAACGCTGAAGCAGTGATTCTGCGTGAAGATATGCTGCCACGTGAGAACTTCCGTCCGGGTGACCGTATTCGCGGCGTACTCTATTCCGTGCGTCCAGAAGCGCGTGGCGCTCAGCTGTTCGTGACCCGTTCTAAACCTGAAATGCTGATCGAACTGTTCCGCATTGAAGTGCCAGAAATTGGCGAAGAAGTGATCGAGATTAAAGCCGCTGCCCGCGATCCGGGTTCCCGTGCGAAAATCGCGGTGAAAACCAACGACAAGCGTATCGACCCTGTTGGTGCTTGCGTCGGTATGCGTGGCGCGCGTGTTCAGGCAGTTTCGACTGAACTGGGCGGCGAGCGTATTGATATCGTTCTGTGGGACGACAACCCGGCGCAGTTCGTGATCAACGCGATGGCACCGGCTGATGTTGCGTCTATCGTGGTAGACGAAGACAAACACACCATGGATATCGCCGTGGAAGCAGGCAATCTGGCGCAGGCTATCGGCCGTAACGGTCAGAACGTCCGCCTGGCTTCACAGCTGAGCGGCTGGGAACTCAACGTAATGACCGTTGATGACCTGCAGGCTAAGCATCAGGCTGAAGCCCATGCGGCCATTGATACCTTCACTAAGCATCTGGACATTGACGAAGATTTCGCCACCGTTCTGGTTGAAGAAGGTTTCTCAACGCTGGAAGAACTGGCCTATGTGCCAATGAAAGAACTGCTGGAAATCGACGGCCTGGATGAAGCCACCGTTGAAGCCCTGCGTGACCGCGCTAAAAACGCACTGACCACCCTGGCACTGGCTCAGGAAGAAAGCCTTGGTGATAACAAGCCGGCTGATGACCTGCTGAATCTGGAAGGTCTTGATCGTGCGATTGCGTTCAAGCTGGCTGCCCGTGGTGTTTGTACGCTGGAAGATCTCGCTGAACAAGGCGTTGATGACCTGGCTGATATCGAAGGTTTAACCGACGAGAAAGCCGGCGAGCTCATCATGGCCGCACGTAATATTTGCTGGTTCGGCGACGAAGCGTAATAAACTGTAGCAGGAAGGAACAGCATGACTGATGTAACTGTAAAAACGCTGGCTGCTGAAATTCAGACTTCCGTGGACCGCCTGGTACAGCAATTTGCTGATGCAGGGATCCCGAAGTCTGCTGATGACTCAGTGACCGCGCAAGAGAAACAAACTTTATTATCGCACCTGAACCGTGAACACGGCTCGGCGCCTGATAAACTGACGTTACAGCGTAAAACGCGCAGTACGTTAAATGTTCCTGGTACCGGTGGAAAAAGCAAATCGGTACAAATCGAAGTCCGCAAGACACGCACCTTTGTAAAACGTGATCCGCAAGAGGCTGAACGCCTTGCCGCGGAAGAGCAGGCGCAGCGTGAAGCGGAAGAACAAGCTCAGCGTGAGGCGGAAGCAACCGCCAAACGTGAGGCAGAATTAAAAGCTGAACGTGAGGCCGCAGAAAAAGCGAAGCGCGATGCCAGTGAAAAAGCGAAGCGTGACGCTGCGGAAAAAGACAAAGTGAGCAATCAACAGACTGACGAAATGACCAAAACTGCCCAGACGGAAAAAGCCCGTCGTGAAAATGAAGCTGCCGAGCTGAAGCGTAAAGCCGAAGAAGAAGCTCGTCGCAAGCTGGAAGAAGACGCACGTCGTGTTGCTGAAGAAGCACGTCGTATGGCAGAAGAAAACGCAGGTGTTTGGGCTGAGCAAGAGAAAGCGAAAGGTGATGAGGATAAGAGCGATTATCACGTCACCACTTCTCAGCATGCGCGCCAGGCCGAAGACGAAAACGACCGTGAGGTTGAAGGTGGTCGTGGCCGTACCCGTACTGCATCAAAAGCTGCCCGCCCTCAGAAGAAGGGTAACAAACACGCCGAATCTAAAGCCGATCGCGAAGAAGCGCGTGCCGCGGGTCGCGGTGGTAAAGGTGGCAAGCGTAAAGGTTCCGCTCTGCAGCAAGGCTTCCAGAAGCCAGCTCAGGCTGTTAACCGTGACGTTATCATCGGTGAAACCATCACTGTTGGCGAACTGGCGAACAAGATGGCCGTTAAAGGTTCTCAGGTCATCAAAGCGATGATGAAGCTGGGCGCGATGGCGACCATCAACCAGGTTATCGACCAGGAAACCGCACAGCTGGTTGCCGAAGAGATGGGCCACAAAGTTATCCTGCGTCGTGAAAACGAGCTGGAAGAAGCGGTAATGAGCGACCGTGACACGGGCGCAGCCGCTGAGCCGCGCGCACCGGTTGTGACCATCATGGGTCACGTTGACCACGGTAAAACCTCTCTGCTGGACTACATTCGTTCCACGAAAGTGGCCTCCGGCGAAGCAGGCGGCATTACCCAGCACATCGGTGCCTACCACGTAGAAACCGACAACGGGATGATCACCTTCCTGGATACCCCGGGCCACGCCGCGTTTACCTCTATGCGTGCTCGTGGTGCGCAGGCGACGGATATCGTTGTTCTGGTGGTTGCAGCAGACGATGGCGTGATGCCGCAGACTATCGAAGCTATCCAGCACGCGAAAGCGGCGCAGGTGCCTCTGGTCGTTGCAGTGAACAAAATCGATAAGCCAGAAGCGGATATGGATCGCGTTAAAAACGAACTGTCCCAGTACGGTGTTATGCCAGAAGAGTGGGGCGGCGAGTCTCAGTTCATCCCGGTTTCTGCAAAAGTGGGTACCGGTATTGATGACCTGCTGAACGCTATCCTGCTGCAGGCTGAAGTTCTGGAGCTGAAAGCGGTTCGCAATGGTATGGCGAGCGGTGCGGTGATCGAATCCTTCCTGGATAAAGGTCGTGGCCCGGTTGCGACTGTTCTGGTACGTGAAGGTACCCTGAACAAAGGCGACATCGTGCTGTGTGGCTTCGAATATGGCCGTGTTCGCGCAATGCGTGACGAACTGGGTCGCGAAGTACTGGAAGCAGGTCCGTCCATTCCTGTGGAAATCCTCGGTCTGTCCGGTGTTCCGGCTGCCGGTGATGAAGTGACCGTTGTTCGTGACGAGAAAAAAGCGCGTGAAGTTGCGCTGTACCGTCAGGGCAAATTCCGTGAAGTTAAACTGGCTCGTCAGCAGAAATCTAAACTCGAGAACATGTTTGCCAACATGACCGAAGGCGAAGTTCACGAAGTGAACGTCGTTCTGAAGGCAGACGTGCAGGGTTCTGTGGAAGCGATCTCCGACTCTTTACTGAAACTGTCTACCGACGAAGTGAAAGTGAAGATCATCGGTTCTGGCGTAGGTGGTATCACCGAAACCGACGCAACCTTGGCTGCAGCATCCAACGCGATTCTGGTTGGCTTCAACGTCCGTGCCGATGCTTCTGCGCGTCGCGTGATCGAATCAGAAAGCCTGGATCTCCGCTACTACTCCGTCATCTATCACCTGATCGACGAAGTGAAAGCGGCAATGAGCGGTATGCTGTCTCCAGAGCTGAAACAGCAGATCATCGGTCTGGCTGAAGTACGTGACGTGTTCAAATCACCGAAATTCGGTGCGATCGCGGGCTGTATGGTTACCGAAGGCAACATTAAGCGTCACAACCCAATCCGCGTTCTGCGTGACAACGTGGTTATCTATGAAGGCGAGCTGGAATCCCTGCGCCGCTTCAAAGATGACGTTAACGAAGTCCGTAACGGCATGGAATGTGGTATCGGCGTGAAGAACTACAACGACGTTCGCGTAGGCGATATGATCGAAGTGTTCGAGATCATCGAGATCCAACGCAGCATCGACTAATCCCCTGCGGATCAGTCCACATGTAAGCCGGGATCGCCTCGCGCCACCCGGCAAGAATTATCAAAAGGGGCTAAAAGCCCCTTTTTTGTCTGGAGAATTTATTATGGCGAAAGAATTTGGTCGCCCGCAGCGCGTAGCTCAGGAGATGCAAAAAGAGATCGCAATCATCCTGCAGCGCGAAATTAAAGATCCACGCCTGGGCATGATGACGACGGTATCTGGTGTAGAAGTGTCCCGCGATCTGGCCTATGCCAAGGTGTTTGTGACCTTCCTGAATGACCATGACGAAGCGGCAGTTAAGCTGGGCATCAAAGCCCTGCAGGATGCCTCTGGTTTTATCCGCTCTCTGCTGGGCAAAGCTATGCGCCTGCGTATCGTGCCGGAACTGACCTTCTTCTACGACAACTCACTGGTTGAAGGGATGCGCATGTCCAACCTGGTCACCAGCGTGGTGAAGCAGGATGATGAGCGTCGTGTGAACCCGGACGATAACAAGGAGGACTAATGAGTCGTCCTCGTCGTCGCGGTCGCGACGTACACGGCGTGCTGCTACTGGATAAGCACCAGGGTGCTTCCAGCAACGACGTGCTGCAAAAGGTTAAGCGTATTTATAACGCGAACCGTGCCGGACATACCGGTGCGCTTGATCCGCTGGCGACCGGGATGTTGCCGGTTTGCCTGGGTGAAGCGACGAAGTTTTCCCAGTATCTGCTGGATTCCGACAAACGCTACCGCGTGATTGCCAGGCTGGGCCAGCGCACGGACACCTCCGATGCGGATGGCCAGGTGGTCGAAGAACGTCCGGTGGCGTTCAGCGCTGAACAGCTTGCGGCTGCGCTGGAGAGTTTCCGCGGCGACACCCAGCAGGTGCCGTCGATGTATTCAGCACTGAAATACCAGGGCAAAAAACTCTACGAGTACGCGCGCCAGGGTATTGAGGTGCCACGCGAAGCCCGCCCGATTACGGTGTATGAACTGCTGTTCATTCGCCACGAAGGGGATGAGCTGGAGCTGGAAGTTCACTGCTCAAAAGGCACTTACATCCGTACCATCATTGACGACCTGGGTGAAAAACTGGGTTGTGGCGCGCACGTGATTTATCTGCGCCGTCTGGCGGTGAGTAAATACCCGGCAGAACGGATGGTGACGCTGGAGCAGCTCCAGGCGCTGGTTGAGCAGGCCCAGGAGCAAGGTATTGATGCTGCCGATTTGCTGGATCCGCTGCTGATGCCTATGGACAGTCCAGCTTCGGACTATCCGGTGGTCAATCTGCCGCTGACCTCGTCCGTTTACTTTAAAAACGGCAACCCGGTGCGCACCACTGGCGTTCCTCACCAGGGGTTAGTGCGCGTGACGGAAGGCGATGACAATACCTTTATCGGCATGGGCGAAATTGACGACGAAGGTCGTGTTGCACCACGCCGTCTGGTGGTCGAATATCCGGCATAACTGACGCCTCACCTTGCGATAAGCAGGGGAGGCGGGTAGAATATTGCCGCTTAACGTCTGGTAAATTGTTTAACAATTGGCAAGCGTTATACATGGGATAGCTGAATTAGAGATCGGCATCCTTTCATTCTTTATACTTTGGAGTTTTAAAATGTCTCTAAGCGTTGAAGCTAAAGCTAAAATCGTTTCTGAGTTTGGTCGTGATGCTAACGACAGCGGTTCTACCGAAGTTCAGGTTGCACTGCTGACTGCACAGATTAACCACCTGCAGGGTCACTTTGCAGAGCACAAAAAAGATCACCACAGCCGTCGTGGTCTGCTGCGCATGGTTTCTCAGCGTCGTAAACTGCTCGACTACCTGAAGCGTAAAGATGTTGCACGCTACACCGCGCTGATCGAGCGTCTGGGTCTGCGTCGCTAAGTCTTGCGAGTTTCAGAAAAGGGGGCCTTATGGCCCCTTTTTTCAACCAGACCGCAGCAATTCACTGGAAACTAATGTATTGTTGCTATAAATGATCTTCATTGCAGAGGTTCGCGCGGCTAATGAGAGGCTTCACCCATGGGGGTGTCGGTTGTCATTAGTCGCGAGGATGCGAAGAAGGTCCGGTTAAACGTCAGCACGCCTCTGGTGTGCTGTCATTCATTTAAGAAAGGACAGAATCTTGCTGAATCCGATCGTTCGTAAATTCCAGTACGGTCAGCATACCGTCACGCTGGAAACCGGCATGATGGCGCGTCAGGCCACTGCTGCTGTTATGGTAAGCATGGATGACACCGCGGTATTCGTAACCGTGGTTGGCCAGAAAAAAGCAAAACCAGGTCAGGACTTCTTCCCACTGACCGTTAACTACCAGGAGCGTACCTACGCTGCCGGTAAAATCCCGGGTGGTTTCTTCCGTCGTGAAGGCCGTCCAAGCGAAGGCGAAACCCTGATTGCGCGTCTGATTGACCGCCCGGTTCGCCCGCTGTTCCCGGAAGGCTTCGTTAACGAAGTTCAGGTTATCGCCACCGTTGTTTCCGTTAACCCACAGGTTAACCCGGACATCGTTGCGATGATCGGCGCATCTGCAGCCCTGTCTCTGTCTGGTATTCCATTCAACGGTCCAATCGGTTCTGCTCGCGTAGGTTATATCAATGACCAGTACGTTCTGAACCCAACTCAGGACGAGCTGAAAGAGAGCAAGCTGGACCTGGTTGTTGCCGGTACCGAAGCTGCGGTACTGATGGTTGAATCCGAAGCAGAACTGCTGAGCGAAGACCAGATGCTGGGCGCGGTGGTGTTTGGCCACGAGCAGCAGCAGATCGTTATCCAGAACATCAACGACCTGGTGAAAGAAGCCGGTAAACCACGTTGGGACTGGCAGCCAGAAGCGGTTAACGAAGCGCTGAACGCGCGCGTTGCTGCACTGGCTGAATCTCGTCTGAGCGATGCTTACCGCATCACCGACAAGCAGGAGCGTTATGCTCAGGTTGACGTCATCAAATCTGAAACCATCGCTACGCTGGTGGCAGAAGATGACTCCCTGGACGCTAACGAACTGAGCGAAATTCTGCACGCGATCGAGAAAAACGTTGTTCGTAGCCGCGTTCTGGCAGGCGAGCCACGTATCGATGGCCGTGAAAAAGACATGATCCGTGGTCTGGATGTGCGTACTGGCGTGCTGCCACGTACTCACGGTTCTGCGCTGTTCACCCGTGGTGAAACTCAGGCGCTGGTAACTGCGACCCTGGGTACTGCCCGTGACGCACAGAACATCGACGAACTGATGGGCGAGCGCACTGACAGCTTCCTGTTCCACTACAACTTCCCTCCGTACTCCGTGGGGGAGACCGGTATGGTTGGCTCGCCGAAGCGTCGTGAAATTGGTCACGGTCGTCTGGCGAAGCGCGGCGTTCTGGCTGTTATGCCAGATGCTGATAAATTCCCGTACACCGTTCGCGTGGTTTCTGAAATCACCGAATCTAACGGCTCCTCTTCTATGGCTTCCGTGTGTGGTGCTTCTCTGGCACTGATGGACGCGGGTGTTCCGGTGAAAGCAGCTGTTGCGGGTATCGCGATGGGTCTGGTGAAAGAAGGCGACAACTACGTTGTTCTGTCTGACATCCTGGGCGACGAAGATCACCTGGGTGATATGGACTTCAAAGTTGCGGGTTCCCGCGAAGGTATCTCTGCCCTGCAGATGGATATCAAAATTGAAGGCATCACCAAAGAGATCATGCATGCTGCGCTGAACCAGGCGAAAGGTGCACGTCTGCACATCCTGAGCGTGATGGAACAGGCGATTAACGCGCCACGTGGCGACATTTCTCAGTTCGCACCACGTATCCACACCATCAAGATCAGCCCGGACAAGATCAAAGACGTTATCGGTAAAGGCGGTTCCGTTATCCGTGCTCTGACCGAAGAGACCGGCACCACCATCGAAATCGAAGATGACGGTACTGTGAAGATCGCAGCGACCGACGGTGAGAAAGCGAAATTCGCTATCCGTCGTATCGAAGAGATCACCGCAGAGATCGAAGTGGGCCGTATCTATAGCGGTAAAGTGACCCGTATCGTTGACTTTGGCGCATTCGTTGCCATCGGTGGCGGTAAAGAAGGTCTGGTACACATCTCTCAGATCGCTGACAAGCGCGTTGAGAAAGTGACCGATTACCTGCAGATGGGTCAGGAAGTTCCGGTTAAAGTTCTGGAAGTTGACCGCCAGGGCCGTATCCGTCTGAGCATTAAAGAAGCGACCGAGCAGTCATCTGCCGCTGCACCGGAAGCTCCGGCAGCAGAACAGGGCGAGTAAGGTTGCCGTTTGCCCTCCGCGTAAGCGGGGGGCTTGTTATCAGGCAGGACGCCTTGTTGAGCCGCCGGGGGACAGGACGTTCATCCAATAGTTGTCTTCGGGAGTGGGAAATGAAGCCTTTTCTGCGCTGGTGTTTCGTTGCGACAGCTTTGACGCTGGCAGGATGCAGCAACTCTGCCTGGCGTAAAAGTGAAGTCCTCGCAGTGCCACTGCAACCGACTTTGCAGCAGGAAGTGATTCTGGCACGCATGGAACAAATTCTTGCCAGTCGGGCTTTAACCGATGACGAACGCGCACAGCTTTTATATGAGCGCGGAGTGTTGTATGATAGTCTCGGTCTGAGGGCACTAGCGCGAAACGATTTTTCACAAGCGTTGGCGATCCGACCGGATATGCCTGAAGTATTCAATTACTTAGGTATTTATTTAACGCAGGCAGGCAATTTTGATGCTGCCTATGAAGCGTTTGATTCTGTACTTGAGCTTGATCCAACTTACAACTACGCGCACTTGAATCGCGGGATCGCCCTGTATTACGGCGGTCGTGACAAGTTAGCGCAAGATGATCTGCTGGCGTTTTATCAAGACGATCCTAACGATCCTTTCCGTAGCCTGTGGCTTTACATTGTTGAGCAGAAGCTCGATGCAAAGCAGGCCAAAGACGCGTTAAACCAACGCTTCGAAAAATCGGACAAGGAGCAGTGGGGATGGAATATTGTCGAGTTCTACCTGGGCAACATCAGCGAAGCAACGCTGATGGAAAGGCTCAAGGCAGACGCAACGGATAACACCTCGCTCGCTGAGCATCTCAGTGAAACCAACTTCTATTTAGGTAAGTACTACCTAAGTCTGGGGGATATGGACAGCGCTACGGCACTGTTCAAATTAGCGGTTGCTAACAACGTACACAACTATGTTGAGCACCGTTATGCATTGTTGGAATTATCGCTCTTGGGCCAGGAGCACGACGACCTGGCAGAATCGGACCAGCAATAGCTGACGACATAAACATCAGCCCGTAATCTTTTGATTGCCATCATCTTAACCGGTGAGGGCGTTGTTGTTCGTCAATACACCTACTTTGAGCCGGTTCACACTTTCAATGAAAATTACCGAAAATTTTCACGATGAGTTATGTAGACTGGCCGCCATTAATATCGAGGCACTTGTACTACATGGCTGAATTCGAAACCACTTTTGCAGATCTGGGCCTGAAGGCTCCTATCCTTGAATCCCTTAACGATCTGGGTTACGAAAAACCATCTCCGATCCAGGCAGAGTGTATCCCACATCTGCTCTCTGGTCGTGACGTGCTGGGCATGGCCCAGACTGGTAGCGGTAAAACTGCAGCGTTCTCGCTGCCGCTGCTGAACAACATTGATCCTGACCTGCGCGCGCCGCAGATCCTCGTACTCGCTCCGACCCGTGAACTGGCTGTTCAGGTTGCGGAAGCGATGACTGAATTCTCTAAACATATGCGCGGCGTAAACGTGGTTGCCCTGTACGGCGGCCAGCGTTATGACGTGCAGTTACGCGCCCTGCGTCAAGGCCCACAGATTGTCGTCGGTACGCCGGGTCGTCTGCTGGATCACCTGAAACGCGGTACGCTGGATCTCTCTAAACTGAGCGGTCTGGTACTGGATGAAGCTGACGAAATGCTCCGCATGGGCTTCATCGAAGACGTAGAAACCATCATGGCGCAGATCCCGGAAGGTCATCAGACCGCTCTGTTCTCTGCAACCATGCCAGAAGCGATCCGTCGTATTACCCGTCGCTTCATGAAGGATCCGCAGGAAGTGCGTATCCAGTCCAGCGTAACCACGCGCCCGGACATCAGCCAGAGCTACTGGTCTGTATACGGTATGCGTAAAAACGAAGCGCTGGTGCGTTTCCTGGAAGCAGAAGATTTTGATGCGGCGATCATCTTCGTTCGTACCAAAAATGCGACCCTGGAAGTGGCTGAAGCCCTGGAACGTAGCGGCTACAACAGCGCCGCGCTGAACGGCGACATGAACCAGGCCCTGCGTGAGCAGACTCTGGAGCGTCTGAAAGACGGTCGTCTGGATATCCTGATTGCAACCGACGTGGCAGCACGTGGTCTGGACGTTGAGCGTATCAGCCTGGTTGTTAACTACGACATCCCGATGGACTCTGAGTCTTACGTTCACCGTATTGGCCGTACCGGTCGTGCAGGTCGTGCGGGTCGTGCGCTGCTGTTCGTTGAGAACCGCGAGCGTCGTCTGCTGCGTAACATCGAACGCACCATGAAGCTGACCATTCCAGAAGCCGACCTGCCTAACGCAGATCTGCTGGGCAAACGCCGTCTGGAAAAATTCGCCGCGAAAGTACAGCAGCAGCTGGAAAGCAGCGACCTGGATCAGTACCGTGCGCTGCTGGCGCAGATCCAGCCAACCGCTGAAGGCGAAGAGCTGGATATGGAAACGCTGGCTGCCGCTCTGCTGAAGATGGCTCAGGGCGAACGTAGCCTGATCGTGCCACCTGATGCGCCAATGCGTCCTAAGCGTGAATTCCGTGACCGTGACGATCGTTTCGAACGTCGTGGCGACCGCAACGATCGTGGCCCGCGTGGCGACCGTCCAGAGCGTGGTGGTGAAGACCGTCCACGTCGCGAACGTCGTGACGCAGGCGAAATGGAACTGTACCGCATTGAAGTGGGCCGTGATGATGGCGTTGAAGTTCGTCACATCGTTGGTGCTATCGCTAACGAAGGCGACATCAGCAGCCGTTACATTGGTAACATCAAGCTGTTTGGTTCCCACTCTACCATTGAGCTGCCAAAAGGCATGCCGGGCGAAGTACTGCAGCACTTTACTCGCACCCGCATCCTGAACAAGCCGATGAACATGCAGCTGCTGGGTGATGCTCAGCCACGCCCGGACCGTGGTCCGCGTCGTGATGGCGATCGTCCTGCTGGCCGTGGCTTCGGTGGCGGCGAACGTCGTGAAGGCGGTCGTGGTCCTCGTCGTGAAGGCGCTGCGCCAGGTGCAGGTCGTTTCAGTGGTGAACGCCGTGAAAGCCGTGGCCCACGTCGCGAAGATGGCAGTGCTCCTGCCCGTCGCCGTGACGCGTAAGCCTTACGCTTCAGTCGTAAAGTAAAATATACAGCCCCGATATTGTTATCGGGGCTTTTTTTATTCCCTTTGTACTACTGTACTGGTACAGTGCAGCACATTAAGATGCAGGTCCCAAATTATTGACTGGAGAAAAGGCTGTATGGCGACACTAACCACCACCCAAACGTCACCCTCACTGCTTGGCGGTGTGGTGATCATCGGCGGTACCATTATCGGCGCAGGGATGTTCTCTTTGCCGGTGGTGATGTCCGGGGCGTGGTTCTTCTGGTCGCTGGCGGCGCTGATTTTCACCTGGTTCTGTATGCTGCACTCTGGCCTGATGATCCTCGAAGCTAACCTTAACTACCGCATTGGTTCGAGCTTTGACACTATTACCCGCGACTTGCTCGGCAAGCGCTGGAACATCGTCAACGGCATCTCGATTGCCTTTGTGCTCTACATTCTGACCTACGCCTATATCTCGGCAAGCGGTTCGATTCTGCACCACACCTTCTCGGAGATGTCTCTGGACGTGCCTGCGCGGCTGGCGGGGCTGTGCTTCGCGCTGGGCGTGGCGTTCATTGTCTGGATGAGCACCAAAGCGGTGAGCCGCATGACGGCCATTGTGCTGGGCGCGAAAGTCATTACTTTTTTCCTGACCTTCGGCAGCCTACTGGGGCACGTTACGCCTGCGACGCTGTTTAATGTGGCGGAGAGCAATACCTCGTACTCTCCCTATCTGCTGATGACGCTGCCGTTCTGCCTGGCGTCGTTTGGCTATCACGGCAACGTGCCGAGCCTGATGAAGTACTACGGCAAAGATCCGCGCACCATTACCCGCTGCCTGGTCTATGGCACGCTGCTGGCGCTGGGGCTGTATGTGATCTGGCTGCTGGGAACCATGGGCAACATCCCTCGCCCGGAATTTATCGGCATTGCGCAGAAGGGCGGTAACATCGATGTGCTGGTGCAGGCTCTGAGCGGGGTGCTGAACAGCCGCAGTCTGGATCTGCTGCTGGTGATTTTCTCTAATTTTGCTGTGGCCAGCTCTTTCCTCGGCGTGACACTGGGCCTGTTTGATTATTTGGCCGATCTTTGTGGCTTTGATGATTCCGCGCTGGGCCGTCTGAAAACCGCGCTGCTGACCTTCCTGCCACCGGTCATTGGCGGCCTGCTGTGGCCAAACGGTTTCCTGTATGCCATTGGCTATGCAGGGCTGGCGGCAACCATCTGGGCGGCGATTGTGCCCGCACTGCTGGCACGTAAATCACGTAAACGCTTCGGTAGTCCAAAATTCCGCGTCTGGGGCGGCAAACCGATGATTGCATTGATTCTGGTATTCGGGATAGGTAACGCCCTGGTACACGTACTGTCGAGCTTTAACCTGTTGCCTGTCTACCAGTAACTCTCCTCACTCCTCTCCCAAAGGGAGAGGGAGATGATCGTAGGCCGGGCAGGCGCAGCGCCGCCCGGCAAACATTACCCCACGAGTTCCTCTTTCACCTGCATCGCCAGATCGAACGAATGCAATCGCGCCTGGTGATCGAAAATCTGGCCATTCACCATGATCTCGTCGGCCTGGGTTTCACGCAGCACCGCTTCCAGTCCATGGCGGACTTTCGCTTTATCACCCACCAGCGACATGCTCAGCGCCTGCTGGACGCCATACTGCTCTGAAGCGGACCACAGCTGATGCATATTCTCCACCGGCGGTGGCAGTTGCCCTGTTTCGCCGCGGCGTAGCTTCATAAACGCCTGCTGCATGGAGGTAAACAGGAACTCCGCATCGCGGTTGCTGTCAGCGGCAATGATATTGATACACACCATCGCGTACGGTTTTTCGAGCCGTGATGAGGGTTTGAAGTTGGTGCGATAAAGATGCAGCGCCTGGTGCAGCATATCCGGCGCAAAGTGTGAGGCGAAGGCAAACGGCAGCCCCAGTTGCGCGGCCAGTTGGGCGCTGTACAGGCTGGAACCCAACAGCCAGACCGGGATCTGCTCCCCGTAACCCGGCACCGGGCGTACCTGTGGGTTCGGGTCATGCGCGTCGAACCAGGCCACCAGTTCCGCCACATCGCGCGGGAAGTTGTCGATATCGCCACCCATATGACGGCGCAACGCGCGCATGGTGGGCTGATCGCTGCCCGGTGCACGCCCCAGCCCCAGATCGATTCGGCCAGGGTAGAGGGTATTCAGGGTGCCAAACTGTTCGGCAATCACCAGCGGAGAATGGTTCGGCAACATCACGCCGCCCGAGCCTAAATGGAGGGTAGTGGTATTGGCTGCCAGATAGCCGAGCAGCACCGAGGTGGCCGCACTGGCGATCCCAACCATGTTGTGGTGCTCCGCCAGCCAGTAGCGATGATAGCCGCGCTGTTCAGCCAGGCGAGCGAGATCCAGAGAGTGGGTAAACGCTTCCCGGGCCGAGGAGCCTTCAGGTATCGGCGCCAGGTCCAGCACCGAAAACGGAATGGATTTATCAGTCATAACAGCTCACTTTGTCGACGGTGAATCTTTAATACTGCATCAAAATTTAATAACCGTTGTTAACAAAGTGAGCTTTTACATTTCATCTTTACGCCTGCAGCTCCAGCCCGGCCAGCCGTCGCCAGTAGCCGTTGCACTCGCTGTTTGCCGTCAGCGGCAGCGGGGCAGCGCCCTGCTCGTTGGCGCGGAAGGCGTCAATCATGGCGAAGGTTTCCTTGCCCAGCGGCGACAGACGCACCATATCCACCAGCCCTTGCATCGACGCCAGTTCGTTACCGAGGTTATAAACGTACCCGCTCATGGTCTGAATTCCGTTCAGGACAAACACCTGCTGATTCTCCTGCGACAGCATGCTGCGCCCGTTCGGATATTTGATGCAGCAGGTCTCGCACTCATCCTTCGGTAGGTTCTCTGAGCGCGCGGTAAAGCAGCGTGCGGAGTAGGCCAGCGGCAGATGGCCATAGCTGAGTACTTCTACTTCAAACTGATTGCGGATCCCCAGTTCGTCGCACTGCGCCAGTATGTTGACCAGCCAGTCACGGGAAAGCTCCACCGGCATACACCAGCGGGTCATGCCCTGTTTAAGCAACAGACGCAGGGTTACGGCGTTGTAGCAGTTCAACGCATGCCCGGCGACAAACGGCAGTTTGCGCTCGGCGCACAGGTTCACCACGCCGAGATCGCTGGCTTCCAGCAGAAACTCGCCGTTATCCACGTAGCGTTTCAGCTCGTTCAGTTCAGACGAGGCCTGCACCAGCGCCAGGGTGGAGAGCACCACCTGTTTGCCGCTGCCTGCCAGGCTTTTTGCCATATCCAGCCAGTCACCCACTTTAGTGGCCCGGCGCTTACTGCATACCGCCTCACCGAGATAAATCACATCGGCCTGACTGGTTGCGGCCTGCTGGTAAAAATCTTCCAGCGTCTCTTTTGACCAGTAATAGAGCACCGGTCCTAATGAATATTTCATGCGTTATCTCACTGCCATTTACGGTGATACGCGCCCAGCGTGGTCTGAGTGCCTTCGGACATTGCGCCCAGGGTCTCCATCCATGCGGGTTGCGGGGCATATTGCTTGGGATCTGCCATGCAGCGATCGATCGCCTGGCGCCACACTTTTGCCACCTGGCTGACGTAAGCCGGGCTGCGCTGGCGGCCTTCGATTTTGACCGAGGCAATATTGGCGGCCAGCAGTTCCGGCAAAAGCGCCAGGGTATTGAGACTGGTAGGCTCTTCCAGCGCATGATAGCGCTCGCCATCCACCAGATAGCGGCCTTTGCACAGCGTCGGATAACCCGCGTTTTCGCCGTCCTGATAACGGTCAATCAACACCTCGTTCAGACGCGACTCCAGCCCCTGGGGAGTTTGTTGCCAGCGCACGAAGCGGGCCGGCGAGCAGGCCCCCACGGTGTTAGGGGATTCGCCGGTTAAGTAGGAGGAGAGGTAGCAGCGACCTTCGGCCATAATGCACAGGCTGCCAAAGGCAAAAACTTCCAGCGGAACTGGCGTGACGCGCGCCAGTTGCTTAACCTGATGAATAGAAAGCACACGTGGCAGCACCACGCGCGCAACGTCGAAGTAACGATGATAGAAGCGAATGGCTTCTTCATTGGTGGCCGATGCCTGAACCGAGACATGGCGCTCAATATGGGGATAGCGTTCGGCGGCATACTCCAGCATGGCGAGGTCGGCAAGGATCAGCGCATCGGCGCCCAGCTGTGCCGCCATATCCACCGCGCGCTGCCAGCGTTGATAGCCGTCGGGGTGGGCAAAGGTATTAATGGCGATGTGCAGCTTGCGGCGGTGCTGGTGCACGAAGCTCACCGCTTCCTGTAGCTTTTTCTCAGTAAAATTGAGACCAGCGAAGTGACGGGCATTGGTATCGTCCTTCAGCCCGATATAAACCGCATCGGCGCCGTTTTCGATGGCCGCCTTAAGCGCCGGTAGATTTCCAGCAGGGCAGAGCAGCTCCATAATTTATCCTGACGTTCGCAGCCCCAGAGGGATGCAAAATTGTTATCGAGCAGCGATTTTAGTTAACCATCCGGCGACAATTTTTGATTTAAGGCAGCTAATGGCGTATTGATGGCACCAATAATGGATTATGCCGGACGCCAGTTTGTTGATTTACGCCGCTATACCAACGACTGGATATGGCAAAATATCAGGACTATAGATATCAGGGAGTATTGCTCGTGCTGGATAAACTGCGTTCACGTCTCGTACAATTTGGCCCATCGCTGCTGAGCGTGCCGGTGAAGCTGGCGCCCTTTGCGCTGAAGCGCCAGGTGCTGGAGCAGGTACTAAGCTGGCAGTTTCGCCAGGCGCTGGCGGAGGGCGAGCTGGAATTTCTGGAAGGACGCTGGTTAAGTATCGAGGTGCGGGACATCGGCCTGCGCTGGTACACTTCCGTTGAAAATGAACAGCTGGTGGTACGTGAATCTGCTGAGGCGGATGTCAGCTTCAGCGCTGACGCCAGCGATCTGCTGATGATCGCGGCGCGTAAACAGGATCCTGACACGCTCTTTTTCCAGCGCCGTCTGGTGATTGAGGGCGATACCGAGTTAGGCCTGTATGTTAAAAACCTGATGGATGCCATTGAACTGGAGCAGATGCCGAAGCCGCTGCGCGTGGCGCTGCTGCAACTGGCCGATTTTGTCGAGGCGGGCCTGAAAACGCCGCCGGAAAGTAAACACACTTCTGTAGGTGAGCCATGTTGATTCGAGTAGAGATTGGGATCGATGCGCCGGGTATTGATGCCTTATTACGCCGGGCCTTCGACGGAGACGGTGAAGCGCAACTGGTTCAGGACCTTCGTGAAGATGGCCTGATTACCCTGGGCCTGGTGGCTACGGACGATGAGGGGCAGGTTGTAGGCTACGTCGCCTTTAGCCCGGTCACCGTGCAGGGCGAAGAGTTGCAGTGGGTCGGCATGGCACCGCTGGCGGTGGATGAAAACTACCGCGGCCAGGGCCTGGCGCGTCAGCTGGTCTACGAAGGGCTGGATTCACTCAACGAGTTTGGCTATGCCGCGGTGGTCACGCTGGGCGATCCGGCGTTCTACAGCCGTTTAGGCTTCGAGAAAGCAGCGCATTACGATCTGCGCTGCCGCTGGCCGGGCACCGAGTCGGCTTTCCAGCTGCACGGTCTGGCAGACGATGCGCTTAACGGCGTCAGCGGCCTGGTCGAATACCACGACCACTTCAACCGCTTTTAATCAGCGGCGTTTGCAGGCTCTCCCGTAGCGCCTCAAAGGTTCCATCCCCACTGACGAGGCGCTCTTTCTGGCGCTTCGTCAGCTGTTTGATCCGGTACTCCAGCCGTAGCGCCAGCGACCGATCCCCCACGACGGCGGAAAACGCCAGCGTCAGTTCTCCTTTGCCGCGTAACGCCTTCGCCCCTTTTCCTGTCTGATGTTGCAGGAAGCGGCGCGGGACATCGGTAGTGATCCCCGTATAGAGCGCATTATCAGCAGTTCGAACCAGATAGAGAAACCAGCACACGGCGAAAGATTCAGTATGTTAAGGTGAACGCACCTTAGCACGAGAGAGAAGCGAAATGGAAACTCTGGCCGCTATCAACCGCTGGCTGGCGAAGCAGCATGTGGTCACCTGGTGTGTGCATCATGACGATGAGCTGTGGTGCGCCAATGCCTTTTACTACTACGATCCACAGCGGGTGGCGTTCTATGTCTTAAGCGAGGATAAAACCCGTCATGCCCAGATGAGCGGCAGGCAAGCCAGGGTCGCGGGCACCGTCAACGGACAGCCGAAGAATGTGGCGTTGATTCGCGGGGTGCAATTTAAAGGGGAGATCCGTCGCCTGGAAGGGGAGGAAAGCGACGCCATGCGTAAGCACTACCTTCGTCGCTTTCCGGTTGCCGCCGCAATGCCAGCTCCCGTATGGGAAATCCGTCTGGATGAACTTAAGTTCACTGACAACACGTTAGGCTTTGGTAAAAAACATCACTGGCTACGCGCCGAGTAAGCGCAGCGCCTCGCGGTTAAACGCGATCAGATCTTCCGGCGTACGGCTGGTGACAAGCTGATCTTTATCAACCACCACTTCCTGATCGTGGAAATCCGCCCCGGCGTTTTTCAGATCAATGGCGATCGATTTCACGCCCGTTAGTTTACGACCGCGCACCACTTCGGCACTGATCAGCAGCTGCGGGCCGTGACAAATGGCGAAGACCGGTTTGCCGGAATCGACAAAATCACGGGTAAAGGTCACGAAACGCGAGTCGCTGCGCAGTGAATCCGGGGAGTGGCCGCCGGGTAGCAGCAGGGCGTCAAACTCTGCGGGCTGCACTTCGTCGATAGCTTTATCAATGGAAACGCTGGCTTCGCCTTTATGGCCTTTCACCGTTTTTCCCGCCTGTTTTTCGATTGTGATCACCTCATGTCCCGCTTTGCGGAACGCCTCAGCAGGCGAGGTGAATTCTGAATCTTCAAACTCGTCGGTGATCAAGACTGCAATTTTCTTGCTCATGCTTCCTCCGTTGTTTTGGCTTCAGACAGCTTTTTCTTCGCTTGTGGTAAATACTTAGCATTGAGACTACTAAGTGTGGTTGAAGAGCATGAAATCGCATACGGACTAATCTGCAAAGGAGGAATAATGAGTCAGGTTTTAATTACCGGCGCGACTGGTCTTGTGGGTGGGCACCTGCTGCGTATGCTGATTCAGGATCGGAGAGTTAACTATATCGCCGCCCCGACACGTCGCCCGCTGGGGGATATCGAAGGTGTGTTCAATCCACACGATCCGCAGCTAACCGATGCCCTGGCTCAGGTTCAGGATCCGGTGGATACCGTTTTTTGCTGTCTGGGTACCACGCGGCGTGAAGCAGGCAGCAAAGAGGCCTTTATCCATGCCGACTATACCCTGGTGGTGGATACGGCCCTGACCGGCAAACGGCTCGGGGCGAAGCATCTGCTGGTGGTCAGTGCGATGGGAGCCAACGCGCACTCGCCGTTCTTCTACAACAAAGTGAAAGGCAAAATGGAAGAGGCCCTGATCGCCCAGAAGTGGGAGCGACTGACCCTCGTGCGGCCCTCAATGTTGCTGGGCGAACGAGAGAAGCATCGCTTCAGTGAATCACTGTTTGCGCCGCTGTTTAGCCTGTTGCCCGGCAACTGGAAATCGGTCGAGGCCCGGGATGTGGCGCAGGTGATGCTGCAGGAGGCGCTTGGTGCGTCGCCGGGTGGCGTCAATATTATTACGTCAGCGAAGATCAGGGAGATGGCGCAGGGGCAAGGCTAATGGCCCTCTGCTGATGGCAGCAGAGGGCAGGGGATAACTACTTCAGATAGGTAAACGCGGTGGTGACGTGTTTCACGCCGCTCACCCGGCTGGCGATATCTGCCGCCGCTTTACCTTCGCGGTCAGTTACCAGGCCGAGCAGGAACACTTCGCCGTTCTCGGTGGTCACCTTCACGTTAGAGGATTTTACCTGATCGCTACCCAACAGCTGGGAGCGCACTTTCGTGGTGATCCAGGTATCGTTTGAGGCCTCACCCAGGCCAATCGGCTGACCCTGGCGCACTTCATTAAACACCTCAGTGGCGCCCTCTACACCCATCGCGATCTGCTTCGCACGGGCGGCAAGTTCGGTATTTGGCGCCTGGCCTGCCAGCAAGACTTTGCCCTGGTAAGCCGTAACGTTGATGCGCGCTTCTTTCTTAATTTGTTGGTCTTTGGACAGTGCGCTGTTCACGCGCAACTCTAGGGTGCCGTCATCTACCTGTGTGCCCACGGAACGCGGGTCAGTCGCGGCTTTGGTGCCCACTGCCGCGGTACCCACTACCGCTGCAGCCACACATCCCTGAAGCAGCAGCGCAGAAATAAGGACTGCGAGGGGCGAAAGTGCCTTCATGTATACTCCTTAATCATCCTGGTGAGGGAAAAGCGTGTTATCGATCAGATCGCATAAACAGTTCACCGTCAGCATGTGCATCTCCTGGATGCGGGCGCTGCGGTGAGAAGGAATACGGATCTCAACATCATGAGGACCTAACAGCCCCGCCAGCTCGCCGCCATCGTAACCGGTCAGTGCGACGATGGTCATGTCGCGCGTGACGGCGGCTTCAACGGCTTTGACGATGTCGCGGCTGTTGCCGCGCGTAGAGATAGCCAGCAGCACATCACCGGCGTGTCCTAACGCACGCACCTGTTTGGCATAGATCTCATCATGGAGACGATCGTTAGCAATCGCTGTTAAGACCACGTTATCGGTATTAAGTGCAATGGCAGGTAAGCTGGGACGCTCTGTCTCAAAACGATTAATCATACTGGCAGCAAAATGCTGTGCGTTGGCGGCCGAGGTGCCGTTGCCACAACAGAGGATTTTGTTGCCGTTAAGCAGGGACTGGACCAGCGTCATCGCCGCACGGGAGATGGCGTCCGGCAGCGCTTCTGCCGCTGCGATCTGAGTCTGAATGCTTTCGGTGAAGCAAACCTTAATTCTTTCGAGCACGGTATCCCTTAACGATCTGATTTACGCGTCTGCGCCGAAGGCGTTTTTGAACCATTCGATGGCGTTTCCGGTGAAGGCTACCACATCGAACCGGCAATCCACAGTATCAAAGCTGCCATTATGCCGGGCAAGCCACAACTGGGCGGTGAGTAATAATTTTTGCTGCTTGGCCCGGGTCACGCTGGCGGCGGCCCCACCATAATGAGAAGACTGGCGGTAGCGCACCTCGATGAACACGATGGTCGGGCCGTCCTGCATAATAAGGTCAATTTCCCCGCCGCGCGCGCGAACGTTCGCGGCGATAAAGCGCAGTCCTTTGCGCTCAAGCCAGCGACGCGCCTCTGACTCGCGCGCGTCGCCGGTCTGTTTACGGGTTAGCTGGCCGGAACGATCTGTCCTTGCTGGTATTTGAGCCATGATAACTTCCTGTTAATCACGCAGTCCTGAGTGGCGGTGAGATCGCCAGTGTTGCCGTTAAGTTCAAAGCCTGGCACCTGGCGCATCTGGGTGAAGTGGTTCGCCAGCGCCCAGGCATCCACGCCCATCGCGTACAGACGCGCCAGCGAGTAGTCGTTACGTACGCTGCTCAACGCCTGCTGCATCAGCGCCGGGTTAGCGCCTGCCAGCATCGGAATTTCGCTGTACTGCAGGCCTTCCATCTCGAGACGGAAGTCCGGGCCAGCGGTACCCTGCGCGCTGCGCGAGCTTGCATACAGCGACACGCCAGCCTGACTGCCGTTACGCATAGCGATCATCGGTTTGATAAAACCGATCTCTTCAGGGGTGGCGATGATGTAAGCCGCATCGACGTTGCCGCCGCCGCTGATCTGCGCGTCCGTAGGCGGTGCCGGGATAGTCAGGCCGCCAATCGTCACGCCCTGCTGCTGCGGCAGGCTGGACGTGACAGGGCTACCGGTCAGCGCAATACCCGCTCCGCCGTTAACACCCGCGCGCAGTTCAGCGCTGGAGCCAAATTTTTGCTGCAGAACAATGCCGCCGCCCAACTGTTGCCACTCCTCGGCAAAGGCGGTAGCGACACGATCGCCCAGCTGGCTACGTGGGATCAGCAGCAGAGGAGCCTGCTTACCTTGCTCGTGGATATGGCGCGCGGCATCGCGGGCTTCGTCTTCTGGCGACAGGGCGAAGTAGCAGACGTTCGGGAGGTTCTGCACCTGCTCCGGCTGGTTGAGGGCCAGCACGTTCAGCGGGGTTCTGCTCTTCATCAGCTCTTCGACGTTGTTTTTCAGCAGCGGACCTACGACGATGCTGGCCCCATCCTGCTGCACCTGATTCAGCACCTGGTCGAGCGGCTGGGTGCTGGTGTCATACACTTTCACCTCGGCGGCCGGGTTGGCGATGGCCGTGGTCTGAGGCGCTTGCTCAGTGGCAGGTGCCTGCATCGGATCCTGTACGGAGTCATTCGGTGCGGCGACAGGTTCCGTGGTCTCAGGGGCCGGGGCCGGATCCTGCACGGTGTTATTCGGTGCGGCGACAGGTTCTCGGGTCTGAGGGGCCTGGACCGGATTCTGCATCGTACCTTCCTGCACGGCAACAGGTTGAGCCGTGGTCAGGTCGTTGGTTTCGGCACTGGACGGGCTTACCACATCACCGGCGTTGGCCGCCTGGGCGACCTGAGCGGGAACGGCATTACCCGTGACGGCAGCGGTGCCATTTCTCGCCGCGTCAAAACCCTGCTGGATAGTGCGGCCAAAGACGGCGGCCTGGCCACCCAGCGGCAGCAGTAGGGCAATTTTGCTGGTAGAGGCGGGCTTGAAGTTCTGCACATTGACCAGCTGAGTAGGCAGCAGGGTCGCACCCGGGTTATTCGGGTAGCGGGTCTGCCAGTCTTTGATGCCGGCTTTCAGCATGGTCGGATCGTTGCGGTTATCGAACCAGACGCGCTGCAGATCCAGCCAGCCCTGCAGGACATTTTCGTCGGCGTTAATCACGAGGGCATTGGCCTGATCGGGATTCATCGCGGAGAGCGTCTGCCAGGTGGCATCGATATTTTTCTGTTTTTCAGCGCCAGCGAGCAGCGGCTCCTGGGCAATCAGCGCCCGTAGCAGCGTCAGGGAAGGGCGTCCCTGTTCCGCGGCAATGCCGGCCTGCCAGAAACGCGCCTGCTGGTTTTTATCCAGCGTACTGATGTCGATATTTCCGAAGATCTTTTTCGCCCCGGCTACATCGTTCTGCGCAATTTTCAGTTCAGCGGCCAGCAGTGTCTGCTCGCGGCGCTGCGTCTCGCTCAGATCCTGCGGCAACTGGTTAAACAGATCGGCGGCGTGCTGGTTTTTACCTTCTTTCAGCAGTGCACGAATGGCGAGTAATTGCCAGTTGATCCGGGTATCATCTGAGCTTTGCTCCATCTGGTGCAGATAAAAACCGGAGTCAGCCTGCGCTGTACCCTCCATATGGGCAGCACTTTGATCGGGCGCCTGCGTACCACAGCCAGCAAAGATCAGGGCTGCCAGCACCAGCGGAAGGCTGCGCGTGACTTTATTATGAAGAAACGTTAAGGGTACCATACTGTATCCAGTGATATTTTTTACGCAATGCTCAATATTAAATCGGCAATACGGATGAAACAATGAAACAACACGAAACGGCAGATAATTCTCAGGGTCAGCTTTATATTGTACCTACTCCTATCGGGAATTTATCTGATATTACCCAACGTGCGCTCACCGTGTTGCAAAGCGTTGATCTTATTGCGGCTGAAGATACCCGCCATACTGGCCTGCTCCTGCAACATTTTGCGATTAACGCCCGCCTGTTTGCCCTGCACGATCATAACGAGCAGCAAAAAGCCGCCATGCTGGTGGCCAAACTGAAAGAGGGACAGAACATCGCCCTGGTGTCCGATGCCGGTACGCCGCTGATCAACGACCCGGGCTATCACCTGGTGCGCACCTGCCGTGAAGCGGGCATTCGCGTTGTGCCGTTGCCGGGGCCGTGTGCCGCTATTGCCGCACTGAGCGCGGCGGGCCTGCCGTCGGATCGTTTCTGCTATGAGGGCTTTTTGCCCGCCAAATCCAAAGGCCGTCGCGACGTACTGAAGGCGCTCGAAGCCGAACCGCGTACCCTGATTTTCTACGAATCTACCCATCGCCTGCTGGAGAGTCTGGAAGATATGGTCGCCGTCTGGGGTGAGGCGCGTTACGTGGTGCTGGCGCGCGAGCTGACCAAAACCTGGGAGACCATCCACGGTCTGCCGGTCGGCGAGCTGCTGGCATGGGTGAAAGAGGACGAAAACCGCCGTAAAGGCGAGATGGTGCTGATTGTCGAAGGGCATAAAGCTGAAGAGGACGCCCTGCCTGCCGATGCGCTACGTACCCTGGCGCTGCTGCAGGCCGAACTGCCCTTGAAAAAAGCGGCTGCGCTGGCAGCAGAGATCCACGGTGTGAAAAAGAACGCGCTGTATAAGTATGCTCTGGAGCAGCAAGGGGAGTAAGCCTTTTGCTGGGTGGCGCTTCGCTTACCCAGCCTACAACTCGTCACGTAGGCCCGATAAGCGAATCGCCATCGGGCACATTTAAACCACAATGAGCTCAACTGACGTTTGTTTCAGGCTCTCCAGCTCTTTCTCACCGATCCCTTCGTCGGTAATCACACAGCCAATCTCCGCCATCGGCAGCACCTGGTTAAACCCGCGACGGTTGAACTTGCTCGCGTCCAGTACAGCAATCACCTTATGCGCAGCCGCCGCCATCACGCTGCTGATCGAGTACCCTTCGTTGAAGGTGGTGATGCCGTTGGTAGTGTCGATCCCGTCAGCTCCGACAAACATCAGATCGGCGCTAATGCCCGCCAGCGAGCGTTCGGCGATGGTGCCATGCATGGAGTGGGTCTTATGGCGTACCGTACCTCCGCACACTACCAGGGTGATGTCTTTGTTGTCCGATAAGGCGAAAGCAGCGGGTAAGCTGTTGGTGATCACCGTGATATTAGCCTTCTTTGCCAGCGCTTCAGCGATAAGCATGGTGGTGCTGCCGCTGTCTAAAATTACCGTCATCCCCTCTTCGATCATCGTTACTGCTGCCAGGGCGATACGTTTTTTAGGGTCACTGGCGAGACTGTAGCGATCTTCCAGCAGTACTTCCTGGTTTTCATTTTCACCCAAATTACTGCCCGGCTTTGCCGCCCCACCGTGAAAACGCGTCACTAGCCCTTTCTCTTCCAGCAAACGCAGATCGGCGCGGATAGTGACCTCGGAGATGCCAAAAGAATTCGAAAGGTCGAGTACTAACACGCTGCCGTTAGCATTCACCAGATCAACGATTTTGTTCCTTCGCTCAAATGAGTTCATTTTGTTTTGCCTGATAATTAACTTACTCCAGTTTAATCGAAGGGATGCGAAAGGTGAACGCTAGCGTTCGAAAGTAAATGTGAGCCAGCTCCGGTTGCTGGCTCATGAGTTTATTCCAGGCGCAGCAGGATTTTACCCTGCATTGGTGATCCATTTAGTGCCTGAATGGCATGGGCAAAATTTTCGCTGTCGCCGGTCAGGGCGATCAGTGGCTCCAGTCGCAATTTTTTTTCGCAAAGCAACCGGGCAGCGGTCTCCCACTCAACCCCTGGCCATGGCGCAGAGTAGTTCATCCAGCTGCCTTGCAGGGTCAGCTCTTTGCGCAGGATCTTGCCAAAGGTCGCGGCAGATAAATTCAGGTCATGGTGCAGGGTTCCTACCAGCACCACCTGGGCGCGTGGCCCGGCGATATCGATAGCAAGGGCGACGGTTTGCGGTGTGCCAGCCGTCTCCAGCACCAGCTGATCAAAACGCGTCTCGTGAAGGGCCGCCAGCATCTCATCTGCACTGAGGGTTTTACTGTTGAATACCCGGTTTGCCCCTAGCGAGGTCGCCAGCGCCAGCTTATCATCATTGATATCAATGGCAGTCACGCTTGCCGCACCCAACGCCAACGCGCATTGCATGGCCAGCAGGCCGATAGTGCCCGCCCCCACGATAATCACATT
Organism: Leclercia sp. 1548; assembly: GCF_050435045.1. Classification (NCBI taxonomy): domain Bacteria; kingdom Pseudomonadati; phylum Pseudomonadota; class Gammaproteobacteria; order Enterobacterales; family Enterobacteriaceae; genus Leclercia; species Leclercia sp. 1548. Next base: position 208,878 of record NZ_JBNDJP010000005.1, on the reverse strand, counting down.
TTTGCCCTCACAGCCCTGGGCAAGGTGGAATGCATGCAACCCGACGGTGATAGGCTCGATAAAGGCGCCGTCTTCAATGGCCATCTCCGCAGGCAGACGGAATAGATTAGCGCGCTTCACCACAATGTACTCAGCGTTCCCGCCTTCGCTGCGGGAGCCGACGAACTGGTATTGCTTACACAACGAGAAGTAGCCTTTTTTACACTCCGGGCAGGAGAAGCAGGGCAGTAGCGGAACGCACGCGACTGCATCGCCAGCCTCCAGATCGTCGATGCCTGAGCCACAGACGTCAACGTAGCCGCTGAATTCATGACCCAGGGTGATAGGGTAATAGTGAGCCGCTTTGGCAAAAATACGCGGGATATCCGAACCGCATAATCCCGAGCAGACCACGCGCACGCGCACGTCATCTGCAGCCTGAATGTCCGGGACAGGGCGTTCTTCCACGCGCACCTGGCCCTCAGCATGAATTACCACTGATTTCATGATTCACTCCAGAAAAAAGAGGGGAGCAGCGCTCCCCGGATATTAAGAAGCCGTCTGGCTCTGTGGGGCCTCAGCGCGTTTTTCTGCTGCGCTACAGGCGCGGGCGCGGCGCCAGGTGAGCAGCACGCCGGTAGTGTAGAAAACACCAATCACCAGGAAACCCACCACGTTTTGCCAGGTAAAGAGCTGGATCAGCAGCCAGGTGATGGGCGAGCCGCCCTGGTCCAGAGAGGCCACCATCCCACCTGCTTTCAGCGCCCCGGCATTCTCAGCAAGCTTTGTATGCAGGCCGATGGTCTGGGTAGCGATCCACAGGGTGATGCTCATGATGATGACGCCGGAGATGAGGGTGCGGAACAGGTTGCCCTGATGCACCGCCACAGCCATCGCCACGAAGAAGCCTATAGTGGCCAGGTCGCCAAACGGCAGGACCTGGTTGCCCGGCACCAGTACCGCAATCAGGATGGTCAGCGGGATAAAGATCAGGCTGGCAGAAACTACCGAGGTATGGCCCAGCAGCAGCGCCGGATCGAGGCCGATTAAGAACTCCTGCCCGCCAAATTTTGCCTGCAGACGCTTACGCGCATGTTTAGCAATCGGCGTAAGGCCGTCCATGATCGGCTTGATGACGCGCGGCATCAGGAGCATCACCGCAGCGGTTTTTACCGCCAGTTGTAATACGCCTTTGGTGTCGTAACCAGCCAGCAAACCGATAACCAGCCCCATCACAAAACCGACAGTGACCGGCTCGCCAAATGGGCCAAAGCGTTTCTGCACATCGTCGGCGCTGAAGTGGATGCGCTTCAGCCCGGGGATCTTCTCAATGAGTGTATCGACCAGCACCGCAATCGGACCAAGGTAAGCGGAGGAGCCATGCGGGATGGCAATCCCTTCCAGGCCGAAGAAGTCGCGTGTGTCTTTGGCAAACCAATCTCCCAGCTTGTAGACAAAGGCCGCGTGGACTACCACGCCGAGGATCCCGAGCCAGTAAGAGCCGGTAGCCAGATGCAGCATCGCCCCGGTAAAGGTCATATGCCAGATGTTCCAGATATCGACGTTCACCACGCGGGTCATACGGGTGACCAGCATGAGCACGTTGACACCAATCGCCACTGGGATCGCCACCAGCGCAATCTGCGAAGCCCAGGTCATAGGTGATGAACCTGGCCAGCCCACGTCCACCACGTGCAGGTTAATCTGGAACTGCTCCGCCATCGCTTTGGCCGCCGGACCGATGGAGTCGAGCATCAGGCCAATAACCAGCCCGATCCCGACAAAGCCAATCCCGATATGCAGACCGGATTTAAAGCAGTCGCCCAACTTCATCCCCAGCAGCTTCGAGAAGATAATGATGACGATGGGCAGCATGACCGTCGGCCCCAGATCGAGGATATACCGCATGATTTCGGTAAACATGATCTTACCCCTCGAGGATGGTCAGGATTTTTTGCTGTAGGGCTTCAATGCCGACGCCCGATACAAACGGCATACCGTGGACCACCGGAATGTCACCAAAGGTACGGTCGACTTTTGCGGTGGTGCAGATCAGGTCTGCGCCGTCCATATAGGTTTCAATTTCGGTCACCCGGCACTGCACCAGATCCAGGGTGATGTTGTGGGCATCACACAGCTCTTTGATCTCTTCGGCAGCCATGGTGGAGGTGGCAACCGCGCCTCCACAGGCGACGATAACTTTACGTTTCATAGGGTACTCCTTCTTATTATCAGTATGTTACGAGGCTTGCTTACAGGGTTCGGTCATCAGGATGGCCTCCGCAAACAGGGCCTCCAGCTGGTGGTCCGGCGCGGTAAGCAACGCCTCCATCAGAGTTGGTTTTTGCAGCTCACTAAATAGCCGGCGCAGCAGGGTAAGTTGCGCTGAAGGGTTTTCCACTATCAGGGCGATAATCAGCGACACGGCGATCTCCGTATCGTCATCAGCCTGATGAAAATGAACCGGATTGTCAGGACGGATCAGGTAAAGTGCCGGTTCTCTGGCATGAATCGCCTCGCAGTGCGGGATCGCCACGGCATGTTTTTCCAGGGCGATACCGGTGGGGAACACCGCTTCCCTCCCCAGTAGTGCGGCAGGATAAGTAGGATGGACGACCCCCTTCGCCAGCATCTCCTCGCCGATATGAGCCAGCGCCTGCTGGCAAGTGGCAAAATCAATGCCGGTACGGACAAACAGTTTGCTCATGAATCCTCCAGTCTTAAGTAGCGTCAGGCGCGCAGCCGTAGCGGTACGCACGTAAAACGTCCTGTATTCTGTCGATGACCAGCGCCTGGGGCGTTGGGGCAAGGGTTTGTGCGGTGACGCGTTCAAACTGCACAGGCATGTACTGGCTGATCAACCCCAGCGGCAGGGTCAGGCTGTCCAGGTTAGCGAGCAGCTTGTCCACGCTCTGACGGATCCGTGGGTGCGGCCAGTAGTAGCGAATGCGGTCTGACAGGCTAAAGTGAATGTCCACCATCGCCTGGCTCCAGGTTGGGCGATAGTATTTTTTCCAGTAATCCGGCTCGTTCAGCATCACCTCGTCGATCACCTCCAGCACGCGGCTGCGATCTTCCGGGGCGATCAGTGCCGTCTCCATCTGCGCCAGGGCAAAAATGGCCTCGCGCAGGGCGAAGGTGAGGGCTGGGCCGACCTTCAGGATCGCAAAATGATCCTTCACCAGTGCCCGGTACGCCTGTCTGGACTGATAATCTGTAGAGTGCGCTTCATAAACCATCGGCGTCTGGCGGATCCAGCCCGACAAGGCTTCAGCGGCCTGCGGCTGATAGTGGATGATCTGGGTATGGTCGAACTCAACGCCGGGCTGCACTACGATAGCAATGACCCGGGTCATTGCTTCATCCAGACCCAGAGCCTGGAATGCGGCCTGATGTGTTTCGAGGGTGCGCGCGGCATCCTCCACGCGGGTTACATGTACAGTGTCAATACTGTTGGCCTCGCCGCCCGGTACCGGCACTTCGGTGCCAATGACATAGGTCAGCGCCATTTTCTGCGCGTTGCTGGCGGTCTCTTCCGCTGCCTGGCACAGCCGCGCCGCACGCTGGGCTACTATCACGGGATCCAGGGGAATGGGATCGTCGGCGCATGACATCGATGCATCAAGATGGATCTTACTGAAGCCCGCAGCCACATAAGCCTTAATCAGCTCGACGGCTTTCTCCATCGCCGTCTCTGCGGGTTCATTCTGCCAGCAGTTCGGCCCAAGATGATCTCCACCGAGGATTAGCCTTTGTTGCGGGAAGCCCACCTTTTCGGCGATGTTCAGAACAAAATCGCGGAAGTCGGCCGGCTTCATGCCGGTATAGCCGCCATACTGATTTACCTGGTTGGACGTGGCTTCAATGAGGACACTGTTACCGCTTGCCAGATCAAAGCGCAGGGCGGCTTCGATCACCAGCGGGTGCGCTGAACAGACGGAACAGATACCGAGATGTTCTCCCGCTTTATGGCGGGCAATAATATTTTTCACCGTTTTCTCCGGGTTGTGGGGGTCAGAGTTTGCCTTCGCAGCCGCAGTCATGAATGACTTTGCGGACCACCTCTTTCATGGCGGTTTTGGCGGGGATCATGTAGTGACGGGGATCGCTGGCTTCAGGATGCTCCGCAAGATAACTTTTCAGCGCGTCGGAAAAGGCGATTTTCAGCTCGGTGGCGACGTTCACTTTGCAGATACCAAGACCAATAGCCCGGCGGATATCGGCGGTAGAAAGTCCCGAGGCGCCGTGCAGCACCAGCGGAACGTCCACATGGCTGCGAATCTCTTCCAGACGTTCAAAATCGAGTTTTGGCGTGGCTGTATAGAGGCCGTGGGCGGTGCCAATGGCGACGGCAAGGGAGTCGATGCCGGTCAGTGCCACGAACTCGCGGGCCTGCTGCGGATGGGTGTAAAGGGTATCTTTGCTATCCACCACCAGGTCATCTTCCTGACCGCCAAGTCGACCCAGCTCCGCCTCCACGCTGACGTCATAGCGATGGCAGTAGTTGGTGACCCGTTTTACCAGCGCCACGTTATCGGCAAACGGCAGGTGCGATCCGTCGATCATTGCCGAGCGCACGCCTGCCTGCACTTTTTGGGCGATGTCGTCGAACGTTTCGTGATGATCGAGATGGATCGCCAGCGGCTGGTTATGCGTTTTTGCCAGATCCCCCGCGATAGCCACGATATTGCCGATCCCGGCATAGCTGAAGGTGCCAGGCGTTCCGGCAACGATCAGCGGCGAGCGCAGCTCGGCGGAAGTCTCGACAACAACCTGCAGCGTTTCGAGATTATGAATATTGAAAGCTGGAACCGCGTAACCTTCTCGCTGAGCCTTCGTGAGCATCGCTTTGGTCGAAATGATGTGCATTCTTCCTCCGAAACCTTTCGTTTGTTTTCTTCGAAAGAAGATATAGTGTTTCGGAATGCTTTTTTGTGATTGGTATCGTAAAAACGAAAGAAGCGAAAGAGAAAGGAAGTTTGCGAAAGAACGAAAGGCAAAAAAAAAGCATGGCCGGAGCCATGCTAAAGAGGTTTACTGCACTATCAGGTCACAGGAGCCGGGTTAAATACCGCCAACTGATTGTGTAATCCCCACTGATCCGAGAAGGTTTTCTTGCGACCGCTGGCCACGTCGAGAATAAAGTGGAACAGCTTCCAGCCCACATCCTCAATCGTCTCTTCGCCCGTGGCGATGGTGCCCGCGTTGATATCCATCAGGTCAAACCAACGGTTAGCCAGCTCGGTGCGGGTCGCCATTTTAATGACGGGGACGGCCATCAGGCCGTACGGCGTACCGCGCCCGGTGGTGAACACCTGCACGGTGATCCCGGAGGCCACCTGTTGGGTGCCACAGACGAAATCGCTGGCTGGCGTGGCGGCATAGATCAGGCCGCGTTTGGTCGGACGCTGACCCGGCGAGAGCACCTCAACAATGGCGCTCTGGCCCGATTTGGCGATAGAGCCAAGGGCTTTTTCCACCACGTTCGCCAGGCCGCCTTTCTTGTTGCCCGGCGAGGGGTTAGCGCTGCGGTCGGTTTTGCCCATGTCGAGATAGTTATCGTACCAGGCCATCTCTTCCAGCAGGCGTTTGCCCACCTCTTCGTTGATGGCGCGCGGCGTGAGCAGGTGAATGGCATCCCGTACTTCGGTCACTTCCGAGAACATTACCGTGGCGCCGCAGCGCACCAGCAGGTCCGAGGCATAACCCACAGCCGGGTTAGCAGTCACGCCGGAGAAGGCATCGCTGCCGCCGCACTGCATGCCTACTACCAGCTCAGAGGCCGGGCAGGTTTCACGCTTACGCTGGTTCAGCTTCGCCAGATGGCGCTCAGCTACCTGCAAAATGTCGTCGACCATGGAACGGAAACCGACGTGCTGCTCATCCTGCAAACGCACAACGCTGGCGCTATCGACAGGAATGGCCTGCGTATCTTCCGTGCCCTGTAACAGTTTTTCCGGGACCAGTTTTTCGCAACCGAGGCCCACTACCATCACTTCGCCGCCAAAGTTCGGGTTTAGCGCGATATTGTGAATGGTACGGATTGGCACAATCGCCGCCGGGGCGTTGATCGCCACGCCGCAGCCGTACAGATGGTTCAGACCCACCACGCCATCAACGTTCGGGTATTTTGGCAGCAGGTTACGCTCAATAATCTTCACCACGAAATCGACCACGCCCGCCACGCAGTGCACGCTGGTGCTGATACCGAGCAGGTTTTTGGTGCCGACGCTGCCGTCTGGATTGCGGAAGCCTTCAAAGGTATAGCCTTCCAGGGCTGGCATTGGCTCCGGCACGCGGGTTGCCAGCGGCAGGGTGTTCAGCGGCGGCGCTTCAGGGAGCGCAACCAGGGATTCGTCAATCCAGCTGCCCTGCGGGATCGCCCGTACGGCATAGCCAATGACTTCGCCGTAACGCACAATTTCGCCCTGCGCCGGGATATCGACCAGCGCCACTTTATGGCCCTGTGGAATATGTTCGATCAGTTCAAGCCCGTCCGGGAAACGCGTTCCGGCTTTTAACCCCTGATCGTTAACAATAATCGCCACGTTATCGGTGTCGTGCACCTTAATATAAAACGCGCCCGGTGACGTTTGTCGAATTTCGATGTCGGCCATTGTCCAGTATTCTCCAGCGAGTGGGGATAATTAATTTGTCAAAGAGTACGTATATTTTCTTGTTATCGGAAATAAAGACTCTGCTCAGTGGAATAAAGAATGTCAGGCGCGGTAAATTAAAAATGTGATGTCGATCACTCATTTTTGACATGCGCCCAGGCGTAAGGGGGGCAATGGCGAAATCTGTGCATCAGCGCCCAAGGTGTTGTGCATATGCTCAATATTATATTCATTTAAGACTGCATAATTGAGCGATGCAACAATGCGGGGCAGAGGGCGGTTGATTATACTCATTAACGATTTCGTGGTTCCGGGTTTATTAACCGGGTTTGCCTGCTACTGCTGAAATAATCAGGAATACCTCTTTCTTAAAATAATAAAAATAATTCACTGATGTACCAGAGGAAATACAAATGTTGCTGGATACTACTGTTGAAACAAAAAAGGTGGCTCCGACCCGCTATTTAATACTGCTTATTATCTTTATTGTTACCGCCGTCAATTACGCCGACCGCGCCACGCTCTCTATTGCCGGAACGGAAGTCGCCAAAGAACTGCAGTTAAGCGCCGTGTCGATGGGGTATATCTTCTCCGCCTTCGGCTGGGCCTACCTGCTGATGCAAATCCCCGGCGGCTGGCTGCTGGACAAGTTCGGTTCGAAAAAGGTTTATACGTACAGCCTGTTCTTCTGGTCACTGTTTACCTTCCTGCAGGGCTTTGTTGACCTCTTCCCGCTGGCCTGGGCTGGCGTGTCGATGTTCTTTATGCGCTTTATGCTCGGCTTCTCCGAAGCACCGTCTTTCCCGGCCAACGCCCGTATTGTGGCGGCCTGGTTCCCGACCAAAGAGCGCGGTACGGCATCGGCCATTTTTAACTCCGCCCAATATTTCTCGCTGGCGCTGTTTTCTCCGTTGCTCGGCTGGCTGACCTTCGCCTGGGGCTGGGAGCATGTCTTTACCGTGATGGGCGTGATTGGCTTTGTGCTGACCGGCCTGTGGGTGAAGCTGATTCATAATCCAACCGACCATCCACGTATGACTGCCGAAGAGCTGAAGTTTATTAAGGACGGCGGCGCGGTAGTGGATATGGACCATAAAAAGCCGGGCGATAAAGCGGCCAACGGTCCGAAGCTGCATTACATCAAACAGTTATTGTCCAACCGCATGATGCTGGGCGTATTTTTCGGACAATACTTTATCAATACCATCACCTGGTTCTTCCTCACCTGGTTCCCGATTTATCTGGTGCAGGAGAAGGGGATGTCGATCCTGAAGGTGGGCCTGGTGGCGTCGATTCCGGCACTGTGCGGGTTTGCCGGTGGCGTACTGGGCGGCGTGTTCTCGGATCACCTGATTAAGAAAGGGAAGTCGATTACCCTGGCGCGTAAGCTGCCGATTGTGCTGGGTATGCTGCTGGCCTCCTCAATCATTCTGTGCAACTACACCAATAACACCGCGCTGGTGGTGGCCCTGATGGCGCTGGCCTTCTTCGGCAAAGGGTTTGGTGCCCTGGGCTGGCCGGTGATTTCCGATACCGCACCAAAAGAGATTGTTGGGCTGTGTGGCGGTGTGTTTAACGTCTTTGGCAACGTAGCGTCAATCGTCACTCCGCTGGTGATTGGCTATCTGGTCAGTGAGCTGCATTCGTTCAACGCGGCGCTGGTATTTGTAGGCTGTTCCGCGCTGATGGCGATGTTCTGCTACCTGTTCGTAGTGGGTGACATCAAACGTATGGAATTGCAGAAATAAGCAAAGGTATAAGCGATGAGTAACGATATTTTCCCGAACAAATTTAAAGCGGCCCTCGCGGCGCATCAGATTCAGATCGGTTGCTGGTCCGCGCTGGCAAGTCCTATCAGCACCGAAGTGCTGGGGCTGGCAGGTTTTGACTGGCTGGTCCTGGACGGTGAACATGCGCCGAACGACATCACTACGTTTATCCCGCAACTGATGGCGCTGAAAGGCAGCCACAGCGCGCCGGTAGTGCGTGTCCCGACCAATGAGCCGGTGATCATTAAGCGCCTGCTGGATATCGGCTTCTACAACTTCCTGATTCCGTTTGTAGAAAACGAGGAAGAGGCGGTGCAGGCGGTGGCTTCCACCCGCTATCCGCCAGAAGGTATTCGCGGCGTGTCGGTCTCCCATCGCGCCAACATGTTTGGCACCGTGCCGGATTACCTGGCCCAGTCAAACAAGAACATCACCATCCTGGTACAGATCGAGAGCCAGCAGGGCGTGGACAACGTCGATGCTATCGCCGCCACTGACGGCGTGGACGGCATCTTTGTCGGCCCAAGCGACCTGGCTGCGGCATTCGGTCATCTCGGCAATGCCAACCACCCGGAAGTGCAACGCGCCATTCAGCACATCTTTGCCCGCGCCAAAGCACATGGTAAGCCGGCTGGCATTCTGGCACCGGTTGAAGCCGATGCCCGCCGCTATCTGGAATGGGGTGCGACCTTTGTTGCCGTCGGCAGCGACCTCGGCGTGTTCCGCTCTGCAACGCAGAAATTAGCTGATTCCTTTAAGAAATAACCACCACAGAAAGAGAGAGACGTTATGACACTGAAAGTTGGTTTTATTGGCCTGGGTATCATGGGTAAACCAATGAGTAAAAACCTCATCAAAGCAGGTTACTCACTGGTGGTTGCAGACCGTAACCCGGAAGCCATTGCCGAAGTGATTGCCGCTGGCGCAGAAACGGCGGCCACGGCAAAGGCGATTGCCGAGCAGTGCGATGTGATCATCACCATGCTGCCAAACTCCCCGCACGTACAAGAAGTGGCGCTGGGCGAGGGCGGCATCATTGAAGGCGCTAAACCCGGCACCGTGCTGATCGACATGAGTTCCATCGCACCGCTGGCCAGTCGTGAAATCAGCGAAGCGCTGAAAGCAAAAGGCATCGACATGCTGGATGCGCCTGTGAGCGGCGGCGAGCCGAAAGCCATCGACGGCACCCTTTCTGTGATGGTGGGCGGCGACAAGGCCATTTTCGACAAATATTACGATCTGCTGAAAGCGATGGCTGGCTCTGTGGTACATACCGGTGAAATTGGCGCAGGTAACGTCACCAAGCTGGCAAACCAGGTGATTGTGGCCCTGAACATCGCAGCCATGTCCGAAGCCCTGACCCTGGCGACCAAAGCGGGTGTTAACCCGGATCTGGTGTATCAGGCGATCCGTGGCGGCCTGGCAGGCAGCACCGTGCTGGATGCCAAAGCGCCGATGGTGATGGATCGTAACTTCAAGCCCGGCTTCCGTATCGATCTGCACATTAAAGATCTGGCTAACGCGCTGGACACCTCCCACGGCGTAGGCGCGCAACTACCGCTCACTGCGGCGGTAATGGAGATGATGCAGGCCCTGCGTGCCGACGGAATGGGCACGGCCGACCACAGCGCCATTGCCTGCTATTACGAAAAACTGGCGAAAGTCGAAGTCTCTCGCTAACAAAGACGGGCGCGGGAACGCGCCCGCTATTTTTGCCTTAAGCGGTAACAGGCTATAACTATGAAAATCGTAATCGCCCCTGACTCTTACAAAGAAAGCCTGTCTGCCACCGAGGTAGCGCGGGCGATAGAAAAAGGCTTTCGGGAGATCTTTCCCGATGCAGAGTATGTTTCGGTTCCCGTGGCGGATGGCGGGGAAGGAACGGTTGAAGCGATGATTGCCGCCACCAACGGCACGATGCAGCACGCGGTAGTGACGGGACCACTGGGCGAAAGCGTTAACGCCTGCTGGGGGATCTCCGGCGATGGCGTAACGGCGTTTATTGAGATGGCAGCGGCAAGCGGCCTGGCTCTGGTTCCGCCAGCCCAGCGTAACCCATTGGTTACCACCTCCCGCGGCACGGGCGAGCTGATCCTCGCTGCACTGGATAAAGGCGCGCGCAATATCATTATCGGTATTGGCGGCAGCGCCACTAACGACGGCGGCGCCGGGATGGTACAGGCGCTGGGCGCAAAACTGACCGATGCCAACGGGACTGATATCGGCCACGGCGGCGGCAGTCTGATGGCACTGAACAATATCGATATTTCGGCCCTCGATCCGCGCCTTAAAACCTGCGCGATCCGGGTGGCCTGTGATGTGAGCAATCCGCTGATCGGCGAGCAGGGCGCATCCCATATCTTCGGCCCACAGAAAGGGGCCACGGAAGCCACCATTCAGGAGCTGGACAAGAATCTTTCCCACTACGCTGATGTGATTAATACCGCGCTGCGTATTGATGTCAAAAATGTGCCTGGCGCGGGTGCGGCTGGAGGGATGGGCGCTGCGCTGATGGCGTTCCTCGGCGCGGAGCTAAAGAGCGGCATAGAAATTGTTACCCAGGCGCTGAATCTCGAAGAGCATATTCATGACTGCACCTGGGTGGTGACAGGTGAAGGGCGTCTGGACAGTCAAAGTATTCACGGCAAAGTGCCGGTAGGCGTGGCGCGCGTCGCCAGCAAATACCATAAACCGGTGATCGGCATTGCCGGCAGCCTGACCAGCGATGTCGGTATTGTGCACCAGTACGGCATCGACGCGGTGTTCAGCGTTCTGACCAGCATCAGCACTCTGGAAGAGGCGTTCCGCGGCGCGTTTGACAATATTTACCGCGCCTCGCGCAATATCGCCGCCACTCTGCAGGTCGGGATGCTCACCGAAGGGTGACAGCGGGGCACAAACTCTCTATACTGCGCGCCGAAGCTGACCAGACAGTCGCCGCTTCGTCGTCGTCCCTTTCGGGGGAGACGGGCGGAGGGGAGGAAAGTCCGGGCTCCATAGGGCAGGGTGCCAGGTAACGCCTGGGGGGGAAACCCACGACCAGTGCAACAGAGAGCAAACCGCCGATGGCCCACGCAAGTGGGATCAGGTAAGGGTGAAAGGGTGCGGTAAGAGCGCACCGCGCGGCTGGTAACAGTCCGTGGCACGGTAAACTCCACCCGGAGCAAGGCCAAATAGGGGTTCAAATGGTACGGCCCGTACTGAACCCGGGTAGGCTGCTTGAGCCAGTGAGCGATTGCTGGCCTAGATGAATGACTGTTCAACGACAGAACCCGGCTTATCGGTCAGCTTCAACTTCTTCTAAAACAATACGTTGGTGTGTCCCTGGTGCTCAGAAGCAGAATTGGGATACTTAATGGGATACACCAACGGTTGCAACATCCCCCTACACTCCGCCGTAACGACATTTATTATGTCTACTTTCGTTTGTCCGATCGCCAGATTTTCCGCTGCTCTTTTATGAACGGATAGTTCACGTCGCGGTTGATTTATTATTTCTCGTCTCCATCCACACATATCACTTATCACTCCTCAGACTTGGCAGGAAAGGCGTAGCCGTGTGCATATCCTGAAGCGGCGTACCACTTCATTCTGCTGTTAGCATGTTTGTTTAACATGGTTTCGTCTCACCGACTGCTCTTGACTACAACCTAATATTTTTCGAGCTGAATGAATTGCGCTAAAACATTCACAGAAAGATTATTTGAAATAAAGTTTCATTTTCTGAAAAAGCCAATTTTTGTGAAAGGTTATTGTTCATACAATGAATAGTACATTAACGTTAATACATTTTAAGTAGAGGGAGTTATGGCAAAGGGATACATCCTCCATATGTACGATCCTACCACGTGTGGGGGACGCATATTGGACGGAGCACCTAACCGGCGAACCAATGGCACTTCTATTGCGCGGATGGGTGACCGGGTATCGTGTGGTAAAGATGGCAATATATACCGCATAGTCGGTGGCATTGGATGGATTAAAACGGATGGTCGCCTTGTTGCAGGCAGTCTGCACAGTTTCAGTAGTTGCCCGTGCAATGCAAAAATAATCCCGCAGATAACCGTACAAGCCTATGACTCGCTCAGCGAATCCAGAATGTTTTCACCGGTGGTAGCAACGACACCATCGACAGTCGTTTCCTCACATTTGTCGCCAGTAGTCAGCCGGGCTGCACTATTACCTGTTCCTGTCTTTGCTAAATCCCGCGAGCGCGGCACAGGGAATACTGATGCAGGAAAGCAGCAGGAGCCGCACACCAATTTTGCAGAAATGGGGCTTTTCCGGGCAGCACCTGCTGCTGATGCCGCAATAGATTTTGATGCACCACAACATGCACAGACGGCGAAGAAAAAGCCGCCAGCGCCCGAAGATATCTCAAAACCGAAGAAGCGCAGCGCCCTGTATAAGTGGTTAAACGGCAATCATGAAGAGATACAATATCAGGCCGCTGTTGCAGCTGCTGCCAGTGCGAGCAGAGCACAGACAGCCACCGCAGGCGCTGGCGTTCTTGAACAGGTTGCCGGACGTTTTGCTACTTATGGGACGTGGGCGGTACAAGGTACGGAAATTGCCGCTGGTGGCGTTGGAGCCTCCGTTGCCGGATTCCTGGTAGGCATGATGCCCGGCAAACTCAATGAAGGAGAACAGGACTTCATTGACCGTATGCGCCTTGCACAGATGCGTGAAGCTCCCTCGCGTGTCCGCTTTACATGGGAGGATAGCAGCAACGGACATCCCGTTCCGCATGGATACCACACGCCACCGGGTAAGGATATGGTGCGTGTCCGCAAGATGGAATGGGACCGCCGCTATGAGGCGTACACCTTTGCCACTGAGGAAGAAAAGTCGGTAACCATCATCTGGACTCCAGATCATTCTGACGTCAACACGCCGTCAAACACAGGCAACCAGACACCGCCAAGGCTATCGGGGGCAATACCTGTTGACCCGCTACCGGATGATAGCCGCATCGCAACAACGACCACTCCGGCCCCGGATGAGAAGAGCTTCGCGGATTACATTCTGATCCTGCCAGTGTCAGACATCCCGCCGATTTATATCTATCTAAATGCGGATCACAAATACCATGTAGCGCCACGAGGTACTCCGCCATTACCCGCTTTTCCAGATGCAAAAACGGCTAAGAAAAGAACACCAGTAAAAGGAGGGGGAACTTTACGTTCAAGATGGAAGGATTCTAAAGGACGCATTTTTGAGTGGGATTCCCAGCACGGTACAGTTGAAATGTATGATCGTTCAGGTAGAAATCATCTCGGGGAATTTGATCCTGTATCAGGAGAGCAGACCAAACCGGCAGATCCAACAAGAAGGGTTGAGAAATGACAATTATTTATACTGTTGATGCATTTGATCGTGTAGATGAACTACTTGTTTTTGAGGTTGAAGTGCCTAAAGAAAAACTTCCCGAGATTAGTAAAGTCATGGGGTGGACCGAAGAAGACTATAACGATTTTGTGGCTGGGCTTGGAGGCTGGAACCTTACTGACCAAAAGGTTAGAGCTATTGAAGGTATTTTAAGTAAAAAATTCTATCAGGAAGATCTGGATTTTCAGATTTCAGGTGGAGAAATTTAAAATTGATGGCTCATAAACACTCGTGCCCTTGCTGCTGTCAGTATGAATTCCCCGGAAAGGAGAGTTATGAGATTCGCCCGGTTTTCAATTGGGAAGATGATCCTGTTCAGGCTGAAGAACCTGACTACAAAGGCGGGGCTAATGTTTTGAGTTTAAACGAAGCGCGCGAGCATTCCGGCAAGGCTGAAAGGTATGTTAGCTCTGCTTTGATGGATCTTATCCGTGAGCGAATGGCTGGGCTTAATTCCGCCCTTCCTTTTGCTTGTTAACCTGTTTTATCTGTTACATAAAGTGAGAGATACAGTCTGTGGCACAAGACAATCCCAGCGCCGCAGATGCCTGACGTATGCTTGAACGAACCCGGCTTATCGGTCAGCTTCAACTTCTTCAACAAAACCCCGCTTCGGCGGGGTTTTTGCTTTCTGAGGCAACCCTGCAAGCAGAACGAATTATTAAATTTGCGACAATAAGCACATTTCACTGCTTTTTGTCCAAATGCCACTACACACTCAAAAAGAGCTGCCTGACAGGTGACATTAATCACTATGAAGCAGACGTTTTGCAGTGTTAGTTATTTGTTGCCTGCTTGTGTCTTCTTTTAATATTCATTAACCGTATATTCATATTGAATACATTCACTAGATGAATAATGTGATGCGCGGCACCCTTTATCCCTGAATATCTCTTCGATTATTGTTTTATTTTAAAAATTGCATCGTTTTTTAATTAAGGAAATGGCGAATAATTACGCTTTTATTGCCTGAAAGTTCGCCTTTATTATGATTTAAAATTGCATTTAAGCACCTTAGGTTATCGCCATAAAATAAAGTTATCTTGTCGGTTTTTGTTGATCGATATCAGGCAATATCGTGATTTAATTATAGTTAACTATATGTTTTATAAATAGTTTGTTTGATTTATTTAAAGATGCAATGGACGTGGAAAATTAATTTGTGAGTAACAGCACATACCCCCGTTATCAATAATGGGTAGAATTCTTCATCGGGATAAGGAAATAAGCGCAGAATATAATGAACACTATTATTCTACCGAAGACACAGCACCTCGTCGTATTTCAGGAAGTCATTAAAAGTGGCTCTATCGGATCTGCGGCGAGGCAACTGGGCCTGACGCAGCCCGCCGTCAGCAAAATCATCAACGATATCGAATCTTACTTTGGCGTTGAACTGATTGTGCGGAAGAACACGGGTGTGACCTTAACCAGCGCCGGGCAGACCCTACTCGCTTACTCCGAATCCATTACCCGCGAAATGAAGAATATGGTCAGCGAAATGAACACCCTGAGCTTCAGCACCGTTATCGACGTCTCCTTCGGTTACCCGTCGCTGATTGGCTTTACGTTCCTCTCCAGCATGATCAAAAAGTTCAAGGAAGTGTTCCCCAAAGCCCGTGTCTCGATGTTTGAAGCACAGCTCTCCTCCTTCCTGCCCGCTATCCGTGACGGACGGCTGGATTTCGCCATCGGTACGTTGAGCGATGAGATGCTGTTACAGGATCTGCACGTGGAGCCGCTGTTTGAATCCGAGTTCGTGCTGGTGGCCAGTAAAACACGAACATGCACCGGCCCGACAACCCTGGCATCACTCACGCACGAACAGTGGGTGATGCCGCAAACCGATATGGGCTACTACAAAGAACTCTTAACGACCCTCCAGAACAACCACATCAGTATTGAAAACATTGTCCAGACCGACTCCGTGGTCACTATCTATAACCTGGTGCTGAATGCTGATTACCTCACGGTGATCCCGCGTGACATGATTGCCCCCTTCGGTTCGGATCAGTTTGTGGTGCTGCCTGTTGAAGAGGAATTACCCATTGCACGCTATGCGGCGGTGTGGTCGAAAAATTACCGTATTAAAAAATCAGCGTCGGTCTTAGTGGAATTAGCGAAGCAATATTCCGCACAAAATAGTGAACGACGAAAGCAGCCGATCATGGCTGAATAATTAACCGAACAATTTAACTGTTACGCATCTGGCGAATGTTAACGCATTCGTCCACGGCTGAACGTTGCTTAAAAATATTAACGCTTATTAAGAGGGTTTTATGCACATCACTTATCAACTCCCGGTAACGCTTGAAGATATACAAACCGCGCGTAAACGCCTTGCAGGTCGAATTTATAAAACCGGTATGCCGCGCTCAAATTATTTAAGCGAACGTTGTAAGGGCGAAATATACCTGAAGTTTGAAAATATGCAGCGTACCGGCTCCTTTAAGATCCGCGGCGCGTTTAATAAATTAAGTTCGCTGACCGAGGCCGAAAGACGCAAAGGGGTAGTGGCCTGTTCCGCTGGGAACCACGCACAGGGCGTTTCGCTCTCCTGCGCCATGTTGGGTATCGACGGAAAAGTGGTGATGCCGAAGGGTGCCCCAAAATCCAAAGTCGCGGCCACCCGCGATTATTCGGCGGAAGTGGTGCTCCATGGTGACAACTTCAACGACACCATTGCCAAAGTGAGTGAAATTGTCGAGATGGAAGGGCGTATTTTCATTCCTCCTTACGATGATGCGCTGGTCATTGCCGGGCAGGGCACTATTGGTCTGGAAATTCTGGAAGATCTGTACGACGTGGATAATGTCATTGTGCCCATCGGCGGCGGCGGGTTAATTGCCGGGATTGCCACCGCCATTAAATCCATTAATCCAACCATCAATATTATCGGCGTGCAGGCTGAAAATGTTCACGGTATGGCCTCTTCTTATTCTGCTGGTGAAATCATGAACCACCGCACCGCCGGGACATTAGCCGACGGCTGCGATGTTTCCCGCCCGGGTAAATTAACGTTCGAAATTGTGCAGGAATTAGTGGACGACATTGTGCTGGTGAGCGAAGACGATATTCGCAACAGCATGATCGCCCTCATCCAGCGTAACAAAGTGGTCACCGAAGGTGCAGGTGCCCTGGCTACCGCTGCGCTATTGAGCGGCAAGCTGGATCACTACATTCAGGGCCGCAAAACCGTGAGCATTATTTCCGGCGGTAATATCGATCTCTCCCGCGTTTCACACATCACTGGCTTAGTTGATGCCTGAAAGGACCTCCTATGAGCAATACTGAAAGCATTATCATTGGGCAGACAAAAACCGCCTCCTGGCGGAAATCCGATACCACCTGGACCCTCGGGCTGTTCGGTACGGCCATTGGCGCAGGGGTGCTGTTCTTCCCTATCCGCGCCGGTTTTGGCGGCCTGATCCCCATTTTACTGATGCTGGTGCTGGCCTATCCTATCGCCTTTTACTGCCACCGGGCGCTGGCGCGTTTGTGCCTGTCCGGCAGCAATCCGTCCGGGAATATCACCGAGACGGTGGAAGAGCACTTCGGTAAAACCGGCGGGGTGGTGATCACCTTCCTCTACTTCTTTGCCATTTGCCCACTGCTGTGGATCTACGGCGTCACTATTACCAACACTTTTATGACCTTCTGGGAAAACCAACTCCAGATGCCTGCGTTGAACCGTGGCTTTGTCGCCCTGTTCCTGCTGCTGCTGATGGCGTTCGTTATCTGGTTTGGTAAAGACCTGATGGTGAAAGTGATGAGCTGGCTGGTGTTCCCGTTCATTGCCAGTCTGGTGCTGATTTCGCTGTCGCTGATCCCCTACTGGAACTCTGCGGTCATCGATCAGGTGAACCTGAGCGACATCTCCTTTACCGGCCACGATGGCATCCTGGTCACCGTCTGGCTGGGGATCTCCATCATGGTCTTCTCCTTTAACTTCTCACCTATCGTCTCCTCGTTTGTGGTCTCGAAGCGTGAAGAGTACGAAGGGGAGTTCGGCAAAGACTTTACCGAGCAGAAATGTTCCAAAATTATCGGCCGCGCCAGCATGCTGATGGTGGCGGTGGTGATGTTCTTCGCCTTTAGCTGCCTGTTTACCCTCTCTCCGCAGAACATGGCGGAAGCCAAAGCACAGAACATTCCGGTGCTCTCCTATCTGGCAAACCACTTTGCCTCGCTGTCCGGCACCAAATCAACCTTCGCCACCGTGCTGGAATACGGCGCATCGATCATCGCGCTGGTGGCCATCTTTAAATCCTTCTTCGGCCACTACCTGGGCACGCTGGAAGGGCTGAACGGCCTGGTACTGAAGTTTGGCTACAAGGGCGACAAGAAAAAAGTCTCCGTCGGCAAACTGAACACCATCAGCATGATTTTCATCATGGGGTCCACCTGGATTGTGGCTTACGCCAACCCGAACATTCTCGACCTGATCGAAGCCATGGGCGCGCCGATTATCGCCTCTCTGCTGTGCCTGCTGCCGATGTATGCCATCCGCAAAACGCCTGCGCTGGCGAAGTACAAAGGCAGAACCGAGAACATCTTCGTCACTCTGGTGGGGCTGCTGACCATCCTGAATATCGTCTACAAACTGTTCTGATTTAAGGCTCAGGAAGAGCGGAGTAATGACATGATTGAATTTCCGGTGGTATTGGTAATTAACTGTGGATCGTCTTCGGTGAAGTTCTCGGTGCTGGATGCGGCAAGCTGCGATGCGCTGGTGACGGGGCTGGCGGACGGCGTGAACACAGAGAACGCCTTTATTTCCGTGAATGGGGGCGAGCCAGTGAATCTGGCTCGCAAGGACTACGAAGGGGCGCTGGCAGCCATCGCCCTCGAGCTGGAAAAGCGCGATCTGATGAGCAGCGTGGCCTTGATTGGCCACCGCATCGCCCACGGCGGCAGCCTCTTCAGCGAGTCCACCCTCATCACCGAAACGGTTATTGAACAGATCCGGCGGGTTTCCCCCCTGGCTCCGCTGCACAACTATGCCAACCTCAGCGGCGTAGAAGCAGCACAGCACTTATTTCCGGGCGTACAGCAGGTGGCGGTGTTTGACACCAGTTTTCATCAGACGCTGCCGCCCCAGGCCTATCTGTATGGGCTGCCGTACCGCTATTTCGAGGAGCTGGGCGTGCGCCGGTATGGTTTCCACGGCACGTCGCACCGCTATGTTGCCCGGCAGGCGCAGGCGCTGCTGGATCTCCCGGCGGAAGACAGCGGCCTGGTCATCGCCCATCTTGGCAACGGGGCCTCTGTCTGTGCCGTGCGCAACGGGCAGAGCGTCGATACCTCAATGGGCATGACCCCGCTGGAAGGGCTGATGATGGGCACGCGCTGTGGCGATGTCGATTTTGGCGCGATGGCGTGGATTGCCCAACAAACCGGGCAATCGCTCGAGGATCTTGAGCGCGTCGTAAATAAAGAGTCCGGTTTGCTCGGGATTTCCGGCCTCTCTTCTGACCTGCGCACGCTGGAAAAAGCCTGGCACGACGGCCATGCGCGCGCCCGGCTGGCGATTGAGGTCTTTGTCCACCGTATCGCGCGCCACATCGCCGGGCATGCCGCCTCCCTGCACCGACTGGACGGCATCGTCTTTACCGGTGGTATTGGCGAAAACTCGGTGCTCATCCGCCAACTGGTCACCGACCATCTGCACGTGTTCGGGATCGAACTGGATCGTACCCGAAATGCCCTGCCAAACAGCGAAGGCGAGCGGGTGATCACCGCCGCGGCCTCCCGCGTGGTTTGCGCAGTGATCCCCACTAACGAAGAAAAAATGATCGCGCTGGATGCCCTCCGTCTGGGAGAGGTTGGTCTGGCAGCGGCTTACGCCTGATACAGAGAGAACATCATGAAGGTAACGATTGATACCCGTGTCGCCCCCTACAGCGACGCGTGGGCCGGCTTTTGCGGTAACGACTGGCAGAACAGCATAAACGTGCGCGATTTCATTCAGCACAACTATACCCCTTATGAAGGCGACGAAGCCTTCCTGGCTCCGGCGACGCCTGCCACTACGGCGCTGTGGCAGAAGGTAATGGAAGGCATCCGTCAGGAAAATGCCACCCATGCGCCAGTGGACTTTGACCTCAACGTGGCAACCACCATCACCGCGCACGGGCCGGGCTATATCGATAAAGAACGCGAAAAAGTGGTCGGTCTGCAAACGGATAAGCCGCTCAAGCGGGCGCTGCATCCTTACGGCGGGATCAATATGATCCGCAGCTCGTTTGAAGCCTATGGCCGTGAAATGGATCCGCAGTTCGAATACCTGTTCACCCATCTGCGTAAAACCCACAATCAGGGCGTTTTTGACGTCTATTCGCCAGAGATGATGCGCTGTCGCAAATCGGGTGTCCTCACTGGCCTGCCGGATGGCTACGGTCGCGGGCGTATCATCGGCGACTATCGCCGGGTGGCGCTGTACGGCATCAGTTATCTGGTGCGCGAACGTGAACTGCAATTTGCCGATCTTCAGCCCCGCCTGGAGCGCGGGGAAGATCTGGAAGCGACGATCCGCCTGCGGGAGGAGTTAGCCGAGCATAAGCGCGCTCTGCTCCAAATCCAGCAGATGGCGGCAAGCTACGGATACGACATCTCCCGTCCAGCCATGAACGCGCAGGAGGCGGTGCAGTGGCTCTACTTTGCCTACCTCGCGGCGGTGAAATCGCAGAACGGTGGGGCGATGTCGCTGGGCCGCACGGCCACCTTCCTCGATATCTATATTGAACGCGACATGCAGGCAGGGCGGCTGAATGAGATCCAGGCCCAGGAGCTGATCGACCACTTCATCATGAAGATCCGCATGGTGCGCTTCCTGCGCACCCCGGAGTTCGACACGCTGTTCTCGGGGGATCCGATCTGGGCGACGGAGGTGATCGGCGGGATGGGGCTGGATGGCCGCACGCTGGTCAGCAAAACGTCGTTCCGCTACCTGCACACGCTCCACACTATGGGGCCTGCACCTGAGCCGAACCTGACCATCCTGTGGTCCGAACGGCTGCCGATCGCCTTTAAGAAATACGCCTCCGGGATGTCGATCGCCACGTCGTCATTGCAGTACGAAAACGACGATCTCATGCGGGTGGATTTTGACAGCGATGATTACGCCATCGCCTGCTGCGTCAGCCCGATGGTGATCGGCAAGCAGATGCAGTTCTTTGGCGCACGCGCAAACCTGGCCAAAACGCTGCTGTACGCCATTAACGGCGGGGTAGATGAGAAGCTGAAAATCCAGGTCGGCCCGAAAACCGCGCCGCTGCTGGACGACGTGCTGGACTACGACACCGTCATGGCGAGTCTGGATCACTTTATGGACTGGCTGGCAGTGCAGTACGTCAGTGCCCTGAACCTGATCCACTATATGCACGACAAATACAGTTACGAAGCCTCATTGATGGCGCTGCACGACCGCGATGTGCATCGCACCATGGCGTGCGGCATGGCTGGCCTTTCCGTGGCCGCGGATTCCCTGTCCGCTATCAAATACGCGACCGTCAAACCGGTGCGCGACCACACGGGGCTGGCGGTCGATTTCGTCATCGAAGGCGAGTACCCCCAGTACGGCAACAACGATGACCGTGTGGACAGTATTGCCTGCGACCTGGTTGAGCGTTTTATGAAGAAGATCCAGGCCCTGCCGACGTACCGCAATGCGGTGCCGACGCAGTCGATCCTGACCATTACCTCCAACGTGGTGTACGGTCAAAAGACCGGGAACACGCCGGATGGTCGTCGTGGCGGCACGCCGTTTGCGCCAGGGGCCAACCCGATGCACGGGCGCGACCGCAAGGGCGCTGTGGCCTCACTGACCTCCGTGGCGAAGCTGCCATTCACCTACGCCAAAGACGGTATTTCGTACACCTTCTCCATTGTGCCGCAGGCGCTGGGCAAAGACGAAGGGGTGCGCAAAACCAACCTGGTGGGCTTGCTGGACGGTTACTTCCATCATGAAGCGTCTGTCGAAGGAGGGCAGCACCTGAACGTCAATGTCATGAACCGGGAGATGCTGATGGATGCGATTGCACATCCTGAGAACTACCCGAACCTGACGATCCGCGTCTCGGGCTACGCAGTGCGGTTTAACGCCCTGACGCGCGAGCAACAGCAGGATGTGATCTCCCGTACCTTCACCCACACGATGTGAGCCAGTCCCGGCCCCCGGAGCAGCATGCCGGGGGCCGGGCGCAAATCGTCAAGGCAATGGGGTATTTAGGGTTAAGGCCAAAATTCTTCCCGCGCATGTCGCGGGTTTTTTATTTCTTGAAGTGCGTCACAATGAGAATAAAGGCCATTATTTCCCTCTAATAAAGAGTAATTTTTTCTTCCGCCTCAGAAAAACCTGATTAATGTTGTGACTTTTTTCTCCGCCTCTCTCGCTATGATCTTTCCATTCCAATTACACGCACCTGCACCTCTCTGACTCATTATCGCTGATGAGCGGATACCCATAAAAATAACTGTCTACCCTACAAAATAAGCGAGAGCCTAATGGATACGGCGACAAACAGCAGCGTGATTGTGAACGACTCCCCGGCGGCAAGACGGGCAGGAATGAGTG
This sequence comes from Leclercia sp. 1548, assembly GCF_050435045.1. Classification (NCBI taxonomy): domain Bacteria; kingdom Pseudomonadati; phylum Pseudomonadota; class Gammaproteobacteria; order Enterobacterales; family Enterobacteriaceae; genus Leclercia; species Leclercia sp. 1548. Next base: position 186,550 of record NZ_JBNDJP010000005.1, on the reverse strand, counting down.
AGCGTGAATGGCAGGAGGCCATTAAATTCGACAGTAATGACACCGGTTGGGTCATCATGAGTATTGGTATGGCCATTGGCGCGGGCATTGTTTTTCTTCCGGTGCAGGTTGGCCTGATGGGGCTATGGGTTTTTCTTCTCTCATCTGTTATCGGCTACCCTGCCATGTATCTGTTCCAGCGGTTGTTTATTAACACGCTGGCGGAATCACCGGAGTGCAAAGATTACCCCAGCGTGATTAGCGGCTATTTAGGCAAAAACTGGGGCATCCTATTAGGGGCGCTCTATTTTGTGATGCTGGTTATCTGGATGTTCGTCTACTCCACTGCCATCACCAACGACAGCGCATCCTATCTACAGACCTTCGGCATCACGGACGGCCTGCTGTCAGAGAACCCCTTCTATGGCTTATTCCTGATCTGTATCCTGGTGGCGATCTCGTCGCGCGGGGAAAAAATGCTGTTCAAAGTGTCCAGCCTGATGGTGCTCACCAAACTGCTGGTGGTGGCGGCGTTAGGATTGTCGATGATCGGCATGTGGCATCTCTATAATACAGGCACCTTGCCGCCGATGGGGCTGCTGATCAAAAACGCCATTATTACGCTGCCCTTTACCTTAACCTCCATTCTGTTCATCCAGACCCTCAGTCCGATGGTGATCTCCTACCGCTCACGCTCAAAATCGATTGAAGTGGCGCGGTACAAAGCCCTGCGGGCGATGAATATCGCGTTTGGCATTCTGTTTGTGACCGTCTTTTTCTATGCGGTTTCGTTCACCCTGGCGATGGGGCATGACGAAGCAGTCAAAGCCTATGAGCAAAATATCTCTGCCCTTGCGATCGCCGCGCAGTTTATCAGCGGTGACGGCGCGGGCTGGGTCAAAATCGTCAGCGTGGTGCTGAATATTTTTGCGGTGATGACGGCCTTCTTTGGCGTCTATCTCGGCTTTCGTGAGGCCACCCAGGGGATCGTCATGAATATCCTGCGTCGCAAAATGCCAGCCGAAAAAATCAATGAACGTACCGTACAGCGCGGCATTATGGTCTTCGCCATTCTGCTGGCCTGGAGCGCCATCGTATTAAACGCGCCGGTGCTGAGCTTCACCTCTATTTGTAGCCCTATTTTTGGCATGGTGGGCTGCTTAATTCCGGCGTGGCTGGTCTACAAAGTCCCTGCGCTGCACAAATATAAAGGCGTCTCGCTGGCGATTATCATCATCACCGGACTGCTGCTTTGTGTTTCTCCTTTCCTCGCTTTTTCCTGAGGCGCAACGAAGGTCGTAACGATGTCTGAGCAAATGAATCCTTTATGGAACCTGTTAATTCACGCGGTGCAGGAAGAGGTTAAACCTGCATTAGGATGCACAGAACCTGTCTCGCTGGCGCTGGCCTGCGCCATCGCGGCTGAACAGTTGAGCGGTGAGGTTACGCATATCGAGGCGTGGGTTTCACCCAATTTAATGAAAAATGGACTGGGTGTGACGGTGCCTGGCACCGGAATGGTGGGGTTGCCGATTGCTGCCGCGCTGGGTGCAATCGGTGGCAATGCCCGGGGCGGACTGGAGGTATTAAAAGACGCCTCTGGCGCGGCCATCGCCCGGGCGAAAGCGTTACTCGCGGCCGGAAAGGTGCAGGTGAAATTGCAGGAACCCTGCGACGAGATCCTCTATTCCCGCGCCCGTGTTTATGCCGGGGAGAGATCGGCAAGCGTCATCATTGCGGGAGGCCATACCCGGGTGGTGCAGATCGACTGCCAGGGTGAAACCCGTTTCAGGCTCGATGAGCAACCGGAATGTCGCACAGACGATCCGCTGACGGTGCTGTCGCGCACCACGCTGTCGCAGATCCTGGAGTTTGTTGAGCAGGTTCCGTTCCCGGCGATCCGTTTTATTCTGGAGGCGGCACGCCTGAACGATACGCTGTCCCGGGAGGGATTAACCGGCAACTGGGGATTACATATCGGCGCGACCTTGCAGAAACAGCAGGCACGTGGCTTTGTCGCTCAGGGGTTAGGATCGGCGATTGTGATCCGCACCAGCGCCGCGTCGGATGCCCGCATGGGCGGAGCGACGCTGCCCGCCATGAGCAATTCCGGGTCGGGTAATCAGGGGATCACGGCCACCATGCCCGTGCTGGTGGTGGCTGAGCATGTTCAGGCTGATGACGAAAAACTGGCGCGGGCGCTGATGCTTTCGCACCTGTCGGCGATTTACATCCACTACCAGCTTCCTCGTTTGTCGGCGCTGTGTGCGGCCACCACTGCCGCCATGGGCGCGGCAGCAGGCATGGCATGGCTACTGGATGGCCGTTATAAGGCTATCGCGATGGCGATAAGCAGTATGATTGGTGATGTCAGCGGGATGATCTGTGACGGGGCGTCTAACAGCTGTGCCATGAAGGTATCAACCAGCGTGGGCAGCGCCTGGAAGGCAGTGTTGATGGCGCTCGATGACTCAGCTGTCACCGGCAACGAAGGGATCGTGGCGCAGGATGTTGAACAGTCCATTGCCAATCTTTGCTCACTGGCGTGCCGTTCGATGCAGGCGACCGACCGGCAGATTATCGAAATCATGGCGCAGAAGGCGTCCTGATATAACGCTCCTCTCTCCTGACAGAGAGAGGAGACGTTTTACACCGGCAAATCTATCAGCAATGCGCGCAAAGGCGTATCGGCGACCAGCGTGACATTTGCTTCGTCGCGGATAAATGCCCCATCCCCACAGGTCAAGGCTTCCCGCTCTTCGGCTGGCGTCAACGCATGCACCGTACCATGAATGGACTGCAGATAGGCGCGTGGGCCATGCAGCTGAAAACTCAAACGCTCCCCTTTATCCAGCGCGATATGATGCAGCCAAATCTGCTGGCGTAACTGCAAACTCCCTGCGCTGCCGTCTGGGGAGGCCAGCAGTTGCTGCTTACCATCCTGCAGGTCGATCTTCTGCAGCGGTGGATTTTCACGCTCCGGGCAGGCATCCAGCCACAGCTGGATCCGCGTCAGCGTCTTATCTTTGCTGAGATTGTGCTCGCTATAGCTAATGCCTGGCTGGGTGGCAATCAGCAATGCTTCACCGGCTTTCGCCTGGACATGGTTGCCCTCGCTGTCGCGATACTCTGCTTCGCCTTCAAGAATCAGGTTCAGGATATCCACTTTCGGATAGGTACGCGGCTGGAACGAGGCCCCGGGTGCGAGTACCTCCTGATTCAGTACGCGCAAAGAGGCATAGCCCAGCAGTTTCGGGTCAAAGTAGTGTCCAAAGGAAAAGGTGTAGCGGGCCTGCAGCCAACCGAAATCGGCTTTTCCGCACTGTTTGGCTGTTCTTGTCGTAATCATAAACTTGACCTCTCTTTACACTAAAACAATGGTAAAGGTATGGACGCTGCATTGTTAGCCAGATATTCTGCCCGGTATGTTCAAATTTCCTGAATGAGAACGCCATGGCTAAAGAGAGAGCATTGACCCTTGAAGCACTGCGGGTGATGGACGCAATCGATCGACGCGGTAGCTTCGCTGCAGCAGCAGATGAACTTGGGCGCGTGCCATCTGCCCTGAGCTACACCATGCAGAAGCTGGAAGAAGAGCTGGATGTGGTGCTGTTTGACCGCTCCGGTCATCGAACAAAATTCACTAACGTAGGGCGAATGCTGCTGGAGCGCGGTCGCGTGCTGCTGGAAGCGGCAGATAAGCTGACCACCGACGCCGAAGCGCTGGCTCGCGGCTGGGAAACGCACCTGACGCTGGTCACCGAGGCGCTGGTGCCCACCACTGCGCTCTATCCGCTGGTGGATCGCCTGGCAGAGAAAGCCAACACTCAGCTGTCGATCATCACCGAGGTGCTCGCCGGGGCGTGGGAACGTCTGGAGCAGGGCCGGGCCGATATCGTGATCGCGCCGGACATGCACTTCCGCTCCTCGTCTGAGATCAACTCCCGCAAGCTTTATAAAGTGCTGAATGTGTACGTGGCGGCTCCGGATCATCCGATCCACCAGGAGCCAGAACCCCTGTCGGAAGTGACCCGCGTAAAATATCGTGGCGTGGCGGTGGCGGATACCGCCCGCGAACGCCCGGTGTTAACCGTTCAGTTGCTGGATAAGCAGCCACGTCTTACCGTCAGTACTCTGGAAGACAAGCGTCAGGCGTTGCTGGCCGGACTGGGCGTGGCCACCATGCCGTATCCTTTTGTGGAAAAAGATATTGCCGAAGGGCGACTGCGGGTGGTTAGCCCGGAGTACACCAGTGAAGTGGATATCATTATGGCGTGGCGTCGTGACAGCATGGGTGAAGCCAAATCCTGGTGTCTGCGTGAGATCCAGAAACTGTTCGTTCAGAAGTAATCTTTACGCCCGGCAAGCGCAGCGCCGCCGGGCAATTTCTTACTCATTTCGCAGCGGATCCGGCCCGAAACGGTTTTCACCGGGGGTTCCGCGCTGGCAGTTGAAGATCAGGATAACCAGCCAGCCGAGCACCGGGATCAGCACCAACAACAGCCACCACGCCGACCTGTCGGTATCATGCAACCGGCGAAACAGCACCGCCCACCCCGGGATCAGCACCAGCAGGCCATACACCGTGGTGAGAATGCCTTCGCCACCAGCCCGCTCCCAGCCCAGCATTTTGTCGATCAGTCCCAGCACGCAAATCAGAATGAAGTTCACCAGCGTAAACATCCAGAACTCTTTACGGCGGGCACGACCTTTAAACCCAACATAATTTCGCAGTACTTTGAGATACCAGTCCATTTTACAAGGCCTCAGCAGCAATTAATCACTTGTTTTCTAAGGGATCAAATAAAGCATAGACGGGAATAAAAGAGGGGTAAAGGGCGCCTGAGAAGCGCCCTTGGGGGTTTAGCCGAAACGCGCGTCGCGACCGTGTGGTTCAGTCAGATCCTGCCACGGACCAATGGAGATGATGCCCGTCGGGTTGATGGTTTTATGGCTGCGGTAATAGTGGTTACGGATGTGGTCAAAATCGACCGTCTCCGCAATCCCCGGCATCTGATAGATGTCACGCAGGAAACCGTACAGGTTGAGGTAATCGCTGATCCGGTGTTTGTCGCATTTGAAGTGGGTCACGTAAACCGGGTCAAAACGCACCAGGGTGGTCCACAAACGAATATCGGCTTCGGTCAGCTGGTCGCCGGTCAGATAGCGGTGTTGACCGAGGATCTGCTCCAGGCGCTCCAGCGAGGCAAAAACGTTGTTCACGGCTTCGTCGTAAGCTTCCTGGCTGGTGGCAAACCCGGCCTTATAGACGCCATTATTAACGTTGTCGTAGATCCAGCTATTGAGATCATCAATTTTTTCGCGCAGCGCTGGCGGATAATAATCGCCGGCCCGGGCGCCGTGAGCATCAAACGCGGTGTTGAACATGCGGATGATCTCTGCCGATTCATTGCTGACAATGGTCTGATTTTTTTTGTCCCACAGTACCGGAATGGTGACCCGGCCAGTGTAGTGGGGATCGGCGCGCAGATAGAGCTGATAAAGAAAATCATGGTGATAGAGCGAATCGCCGGTGGCTGCCGGGAAATCGTTGCCGAAGGTCCAGCCGTTTTCCAGCATCAACGGATGCACGACTGACACGGGGATCAGTGATTCCAGTCCCTTCAGGGCGCGAACGATCAGTGTGCGGTGCGCCCATGGGCAGGCAAGCGAAACATAGAGATGGTAACGATCCTTCTCTGCTGCAAAGCCACCTTCGCCGCTCGGGCCAGGCGCGCCGTCGGCGGTAAGCCAGTTACGGAAGGCCGAAACGGAGCGCTTAAAGCGTCCCCCGGTGGATTTGGTGTCATACCAGGTATCCTGCCAGACGCCGTCTACGAGTTGTCCCATCTTTTCCTCCTTAGATAGCAAAAGCGAGGAGATATCTCCTCGCTTTTTGATTCAGTATAGCGTGCTTACCACTTCTTATTCAGAACGCGGTCGATGCTGTATGCACCCGGCCCGGTGATGGCCAGCAGCAGGTAACCGCCTGCGATGGTCAGGTTTTTCATGAACATCAGAGAGTTCACGCCTTCCGCAAAGTTACTGTGGAACAGGAACGCGGTCAGCAGGGTGAAGCCTGCAGTAAACAGGGCCGTGGTGCGGGTCAGGAAACCGAACAGAATCGCCAGACCACCGCCAAGCTCAAGCAGAATGGTCAGCGGCAGCAGGAACCCCGGAACGCCCATTGCTTCCATATATTGTTGCGTCCCGGCATAACCACCGATTTTGCCCCAGCCAGCAGTAATAAACAGGATTGGCATCAGGATACGCGCAACCAATACACCAACATCTTCTAATTTTTTCATCTTACTCTCCAGGGAACCACTTGGGCTGTAAATACTCTTTTATGTGCAAAATCGGGCGTATGCCGCGGTCTCGCTGTCGATGGAGAGAATCATAAACGGGGCGAAGGGCGATTGTTAGCAAGGAAAACTGTCAATCTTTATCAAAGATATTGAGCAAGAAGGGGCGGCGTAAAAAAAGTAAAGCGCCAGAAGGCGCTTTACCGGGTGAGGCAGAGAGTAACGTCAGTGCGCGTCGGATTTGCGTAACTGCTGCTGGCTGATGGTCGATTTAACCAGCTTCCAGGCACTCCAGATACCAAAGCCACGGCGCGCCCAGCGGATCAGCCTGTTCGGATGTCGGACTGCCCGCACCGCCAGAATGCTGCTCCCTACCAGTGCCCAGGCACGGAGGCTCAGGAACGTATTCCAGCCACGATCGTAAGCGTGGGTCACCGCCAGCCAGTCACGGCTACTCGCTGACAGATCAATCCGTTGCTGCTGGATTTTGCTCAGCAAAAATGCCTTCTCTCGCTGACGTTCTGATCTGCTTCTACTCACTTTTTCTCATCCTCCAGCAATGACCGATCGTTGGCCAGTTCCTTACGGGTATGATGGAGCAGGGTGGAGTGGCGCACTTTGCGCATCGTCCAGATGCCACCTATCAGGGCGGCAAGCAGCAGTACCACGGTTGTGCCAATCATCACATTCAGGCGGTACTGCGGATCGACTGCCCAGATAATCAATACCATAAGGCTCATCAGGCCAAAAGCGGCGAAGAGCATGGTCAACCCCAACATCAGTAGCAGCTGGAAGAGGTTTGCTTTCTCTTCTTCCAGTTCAACCACTGCCAGGCGAATACGCGTCTCCGCGATGCCGACGAGAGTGGTTAAAATCCGCTGTCCGATACCGAGGACGTTTTTTGCGGGCCCTTGTGGTTGACGTGAATCTTCCATAATTAACGTCGCGTCAGGAGCATGCCGATGACGACGCCCACCGCAGCACCGATACCTACCCCGGCCCACGGATTTTCACGGACGTACTCATCGGCGCGCGCAGCGGCTTCACGGGTCTGTTTCGCCAGCACATCGCTGGTTTCGCCCAGACGGTAGCGGCTCTCATGCAGGGCCTGCTCCGCTTTATTGCGCAGTTTACTCAGCTCTTCTTTCGACTTACTGCTCGAGGAGCTCAGCACCTCTTCCAGGGTATCCGCCAGGGACTTTAGTTCAGCGCGTAAATGGTCTGACGTAGTATCTTTTGACATGATTCTCTCCTGTTAAGATGTCGTTAAATCAGTAATCGCGAGACTCCAGCGCTTTCAGCTCGTGCTCGGCTTCCTGCAATTTATTCTCACGTTTAGTAATCTTATCTGCATCGCCTTTCTCTTTTGCCTCCGCCAGATCGCGGCGGCGCTCAGCAATCTCCTCTTTCTGATCGGCAATCTTGCGCTGATGATCGGCACGCAGCTTGCTGTCTGAACAGTTAGCTTGAACTTCGCTAAGAGCCTTCTTCAGCCCATTGATTCGATTCTGATTGTTATGCTTTTCAGCGTAGCTGATCTCGCGTTGAATATCCTTTTCCTTCTCCAGACAGAGAGAAGACGCGAACGATGCTGCACTCAAAGAAAAAAGGGCGAGGCCCAGGGCGATGCGGTAATTCATTATGAAAACCTTCCATTGTTTTTCGACATAACCAGCGGGAATGTCGGTTTCCAGAATCGTGCGGAGTACGAGTGGGAGGTGCTCCGCGTACTTAAGCATAGTAAGTAAACGGTGATATCACCAAAGTGAGTGAAAAGATTCAGAATAGTGGAAATTTAGCCTAACAGACGCGAGGTATCACGCAGACGCGTGAGCCAGAGGACTGCCTGATTATTATCATCCTGTTGAGCAATGATATAACCGTGCAGGCTGCGGTCGAGTACCTTCTTCGCTGCGGCACTCTGCACGCTGGAGTCGAAGGTGATCAGCAGCACGTCGTTCTGCGGGGTAATACTCTTAAACTGAATGCCGTTTGCATCCAGATGATGCCAGATAGAGAAGCCATCGGGCATGGTGGTGCCCTGATTAACGGACCGGATAGCTAACGTCGATTCCTGCTTTTGCAGCGCCGCCCAGGCCAGCAACAAGGCGCTGAACATCATCAGCGCAACGATGGCGTAAGAGAGACGGCGCAGTGACGGGGTTGAATTGTTCATCACCTTAACCCTGACTTCCGTGTTTTTTCTTCCACAACACTACCAGCGAGCCAATCAGGCCGAACACCAGTAGCACCACAGGCAGCAACATCAGGCAGGACATCAGCTGGTCTTCGTACTTCAGGAAGACCGGCGTTTTGCCGAGCAGATAACCAAGAGTCGTCAGGATCAGCACCCACAGTAGGCCACTCATCCAGTTGAAGAACTGAAAACGCGTGCTGCTGAGACCGGAAAGCCCGGCAATGGTTGGCAGCAGGGTACGCACAAAAGCGATAAAGCGGCCGACCAGCAGCGCGGAAAGCCCGTGCTTGTGGAACAGATGATGCGCTCGCTGGTGATAGTGTGCCGGGAGATGGGAAAGCCAGTTTTGCACGATGCGCGTATTGCCAAGCCATCGCCCCTGGATATAGCTCAGCCAGCAGCCGAGGCTGGCCGCAATGGTCAGCAGCAGAACGGTTTGCGGGAATTGCATTGCCCCTTTTGCACAGAGCACGCCCACCAGCACCAGCAGGCTATCGCCAGGCAGGAAAGCGGCAGGCAGCAGACCGTTTTCAAGAAACAGAATCATAAACAGGACAAAATAGAGCATGCCAATCATGGAAGGATTGGCCAGCGTTTCGAAATCCTGAGCCCATAAGGCATTCAGTAGTTGGGTCAAAAGTTCCATTCAGTATTCCTGAAAATCGGTTAACGGCACGCCTGTCAACCGGGTCAAACAGCACGGCGACATTTTTTATAATTTCATTATGGTCGCTCGCGGACACGAGTACGTGGCCAGAACTGTTCCCTGTTAAGTGGCAAAGTAAGCAAGCACTAACTAACAAACTAAACGGCTAAATGCATCTAATTGTAACAAAGCCAGAAGGGATCCGTCACAGTATTTGCATTATTCCAGAATTGATTTTGGCTTAACCCAGGGAGGGGACGCGAGGTCTTTTACAAACGCTGACACTCTAAAGGTTTACTTACCCACCTCAGCGGGAAGGCGCAGCGAAGCGCCTGCTCGTGGAAAAGAAAACTATTTTACCTGACTGACCGCGGTATCGAGATGAACCACCGGATTTTCGGCAAAAAGATAGCGGTCGGCATTAAATTCGAAGTCATCACTGGTTTCATTGAACAGCATCTGCTTGGTGTTCTCGAGGTGCTGCCACATCGCCACTTTTGCCGCATGCGGGTCTTTACGGATCAACGCCTTGAGGATCTGGTCGTGATCGTCACACCAGTTATCCACGGTACGAGAATCGATATGATCGTGCAGTTTTTTCCAGTACGGGTTGTGAACGCGCTGAGTCCACATTTTTTCGACGATTGCGGCCAGGGCGCTATTTTGGGTGGCGAGGGCTACCTGAACATGAAACTGTAAATCCCACTCGGAGTCGCGGAAACATTTTTCTTTACGCGCGTTATCCTGGATCTCCATCAGCTTCATGATGTCCTGCTTGGTCACCTGGGTGGCGGCAAACTCTGCGATATTGCTTTCGATAAGCTGACGGGCCTGGAGCAACTCAAAGGGACCATAGTTGGCAAATTCAAGATTCTCGTCCGGCACCGGGGAGTGTTTTGCCTGGCTGGAGATGACATGAATACCCGATCCTTTACGCACTTCAACATAGCCTTCGACTTCCAGCATGATGATGGCTTCACGAACCACGGTGCGGCTTACGCTCTTTTCATCCGCGATAAAACGCTCGGCAGGTAATTTGTCCCCCACCAGATAAACGCCTTGCTCGATGCGAGCTTTCAGCTCAGCAGCCAGCTGCTGATAAAGGCGACGGGGTTCGTTGATTTCCATATGCGCTCCAGGCAGGGTATGGCTAATGATTTGTTATACCACTTTTAGCTGTTTCTCTCCAGATTTGACCCGCAAAAAAGCCGCCCGGAGGCGGCCTTTTCATTGCCGGGCGGACCCGGTCTGTCTGTTTTATCTACCCGTGTCAGCGGCAGCGTCGCCGGGCAAAGACTACAGACTAACTCTGTGTGACTGGCCTTCCAACCGACTCTTGCAGCAACTCATCCGCAGATTTGTTTTTCAGCACCGTCCAGATAAGCACTGCACCCATCAGGTCGAAGACAGCCAGTACTGCGAACAGCGGGCTGAAGCCGATGGTGTCAGCCAGCGCACCTACCACCAGAGCAAAGAGGGTACTGGCGGTCCAGGCAGCCATCCCGGTCAGGCCGTTAGCGGTCGCCACTTCATTACGGCCGAAGACGTCTGAAGAGAGGGTAATCAGCGCACCGGACAGCGACTGGTGAGCAAAACCACCGATACACAGCAGACCGATAGCCACGTATGGGCTGGTGAACAGGCCGATCATCCCTGGGCCAATCATCAGCACGGCACCCATGGTCACCACCATTTTACGGGAGACGATCAGGTTCACGCCAAACCAGCGCTGGAACAGCGGTGGCAGGTAGCCGCCAACGATACAACCCAGGTCAGCAAACAGCATTGGCATCCAGGCGAACATGGCGATCTCTTTCAGGTTAAAGCCGTAGACTTTAAACATGAACAGTGGGATCCAGGCGTTGAAAGTACCCCATGCTGGTTCTGCCAGGAAACGTGGCAGGGCGATACCCCAGAACTGACGGGTACCCAGGATCTGCAGGACAGACATCTTCTTGCCGTTGTTGGTCTGGTGTTGAGACTCCTGGCCGCCAATGATGTAGTCACGTTCTTCATTAGAGAGTTTCTTCTGATCGCGTGGGTGTTTGTAGAAGATCAGCCAGGCCATAGCCCAGGCGAAGCTCAGCACGCCGGAGAGGATGAACGCCAACTGCCAGCTGTGCATCACGATAGCCCATACCACCAGCGGCGGAGCAATCATCGCACCAATAGAAGAACCCACGTTGAAGTAGCCCACTGCGATAGAACGCTCTTTCGCCGGGAACCACTCGGATGCCGCTTTCAGCCCCGCAGGGATCATCGCAGCTTCTGCCGCACCGACTGCGCCACGGGCCAGCGCCAGGCCGCCCCAGCTACCTGCCAGTGCGGTTGCGCCGCAGAAGATAGCCCATGTGACGGCGAAGACCGCGTAGCCAACTTTCGTCCCCAGAATATCCAGCACGTAGCCCGCTACCGGCTGCATGATGGTATAAGCCGCAGAGTAAGCCGCGATAATGTAGGAGTATTGTTGCGTGGAGATATGTAGCTCTTCCATCAGCGTCGGCGCAGCCGCCGCTATGGTGTTACGCGTCAGGTAGCCCAGCACGGTGCCAAGCGTCACCAGTGCGATCATGTACCAACGTAACCCTTTAATTTTACGCATGTAAAACCTCATCGTTATGTTATTGCCGCACCGGAGTACGGGCATCTCTACGGCAGGCGTGAGATGTTTATCAACGGGAGGGCGTTACCGGGATTACTCCCGGAACGGCCCGAACCTTGCCATAAGTAAACGTGCATAAGTCGGTATCCTTACCGCTGAGTCCGATGCCTTTGGCACCGTTAACGCAATCCGTCGGCTTATAATTTGCGACGGCGAAACGATAACTTGTCATACAGCTTTAAAAGGTGAGTGACATCACAAAAGTGTCAATATTTGTAAGGTCAATGTTTCCGCTCTGCCAGGCCAGAGCTGGCGCGGTGTTGAGCGACATTTACCACTTTGGACGTATATTATTTGTCGACGTTTATTGATCTAACTCACGAAAAAATCATCGGCCTCTGGAAATTGGTGTGATAACTTTGCAGCATCTGAACATCACTTTTCTGACGCACTCGTAAGCTCGTAAGAGGAAGACGATAATGACCCCGTTTATGACTGAAGATTTTCTGTTAGATACCGAATTTGCCCGCCGCCTGTACCACGATTACGCAAAAGACCAGCCGATTTTCGACTACCACTGCCATCTTCCGCCGCAGCAGGTTGCCGAAAATTACCGCTTCAAAAACCTGTATGACATCTGGCTGAAAGGTGACCACTACAAGTGGCGCGCCATGCGCACGAACGGCGTGGCGGAACGCCTCTGTACTGGCGATGCTTCCGATCGCGAAAAATTCGACGCCTGGGCCGCCACCGTCCCGCACACCATCGGTAACCCGCTGTACCACTGGACCCATCTGGAGCTGCGCCGTCCGTTTGGCATCACCGGCAAGCTGCTCTCTCCGGCAACGGCGGATGAGATCTGGAACGAATGCAATGAACTGCTGGCGCAGGACAAATTCTCTGCCCGCGGCATCATGAAGCAGATGAACGTCAAGATGGTCGGCACCACCGACGATCCTGTTGACTCACTGGAGCATCACGCCGTTGTCGCCCAGGACAGCTCTTTTGACGTCAAAGTGCTGCCAAGCTGGCGCCCGGATAAAGCGTTCAACATTGAGCTGGCGACCTTTGCCGACTACATGGCGAAGCTGAGTGAAGTCTCCGATACCGAGATCCGCCGTTTCAACGATCTGCAAACCGCGCTGACGAAGCGTCTGGACCACTTTGCGGCGCACGGCTGTAAAGTCTCTGACCATGCCCTGGACGTGGTGCTGTTTGCGGAAGCGAACGAAGCCGAACTGGACAGCATTCTGGCGCGTCGTCTGGCAGGTGAAAGCCTGAACGAACACGAAGTGGCGCAGTTCAAAACCGCGGTACTGGTCTGGCTGGCGGCAGAATATGCCCGTCGCGGCTGGGTGCAGCAGTACCACATCGGCGCGCTGCGCAATAACAACCTGCGCCAGTTCAAACTGCTGGGTGCTGATGTTGGTTTCGACTCCATCAACGACCGTCCGCTGGCGGAAGAGCTGTCAAAACTGCTGAGCAAACAGAACGAAGAGAACCTGCTGCCGAAAACCATCCTCTACTGCCTGAACCCACGCGATAACGAAGTGCTGGGCACCATGATCGGCAACTTCCAGGGCGAAGGGATGCCAGGCAAGATGCAGTTTGGTTCCGGCTGGTGGTTCAACGACCAGAAAGATGGCATGGAGCGTCAGATGACGCAGCTGGCGCAGCTCGGTCTGCTGAGCCGCTTTGTGGGGATGCTGACCGACAGCCGTAGCTTCCTGTCTTACACTCGCCATGAATATTTCCGCCGCATTTTGTGCCAGATGATTGGCCGCTGGGTCACCGCGGGCGAAGCCCCGGCCGACATCCAGCTGCTGGGCGAAATGGTGAGAAACATCTGCTTTAACAACGCACGCGACTACTTCGCTATTGAACTGAACTAAGGCCTTCTGAGGGTTGATATGCAATACATCAAGATCCATTCGCTGGATAACGTAGCGGTCGCGCTGGCCGACCTGAGCGAAGGGCTGGAAGTGACGTTTGACAACCAGACCGTCACGCTGCGCCAGGACGTTGCGCGCGGGCACAAGTTCGCTCTGCAACCCATTGCCAAAGGGGAGAACGTCGTCAAATACGGTCTGCCTATCGGCCATGCGCTGGCGGATATCGCGGCGGGTGAGTTTATTCATTCTCACAATACGCGCACCAATCTGAGCGATCTGGATGAGTACAGCTATCAACCTGAGTTGCAGGCTGAAGGCAGCCAGGCGGCAGATCGTGATGTCCAGATCTACCGCCGTGCCAGCGGCGAGGTGGGGATCCGCAATGAACTGTGGATCCTGCCGACCGTCGGCTGCGTCAACGGCATTGCCCGTCAGATCCAGAGCCGGTTCCTGAAGGAGACCAATCAGGCAGAGGGCACGGACGGCGTCCACCTGTTCAGTCATACCTATGGCTGCTCTCAGCTGGGGGATGATCACATCAACACCCGCACCATGCTGCAAAACATGGTGCGTCACCCGAACGCCGGGGCGGTGCTGGTGATTGGCCTGGGCTGTGAGAACAACCAGGTCGATGCCTTCCGCGAAACGCTGGGGGACTTCGATCCGGCACGTGTGCACTTCATGGTGTGTCAGCATCAGGACGACGAAGTGGAAGCGGGCCTGGAGCATCTGCACCAGCTGTATGAAGTGATGCGCCACGACCAGCGCGAAGCGGGCAAGCTGAGCGAGCTGAAGTTTGGTCTGGAGTGCGGCGGCTCGGATGGGCTGTCCGGCATTACGGCTAACCCGATGCTGGGTCAGTTCTCCGATTACGTCATCAGCAACGGCGGCACTACCGTGCTGACCGAAGTGCCGGAGATGTTTGGTGCAGAGCGCATTCTGATGAGCCACTGCCGCGACGAAGCGACCTTTGAAAAGACCGTCACCATGGTGAACGACTTCAAACAGTACTTTATCGCGCACAACCAGCCGATTTACGAAAACCCATCGCCGGGTAACAAAGCGGGCGGGATCACCACCCTCGAAGAGAAATCTCTCGGCTGCACCCAGAAAGCGGGCGCCAGCCAGGTGGTGGACGTGCTGCGTTACGGCGAGCGGCTGCAAACCCACGGTCTGAACCTGTTAAGCGCCCCGGGCAACGATGCTGTCGCCACCAGCGCCCTGGCGGGTGCGGGCTGTCATATGGTGCTGTTCAGCACCGGTCGCGGCACACCGTACGGCGGCTTTGTGCCAACGGTGAAAATCGCCACCAACAGCGAGCTGGCTGCGAAGAAAAAGCACTGGATCGATTTTGACGCGGGTCAGCTGATCCATGGCAAAGCCATGCCGCAGCTGTTAACGGAGTTTGTGGATGTGATTGTTGATATCGCCAACGGCAAACAGACCTGCAACGAGAAAAACGACTTCCGCGAGCTGGCGATCTTTAAGAGTGGTGTAACGCTGTAAGTGTGTTTGCCGGGCGGCACTGCGTTTGCCTGGCTTACGATAGTAAAAGGCCCGGTCACTGACCGGGCCTTTTTTATTAGCTGCGCAGCGCGTTTTTCGCCAGACGCGCGTCTTCAGCCTGACAAGCCGCGGCGGTAAACAGCACGTCAGTCGAGGAGTTCAGCGCCGTTTCGCAGGAGTCCTGCAGCACGCCAATGATAAAGCCCACCGCCACCACCTGCATGGCCACCTCATTCGGGATACCGAACATATTACAGGCCAGCGGGATCAGCAGCAGCGAACCGCCTGCCACACCCGATGCGCCACAGGCGCACAGCGATGCCACGACGCTCAACAGCAGCGCAGTAAGCAGATCCACAGGGATACCCAGGGTATGCACCGCCGCTAAGGTCAGCACGGTGATGGTGATCGCCGCACCTGCCATATTGACGGTCGCACCCAGCGGAATGGAGACGGAGTAAGTATCACGATCCAGGTTCAGCTTCTCGGCCAGCGCCATGTTCACCGGAATGTTTGCCGCAGAGCTGCGGGTGAAGAAGGCGTACACGCCGCTCTCACGCAGGCAGGTCAGCACCAGCGGATACGGGTTGCGGCGGATCTGCCAGAACACCAGCAGCGGGTTGATCACCAGCGCCACCAGCAGCATACAGCCGACAAGCACAACCAGCAGCTGCGCGTAGCCCCACAGCGCGTCAAAACCGGTCGTCGCCAGGGTGGAGGAGACCAGGCCGAAGATCCCGATGGGCGCAAAGCGGATCACCAGTTTCACCATAAAGGTCACCGCGTTGGACATATCGTTCACCAGGTTTTTGGTGGTCTCGTTACCGTGGCGAAGCGCGAAGCCCAGACCAATCGCCCAGACCAGGATGCCGATGTAGTTTCCGTTCATCAGTGCCGTGATGGGGTTGGATACCATGCTCATCAACAGGCCGCGCAGCACTTCCACAATGCCGGACGGTGGTGTGATATCACCGGCCGCGCTGGTCAGATGCAGCGTGGATGGGAACAGGAAGCTAAATACCACCGCCGTCAGCGCGGCAGAGAAGGTGCCCAGAAGATACAGGAAGAGAATAGGGCGAATGTTAGTTTTTTGTCCGTGTTGGTGGTTGGCAATCGACGCCATCACCAACATCAGCACCAGTACCGGCGCGACGGCTTTCAGTGCGCCAACGAACAGGGTGCCGAGCAGTCCCGTGGCTTCAGCAGCAGGTTTTGACACCATAGCCAGCAGAATACCCAGTACCAACCCGACCAGAATTTGTTTAACGAGGCTGCCTTGCGCCAGGCGCGCGAACAGACCGCTTGATTGTGTGCTCATACGTTATTCCTGAGTGAAATTGCGTTCCATCCTGGATGTGCTCTTAGTCACATTTATGTCCGGATGTAAGTATTTGTTTGCCTGGTTGAGTATCAGGGAAAGCAGCGCAAGGCGGAAGAGTAAAATGCTGGATTTTACGTGTCACATCATATTTTTTAACTACTGCGTTACAAAAGTGTGTTCGCCCTCTCCCTGTGGGAGAGGGCCGGGGTGACGGCATCAGACCGCACCAACCCCCTTTACTGCATCTGCTGCTTCTTATCGTTCCGGTGGTTAACCCAAGCGTTGATAATCAGGGTCAGGACCAGGATGCCAAACACCACGCCCAGCGAGATGGCGATCGGGATATGGTAGAAATCGACAATCATCATCTTGATACCGATAAACACCAGGATCACCGACAGGCCGTACTTCAGCATGGTGAAGCGCTCCGCTACACCCGCCAGCAGGAAGTACATGGCACGCAGGCCGAGGATGGCAAACAGGTTCGACGTCAGCACGATGAACGGGTCAGTGGTCACCGCAAAGATCGCCGGGATGCTATCGACCGCGAAAATCACGTCGCTCAGCTCAACCATGATCAGCACCAGCAGCAGCGGCGTTGCGAACAGCAGCCCGTTCTTACGCACAAAGAAGTGCTCGCTCTCGATGGTGTCGGTCATGCGCAGATGACTGCGGATCCAGCGCACCAGCGGCTTCTCGCCAATACCGGTTTCGTCTTCCTTCGCCAGCGCCATCTTCACACCGGTAAACAGAAGGAAGGCGCCGAAGATATAGAGCAGCCATTCGAACTGCGAAATCAGCCAGCTACCTGCGAAGATCATGATGGTACGCAGCACGATCGCGCCCAACACGCCATACACCAACACACGACGCTGCAAAGCAGCCGGTACGGCAAAGTAGCTAAACAGCATCAGCCAGACGAAGACGTTATCCACCGCGAGGGCTTTTTCAATCAGATAGCCGGTGAGGAAGGCCAGCGCCTGCGGATCGGCCACCGCGCGACCCTGAGTGACAGAGAGATACCACCAGAAGGCAGCACAGAACAGCAAGGAGAGGGAGACCCACACCAGCGACCAGGCGGCCGCCTGTTTCATGGTCATGCCATGTGCGCCACGACGCCCCTGTAAAAAGAGATCGATCGCCAGCATGATCACGACCACGACTGCGAATCCGCCCCACATCAGCGGAGTACCGACAGTATTCATACAATTTTCCTTACGCGTAAAAAACAAAAACGGCTAGGGTCAGAAGACGATAGCCGTTGCGTTTTTTATGCATAGACCTCGCCTTCCGGCAAGGTCTCACTTACAACAAGAAAGGAATACGTTAATCGCATTCCTTTTTCGTTGCCCGGCGACCGGATGCGGTATTAAACGCATCGTAATGACGATCCACCGGCAAGGAAGTTACTCCCCTTTGCAAGTAACAAAATATGTCAGGCCATTGATTTCGTCAATGGCCTGCACGGATTCATTACACAGCTTTACGCGGTAACTTCTGCGTTCAGGCCATCCGCCGGGAATACCACCCCCGTCTGACGACGGATCTCGGTCTGCAGCTTCGCCGTGGTACGGCTCACCGCAAGGCCTGGATGGTTCACTTCCTGGGTTTCAACCAGACGCGCGAACACCTCTGCCTCATACAGCATAGTGTTGATATGTTGAGGCTGCGTCAGCTCCTGGGCTTTACCGCCGCGCGGCACGTAGCTCAGCTTCTGGCACTCGGAGATTTTCTCGATCACCAGCGAGCCGTTCTCGCCCTGGATTTCACTCGGCAGCACCGAATCGCTCACCTTGGAGTGCTGCAGCGTGACGCTGAAATCCCCGTAGTCCAGCACCACCAGACCGTGGGCATCCACGCCGCTCTCCAGCAGGCTGGCAGTAGCCTGAACCCGGTGCGGCTCGCCCCACAGCGCGACCGCCGAGGCCAGGCAGTAGAAGCCGATGTCCATAATCGAGCCATTAGAGAAGGCCGGATTAAAGGTGTTCGGATTCTCGCCGTCGAGATAACGCTGATAGCGTGACGAATACTGGCAGTAGTTAATAAAGGCTTTGCGCATGCGGCCCAGTTTGGGCAGCGACTGTTGCAGCAGCAGGAAATTGGGCAGGCTGGCGGTTTTGAAAGCTTCGAACAGCACCACCTGATTTTCCCGCGCCAGCTGAATGGCGGCTTCTACCTCATCGATATTCGAGGCCAGCGGTTTCTCGCAAATCACATGTTTTTTGTGGCTGAGGAACAGCGTCGTCTGCGGGAAATGCAGTGAATTTGGGCTGGCAATATAGACCGCGTCGATGGCATCGCTTTGCGCCATCGCCTCCAGAGAGGTAAACAGATGCTCGACGAGATAGTCGTTAGCAAAGGCCTGCGCCTGTTCAAGGCTGCGGGAATAGACTGCGGTAAGTTTATATTTGCCGGTCTCATGGGCGGCATCGACGAACTGACGCGTGATCCAGTTCGTCCCAATGACTGCGAAACGTATCATAAACGTTCACGAACTCCGTTGCTGGGAACCTGTTGCCACTGTAGCACGTGATAATGACAAAACTTGTGCGCTATAGCGATAAATGCGTCAGCCACAGGCGAGTATCAAACTCCAGCTGGTGGTATTGCGGCTCCATATGACAGCACAGGGAGTAGAACGCCTTGTCGTGTTCTTTCTCTTTCAGATGCGCCAGCTCGTGAACCACAATCATGCGCAAAAAGGCTTCCGGCGCGTTGCGGAACACGGTCGCCACGCGGATCTCGGCTTTGGCTTTCAGTTTGCCGCCCTGCACGCGGGAGATGGCGGTATGCAGACCCAGCGCGTTTTTCAGCACGTGGATTTTGTTGTCGTACATCACCTTGTTGATCGGGGGCGCGCTCTTCAGATATCGGTTTTTCAGATCCTGCGTATACTGCCAGAGGGCTTTATCGGTCGCGAAATCGTGGGTTCCCGGATAGCGTTTTTCCAGCACCGCCCCCAGTTTTTGCTCGGCAATCAAGGTGCGGACCTGGGAAAGCAGATGCTCCGGGTAGCCCTGGAGATAAGTCAGCTGGTTCATTAACGCCCCAAAATAATGTGAAAACAGGTATGCCCCTCATCCTTCACATTGCCTCTGTGTTGGCTGCGTCTGCTCACCCCTTTCACTGACTTGTGTCAGCGCCCGGGGATCCTCAGACTTGCTGCTTTAATGCAACGTGAATGATTTTGGGTATATACTCTCGCACCCTTTTCAGGGATAACGCCGAAATTTTACCATTCAGGAGGGCCGATGAGCCACTTAGACAACGGTTTCCGTTCACTCGACTTAAAACGTTTCCCGGAAACGGACGACGTTAACCCGCTTCAGGCGTGGGAAGCGGCGGATGAATATCTGCTGCAACAGTTGGATGACACTGAAATCAGCGGCCCGGTTCTGATCCTGAATGATGCTTTTGGCGCATTGGGTTGTGCGCTGGCCGAACATACGCCCTACAGCATCGGTGACTCCTATTTGAGCGAGCTGGCAACGCGCGAGAATTTACGCCACAACGATATCGCTGAATCCAGCGTTAAGTTCCTCGACAGCACCGCGGAATACCCGCAGGCGCCGGGCGTCGTGCTGATTAAGATCCCAAAAACCATGGCGCTGCTGGAGCAGCAACTGCGTGCGCTGCGTAAGGTAGTAACGCCAGAGACGCGCATTATTGCCGGTGCCAAAGCGCGCGATATCCACACCTCGACGATTGCGCTGTTCGAGAAAGTGCTGGGGCCAACCACCACCACTCTGGCGTGGAAAAAAGCGCGCCTGATCAACTGTACGTTTAATTCTCCAGAGCTGGCTGACGCGCCGGAAACCCTGAGCTGGAAGCTGGAAGGCACCGACTGGACTATCCACAACCACGCGAACGTCTTCTCTCGCACCGGGCTGGACATCGGAGCGCGTTTCTTCATTGAACATCTGCCGGAAAACCTGGAAGGGGAGATCGTCGATCTCGGCTGCGGTAACGGGGTGATCGGTCTGACATTGCTGGCGAAGAACCCGGAGGCCAGCGTGGTCTTTAGCGATGAATCGCCGATGGCGGTGGCATCCAGCCGCCTGAACGTAGAAACGAACATGCCAGAGGCGCTGGATCGCTGCGAGTTCATGATCAACAACGCGCTCTCCGGCGTGGAGCCATTCCGCTTCAACGCCGTGTTCTGTAACCCGCCGTTCCACCAGAAGCACGCCCTGACGGATAACGTTGCCTGGGAGATGTTCCACCACGCGCGCCGCTGCCTGAAGATCAACGGCGAGCTGTACATCGTGGCCAACCGCCACCTGGACTATTTCCACAAGCTGAAGAAGATTTTCGGCAACTGCACCACCGTGGCGACGAACAGTAAGTTCGTGGTGCTGAAAGCGGTGAAGCTGGGGCGTCGTCGGTAAGATTGTTTTTACCCTTCATCCTTCACCCTTTACCCCTCACCCTAACCCTCTCCCCAGAGGGGAGAGGGGACTGATCGGTGCGGCCTTTTCCTGGGGAGAGGAAACCGTTCGGTGTGGCCTTTTTCCTGGGAGAGGAAACCGTTCGGTGCCGCCTTTTTCCTGGGCGGGGAAACGGCTCGGGGCTATCTTTTCCCCCTCGCCCCTTTGGGGAGAGGGCCGGGGTGAGGGGAAAAATCAAATTTCAAGAGCCAGCGTCGTCCCCTGGGCAATCGCCCGCCTTGCATCCAGCTCCATCGCCACATCACACCCGCCAATCAGATGCACCGCCTTGCCCGCCTCGCGCAGCGGCTCAGCCAGATCGCGCTTCGGCTCCTGCCCGGCACACAGAATGACATGATCCACCGCCAGCAGCTGCGGTTCACCGCCGATCAGCACATGCAGCCCCTCGTCGTCGATCTTCTGATAACTCACGCCCGGGATCATCTTCACGCCGCGCGCGAGCAGGGTGGCGCGGTGGATCCAGCCGGTGGTTTTCCCCAGACCTTCGCCCGGTTTGCTGGCTTTGCGCTGCAACATCACTATCTGGCGCGGGCTTTTCGGCAGTTGCGGCCCTTCTGGCCGTAAACCGCCCACCTGATTCAGGCTGGTGTCGATACCCCACTCCTCGCAGAATTCCGCAATGTTCTGGCTGGTTGGCTCGCCCGACTGGCTCAGATACATGGCGGTATCAAACCCAATGCCGCCACAGCCGATAATCGCCACCTTGTCACCTACCGGCGCTTTATCGCGCAGCACGTCGAGATAGCTCAGCACCTTAGGATGATCGATGCCGTCGATCGCCGGGGTACGCGGGGCGATCCCGGAGGCGAGGATCACCTCATCGAACGTCATCAGATCCGATGCTTTCACAAAATGGTTCAGCCGAAGATCCACGCCCGTCAGGTCAATCATCCGGCGGTAGTAGCGCAGGGTTTCGTAGAACTCCTCTTTGCCGGGGATCTGTTTGGCGATATTAAATTGCCCGCCGATCTCAGCCAGGGCATCAAAGAGCGTCACGCTGTGCCCGCGGGCGGCGGCATTTACCGCAAACGCCAGTCCGGCGGGGCCAGCGCCCACCACGGCGAGCCGTTTTTGGGTGACGGCAGGCGTGACGGGCATTTTCGTTTCATGGCAGGCGCGCGGGTTGACGAGACAAGAGGTGACTTTGCCCACGAAGATCTGATCCAGACAGGCCTGGTTGCAGCCTATACAGGTGTTGATCTCATCCGCGCGACCGCTTTGCGCTTTGGAGAGGATCTCCGCATCGGCGAGGAATGGCCGCGCCATCGACACCATATCGGCATCGCCCTTCGCCAGCAGATCGTCTGCTACCTGGGGATCGTTAATGCGGTTGGTGGTCACCAGCGGGATCGATACCTTGCCTTTCAGCCTGCGCGTCACCCAGCTGAATGCCGCCCGTGGCACCGGCGTGGCGATGGTGGGGATCCGCGCCTCGTGCCAGCCGATCCCGGTGTTAATAATGGTTGCACCTGCGGCTTCAATGGCCTGCGCCAGCTGGACGGTCTCCTCGAAGGTGCCGCCGCCTTCCACCAGGTCGAGCATCGACAGACGATAGACAATAATAAAATCGCTGCCGACGCGTTCACGCACCGCACGCACCACTTCTACCGCAAAGCGCATCCGGCGGGCATAGTCGCCGCCCCATTCGTCCTCGCGCTGGTTAGTGCGCGCGGCGAGAAATTCGTTAATCAGATAGCCTTCAGACCCCATCACCTCCACGCCGTCGTAACCGGCTTCACGCGCCAGCGCAGCGCAGCGGGCAAAGTCATCAATCAGGGCGAGGATTTCATCATGGGTGAGGGCGTGGGGGGTAAAGCGGTTGATGGGGGCCTGAATTGCCGACGGGGCCACCAGGTTTGGCTGGTAGCTGTAGCGCCCGGTATGCAGAATTTGCAGGGCGATTTTGCCGCCCTCGTTGTGTACCGCGTCAGTCACGATCCGGTGGTGCGGCAGCTGTGCCACATCGTTCAGCATCGCGCCGCCCTCCATCGTCACGCCGGAGGAGGCAGGGGCTACGCCGCCAGTGACGATCAGCGCTACGCCGTGGCGCGCGCGTTCAGCATAAAACGCCGCCAGGCGCTCAGGGCCGTCCGGGCGCTCCTCCAGCCCGGTATGCATCGAGCCCATCAGCACGCGGTTTTTGAGCGTGGTAAACCCCAGATCGAGGGGGGCGAATAGCGACGGGTAGCGGCTCATAGTCTCTTCCAGTGTTAATTTATTGTTATGTGGTCGGATGAGTTACTAATTTAGCCAGCAGCAGCAGAAAGGTAAAAGCGGGATCGAATGATTGTGATAGATCTCAAAGAACTTTGCCCCTCACCCCAGCCCTCTCCCCAAAGGGGCGAGGGGGGAAAAGACCGCACCGAGCAGTTCTCTCACCTCAAAGGGGCGAGGAGGAAAAGACCGCAGGGGACGGTTCCTTCTCCCCTATGGGGAGAGGGTTAGGGTGAGGGGGAAAAGACCGCATCGAGCAGTTCCCTCACCTCAAAGGGGCGAGGGGGGAAAAACCGCAGGGGACAGTTCCCTCTCCCCTATGGGGAGAGGGTTAGGGTGAGGGGGGAAAGACCGCACCGAGCAGTTCCCTCTCCCTAAAGAGGCGAGGAGGAAAAGACCGCAGGGGACAGTTCCCTCTCCCCTATGGGGAGAGGGTTAGGGTAAGGGGGAAAGACCGCCCCAGGCAGCTCCCTCTCCCTAAAGAGGCGAGGAGGAAAAGGCCGCAGGGGACAGTTCCCTCTCCCCTATGGGGAGAGGGTTAGGGTGAGGGGGAAAGACCGCACCGAGCACCTCCCTCTCCCTAAAGCGGCGAGGAGGAACAGACCGCAGGGAACAGTTCCCTCTCCCCTGTGGGGAGAGGGTTAGGGTGAGGGGGATGCCCGCACCAGCCCCGGTGCCTGCCACATCGACGTGGTCAGCCCGCTGTCCACCAGCCCGAGCTGGTCGGCATACACCGCCTGCCATTTCTGCATCATGCCGTCGTACAGCTCCCGGTGCGCCGGATTCGGGGTGAACTCCCGGCTCCACTTCACCAGCTTCTCGCCCGTCGCGGCCATGTCGGCATACAGCCCGGCACCGGTTCCGGCGGCAATGGCGCATCCCAGCGCCGTGGCTTCTTTCACCTCAGGTACCCGCACCGGCAGGCCGGTGACGTCGCTTAAAATCTGGCTCCACAGCGCCCCTTTCGCGCCGCCGCCAGCAAACACCAGGCTGTCAAAATTGACGCCGGAAAACTGCGAGATCTGCGCCAGATTGCACGCCGAGACGATGGCCGCATTCTCTTCCAGGGCGCGGAACAGGGTGGCTTTATTGCACTTTTCCGGGTCGATGGAGAGGTTAATAAACGACGGCGCGGCGTGATACCACTGCTTAAAGTGCATCGCGTCAGAGAAGATCGGCATAACGCCGTGGGAGCCTGCCGGAACGCGGCTGGCCATCTCTTCCATCAGCGCATAGGTATCCATCCCCATCCGCTCGGCGATCAATTTCTCTTCGGCGCAAAAGGCGTCGCGGAACCAGCGCATCGTTAATCCGGTGAAGAAGCTGATCGACTCCGCCTGAGCCATGCCAGGGATAACGTGCGGGTTCACGCGGATGTTCATCTGCGGATCGGTACGCACCAGCGGCAGGTTGACGACCTGCTGCCAGAAGGTCCCGCCCAGCACCGCGGTTTGTCCGGCGCGGACCACCCCCAGTCCGAGGCAACCGAGTTGCACATCGCCGCCACCCATCACGACGGGCGTGCCTTCGCGCAGGCCGCTCTGCTGGGCGGCCGCTTTGGTGATGGCCCCCAGCACAGTACCGGTCTCTTTAACAGGGGAGAGGATGTCAGCCCGCAGCCCGGCCATATCCAGCAGTGCCGGACGCCAGTCGCGGGAAAACAGATCTAACATGCCGGTGGTGCCAGCATTAGAAGGATCGACGGCCAGCTCGCCCGACAGTTTCGCCGCCAGCCAGTCGCTGATCATGGTGATGGTTGCCGCTTTGCGGTAGATATCCGGGCGATGGTGCGCCAGCCACAGCAGGCGCGGCATGGCGCTCAGGGCCAGGGTCTGGCCGGACACGTCATACACTTCGGATTCAAAACGGAAGTTGTGGATCTCTTTCAGCTCGGCCACTTCACGGCTGGCGCGGGCATCAACGTTGGCGCAGGCCCAGATCGCCTCGCCGTTGCGGTCATACAGGACGATGCCTTCGCGCATTGAGCAGCAGGCGACAGACTGGATATCCGCCGCGCTCAGCTGCGCCCGCTCGAGCGCCTGGTGAATGCACTGGCAGGCCAGCCGCCAGTTAGTGTCGAGGTCAAACTCCATCGAGCCGGGGACGTTCTCCACGCTCAGGTGTTTCCACTCCGCCTGGCCGACGGCAATCTGGTTGCCGGATAAGTCGAAAATCACGGCGCGAACGCTGCCTGTCCCTGCATCTAACGCTAAAAGGTAACTCATGAGCTTGCCTCGTGTCAGGCGCAGGGCGGCTCTTATTTCGCCAGAGCCAGCACCGCGCGGGCTGTCGTCTCTTCCGTCACCAGGCCATTGATACGGCGACCGTTCAGTGCGGCATAAATCGCATCGGCTTTCTCTTCTCCTCCGGCGACGCCAACAATGACGGGCAGTTGCGCCAGTTCATCGAGGGTGACGCCCAGTAATTCCCGGTGGATCTCCAGCTCGTCTATCCGCTCACCGTCGGCATTGAGGAAATAACCCAGGATGTCGCCCACCGCCCCTTTACGGGCAAACATCAGCTGTTCCCCTTCGCTGATATAGCCGGATCGCAGTATGGTGGCGTCGCGGCGCTGGTTCACCGCGCCAATCCCGACCACGGCCACGTCGGCGGCGGTGGCGGCGAGGATCACATCCCGCACGCTGGTTTCCCGCTTTAAAATGCCAGCCACTTCCGGCGATGACACCCGCAGTGGGGCGGGGATCATGCTGATACTGCAGGCGGCATCCAGCTGGCCAATACCGGTCATGTAAGGCCCGACGCCGCCGGAAAGCGTTACCAGCCGCACCTGCTGAGAGCTGATAAAACCGCTTAAGTGCTGAATGCAGCTCATGGTGGTTTCACCAAATCCCACCGCCAGCAACTGACCGGGTTCCAGTACACCCATTAACGACTGCGCGGCGCCAATGCCTAAGCGCACGCTCATCGGCGGGGTGTTCAGGGCTGGCAGCACGCGGGCAAGCCGCAGGCCGAAGCGCTGCTGAAGCTCGGTCTCCAGCGCCAGACAGCCTTCGTAGCGGGAGTTGATCTGCACGCGGATCACCCCGGACTGTCGGCCCTTTTCCAGCAGCCGGGAAATCTTGAGCCGCGGTAATCCCAGCCGTTCGCCGATATCGTTCTGCGTCAGGCCGTCGTGGTAGTAGCACCACGCCACGCGCGCGACCAGTTCCTCTTCCGTCAGTGCCAGTCCGGCAAATCGTCCCTCTTCGGCAACGCGTTTCTCGCCCATATTTGAACTCTTATCAAAATTTAGATCATATGTTCGCCTCGCCGCAGGTTGAATCTGTGAGCCACGCGGCAAAACGGATATTCAGGAATGTTTCAGCATTATCGGGATCCCATCCGTAAAACTGTGATCCCTGCACGGTTGTAAATATAGTTCACCGTCTACGCTTTTGAACATTATTAATTTCAAAAATCATTTGTTCAATAGCGGAGCGATAATGACAGCACTTATCGAGGCGCGCGGGATCCAGAAACAGTTTTCCGGCGTTCCTGTATTGAAAAACATTGATTTCACTCTGCTTGCAGGACAGGTGCATGCCCTGATGGGCGGCAACGGCGCGGGGAAATCGACCCTGATGAAGATCGTCGCCGGCGTCGAAACCCCCGACGGCGGTGAACTTGCTATCGCCGGGCAGCCTTTTGCTCGCCTCAAGCCGGGGCAGGCGCACCAGCTGGGCATCTATCTGGTGCCGCAGGAGCCGATGCTGTTTCCGAATCTCAGCGTAAGGGAAAACATTCTCTTCCGTTTACCACGCGGGCAGGCCACCGGCCAGCGCCTTGCCGATAAGCTGGAACAGCTCCAGTGCCAGCTCAATTTAGAGGCCGCTGCCAGCACGCTGGAGGTGGCGGATCAGCAGATGGTGGAGATTCTGCGCGGGCTGATGCGCGAGGCGAAAATCCTGATCCTCGATGAACCGACCGCCTCGCTGACCCCGGGTGAAACGGAGCGCCTGTTTCGCCAGATCCGCGCCTTACAGGCCACGGGAGTTGGCATCGTCTTTATCTCCCACAAACTGCCAGAAATCCGCCAGCTCGCCAGCCACGTCTCGGTGATGCGCGACGGGGCCATCGTGCTGAGTGGCGAAACCGCGCAGTTTGATGACAACGCGCTGATCGCCGCGATGACCCCGGTCAGCCGCGATCAGGGCCTGAGCGATACGCAAAAATTGTGGCTGGCGCTGCCGGGCAATCGCCGCACCCAGGCCCAGGATTTCCCGGTGTTGCGGGTGGAGAGCCTCACCGGAGAAGGGTTTATCGATCTCAGCCTTGAGATCTACGCCGGGGAGATCGTCGGCCTGGCCGGGCTGGTGGGATCCGGGCGCACCGAGTTTGCCGAAACGCTGTACGGCCTGCGCCCGACGCGCGGAGGGAAGATCTGGCTCGAAAACCAGCAGATCGACAACGATCCGGTCAGCACCCGGCTGGAGAAAGGGCTGGTCTATCTGCCGGAGGACAGGCAGGTGTCCGGCCTGTTCCTTGATGCGCCGGTACGCTGGAATACGGTGGCGCTGAACGAACCCTCGCTCTGGCAGCAGCGTAAACGCGAGGCCGCAGTCGTGGAGCGTTATCATCGCGCGCTGGGGATCAAACTCAACGGCCCGGATCAGACGGTACGCACCTTGTCGGGCGGCAATCAGCAGAAGGTGCTGCTGGCGCGCTGTCTGGAGGCCAATCCGCTGCTGCTGATCGTCGATGAACCGACCCGCGGGGTGGATGTCTCGGCCCGGGCGGATATCTACCAGCTCATCAAAAGCGTGGCGGCGCAAAACGTGGCGGTGCTGATGATCTCCAGCGACATGGATGAGTTCCCGGGTCTGGCGGATCGGGTGCTGGTCATGCATCAGGGGGTGCTCAGCGGAGAACTGCCGCGCCACGCCGTCACTCTTGACCGGATGATGGCCCTGGCCTTCGGAGGACAGGCATGAAAACACTGCTCAAAAACCGCGAACTGAGTGCATTGCTGGCGATCCTGGCCCTGTTTGTGGTGCTGGTGGCCCTTAACCCGGCCTATCTCAGTTTGCAGACGCTGGGGATGATCTTTGCCAGCGCGCAAATCCTGATCCTGCTGGCGCTCGGGGCCGGGCTGGTGATGCTGACCCGTAACATCGACGTGTCGGTCGGCTCCATCGTTGGGCTGTGCGCCATAGCCGTCGGAGTGGCGCTAAATAATGGCTACGGCCTGCCGGTGGCCATTTTGTTTGCGCTGGCTATCGGGGCGGTGGCGGGTGCCTTCAACGGCCTGCTGGTGGTGGGGCTGCGCATTCCGGCGATTGTCGCCACCCTCGGCACGCTGGGGCTATGGCGTGGGGCGATGCTGTTGTGGACGGGCGGGAAGTGGATAGAAGGGCTGCCGTCGAGCCTGAAATCTCTGTCGGAGCCGGTCGCGCTTGGTATATCGCCGCTCGGCATTGTGGTACTGGTCATTGCCGCTCTCGGCGCGTGGACCCTGTCGCGCACCGCCTTTGGCCGCGATTTTTACGCCGTCGGGGATAACCTCGCTGCGGCCCGCCAGTTAGGCGTGGCGGTCAACCGTACCCGAATGGCGGCCTTTACCCTCAACGGCGTGCTGGCGGCCTGCGCCGGGATTGTGTTTGCCGCGCAGATTGGCTTTGTGCCCAACCAGACCGGCAGCGGGCTGGAGATGAAGGCCATCGCCGCCTGCGTGCTCGGGGGCATCTCTTTGCTCGGCGGTACGGGCACGTTAATCGGCGCGCTGCTGGGCGCTTTCTTCCTGACCCAAATCGACACCGTGCTGGTGCTGTTCCGCCTCCCGGCCTGGTGGAACGACTTTATCGCCGGATTAGTGCTGCTGGGGGTGCTGGTGCTCGACGGACGGTTGCGCCAGGCGCTGGCGCGTCATCAGCGGGCGCTGAAGTACAGCCGCTTTCAGCCGGGCAACAAAGGGGGGAAGCACGTCACCCCGTTTCGCAAACGCAACAAAGAGGTGGCGTAGATGAAGCTTAACTGGGAGTGGGCGCTGCTGCTGTTACTGGTGCTGGAGATCCTGCTGTTTGGCACCCTCAATCCGCGGATGCTCGACATCAATATGCTGCTGTTCAGCACCAGCGACTTTATCTGCATCGGCATTGTGGCACTGCCGCTGACGCTGGTGATCATCAGCGGCGGGATCGACATCTCGCTCGGCTCCACCATCGGTCTGTGCGCCATCGCGCTGGGGGTGATGATGCAGTCCGGCGTGCCGATGGCGGCGGCGATCCCGCTCACACTGCTGCTCGGGCTGCTGTGCGGCCTGTTCAACGCGGCGCTGATCCACTACACCGGCATCAGCCCGCTGGTGATCACCCTCGGCACGCTGTACCTGTACGGTGGCGGGGCGCTGCTGCTCTCGGGAATGGCTGGAGCAACCGGCTACGAAGGGATTGGCGGCTTCCCGGAGAGCTTCACCGCCTTTGCCAATCTGACGCTGCTGGGGCTGCCGATCCCCCTGGTGCTGTTCGCGGTGATCACCTTCTTCTTCTGGCTGATCGTCCACCGCGGGCGCTTTGGCCGCCACCTGTTTCTGATTGGACAAAACCCGCGCGCGGCACGCTATGCCGCGTTATCGGTCAACGGCATGCCCTATGCGCTGTATGGCCTGGTGGGCGTGGCCTCGGCGATTGCCGCCCTGGTGATGGTCTCCTATTTCGGCTCGGCGCGTTCTGATTTAGGGCGCGATCTGCTGATGCCCGCGCTTACCGCCGCGGTGCTCGGCGGGGCGAATATCTACGGCGGTTCAGGTTCGGTTGTGGGTACGGCGCTGGCGGCGTTGCTGGTGGGGTACTTACAGCAGGGGTTACAGATGGTCGGCATTCCCAACCAGGTGTCGAGCGCGCTGTCAGGGGCGCTGCTGGTTGTGGTGGTCATGGGGCGTTCGCTGAGTTTGCACCGTGAATGGGTGCGTTCTCTTCTCACAAAAAATACCCGGAGCGTAAGATGAAAATAAAACTGATAGTGCTGGCCGTGGCGTTAAGCGTGGCGACGGCGCAGGCGGCGGATCGCATCGCGTTTATCCCGAAACTGGTGGGGGTCGGCTTCTTTACCAGCGGCGGTAACGGCGCGAAAGAGGCGGGTAAAGAGCTGGGAACCGATGTCACCTACGATGGCCCGACCGAGCCGAGCGTCTCCGGGCAGGTGCAACTGATCAATAACTTCGTCAACCAGGGCTATAACGCCATTATTGTTTCAGCGGTCTCCCCCGACGGCCTCTGTCCGGCCCTGAAACGCGCCATGCAGCGCGGGGTCAAAGTGCTGACCTGGGACTCCGACACCAAACCAGAGTGCCGCAGCATCTACATCAACCAGGGCACCCCGGAACAGCTTGGCGGCCTGCTGGTGGATATGGCCTCGAAGCAGGTGACCAAACCGGCCGCCAAAGTGGCGTTCTTCTACTCCAGCCCGACCGTGACCGACCAGAACCAGTGGGTGAAAGAGGCGAAAGCCAAAATCGCCAAAGATCATCCTCAGTGGCAGATCGTCACCACCCAGTTTGGCTATAACGATGCCACCAAATCCTTGCAGACCGCCGAAGGGATCTTAAAAGCCTACCCGGATCTGGATGCGATCATCGCCCCGGACGCCAACGCCCTGCCAGCGGCAGCCCAGGCCGCCGAGAACCTGAAGCGCGAAGGGGTGGCGATTGTTGGTTTCAGTACGCCTAACGTGATGCGCCCGTACGTAGAGCGCGGCACGGTGAAAGCCTTCGGCCTGTGGGACGTGGTGCAACAGGGCAAAATTGCGGTCAATGTCGCCGATCGTTTGCTGAAAAAAGGCGATCTTAACGTGGGTGACAGCGTGGAGGTCAAAGATATCGGTGCCCTGAAGGTCGAGCCAAACAGCGTGCAGGGCTATCAGTATGAAGCGAAAGGCAATGGCATTGTGCTGCTGCCGGAGCGGGTGGTGTTCACCAAAGAGAACATCAATAACTACGATTTCTGACAGGGGGGAACATGGCTGATTTAGACGACATCAAAGAGGGTAAGAACTTTGGCCTCGACCGACCGCAGCAGAATGTGCCCTTTACGCTGAAGGGCTGTGGGGCGCTGGACTGGGGGATGCAGTCGCGGCTGGCGCGCATCTTCAACCCCGCCAGCAATCGCACGGTCATGCTGGCTTTCGATCATGGCTACTTTCAGGGGCCGACCACCGGGCTGGAACGTATCGATCTCTCCATTGCGCCGCTGTTTGCCGAAACCGACGTGCTGATGTGTACCCGCGGCATTCTGCGCAGCACCGTGCCGCCCGCGACCAACAAGCCGGTGGTGCTGCGCGCCTCGGGTGGCAACTCGATGCTCGGGGAGCTTTCCAACGAGTGCGTGGCGGTGGCGATGGAGGATGCCCTGCGCCTGAACGTCTGCGCGGTGGCGGCGCAGGTCTATATCGGCAGCGAATATGAGCACCAGTCGATCAACAACATCATCAAGCTGGTGGATGCGGGCAACCGCTACGGCATCCCAACCCTGGCGGTGACCGGGGTCGGTAAAGAGATGGCCCGGGATGCGCGCTACTTTTCGCTTGCCAGCCGCATCGCCGCCGAAATGGGGGCGCAGTTCGTCAAAACCTATTTTGTGGAAGAGGGCTTCGAGAAAGTGACTGCCAGCTGTCCGGTGCCGATTGTTATCGCCGGGGGCAAAAAACTGCCGGAACACGAGGCGCTGGAGATGTGTTTCCGCGCCATCGACCAGGGGGCGTCAGGCGTGGACATGGGGCGCAATATCTTCCAGTCCAGTGCCCCGCTGGCGATGCTTAAGGCGGTGAAGAAGGTGGTACACGAGAAGATGAGCGCCCGCGAGGCGTATCAGTTCTGGCAGGAGGAAAAACAGGGAGAAACACAATGAACGTGACGTTAGTGGAGATCAACATTAAACCGGATCGGGTGGACGAGTTCCTGGAGGTGTTTCGTGCCAACCATGAAGGGGCGATCCGGGAGCCGGGCAACCTGCGTTTCGACGTGCTTCAGGATCCGCGGGTGAAAACCCGGTTCTTTATCTACGAAGCTTACAAAGATGAAGAGGCGGTGCTGGCGCATAAGCAGACCCCGCATTACAAGGCGTGCGTGGAGAAGCTTGAAGATCTGATGTCGGAGCCGCGTAAAAAACGCTGTTTTGTCGGATTGATGCCGGAGTAGGGACGACGCACGGTGGCGCTGCGCTTACCGGACCTACAGACCCTTTTGGATCACGTAGGCCGGGCAAGCGCAGCGCCGCCCGGCGTCTTTTATGCTTCAGCCACACTCACCCGCAACGCAGCCAGCGCCTGACGGGCCGCTTTCAGCACCATCTCACACTGCTCAATGGTCAGCGTCAGCGGCGGTTCAATGCGAATGGTCTTCGAGTTGTTGAGTGTGCCTGCCACCAGGACTCGCTGGCGGAACATCTCACTCGCGAAGCTGTAGCCGGTTTCGTTATCGACAAACTCAATCGCCATCAGCATCCCTTTGCCGCGCGCGTCCTGCACCAGATCCGGGTATTCACGTCCCAGCTGGCGGAAGCCATCCAGCAGCATGTCGCCTTTCTGCTCCGCCTGGGCGGGCAGGTTCTCCTCCAGCAGCACGTTAATGGTTGCCAGCGCCGCGGCGCAGGCCAGCGGGTTGCCGCCAAAGGTGGTGGTGTGCAGGAAAGGATTGTCGAACAGCACCGAGAACACCTCTTCGGTGGCGACCGTGGCGCCGATTGGCATTACGCCGCCGCCCAGCGCTTTGGCCAGACAGAGGATGTCCGGTTGCACGTTCTCGTGCTCGCAGGCAAACATCTTGCCGGTACGCCCCATGCCGGTCTGTACTTCATCCAGGATCAGCAGCGCGCCAAACTCATCGCACAGCTGACGCACCGCAGGCAGGTAGCCCGCTGGTGGCAGGATCACCCCACCTTCGCCCTGGATAGGCTCGAGGATCACCGCCGCCACGTCGTCGCCGGTTTTACGGCATTCAGAAAGCGCAGAGCGCATGGCGTTGATGTCGCCGAACGGCACGTGACGGAAGCCCGGCAGCAGCGGCATAAAGGGTTTACGGAAGGCAGATTTTGCCGTTGCAGAGAGCGCACCTAACGACTTGCCGTGGAAGGCGCCGCTGGTGGCAATAAACGTGAATTTCCCGCGCGGCGACTGGTAGGCTTTGGCGAGTTTGATCGCCGCTTCCACCGATTCCGTGCCGCTGTTACAGAAGAAACTGTATTTGAGTTTACCCGGCGTCAGTGCCGCCAGCGTTTTTGCCAGCATCGCCCGCAGGGGATCCAGCAGTTCCTGGCTATGAAGGGGTTGTTTTGCAAGCTGATTTTGTACGGCGGAAACCACTACTGGATTACGGTGCCCCACGTTGAAAATACCAAATCCACCCAGGCAATCTACAAACTCTTGTCCCTGAGTGTCGACAAGCGTATTAAGACTTCCCGCCTGCCACTCTACGGCTCCGTAATCCCCGCCTGCTGTTACAGATTTTCTGTATTCCAAAAACCCGGGATTCACATGTTCTTTGAAGTAATCAATCACCTCGCGGTTAAGTTGTTTCATCTCCTCATGATCAAGCGTTCGCTTCTCAATGAGATTCAGTGCGTGCGCGGTACAGGCAAGAGCCGATGCGCTGGAGGGTAACCTGTTCAAGATGTGCTCCCGGGAATGGCGTATCACATGATACTGGATTAAGTATTGCAGGCTTTGCGCCACATCCGGTGAGGGGGCAAAAATCGGGATAAACGCCAGGTTAAAATAATGTTACACAATATTTAATCATGCGAAACGGGGTTTCTGCGATAACGCGATGGAGCTTTGTCATATCAGAATGCGCTTTTGCAGTGCATTCGCCCTGTTTTAGTGCGAAAGGACGTTAAGCAGGCGGAGCGGGCGATCCTCCTTTGGGAGTAGTTTCACAGCGAAACCATTTAATATCAATACATTAGGAAAACACACAAAAAATGCGGTTTAGTTGCGTTTTGCGATCTGAGGCATGTTTAACAACTAAAGATAAAACCATTAACGCCGAAAAAACGTTAAGTCAAAAAAATAACATTCAAGTAACCTGCAAGGGATGCCTATGTCGCCTCAACAATTTGTCACACAGTGTGAGTACCCGCTGAAAGATGACACCACGCTCATGTCCACCACCGATCTGCACAGCTACATTACCCAGGCCAATGACACCTTTGTCCAAGTAAGTGGTTACTCCCTGGATGAACTGGTGGGTCAGCCGCATAACCTCGTTCGCCACCCTGACATGCCAAAAGCCGCTTTCGCCGACATGTGGTACACCCTGCAACAGGGCGAACCCTGGAGCGGGATCGTGAAAAACCTGCGGAAAAATGGCGACCACTACTGGGTGCGCGCGAACGCGGTGCCGATGGTACGCAACGGCCAGACCACCGGCTATATGTCCATCCGCGTGAAAGCCACCCCGGACGAGATTGCCGCAGCCGAACCTCTTTATAAGGCACTCAACGAAGGGCGCAGCAAAAAACGGGTGCATAAAGGGCTGGTAGTGGCGAAAGGCTGGACCGGCAAGCTGCCCGCGATGCCGCTGCGCTGGCGGGTACGTAGCGTGATGGCCGCGCTCTTCCTGGTGCTGGCGGGCGCGCTGTTCGCCACCGGTGCGAGCTGGGCGGCGCTGGGCGTCAGCGCGTTAGTCATGCTGCTGGGAACCCTGCTGTTTGAGCAACAGATTGTGCGTCCGGTCGAAAACGTCGCCCGTCAGGCGCTGAAGGTGGCGACCGGCG
This sequence comes from Leclercia sp. 1548, assembly GCF_050435045.1. Classification (NCBI taxonomy): domain Bacteria; kingdom Pseudomonadati; phylum Pseudomonadota; class Gammaproteobacteria; order Enterobacterales; family Enterobacteriaceae; genus Leclercia; species Leclercia sp. 1548. The sequence goes on along the minus strand of NZ_JBNDJP010000005.1, from coordinate 151,735 downwards.
AGCGTAATAGCGTTGAACATCTTAACCGCAGCGACGAGCTGGGGCTGACCCTGCGCGCCGTCGGGCAACTCGGGCTAATGTGCCGCTGGCTAATCAATGATGTCTCCAGCCAGGTCATTAATGTGCGTGACGGCAGCGACCAGCTGGCGAAGGGGAATGATGACCTTAACGATCGTACCCACCAGACGGTATCGAACGTGAAGCAGACCGTTGAGACGATGAATCAGCTGGCAATGACGGTGCAGAACAACACCCGTACCGCCGTCGATGCCGATAAGCTCTCCATTGCCGCCAGCGATGCGGCCACCCAGGGCGGGCACGCGATGCAAACCGTGGTGAACACCATGGACGAAATTGCCGACAGCACCCAGCGTATCGGCTCTATCACCAAGCTGATTAACGACATCGCTTTCCAGACTAACATCCTGGCGCTGAATGCGGCCGTGGAAGCGGCCAGAGCGGGCGAGCAGGGGAAAGGCTTTGCCGTGGTCGCCGGGGAAGTGCGCCATCTGGCCAGCCGCAGCGCCAGTGCCGCCAACGATATCCGCAAGCTCATCGACGCCAGCGCCAGCAAAGTGATGTCGGGTTCCGAGCAGGTGCATGCCGCCGGACGCACAATGGACGATATCGTGGAGAAGGTACAGAACGTCACCCGGCTGATCGCCGAGATCAGCCACTCGACGTCGGAGCAGGCCTCCGGGCTGTCGGAGCTGACCCGTGCCGTGGCCGAGCTGGACTCTATTACCCAGAAAAACGCAGCGCTGGTCGAAACGAGCGCCCAGGTCTCTGCGATGGTGAAACACCGGGCGAAACGTCTGGAAGATGCCGTCACCGTGCTTCACTGAGTCAGTAACGTTCCAGAAAAGCCGTTTGCTCCCGCCGGAGTGAGCGGCTTTTTTATTTGTTAATTTGTAATTATTTATATGGCTGAGTGTTAATTTAATATTAAATAATTAAAAAAACAGATCAGGTAATTATCCCCGCCTGCGTTAGTTTTCCCCAATGAGCCGTCAAAAATACCGCTTCAGAGGGTTACATAACGATCGATGAGCAGAAATTAATAGTCTGCGCCTATCCATAGTTTCTTTCACGAAAGAAAAAAGCGATCAAACTCATAAAGTTAGCCCTAAAGTTACCGATAACGCTGATCGTCTGAGAAATAATCACATCGATGGAGTAAATATGTTCTTGCATGACGTAAAGATCGGCACGAAATTATTTCTGGCGTTTGGGTTCTTTATTGTCCTGATGGGGATAAGCGCGAGTTTATCTCTGTTGAGCCTTAACCGGGCGAATAACGGGATGCAATCCATTATCACCAGCGATTATCCAACAACGGTAAAAGCGAACCAGTTAATTGAAAACTTCCAGGAATTTATTGGCACCCAACAGCTCATGTTGCTGGATGACCAGGGCAAGTACCGGGAGCAGTCAGAGCAGAAGCTGAAGACGATCAGCGAGCGTATCACCCTGATCCTCGGCGATCTGAACAAGGCCTTGCAGGATAAAGCGTCCCAGCAGGTATTGTCCGATATCAGCGGGGTACGCCAGCAATATCTCGATTCCCGCTATCGCATCCTGCAGGCGGTGCAGAACAACGATCGGGCGGGGGCGATTCAGGAGATGATGACCAACACCCTCAGCCTGCAGCAGGCCTACAAGGCAAAAGTGCAGGAGCTGATTGCCATTCAGGACAAAGAGATGCAGCGCGCAGGCGTGGAGGTGAACGGCGATTTCAGAAGCAACCGCCTGCTGCTGATCCTGATCACCCTGTTCAGCGTGGCGGTAGGCAGCCTGATGGGGTGGTTTATCGTGCGCTCGATTACCCGTCCGCTGGGCCAGGCGGTCAATATTGCCCAGTCCATTGCTGATGGCGATCTCACCGGCAGCATCGCGTCACACGGTAAAGACGAAACCGGTCAGCTGCTCACTGCGCTGATGGAGATGAAAAACCGTCTGCTGGAGATTGTGCAGCAGGTGCAGTTCGGCTCGGAAAATATCTCAACCGCGGCGGCGCAGATTGTGGCGGGTAACCAGGATCTGGCTGCACGAACGGAAGAGCAGGCCAGCTCCGTGGAACAGACAGCAGCGTCGATGGAGCAGATCACCGCGACGGTGAAAAATACCGCCTCGCACACCGGTGAAGCCACCAGCCTCTCTGCGGATGCGGCCAAAGTGGTTAAAAATAACGGCGAGATGATGAAGCAGGTGACCAGCAAAATGCGCCTGATTAACGAAACCTCCAACCGGATGTCCGACATCATCAACCTGATCGACTCCATTGCCTTCCAGACCAATATTCTGGCGCTGAATGCGGCGGTAGAGGCGGCTCGTGCGGGTGAACATGGTCGTGGTTTTGCGGTCGTGGCCGGTGAAGTTCGCCAGCTGGCCCAGAAGAGCGCCACCTCTGCCAGTGAAATCCGCCAGCTGATTGAAAGCTCCACCAGCCAGACCCAGGACGGGATGGCGCTGGTGGAAAAAGCCAGCGGACTGATTAATGGCATGGTGGGTAACGTCGAGGAGATGGATGTCATCCTGCGGGAGATCCGCCAGGCAAGCCATGAACAGACGGAAGGCATCTCGCAGATCAACAGTGCGATTGGCCTGATTGACGCCACCACCCAACAGAACTCCGCCCTGGTGGAAGAGTCTGTTGCGGCGGCCTCATCCCTGAATGAACAGGCGCTGAACCTGAAAGATCTGGTGAAAGTGTTCCGCGTTCGCGCAGAAGCCACCGCTTAATCCATCTGGGATATTTCCAGCGCCGCGCGGTCGATCACGCCGATAATCTGTTTGATCTGCGCGTCGCTGGTCTCTTCCTGATTCACCTTCAAATCCAGCACGGCCTTGAAGTTATCCAGCGCCCGCTTCATCTGCGGGTTTTTACGCAGCTGGAACCCCACGCAGCGCGCTTTGACGCGCTCCTGAATGTGCTCCAGATGCTCCAGGTTTTCATCCAGCCACTGCTGCCCGGCAAGGGTTATCTCAATCTTTTTACGGCCGTTCTCCTCTTCCGCGAGGGTGATGAATTGCTGATCCTGCAAAAAATCGAGCGTCGGATAGATCACGCCCGGACTGGGGGTGTAGTTGCCCTGAGTCAGGGTCTCGATCGCCTTTATCAGCTCGTAACCGTGGCTGGCGTTGCGGGTCAGGATATCGAGGATCACCAGCCGTAATTCGCCGTGACCAAAGAAACGCTGACGGCGTCCGCCGCCATGATGGTGTTCGCCGCCCCGTCCGCGGTGCGCGTGATGATGGTTGTCGCTGCCATGAGAGTGTCGCATCGTCTTTCTCCGTATTTTTGATATATCTAATTTATATCTAAAATTCGTTAAGTAGCAATGCTGACAGGGTTTATTTATTTAAATTGATGATATTAAACGATTTAAATATCGCATTTATCCCCGGCGTGCGCAATCGCAGACTATATCAAAAAAATTCTTGCAATCCGGTTTAATAGCAATCATTATCATTTGACTTTCATTTTAGATATATCGTTTTCACTTTCACGAAGGCTAATTATGACAACTTCCCGCTACCCCCAACGTGTCCGTAACGACCTGCGCTTCCGCGAGCTAAACGTGCTTCGCGTTGAGCGCGTGAGTGCCGGTTTTCAGCGTATCGTGTTAGGCGGCGAGGCACTGGAGGGCTTTAGCTCCCGCGGCTTCGACGACCATTCCAAAGTTTTTTTCCCGGAAAAGGGGTCAACCTTTGTTCCACCGGTGGTCACGGATGAGGGCGTGGACTGGGGTAACGGCGTGCGTCCGCAGGCGCGGGATTACACCCCGCTGTATGACGCGGCCCGCCATGAGCTGATACTCGATTTCTTTATTCACGATGGTGGGGTAGCCAGCAACTGGGCTGTGGACGCAAAGCCGGGCGATACGCTCTCTATCGGCGGCCCGCGCGGTTCGCTGGTGGTGCCGGAAGATTACGCCTGGCAGCTGTACGTCTGCGATGAGTCGGGTATGCCCGCGCTGCGCCGCCGTCTGGAGGCCCTGCGCGCGCTGCCGGTGCGCCCGGAGGTGCATGCCGTAGTCACCGTGGGCGATGCCGCCTGTCAGGACTACCTGGCGCATTTAAGCGAGTTCAACATCACCTGGGTGGTGGGACATAACGAGCAGGCGGTGGCAGATCATCTGGCGACGCTCAGCGTGCCGGCGGAGGATTACTTCATCTGGCTGACCGGGGAAGGGAAGGTGGTGAAAAACCTGAGTCGCCTGTTTGAAACCGACGCCATCGATCAGAAGCTGGTGCGTGCCAGCGCTTACTGGCACGCCAAATAATCAGGCCACGTCGTCGAGCTGCGCTTCGCTGACCTGATGTTCGAGCGAGGCGCGCACCTCGTGCAGGGCCTTCTCCTGCTGGGCAAAGTAGGCTTCCATATTGCTCAGTGAGGAGACCAGCAGCCAGGACTCCTCTTTTTCCAGCTCCGCCAGCTCGCTCACCAGGGTGTCGATCTGTTCGCGAACCTGGGCCATCTTTTTGCGAATTCGCGTCAGATCGTTCAGCCTGTCGCTGGCCATCATCGGCTCCAGCCCCTGATGCAGACGGGCCACCAGCGAGCGAATCGCTTTCACGTCGCCACGCTGCTTCGCCTGGTTCAACTGCACCATCATGGCGTTCGCCTCTTCCTTCAGATCGTCAGCCACCAGATCCGGGTGACAGAGCTTGCTCGCCTGGCGCCAGAGCCGTTTTAACTCGTTCTGATCCTCTTCGGACAGGTCTTTGCCCTTGCGCAGGCGGATCTCCGCTTCATGCTGCTGCTCGCGGTATTTTTCGTACTCCTCATTGGCCTCGTCCCGCGCCTGACGGGCAGGCTCCTCTTCGCGGGTCAGGCCCGTCTCCAGCTCCTGGGCTTCGGCCAGCAGGTTGGCAATCAGGTTGCTTTGCTGCTGCAGATGCTTGCGCGCCGTGGCGGCCTGCACCGAGTCGGCGGGCAGATCGCGCCAGTGTCGGGTCAGGGTGGTCAGCACCTCCACCGCCTGGGCGACATACTGCTGGCAGCGGCGATAGTCCGCTTCCCGACGGCGCGCCTCTGCCTGCTGGCGGCGCAGATTCAGCTCCGCCAGGGTTTTACGCAGAGCGAGGATGTGGCTCATCAGCGGGCCGAGACGGGTGAGATAAAGGTCGTTGAATTCATCCAGCTGCTGAACGCGGGCGTTACGGCGATCGATGAGATCGCGCAGGCGCTCTTCCAGCGCTTTCAGCTCCAGCTTGCTGGCGGCCAGCTGTGGATCGCGCCAGGGGGTGACGGCACGCTGGCTTTGCAGCCATGCAGTAATGGCCGCCATCGCCCGGGTGTAGTTTTTTTGCTCAAGCGCCACGACGATCGCCAGCAGCTCATCGTCAAAGGCTTCGCTTTTTAACCGTGCCAGCTGACTCTCGATGATGTCGTCATCTTCCAGTTCAATGGCATTTTTAATGATTTCCAGCCGTTTGATCGGTGTGCTCATGATGCTTTTCGCTTTTGCGCTTAAGTATTTGAGTTAAGGATAGTTGTCAGGAAAACAACAGGGAATAATACACATGTCTGATGAATGGCGCGACGGGGGAATGCGTTAATTATGTATATGAGGAGGCGATGACCTCATATATTTGAATAACCACTCTGGAGAAAATGGAAACTGGGGAGCAACCGCGTCTCGGGCGTCGGGTCCGGCGGAGCTTAATAACGCCCCCGGAGAGTTAAATATGATCTCATCTAAAACAACAGCTGTTCGTGAATACGCCGCTCATGCCCTGGAAAACATAACGGCCTTTGCCTGGTTCGTGAGTTATGCGGAAGTTCTTACTCAGTCAGACACGTTATTTGAAGGTGATAACCACAAAGCAGAATATCAGCAGGTCTGGTTCGAGCTGGAAATCCTTAATGCTCTGGCTTTATCCCAGTGGGAAGAGGACGGGTGCCCTGTTAACTGGAAAGCGCAGTGGGACTCCGACTATAAACACGATGCTGCTCATCTGACGAAAACGCTTCTGAACCTGTTGCAGTAGCGTCACGCCTCCGCCCCCCTGAACTACTACTTTTCGCAGTTTTTCATAAATCCTGCTTATAGTTACTCAACGGTATTTTAACGATTCTGAATTATCTTTTGTGGTCAAATATTTCGCTTAAGTAACATAAAATGAAATTTTATGTCTAAGTTGTAGGTGGCTAATGGCGAAAAGTGGAGAAATTGCGTTATCTGTCGATAAGCTTGTAGATAGTATTAGCTCTACGTAATATGCATTAGAATATTCAATAAACAAATATTAGCGTCAGCTAAGGCGAGAGGGGGAAAGGGGGATGATGGTTAGTAACCACTCACTCCTTTTGCGTGTTCCTACTCCCACAACACTGTTGTCCCTGGCAAAGTCATGCAGGAAACAAAAATACTGACTTGTGAATCACGAGTAATACCATGAAAAATTATGATGATTTGCAGCGTTTTAAGGATAAAACGCGCACGGGTGACATTAACTTCAAGGACCTGTCGGCGCAAAACAAACAGGTGTCGAACAGCGGCTGGGCGATTATCAACCAGCTCGCAGGTGTGGACAGTGATGCGGCGCTGGCTAAGGCTGGCAGCGTTGCGGTGCCCGTGCCGCAGGCCATGAAACCCGGCGAACTGGATGCTGCTTTTGCCAGCCTGACGAAGACGCCTGCGGCAGAGCCTGTCGGTTCAGCCCCGTCTATCCTGCAAAGCCTGAGTCATGACAAGGCAGAGAACGCGGCGCAGACGCAGCGTCATCCGGCGGCTCCTTCTCTGTTTGAACAGCTGCACCCGGAGGTGACGCCCCACGCGAGCATGAAAGAGACGCCTGTTGCGGCGGCACCTTCCGCATTCCATCCCGCACCTGCGCTCGCGCCAGCACCAGCACCTGCTCAAGCAGTGGCCCCGCTGCATGCGTCAGCACCAGCACCTGCTCAAGCAGTGGCCCCGCTGCATGCGTCAGCACCAGCGCAAGCGCCTGCTGAAGCAGTGATCCCGCCGAAACCGGCGGAGCCGGTGCGCTTTGATCAGCTGTTCGCGACCAAAACATCCGGGCGCGCCAGCCATCCGGTGAAAGATCTTCCGTTACAACCGCTCCTGGAGAAAATCGCTTCATGCCGTTAGTGTGTATTTGCTCGCCAAAAGGCGGAGTAGGGAAAACCACGGTCACGGCCAACCTCGCTTATGCTCTGGCACGTTCCGGCAATAAAGTGCTGGCCATTGACTTCGATGTGCAGAACGCACTGCGTCTGCATTTTGGCGTGCCATTGTCTGACGGGCGCGGCTACGTTGCGCGTGCCAATGAGTCGGCAGACTGGAGCCAGTCGGTGTTGACGGCGGGCAGCAATATGTTCGTCCTGCCCTATGGCGAAGTGACGGAAGAGCAGCGCCTGATCTTTGAGCATAACCTCACCAGTGACAGCAATTTCCTGGCGCGAGGCTTAAGCTCCCTGCTGAACTATCCGGGGCTTATCATCCTGGCCGATTTCCCTCCAGGGCCGAACCCGGCGCTGAAGGCGATCTCCCCGCTGGCCGATATGCATCTGGTGACCCTGCTTGCCGACACGGCTTCACTGTCCCTGCTGCCCCACATTGAAAACCACCGGCTGACCGGCGGCGAACCGCCAAATAACAAGGCCGGATACTATTTCCTGGTGAACCAGAGTGACAACCGGCGGCATATCAGCCGTGACGTCACTGCCTTCTTACAGCAACGCCTCGGTGACCGCCTGCTTGGTGTGATCAACCGGGATGAAAGCGTGCCTGAGGCCAATGCCTCACAGCAATCGATACTGGATTTCAGTGCCACCTCAGCGGCGGCGTTTGATATCGAGCTGGTGAGTAAGCGTATCGCAGGTATTTTGGGTATCCAGGTAGGGGACGGTGCCGTGCACGCCAATCTGAGAACCTCCGGTTTCTGACGACAATTTCAGGACGTCCTATGAAAAAGGCGCTGTTTTATCTACTGCTATTGGTCTTAGCACCCATCGCCGTATTAATTATTATCACCCCAATGGATAGCCAGAAGCAGTATATCTTCGGCTTAATCAGCATTGGGGCGCTGCTGCTTTTGAGCTTTAGCAAGCATCACCGGGTATCAATAATAATGATGGTGGTGGCGGTATTAATGTCCACCCGATATATCTGGTTCCGTGCCACGCAGACACTGCACTTTAATTCCGAAATAGAGGCCATACTGGGGATCGGGTTATTTCTTGCCGAACTCTACATCTGGATAGTCATTATTCTGAGTTATCTGCAAAACCTGTTTCCTCTTGAGCGCAAGATTGTGCCGCTGCCCGAGGATATGTCGCTGTGGCCGACGGTGGATATCTATATCCCGTCCTACAACGAAAGTCTGGACGTGGTGCGCGATACCGTGCTGGCTGCGCAGTGCCTGGACTACCCGGCAGACAAGCTCAAGATCTACCTGCTCGATGACGGTAAGCGCAACGAATTCGCGGTGTTTGCTGCTAACGTCGGGGTAGGGTACATCACGCGTAACGACAACTCCCACGCCAAAGCGGGTAACCTCAACCACGCCATGAAGCTCACCAAAGGCGAGCTGATCTGCGTCTTTGACTGCGACCACGTGGCGACCCGTATCTTCCTGCAGGCGACGGTAGGGGCCTTCCTGCAAGATCCAAAACTGGCGCTGATGCAGACCCCGCACTATTTCTACTCGCCCGATCCGTTCGAGCGTAACCTCTCTGCGGGCCGCGATATTCCTAACGAAGGCCAGCTGTTCTACGGACAGATCCAGCGCGGTAACGATAACTGGAATGCCACCTTCTTCTGCGGCTCCTGTGCGGTGATCCGTCGCAGCGCGTTAGAAGAGATTGGCGGCTTTGCGGTAGAAACCGTAACCGAAGATGCCCACACCGCGCTGAAGATGCAGCGTCTGGGCTGGAAGTCGGCCTATCTCAATATCCCGCTGGCGGCAGGGCTGGCCACCGAGCGTCTGGTGGTACACGTCATTCAGCGTACCCGCTGGGCGCGCGGCATGACGCAGATTTTGCGTGTCGATAACCCTCTGTTTGGCCGTGGCCTGAAGTGGCAGCAGCGTCTTTGCTATCTGAACGCCATGCTCTCGTTCCAGTTTGCGCTGCCGCGCGTGGCGTTCCTGACTGCGCCGCTGGCTTACCTGCTGTTTAACCTGAACATTATTCACTCCTCGGCGAGTCTGATTTTCGCCTATATGTTGCCGCACCTGTTCCTCTGTATTTATGTGAACTCGCGGGTCAACGGGCGTTTCCGCTACAGCTTCTGGGGGGAGATCTACGATCTGGTGCTGGCCTTCCACCTGGTGTTGCCGACGGTAATTACCTTGATCTTCCCGAAACGCGGCAAGTTCAACGTAACCGATAAAGGCGCGCTGCTGGACGTGGGCTATTTCGATTTCAGTATCGTTCGTCCGCATCTGATCATTGCCGTGTTGCTGGCAGCAGGTGTGATTGCCGGTATTGTGCGTGCCGTGGGTCATGACTACTTCGGGGTGGACCCGATGGTTATCGCCCTTAACGTCGGCTGGGGTGTCTACAGCCTGATCTTCCTGCTGGCCGCCATTGCCGTGGCGCGGGAGACGCGCCAGACGCGTAAAACCATCCGTATTGATGCCAACGTGCCGGTGGTGATCCACTACGCCAGCGGGATCTCCTCGCGCAGCCATACCCTGGATTTATCCATGGGCGGCTGCCGTATTGCGGTGGTGGACGAGCGTCACAAGACCGATGAAATCGAAGAGATTGAGCTGCAGCTACAGTCCGGGGCCATCAGTATTCCGGTAAGCGTGATTGCGTACGATGAGCAATACATTCGCCTGATGTTTGACGAAATCCCGCTGGACCGCCGTCGCGAACTGGTGCGCGTGGTACTGGCCCGTGCCGATGCATGGATCAACCCGCCAAAACCGCAGGACAACCCGTTCCGCTCGTTGTTTATCATTGTTCGCAGCGTATTCGATCTGTTCTGGCTGACCTGGAAAGACCGTCGTGAAAAGCGTCGTCATCGCCATGAGAACGCACGCCGCGCGAATAAAGCCAACGAGGATACTGCTGTATGAAAGGGATGACCCGTAAAGCACTGCAGATGCTGCTGATGTTTGGCGTGCTGGTGCAGCCAGTGACGGCGGAAGAACAGACCACCGTGGAATCGTTGCTGCCGGTGGATCTCCCGCCGCCGGTGACGGATGCATCGCAGCCCGCTGCGGATGCGGTACCCGCTGCTGATGCAGCGCCTGCAGCGCCTGCTGCGGCCGACGCGGCCCCGGCCACGTTGCCGGCTCCCGACACGCTGCCCGCGTTCCAGACTCCGCCGGTCGCGGAAACGACGCCAGCACCCGAGGCCACGCCAGTACCCGAGGCCGCGCCAGCGGCCCCGACGGGTATCACCCCCGGCACCACCAGCAGCATCACCGTTGCCCAGATGGGGCAGCCGAACGGCGTGGTGTTGAGCGGCGGCCAGTTGCAGGGCGGGATCGATTTTACCCTCTCGGCAGACCAGGTGATCACCAACGCGCAGCTGGAGCTGAACCTGAAGGTCTCCCCGGCGATGGCGGCCCGCAACACCACCCTGCAGCTGATGCTCAACGGCCAGCCGCTGGGGACGGTGCCGCTCGGCTCCGCCGACAGCAATGTCTCAAGCTATCAGCTGGATGTTCCGGCGGCGATGGTGGTATCACGCAACAACATCAGCTTTAAAATCAACGACGGCGATGCGCTGCTGTGCCAGCGCGATCTGTCCGACAGCTATCAGGTCACCATCATGCCGAACACGCGGCTGGATCTGGAGGCGCAGCAGTTGAACATTGCTGCGGATCTGAGCCATTTCCCGCGCCCGTTCCTTGATGAAATGCAGATGACGCCGACCACGCTGACCTTCGCGTTCCCGGCCAAAACTCTGCCGGAGCAGGTTGGCGCCGCGGCGCTGATCGCCTCCTGGCTGGGTATCGAAGCGGATTATCGCGGCATCGCCTTCGATGCGTTACATGACCAGCTTCCCGAGAAAAACGGCATCCTGTTTGGTAAACCGGGCGAGTCCATCGGCGGGTTAACCCTGCCAGCCTCGAACGGGGCTACGCTGCAGGTCGTCGATAACCCGGCCAACCCGATCTACAAGCTGCTGCTGGTGGTGGGCAATAACGAACAGCAACTGAAAAGCGCCGCGTGGCGTCTGACCCGCGGACAGTTCACCGCCCAGACCACCAGCCTGCCGGTTGAAGCGCAGAATATCCCGGTCAGCAAACCTTATGATGCCCCGCGCTGGATCTCGACCGATCGTCCGGTGCTGCTGAGCGAGCTGATGCGTAAGGATCAAAGCCTGACGGTAACCGGCATCTGGCACGAACCGCTGACCCTGGCATTCCGTGCCGCGCCCGATCTGTTTATGTGGGATGGCGACACCATTCCGCTGAAAGTGGGCTATCGCTTCCCGACTGAAAGCTGGATTGACGAGCAGCGTTCGTACCTGTCGATGACCTTCAACGGCGCGTTCCTGCGCAACCTGCCGGTCAACAAACAGGGGCTGCTCGAATCCCTGTGGCATAAGCTCGGCGGTGATGCGCGTCAGGAGAATGTCGAGGTGCCGCTGGAGCCGTACCTGATTTACGGCGACAACCAGCTGCAGCTCTATTTCAACATCCAGACCAAAGAGGCCGCGCCGTGCAGCGTGCTGCTCAATAACAACATCAAGAGCCGTATCGACGAAGACTCAAGCATCGACCTGAGCAAAACGCGCCACTTTACGTTGCTGCCGAATCTCTCTTATTTCGTCGGCGCCTCGTTCCCGTTCACCCGTCTGGCAGACTTCTCGCAGACGGTGCTGCTGCTGCCGGAGAACCCGAGCGAAAGCGAGATCAGCACGCTGCTGGATCTCTCTGCTCGCTCCGGGAACGCCACCGGCACCGCGCTGAACAACAACCGCGTGATGTTTGGCCTGCCGTCCGGTGGGGCGAACCTGCTGCGCCTGAGCCAAAGCGACGTGCTGGCGGTCTCCTCGCTGGATCAAACCGCCTTTAACCGCGCCCTGCTGGCCCAGTCGCCGTTCGTCAGCAACGAGCACACCTTTGGCGTGCGCGAACCCAAACTGTGGGAAAAAGCGCAACGTCTGCTGGAGGGCGACTGGAATGCGTCGGGCGTCGATGCCGACCGCTACTTCTCGTCGAACGAATCCTGGCGCGGTTTTGTCAGCTTCCGCTCCCAGTGGAACCCGGAACGCCTGGTGGTGATGGCGATTGGCAGCGACGACGCTCAGCTTTCGCGTCTGCATACCGATCTTAACTCCGCCCGCATCAACGCCGGGATCCGCGGCGATACCGCGATCATCACCGATGAGAACGGCGTGCGCAGCTTCCGCGTCGGCCCGCAGTTCCCGAGCGGCCAGATGCCCTGGTACATGATGGTGGTGTGGTATGCCACGCAGCACTCCGCCATGCTGGCGATTTTTGGACTGCTGTTCGCGACGATTATTGGCCTGAGCCTCTACTCGTTACTGAAAAAACGCGCGTACAAACGTCTTAACCCACAGGATTCAGATCGTGAGTAAGGGTGGTAACACTATGCAAAATAAAAACAAAACCGCCGGACATCTGCCTGTAATTTGCCTGTTCAGCGGGCTGGCGATCGGGGGCATCCAGGGTGCCCAGGCGGCGGATGCCGCGCAGTCGGCCAATAACCCGGCGCTGAAAGCGTTATTCGATCAGGCCAACTACTGGCACGAAAAGTCTCACGACAATCTGGCGATGGAATCGCTGAAAAAAGTGCTGATGGTGGATGCCAACAACACCCAGGCGTTGTACCTGATGGCGCTCTGGTCGCAGCAGGCTGGCGACATCAAAGGGGCGGCCCAGTGGCGCGAGCGCTTGACGGCGGTCTCGCCGCAGGATGCGAATTTGCAGGCGCTGGATAACGCCAAACAGATGCAGCAGGTGCCGCGCGGTCAGCTGGAGCTGGCCCGTCAGCAGGCGCGTAGCGGCAATGTTCCCGCCGCGCTGGCCACCTGGCAGAGCCTGTTTACCGGCAACCAGCCGCCACCGAGCCTGGCCCCGGAATACTATCTCACCATGGCGGGGGATAAGTCCCTCTATCCGCAGGCGGTGAGTGAGCTGCGCCAGCTGCGCGTTCAGTATCCGCAGGATAACAACGTCAAAATCGCGCTGGGCAAAGTGCTGACCTATCAGGAAAGCACCCGTCGCGAGGGGATGAACATCCTGCAGGATCTGGCGAGCGGCAGTCAGGACGCGGATAAATCCCTGCGTCAGGCCCTGCTGTGGCTGGGGCCGCAGGCGGGCGACGAAGCCTATTACCAGACCTACCTCCAGCGCCATCCGAACGATACCGCGGTGCAGGATTACTACCGCAAGAGCATCGGCGGCGCGGCTAAAGGTGAAGGCTATGTGGCGCTGAACAGCGGCAATACCGATACCGCCCGCAGCCAGTTTGAGCAGGTGCTGAAGGCTAACCCGGAAGATGCTGATGCCCTGGCCGGGATGGGTTATGTGGCCTTGCGCAAGGGCGACTACGCCGCAGGCGCGCAGTACCTGAACCGCGCGGCCAGCCTGGGAGGAACGGCCTCTGAGGAGCGCAAGCAGCAGGCGCAGGACGCCGAATTCTACGGCCAGCTGGCGCAGGCGCAGGCGGCCTACAAGCAAGGCAACGTCAGCCAGGCGTTGGCTCTGAGCGCACCCCTGACCCAGCGCAGCGGCGAGCAAGGGGCAGCGGCGAAGCTGTTCCGGGCCGACGTCCAGCGACATAACAAAGACTACACCGCGGCAGAACAGACGCTGCGCGGCCTGCTGAACGAGCAACCGAATAACGGCTCGGCGCGGGAAAACCTCTATTACGTCCTGCGCGAGCAGAACAAAACCGCCGAAGCCCAGGCGATGTTGCAGACCCTGCCCGCCAGCCTGCAGGCGAGGCTGCAGCCGCGTGTCTCTGGCGGTAACCCGACCGATCCGCTGCGTCGTCAGGCACAGCAGGCGGCGGCCAACGGCGATGCGCAGCGTGCCATCGCCCTGTTACAGCAGGGTACGGCCCGCTATCCGTCCGATCCCTGGCTGCGCCTGGATTTAGCCCGTCTGCTGCAGAAGCAGGGGCGCAGCGCAGAGGCGGCCAACGTGATGATGCCAGCGTTCCGGCCGAACGCCAGCAACAGTGAACTCTACGCTGCTGCTCTGTTCGCCAGCGAAAACAACGCCTGGCAGCAGTCGCAAACGCTACTGTCGCGCATTCCGGCCTCCAGCCAGAACGGCGATATGCGTGAGCTGTCGCAGCGGGTGAATTACAACCTGCAGATGGACGTTGCGGAGCGCTATCTGGCGCAGGGCGACCGGACCGCGGCGGCTAACACCCTGAAAGCGCTGGCGGCGCGTCCTCCACTAAGCCCGGCGGATGCCGGCAAGCTGGCGCGAATGTTGGCCCAGAGCGGCGATGTCACCACCGCGGTGAGCGTGGTGCACGACAACATGCGCCGCGGCGTGCAGGGTAACGCCGGGGATTATGCCGATCAGGTTGCGGTCCTGAACCAGGCCGGACTGGGCAGCGAAGCCCAGGCCTGGCTTGCCAGCCCGGAATTGCAGTCGCGCAGCACCCCGACCCAACTGGCGAGCATTCGCAACGGTTACGTGATCAACGAAGCCGATCGCCTGCGCGTGCAGGGCAACTACGCGGCGGCCTATGACAAGCTGATTCGCGCCATGCAAAACGATCCGCAGAATACCGATCTGATGTTTGCCATGGCCCGCGTGTATCAGTCCGGCAAGATGAACAAAGAGGCCGGGGTGGTCTACGACTACCTGATGACCCGCGATACGCCGCAGCAGGATGCGCGTGCCGGGGCAATCGATGTGGCGCTGGCCAGCAACAACGTGGATAAAGCGAAGCAGCTGACCGCCGGGCTGACCAACGACAGCACCCCGGAACGGTTGCTGCTGCTGGCCCGTGTCTCCGAGGCCGAAGGCAACCACCAGCAGGCGATGAGCTATCTGCGCACCGCGCGCGGCAAGCTGCTTGGCCTGCAGAACAACAACGGCGAAACGGCGCCGATGCTGGGTGGTCTGGCCCTGGCCGACAACCCGTTTGTCGGCACGTCCAGTACGGGCGAGGCGTCGCCGTCGCTCTACGGCCAGGCCATGCCGTGGCAGGTGGCGCAGCTGGCACGTAATCCAGAGACCGCCCCACCGGGCACTATGCGTACCGATCTGCCGGTAGAGACTGCTCAGGCGGGCACGCTGCGTCAGGTGGATAACATGATGGAGATGCTGGTCGATAAAACCGCCACCTGGGCGCGGGGATCCACCTCCCTGCGCGCGCGTGACGGCGAAGAGGGGCTGAGCAAGCTCACCGAGATCAAGGCGCCGCTGCAGTGGTCCACCGTGCCGTTTGGCGATTCGCGTCTGGATGTTAACGTGACGCCGATCAGCCTCGATGCCGGAACCTCGTCCGATGAATCCAGCCGTCGGTTTGGTACCGGGGCGCTGATTCAGGGCGTCGTGGCCGAGGAGCTGTATAACGCCTCCACCACCACGCCGCCTGAGCTGCCGAACATCGACAAAATCAAGGTGCCGTCACAAGGCTCGCAAAGTGCGCAGGGCGTTGAAGTGGCGATGGCGCTTACCGGCGAGCAGTACAAAATTGATGTCGGCTCCACGCCGCTGGGCCAGGATCTGAACACCCTGGTGGGCGGCGTACAGTGGTCGCCGCAGCTGACGGATTACCTCAAGCTGATACTAACCGGCGAGCGTCGCGCGGTGGTGGACAGCCTGCTGTCGTATGTCGGGGTGGAAGACAAATACAGCGGCAAGAAGTGGGGCCAGGTCACCAAAAACGGCGGTAGCGCCCAACTGAGCTACGACAATACCGATGCAGGCTTCTACGCCGGATTTGGCGTGTATGACTACATCGGTGAGAACGTGCCGAGCAACACCAGCGTCAACGGCTCGGCGGGGGTCTATTTCCGTCCGTTCTATGCTGCCGATCGCGAGTTAAAAGCCGGCATCAACATGAACTACATGAACTTCGACAAAAACCTGAGCTACTTCAGCTACGGTCAGGGGGGCTATTTCAGCCCGCAAGACTATATCAGCGTCTCCTTCCCGGTGGATTACACCCAGAAGTTCGACAACTGGAAGCTGGGCTTAGGCGCGTCGGTGGGGTATCAGTCCTATTCGCAGGATGAGAGCCCGTACTTCCCGACGGATAAGGCCATGCAGAACCAGCTGGAAGATTACGTGGCCCGTGGGTTCGCCAAAGAGGACCATTACAAAGGCAGCAGCGAGAACGGCCTGGGATATACCCTGCGCGCGTCAACGGATTACAAACTGAATAAAGACATGACCATCGGCGGGCAGGTGGGGTATGACACCTTTGGTGATTACAACGAAAGTACCGCGAGCCTCTACTTCCGTTATCTTCTGGGGAATAAGTGATGAATGACCAACAGCTTTTGCAGTATTACCAGCATCAACAGACGCAGTCCGGTTGGTTTTCGCTGATCCACGTGATGATTGAGAGTATGGTAGCGAACGTCGGCGAAGCGCAGAGCCGCTCGTTCCTCGTGCAGATGGGCGACTCGCTGGGCGAGCGTTTCCCGCTGGCGCTGGCCCACACGGTGGGGGAGCTTGAAGCGCAGATCAATGCCCGGCTCGCAGCCTTTAACTGGGGCTATATTGATATTGATGCCAGCGAGACGGCGATCCGCATCGCGCATACCGCGTTACCGATTCCGCCAGAAGAGTCAAAGCAGATGGCGTGGAACCACGCTTTCAGTGCGGTGCTGGAGGGGCTGTACGCCCGCTGGCTGCGCGAGCAGGGCGGAAAATCACACGTATCACTGTGGCGGGAGGCATCCCCCTCGGCTACGGTTATCCATTTCAGATATCAAAATAATCAATAAGGATCGGCCATGTGGCAGCGAAGTAAAACCCTGATTCTGGTGCTGGGGCTGTTGATGAGTTATCAGGCTCTGGCAGGCAGCGCCTGGGACAGCTACAAAGCGCGATTTTTGATGGCGGATGGTCGCATCATTGATACCGGCAACAACAGTGTGAGCCACACTGAGGGGCAGGGCTTCGCCATGATGATGGCGGTGCGCAATAACGATCGCGCCGGTTTTGACAAAATCTGGAACTGGACGAAAAAGAACCTGCAAAACCCACAGACGGGGCTGTTTTACTGGCGTTTTAACCCGGTGGCCGCCGATCCGATTATGGATAAAAACAATGCCACCGACGGCGATACCTTTATCGCCTGGGCGCTGTTAAAGGCGGGTACTCAGTGGAATGACAACAATTATCTGAACGCCTCGGACGCGATCACCAAATCGCTGCTGGCCCGCAACGTCATCAGCTTTGCCGGTTACCGCGTGATGCTGCCGGGGGCGAAAGGCTTTAACCTCAACAGCTACGTGAACCTTAACCCGTCCTATTTTATCTTTCCGGCATGGGAAGATTTCGCGAAACGCAGTCATCTGACGGTGTGGCGTGACCTGATTAATGACGGGCAGAAGCTGCTGGTGAAAATGCGCTTTGGCAATACCCAACTGCCGGCGGACTGGGTTTCTCTGTATGCCGACGGGCACGTGACCCCGGCGAAAGAGTGGCCTGCACGCTTCAGCTACGATGCGATCCGCGTGCCGCTGTATGTGAAGTGGTACCAGCCGACCAGCCCGTTAATGGCGCCTTATACCGCCTACTGGGGACGTTTTGCCCGTAACCAGACACCTGCGTGGGTGAACATCACCACCAACGATCCGGCGCCTTATATGATGGAAGGCGGCCTGCTGGCGGTGCGTGATTTGGCGATGGGGCAACTCCCGGCAGGCGAGCCGCAGATCACGGCGCAGGAGGATTACTATTCTGCGAGTCTGAAGATGCTGGTGTCGCTGGCGAAGTAGTTTTTATCCTGCCGTTGTCGGGATTCTGGAAAGCGCCTCGCAAGACTGAATTGCGGTGGCGCTTTTTGCTTTCTGTGGGGGAGAGCAGGGCGTAGAGTCAGCGCGTTGCAGGAGAAACTGCAGCCGGGCATAGGAACCCGATCCAGTACAAGGTGACCCAGATTCACTTTCTGGTGTCCTGCCAGCGCCCCGATAAGATTATGGTGGCGCTGGCGGAGCAGCCGAAAGGCTGGCCGATTGCCGTTGAGTTCCGGTTCCTGACCCTGTCAGCGCTGCCACTCCCCGCTGGCATACAGTTCTATGACCGGAAATACAGCTGTATCCTTTGATGTATACATTACTGAGTTAGTAAAGTTGTAGATCTTACCTTTCACGTGAACCGTAACCAGCCGCCCAATTTTTGTTACGACGGCTGTACCTGTATCTGCCGTTAAAAAGGGTTTCATTTCACCCACGGCTTTAAGGGGATCGCCTGAAAGCTCTCCCGATAAGTAATAACGAAAGACATCAGATACGGTCGCGTTTCCTCCCTGATATTGCGTGACATAAAGCCAGGTGTTTTCATTCAGTTGTTTTGATGCGTACAAGCGATCGTCGTAAGGCTTGCCGAGCATATACTGGTAGATGGCGAAACATACCACCAGCAGAAGCAGAACAAGAGTCAGAGTACGGTGTAGGGTTTTAATAACCGTGCTGTATCGCATAATCAATACCTTGCTTTATCCATTTTTGGTCTTCTGGATCATCTCCATATGGAGGTGTTTTCCACCAGTGACCCCATTCTTCAACATTGGATGTGCCAGCCCTGGACTGCGCGAATCCCGCTCCTTTTAACAAAATTGCAGGGGGTATTCCGCTTACATAACCCGTAGCCCCGTAATTAAAATTCCCGAAATCTGCCCATAACCTATTTTTCTGTTTGTAATCCCACGGACCCCCATTTCTGACTTTATTATAAAACCAGTAATACGTGGTTGGGGTTGCCATTCCTTTGCTCATTCCCAGTGCTTTGGCTTCCATTATGTTTTTACGCAGTAAAGAAAAGCCGCTGGGAGGCATGATCGGAATAATAGCCATCGCATATCCTTATGCCGTTTTACGTTCGCTCCATGAATCCGAAAAAATTAGATTCCCATCACAATGCTTCCAGGTGATTTTTTCGTAACGGAACTCGACTTGCTCTATATGGTTTTGGTGGAGAGTGGTGGGATCTTTGCAGTCATGCATTATTGGTGCAACGGATACAACTTTAACGTTCTCCAGCAGCATGTTGAAGTACTCAACTTCTTGCCCGGCATCATTGATTTTGTACCATTTTAACTCTGCAGACTTCAAAGTTTGTCCGGTAGCCACTGCTTTGTAGAGGTACGTTGATGAGCTATCAAACTCTTTTTCAATAATGAAAGAACCATGGATTCGATTGCCTGTAATCTTACCCGTATTGTTATCGGTTGGGGTATATAAACGGTGGCTGAAACCAATTACCTCTACACTCCCTTCACGATCTCTTACATCGGACGAGCCTTTGATTAAGGCACCGCCATCATCTTTTAAAAATAAGTATGCTGGTATAGCCATTCTAATTAACTCCATTTAGGTGGGGAATTAAATAGACATTACGATGACGCAATCTTACAGAATGTAATTTTTTATATCTCAGCAGTTACCTTGATAGATTTCTATAATGATTACAGCCAGGTAATTTGATTTTTATATGTATTTATAATGTCTTAAAGAGGCGATAAGCGTTTAAAAAGCCAGGAACAGTGGTGAGTCGGCGAGAGAAAAAGAATGTTTTTGTTTTGGTTTGCTGATGAGGGGATAGAACGGCATGTTCACACATCAACTCAAACGAAAAGGGCTTAGCCAGTTACCTGTCTAAGCCCTTGAAATTTGGTGGCCCCTGCTGGACTTGAACCAGCGACCAAGCGATTATGAGTCCGAAACTTAAGTTAAGTAAAACAATTATTTACTTTAATTTCAACTGCTTGAGAAGTCGAATAATGGAGAATATGCCAGCATAGTAGATAGGTTTGCTGCCATTTTGCTGCCATCTCAAGGATGTTGAGGTCTTGCTGAACGGCAAAGGTTTTCGACTTGACCAAAAAACACTAAACTTTGTTCCATCATTGCCGATTAGAATAATGTTTTTAAATGAGTGTTAATAGTATAAACAAGGAGATACTGTGTCAAATTTGAGAGATATGGAAGAGCTTATAAGTGATATTGTTGATGTTGAACTTAAAGAATATATGCGTGAAGCACTGACATGTTACATGACTGGAGCGCATCGTGCGTGTGTAGTGCTATCATTCATTGCTATTTTTGAGGATTTATTAAAAAAATTAGATGGGATGGCAACAACAAATAGAACAGCAAGGGACATATTTACTGAGATTAGTAAAAAAAGAGATGAGCAAAAAGTCTATGAAAATGATCTGCTCAACAAATTGAAGTCTGAGAAAATAATAACTGAAATTGATGCGGATTTTTTGACAGTATTGAAAACTCTCAGGAATAAAGCTGCACATCCTTCAGGACACAAACCTACTGCAGAGGAAGCGAGATATGTTTATTCTGAAACAATCAATCGATTTCTTTCTAAACCAGTACTTTCAACTACGCAAGTTGCAGACCAAATCCTTTCTAAGTTAACAAATGCCTATCTGTTCCCTACAACCAATATTAGTGATCATTCAGCGGTTGTAAATGATGGGGTTAAAAATTTGCATAGTGATGGCTACTCATATCTTTTATTAAAATTGATTGGATCTTTAGATAATACTAATGAACAAATAAAAACGAATGCTAAGCGGTATCTACTTGGTTTATCATTTAAACCATTGAATCATGATGTTTTACAACAAATTAAAAAAAATATAATAATTGACTGTTGTTCCGATGATAACAAGTCTCAGCTTATAATGGAGTGCATAGCTACCAACTACGAATTGCTGAATGGGTTAGATGAAATTGTATACTTAAGACTTAATAAAATGTTTGAGGATAGAATTATATCCACAAAAACATCTGATCAACATACATATTTGAAACATCCTATTCAAATTTCTAAGAGTTTACTTAAGTTAGACGAAGAGGTAATTAATAAATTCTTTAAGAAAAGTATCGATGATGTTTTTGAAGTATATAAACTAAGTCCGTTATTAATGCAAATAGTAAAAAATAAAGATTGGGCTAAAAGAAAAGTTATCAACTTGATTTTTGAAAAAGCCGGGTCTTCAACCTTTGACGAAGCTAATTCATTCGCAAGAAGTGCAAGTGCTTATGATGAAGACTTGTCCCATCTGTTGAGCAATATGGAATGCTTAGAGTTAATTATCAGGGTATGTGAAGCAGGAATTTGGGGAGCATATGGGGCTGAAGGTATGATGAAAGGAAAATTCAATAACATACCAAAAGTTAAAGAGAAAGCTCTAAAAGCTCTTCTTGAGGATGAGGCTGCCAGCCAAGAGGTAATAGAAAGAATTAGGCCAGATCTTGGGAATGCTGAAGACTTCGAAAAAAATTTCTTTTGATGTAAATTTTAAGAAGGGCATTTTAAATGCCCTGATTTTAATCGATTATAAGGTTCAGTGGGTTCAAACTCACAGCTTCTGACAGATGATCTGGCGCAAAATGAGCGTAGCGCATAGTAACTTTAATATCAGTGTGTCCTAATATTCGCTGTAACACCAAAATGTTACCGCCTCTCATCATAAAATGGCTGGCGAATGTATGCCTTAAAACATGCGAAAGTTGTCCGTCTGGTAGGTCGATACCAGCGCGTTCAATGGCACCACGAAATGCAGAATAACATTTAGTAAATACTGGTTTTGATGTTCTTAATTTGGGGAGAATCTCATACAGTTTATCACTGATTGGTACTGCGCGGTTCTTCTTACCTTTCGTTTTAATGAAAGTGATCTTGCCCGGGCTGATCTGTTTACCCGTTAAATTCTCAGCTTCTCCCCACCGCGCGCCGGTCGCCAGGCAAATCTTAACGATGGTGGTTAAATCTTCCGCTTTGCTTTTCTCGCATTCCTCAAGCAAACGTGTTGCCTCTTCAACCGTCAGCCAGGCCAGCTCCACCTCAGCAATTTTAAACTCTCTGACGTTTTCAAGAGGGTTGGGCGCGGTCCAGTCATCAAGTCGTTTCAGCTCGTTGAACATAGCCCGGAAATAAGCCAGCTCAAGGTTTACTGTTCGAGGGGTTACGGTCTTCACTCGGTCAGAGCGCGTTATTTTTCCGCTTAACCGCTGTTCGCGGTAAGTAGAGAAAAGCTTTGCGTTAAATTCAGTAGCGAGCGGATCACCCATGGCGAGGCAGGCAAACTCCATGGCGCTTTTTCGCTTCTCGCCATCTGCAAGTGTTACACCGTGCGCGTTATACCAAGCAGTTACTAAATCCTTAACGCGCCGCTTGTCTGCTTTCTCGCCCAACCAGGGCTTATCCTCGGATTGTTCTTTAACGTGCCGTTCATATGCCAGGGCTTCCCCTTTAGTGGCGAACTGGCGGCGTATACGCCGCCCGTCCCTACCGTTCGGGAAAACTTGGGCCTGCCACTTGCCGTTACTTAATTTACTTACTGCCATTGTTACACCTCTGGAAGCGGGTAAAGCAGCGTAATCCAGTCATACACGTTGATAACTTCGCCAGAGTCACGGATTACAATTTCTTGATCTTTAATCCTATCAATTCGAAATGTGCGCAACTGCCTGCGTAAAT
Source organism: Leclercia sp. 1548 (assembly GCF_050435045.1). NCBI lineage: Bacteria > Pseudomonadati > Pseudomonadota > Gammaproteobacteria > Enterobacterales > Enterobacteriaceae > Leclercia > Leclercia sp. 1548. The sequence goes on along the minus strand of NZ_JBNDJP010000005.1, from coordinate 129,145 downwards.
GGCAATAGCCAGTTATATGGACTTCATCCACTTCTTTCACGTCTACTTCTCTTAACGTTTCTTCGTTCGATGCGCTGATGTAGCTGAATGAAACGAATTGATAGTCAGAAGGAACTGGAGGAATCGAAGAAAGTGAGGGACCGGCTGTTGTTGTAGGCTTAGACGGCGCTGCGTAAGGTTTTTCCTTTTTTTCAAGAATGATCCCTAAAGTGGCGAATAAAACAAACGCCGTGAAAATATGCGCGGTAATGATATGTATGGATTTCAACAACAGAAATATACCGACAAAAAAAGCAGCAACAATAAGGCTATCAATGATTGAACTGCATGTGCTTTTTTCTTTGCCGATACTTTTTGCTACGGCTGGGCCGCAAAGAATGATTAGGACTAACTCAAGTGTTATAAGCATGTGTCAATCCATAAACTCTGTTTTGCCGATAACTTTACCTAAAACATTCACATCAGCGGCATTGCACTCAAAGGACGCCTTGCCATTTTCGACTCTGACCTTTCCGCCCGGCAGCCGATACATTTCGCGAATGCTGGTTACGCCATCCATTTCAATTAACCAAAAACCATCAACCAGCTCCCCAGAGAAGTCATCAATAATCCAGATCACACCATCGGCATTGACCAGATGTGGATTTTTGGTCCCGCTTGGCAGTAACTCAAGTGAAAGCGTGATAGTTCCTTGGGGATGTGAAATCCCATTTTGGATGATTTCATATTGAAGTTGGACTTCAATATTGGGTTCATCAATACCTGAATCCCTTTCATTTTGGGTTGTCCCTTTAGGTGGCTCGCCACGTCCATAAACCAACCACTCCAGTGATGCTCCTGTTTCCATGGCGCATATCAAAACCCAGTCAGCAGGGAAGTTCCCGCGCGTAACTCTATTAGCCATAGTGCTTTGAGACACATCAAGGTGTCTGCAGAGAGCCTGCCTTGAGGTGAAGCCGTAGGCATGACAGATCCTCTCTATTGGGTCTTTACCACCATCCGGTAACTGTATTGACTTACGATTCGTGAAATCTTTCTGTTGACCATTCCAATTTTGGATCATAGTATTTACGCAATGTGAGTTGTTGTTGAATAGTGTTAAACGCTCTCGAATAGTGTAGAGAACGTCTCAAACTGAGGAATAGTGCATCATGAATCGTAAATTATCAATGCGCCCCAGCATCAATCTTGTGGTGTCTGAACCATTCATTACCCTGGATGAGTTCTGCCGCCGTACTGGTTACAAGCCCAGCTATGTCCGCCAAATGATCCGTGAAAACCGCCTGCCTATCAGGAAAAAGGCCGGAGTTAACAGCCTCATCGAAATCAACATGTTCGCTTTGACGATGGAAGCAGCCCAGGGCTGTGAAGTCTCAATGCAGGCCTGATAGTTCCATTTTGGGATACAAAAGGATTTCCATCATGTTTGATTATCGCGTTTCCAAACATCCGCATTTCGAAGAGGCCTGCCGGGCTTTCGCTCAACGTCACAATATGGCGAAGCTCGCGGAACGTGCGGGAATGAACGTCCAGACGCTGCGCAACAAGCTGAACCCGGACCAACCGCATCAGTTCACGCCGCCTGAAATCTGGTTGCTTACCGATCTGACTGAGGACTCAACACTGGTTGACGGCTTCCTGGCACAAATTCACTGCCTGCCGTGCGTGCCACTAAATGAAGTAGCAAAAGAGAAGTTGCCGCATTACGTAATGAGTGCAACAGCGGAGATCGGGCGTGTTGCTGCCGGTGCTTTATCTGGTGATGTGAAAACCGCTAACGGTCGCCGTGACGCTATCACCAGTATTAATTCAGTTTCGCGCCTCATGGCGTTGGCCGCAATTTCCATTCAGGCGCGCCTGCAGGCAAACCCAGCGATGGCAAGCGCAATGGACACCGTAACGGGCCTTGGCGCTTCGTTCGGCATCATCTGAGGTGATCATGTTGACTAAAGAACCCTCATTCGCATCGCTTTTAGTTAAACAAAGCCCGGCAATGCACTGCGGACATGGCTGGATTATCGGGAAAGATGGCAAGCGCTGGCACCCGTCCCTCTCTCAGGACGAACTGCTGGCAGGGCTGACCACTACCAAACAGGGGAAACCATGGCTATTGAAGGCGCTGCGGCGACTGTTCCATTAAGCCCGGGTCAACGTCTGGAAGGGTTGAACCGTATAGCGGAGTTAAGGGCGAATGTGTTTGGTCTGAATATTGAGCCAGAGCTTGAAAGGTTTGTTAAGGATATGCGTGACCGTCGCGATATAAACCATAAACAAAATGAGCGGGCACTGGCAGCCATATTCTTTATGGCAAAAATTCCGGCAGAACGTCACGGCGTCAATATTAGTGATCTGACTACTGACGAAAAGCGGGAGCTGGTTATAGCAATGAATCATTTTCGTGCAGTGGTGAGCTTATTTCCCAAACGGCTAACCATGCCGAATTAACCCACAACAGAAATTAATGGCGTAAACCCGCCGGGCATTTTTTTGCCCAAATTCAGGAGTAATGAATATGAGAAATATCGAAACCCGCACCACTAAAACCGGACCAGATGATGCTGGCCTGAACCAGATGCTGATCGAAGCGCGCAAAGAAGAACGCCGTGGCCGTGCCGATGTAATGGCGGCCCGCATGGAATCCATTGCTGCCCGTATTGTGTCGCGCCAGCTCAATCACACGGAAGCGGCGGAACTGCTGCGTGAAGAAGCGATGAAGATTCAGAACGAAGCGCAGGAGATCCACTGATGGCTGATTCTATGGACCTTGTACAGCAGCGCGTTGAAGAAGAACTCCAGCGCCACATTCACAATGCCCGCAGCCGTAACGCTGGGGCTTTCTCTATTGAATGCGAAGGCTGCGGGATTGTTATCCCCGAAGAACGCCGCGCCGCTGTGCCGGGCTGCGATCTTTGTTTTACCTGTCAGACCATCAGTGAGCTGAAAGGCAAACATTACAACGGAGGTGCTGTATGAGCACCATCCTGAAATGGGCAGGCAATAAAACAGCCGTCATGCCTGAATTAATTAAACACCTTCCTGCTGGCCCGCGACTGGTTGAACCTTTCGCGGGTTCCTGCGCTGTGATGATGGCAACAGACTATCCTCATTATCTTGTTGCGGATATTAACCCTGACCTGATTAACCTTTATCAGGTTATTAAAGAAGACGTTAACGGCTTCATTAATCTGGCTGAGCGTGTTTTCTCAAAGTTCACCACAGAAGAAGATTATTATAAATTCCGCCATTATTTTAACACTGTGCCCTTGGAGCCAATTGATAAGGCAGCTTATTTCCTTTTCCTCAATCGTCATTGTTATCGTGGTTTATGCCGTTATAACAAGCGCGGCCTTTTCAATGTGCCATATGGTAATTATGAAAAGCCTTATTTGCCCGTTGATGAAATACGCGCCTTTGCTGAAAAGGCTGTGCGTGCCACGTTCATCTGCGCCAGTTATGACGAGACACTGGCAATGCTGCAGGCGGGTGATGTGGTCTATTGCGATCCGCCATATGACGGCACATTTAGCGGTTATCACACCGCCGGGTTCGCTGATGATGAACAGTATGATTTGGCCTCTATTCTTGAACGCCGGGCATCAGAAGGCCATCCGGTCATCGTGTCCAATAGCGACACCCGCCTGATTCGTTCGTTGTATCGAAACTTCACCCTTCACCGCATTAGCGCAAAACGCAGCATTGGCGTTGCTGCAGGCGAAGGGAAAGCGGCTGACGAACTCATTGCGGTGCTTAAGCCGAAAGTGTGGGTAGGTTTTGATTTAGCGAGTGGACCTGATTTCTACGTCGTGCATGAGGTGCGCGCGTGAGCCATCACGACGTTAAAAAGCACGGCGGTGCAGATAATGCCGCCGCTGCTTTTAACTGGAATGTGCCTAAAGAGGCAATTAACCCATATCTGGACCCGGCGGAAGTTGCGCCGGTTTCTGAGCTTTCAAACCTGATCGCTCTTTACGCTGCGGACAACGAGCAGGAGCAGCTGCGCCGCGGGGCATTGAGCGATAAGGTTTGGGAACACTATTTTTACAATGAATCCCGTGATCCTGTTCAGCGCGAAATGGAGCAGGACCAGCTGATCAGTCGCGCCAAAATGGCCCGCGAACAGCAGCAATTCAATCCCGATCTGGTCATTATTGCTGACGTGAGCGCCCAACCGGCGCACATCAGCAAGCCACTGCTCGAAAGGATTAAATATTTCCAGAGCCTGGGAAAACCAAAGGCGTACTCCCGTTATCTGCGAGAAACCATCAGGCCGTGCCTTGAACGGCTGGAACAAGTGCGCATTAGTCAGGTTTCTGCCTCTTTCCGTTTTATGGCGAGCCAGGACGGAATGGAGGGCTTGCTGGTTCTGCCAGAAATGAATCAGGAGCAGGTTAAGCGTTTGTCTACCCTGGTAGCTGCGCACATGAGCATGTGTCTGGATGCGGCCTGCAGTGAGCTGTTTACTGATGAAGACGTTATGCCGGAAGAGATCCGCCGGTCATGGGAAAGGGTCGCCGCTGAAGCTATGCGCCTTGATGTTATCCCACCTGCATTTGAACAGCTTCGCCGTAAAAAGAACCGCCGTAACCCGGTCCCGTATGAGCTTATTCCGGGTTCACTTGCCCGTATGCTTTGTGCGGACTGGTGGTATCGCAAGCTGTGGCAGATGCGGTGTGAATGGCGGGAAGAGCAGCTACGTGCTGTTTGCCTGGTTAACAAAAAGGCGTCCCCGTATGTCAGCTATGAAGCCGTGATCCACAAACGTGAACAGCGCCGCAAATCGCTGGAGTTTTTCCGATCTCATGAGCTGGTTAACGCTGACGGTGACACGCTGGATATGGAAGAGGTGGTAAACGCCAGCAGCAGCAATCCGGCGCACCGCCGCAACGAAATGATGGCCTGCGTTAAGGGACTGGAACTAATTGCAGAAATGCGCGGGGAGTGCGCGGTGTTCTATACCATCACCTGCCCGTCACGCTTCCATGCAACCCTCAACAACGGCAGGCCAAACCCGAAATGGAACAGCGCAACGGTCCGGCAGAGCAGCGATTACCTGGTAAACATGTTTGCAGCTTTCCGTAAGGCAATGCACAAAGCCGGGCTGCGCTGGTATGGCGTCCGCGTTGCAGAACCGCACCATGACGGCACCGTACACTGGCACCTGCTGTGCTTCATGCGAAAAAAAGAACGTAAATCCATCACCGCGCTGCTGCGTAATTTTGCCATTCGTGAGGACCGGGAGGAGCTGGGCGCCAATACCGTGCCGCGCTTCAAGTCTGAGCTTATCAACCCACGTAAGGGCACGCCTACAAGTTATATCGCTAAATACATCAGCAAGAATATCGACGGGCGCGGGCTGGCGCAGGAAATCAGCAAAGAAACGGGCAGATCACTCCGCGATAACGCTGAGAACGTAAACGCCTGGGCATCACTGCATCGTGTTCAGCAATTCCGCTTCTTTGGCATCCCTGGCCGTCAGGCATACCGCGAGTTGCGCCTGCTGGCCGGTCAGGCTGCCAGAGTACAGGGCGACAAGAAAGCTGGCGCGCCGGTACTGGAAAACCCGCGTCTGGATGCTGTACTGGCTGCAGCTGATGCTGGCTGTTTTGCCACTTACATCATGAAGCAGGGCGGCGTCCTAGTTCCCCGCAAACATCACCTTGTCAGAACTGCTTATGAGCTGAACGACGAACCAAGCGCATACGGCGATCACGGTGTTCGTATTTATGGCATCTGGTCCCCGATCATTGAGGGCCGGATCTGCACTCATGCAGTGAAGTGGAAAATGGTTCGTAAAGCCGTTGACCTTCAGGAGGCGGTAGCCGACCAGGGCGCTAGCGCCCCTTGGACTCGTGGCAATAACTGTCCCCCTGTTGAAAATTTGAACCAGACAGGGGGTGAAGTACAGGATATTACGTCCATGAATGACAAGGAGCTGCATGAGTACCTGCACAGCATGGGGAGGAAAGAACGCCGTGATCTGACCGCCAGGCTGAGACTCGTTAAACCGAAGCGGAAAAAGGAATACAAACAGAGCATATCTGATCAGCAGCGTCTGCAGCTTGAGTATGAACTGCAGTCCCGTGGGTTCGATGGCAGCGAGTATGAAATAAATCTGCTTCTGCGCGGTGGCAGCCTTCCGTCAGGTGGTGGGTTACGAGTCTTTTACCGGAACGAGCGTCTACGCGAAGATGACAAATGGCGTCAGTATTACTGACGGTACGGATATATTTTCATGTTTTTGACCCATATCAGGGCTTTGTTATGGAGGTTTAAAAACCGTTTTACATTTTGAAATCGGTACTATACTGTATGTATAAACAGTGGATATATATACAGTTAATTTGTGTAAGTGGCCGTAATAGGAGGGAAAATGCAGGATTATCTTTTGGAGTCATTGAAACTTCAGCGCATTGATTTTTTCATAAAACTGGTAGCGGCAAGTGAGTGCAGCGAAGAAGAAAAGCGACTGGCTATCCAGTGGGTTTCTGAGCTGACGGACGAGCTGATGGCGAAAATTCGCAACCATGAATACAGCCGCATAATGGACGCTACCAGCTAGGGGAAAATTTATGCGCATTGAAATAATGATCGATAAAGAGCAGAAAATTAGCCAGGCGCTATTAGAAGCACTTGAATCCGAACTTTACCGAAATTTGCGCCCCCTCTTCCCAAAAACAGCTATCCGAATCCGCAAGGGCAGTGCCAATGGTATTGAGCTTAGCGGGGTAAGACAGGCTGAAGATAAAGAACGTGTAATGGAAATTCTGCAGCAGGTCTGGGAGGACGACAGCTGGTTACACTGAACGTTGCCCCCGAAAGAATTCATTCTGATGGGGGTAAGGTTGAACAACGAGTGAAACGAGGCGTTAGCTATGGGAAAGAAGGATGACAACTACCAGATAGTTTATCGCGGGGAACGTCTTGCAAAGTATCACCCGGGAGGGTGGGTATTCTTTCAGCGGCCTAAAGAATGCGGCGGCGGTTACTGGTTAGGCCGCACCTATGATGACCTTTTCTGGCTCGAACTTGAATTCCCAATTTCGCTGCATGATGGCGTGGTTTATCTCCTTCATTACGAGAAAGTTGAGGCCAGAAGTAACGAGTTTGATGATAATTTTTCGTTGTTCTGATCGAAACGTGCGAGTGCATGACTATGCCGCATGAGATCGCATGATCGATTAAGGATCGTTTTGACGCAGGCCCGCCAGTTCTGGCGGGCTTTTGCTTGTGTCATGCACCTGCATGAAAACCACTACATAAAGCGGGCAGGCGTGGCGGGGATACGAGCGCGCGCTCATTACTTTGATAGCATCTAGGCTACAATATGGCTGGCTATCTTTTTCGGAGAATACATATGTCATTGGAATTTGTTAAAGAACAGTTATCAGATTTTATTTCATCGACAGAACCTGAAGTAATGGCTATACAGGGTGAGTGGGGTATAGGGAAAACATATACATGGAATTCTTTTTTAAAAGATAATAAAGATAGTATTTTATTTAATCGATATAGTTATGTATCTCTTTTTGGTATCAACTCTCTTGATTCTTTAAAGTACTCTATTTTTGAAAATACAATTACAACGGAATACATTGGAACTAAACCAGATTTAGAAACAGCTACAACCAATGCAACTGGGGTTGTAGAAATGTTTTCTCGAAAATTCGCTGGTGTGTTAAAAGAAGTGCCAGTTTTAAAAAATTTTACTTCGACTCTTGAAACGATGTCATTTATGACGGTTTCTAAAATGATTGTAGTAATAGATGACTTAGAGAGGCGTGGTAAAAACTTAGAGGTTAAAGATGTATTAGGATTGGTCTCTCTTTTGAAAGAGCAAAAAGATTGCAAGGTTGTTCTTTTGCTTAACAATGGTTCAAATGGTATGGGAGATTATTCCACTTATAAAGAGAAAGTCATTGATAGAGAGATTACTTATAATCCTACACCAGAAGAATGCGCCTCTATAGCTTATGGTTATGATATTAATCTTCATGAATTGTTAAGCAAGTACACCATCTCGCTAGGAATTAAAAATATTCGAATACTTAAAAAAATAGAACGTTTCCTCTTAGCTTTGATTCCTAAAATTAATGGAGATGCTAAGACAATCTCAAACGAAGTAGCGCATTCTTTAACTTTGTATTGTTGGAGTCATTATGCGTTTTCAGCAGATGGAGATGTACCCTCGTTGGAATATATTAGCAGTATACGAAATGTCTATATGTATGATGACAAGGAGGAGGAACAGAAAAAAAGATGGCTTAATACTTTGCTTAAGTACGGTTATAAAAGAACGAATGAGCTTGATGAAGCACTAATTGATATGGTTAAGTATGGGTATATAGATACAAATCGTTTTCAAATACAGATTGGAATAAGAAATGATGAAATAATACGTGATAACAAGCGTGGTTCTCTGTTTGAAGCATGGAAGTATTTTCATAATTCATTTGATGATAATCAAACCGAGGTTGTTGAAAAGCTATCCCAGGCTGTGCTAGATGGAATGGAGTATGTAACTCCTGGAGATTTAGATAGCGTTGTTGGATTGTTTAGAGATTTTGATGAAGATATTAAAGCAAAGAATTTAATAAATAGCTTTATTACTTACGCTAATGATGCACTCAAGGAATATGTCCAGTCTATTTACATGAATGTTCATCCTGTAAAAGATTCTGAGTTGTCGTCAAAAATTAAAGAGTATGCTAATAGTCTAGACTTGGAAGAATCTATAGGGGATGTGCTCGCAAAATTGTCAGGTCAGAATGGCTGGGCTGAAAGGCACGAAGTCACTCTAGATAGTGCATCAGAAGAGGACTATTATAAGTTATTCAAAGATGTTATTACTAATGGCAGTGACTCAATAATAGCTACTGCTCTTAAATTTGGTACTTATAGCAATGGTTCAGATAGAATGAATCGTATTGGTGAAAAGGCTAAAAACGCTTTAATAAGAATCGGAAGCGAGTCAAATATTAATAAAATACGTGTAAAACGGTATTTGTGATTTTAGAGGGGTAATTTACCCCTCTTTTTTTAATTTAATGAATAATCATTAAATGTTATTATCTTTTTATTTAGCCAAGTGTTAATTTCAACTAATCTTTTTTGTAGCGGAATAAGCTCATTTCTAACAAAAACCTTACTCGCCTTCTCCACATCCCCAAACCCCCCAACATTGCTAGGCATAATCCCCATCATCTGCGGCGGCACGCGGTGCGCTGCCATCATGTCATCCCGGCTCACGTTCTTGATGTTCAGGAACTCATCCTTTGCCGCTACTTCTGACAGCGGGATGATCTGAATCCCGTCCTTTTTGCCGTTGGGCGAGTACATAAACAGGTTGCGGAAGTTGCCCGGCCCTTTGGCGCTTTTCATGGCCTGGCGGATGTTGTTCACGTCCTCCTGGTTCTGCGCGGCGTCGGTCATGTACATGATGAAGCCCGCATGGCTGCCGTTGATGTAATACTTGCGGCGGAACAGCGTGGCGGACTCGTTCAGCAGGGCTGAAGGGATGGCGGAAAGGTATTCCGGCAGGCCGTAAATCTCCTGGTTTAAATCCGGCTCCATCAGATGAAAGATGCTGCCTTTGGTGAATTCATACGGCTGCGTGGTCATGCCGTACTGCACAAACCAGTAGGTATCTAGATCGACGCCCCGACGGGTGTATTTCGCCAGTGACGGCTCCAGCGACAGAATGCCGCCAAGCCGGTTCGTCCGTTTCTCCAGATAGGCGTTACCGAATACCAGATAGTCCTGCACGAAGCGGCTGAATGCCTGCTGGCTCAGCAGCGGGTGTGGGATAAACGTGCTGGTCAGAATGTTGCGCTTAACGGCAATCGGTGAGCTGTGATGCACGGCGGCGCGGTAGGTGCGGGCCAGGCCGTCAAAGCTCACGGGAGGCTCATACCACTTATCCATCTGCACGCATTCCACATAGTCCAGCAACTCCCGGCGGTCCAGTACCGGGATCGGGTCGCCAAAGCTGAATGCTTCTGTAGATACGCCGCTGCTCGGTTGAACGCTCTGTTTAGCTGCAGCGCGGTTTTTATTCCTCTTGCCCATCAAAAAATCTCCACAATGTTACTGGTATTGGCGGCTTCGCCCTGCAGCGGTTCGTTAAACAGTGCGTGCATCGTTGCCCAGGCCAGATCAGCATGGCTGGCTTCCTCGCTGCGGCTGGCTTCGTAGGTGGGGCGGTTACCGCTGGCGGTTGTAGCACGGCGGATAGCCATGAAAGACTGAGCAATGTCGGTGTGCCCGGCGTCAAACTCCAGGCGGCGGTGGCTGATAATGTCGTAGGCCTTGAGTACCAGGGCGTTTTTGACATTGGGGTTGTAGACAAACTCCCGTACCGCCGGGAAGAACGCTTTAACGTTTTCATAAACGCCGTGGCCGACGCCGGTCGAGTCGATGCCGATATAGGTCACGTTGTACTGCTGCGTTAGCTTTTTGATCGCGTCAGCCTGCGCGCGGAAGTCCATTCCGCGCCACTGGTGCCGCTCAAGAATGCGGAACTTGCCGCCCGGCACGGCTGGCGGAGCCATCACCACGCATCCGGCGCTGTCGCCGTTCTGCGTACCTTTCGCCGGGTCATAGCCGATCCAGACTTCGCGCCAGCCAAACGGGCGCAACGCCAGCGCCTGAAAATCGGACCAGACCTCCCAGCTGTCCACCATGCACGCCTGCAGCTCGCTGAGCGGGAACACCGACGCCAGATCGTCAATAAATTCGCACATCAGCAGGTTCTGGTACTCGTCCGGGCTGTACTCCATGCGCAACTGGTCCAGGTCGAACAGGTTACAGCCGCCGCGCACCGCATCCTCCACGGTGACGATCTGGCGGTACTGACCGTCAGGGCAGAGGAGGCCGGGGGCCAGGCTGCCGTGAGTCAGGTCAATATCCACCTTGTCTGCTTTGTTGCGGCCCCGGTTGAACAGTGCGCCGGACCAGAATGGATAGGCGCTGTGGGTCAGGCTGGATGGCGTGGAAAAATAGGTCTGCCGCCATTTTTTGTGAATGGCCATACCGGACGCAACCTTGCGCAGCTCCTGGAATTTCGGAATCCAGAAATATTCATCCAGGTACAGGTTGCCGTGGTAGCTCTGCGCCGTGCGGGCATTGGTGCCGAGGAAGTACAGGCACGCGCCGTTGCTGAGCGTCATCGGGTCGCCTTTCAGTTCCACATCAACCTCTTTTGCAAAGTCGATGATGTACTGTTTAAAGACGTGTGCCTGCGCCTTACTGGCTGAGAGGAAAATCTGGTTGCGGCCGGTGGTGATGGCGTCAATCAGCGCCTCCCGGGCAAAAAAGAAGGTCGCCCCGATCTGGCGCGATTTAAGCAGGTTGCGGATACGGTGGCGGTTGCCTGCCTCATACCAGTGGCGCTGGTAGGCGAACATCGAGCCGTGAAAAACCTCCTGCAGCTTCTCGATCTGTTCGTCGGTGAAAACATTCTTTTCAGGCTGACGGCGTGGACCTTTGTTGCGGTTGGCTACGTTCGGGTTTAAATCCGCCTCGTTCCCGCCGTCGTTGAATTTACCGATCCGGGCGTGGCGCTCTGACTGGCGCGCCAGCAGGTCAATTTCCTTGAAGTCTTTCCCTTCTTTCTGCTCCTTCATAATGAGCTGGCAGTAACGCGCGGCGGTAGTGAGCTGCATCTGATCCAGTGGCTCATAGTCGCCCCACTTGTCGCGCTTCTTCCAGCTGTGAACGGTTGCAACTTTCTCGCCCAGCATTTCAGCAATGCGGGCTACGCGGTATCCCTGAAAGTACAGCAGCATGGCCTGCCGACGGGGATCGAGGTCTGCGGGGGTCAGTGTTGTGTTCATGGCACAAGCCTACGGCCTTAACAGTGCGCTTTCCCCGGCTGCGGTTTGTATGGCCGACCGCACAAGCGCTGCGCGTTGTTTCACTCCCCACATCACCGCAACCATAAGGCTCCAGTAAGTTTTTTCTAACGGAGCACGGCTCATGACAGTGAAAGCAAAGCGTTTCTGTATCGGGGTGGAAGGTGCCACCACCGACGGACGCGAAATCCAGCGTGAATGGCTGGAGCAAATGGCAGCCAGCTACAACCCGGCGGTCTACACCGCGCTGATTAATCTTGAACACATCAAGTCATATTCACCGGACAGCGCCTTTAACCGCTACGGCAGAGTAACGACGTTAATTGCAGATGAAATTCAGGACGGGCCGCTGAAGGGGAAAATGGCCCTGTATGCCGACGTGGAGCCGACCAGCTCACTCGTTGAACTGGTCAAGAAAGGTCAGAAGCTATTCACCTCTATGGAAGTCAGCCCGAAGTTTGCCGACACCGGCAAAGCCTATCTTGTAGGCCTGGCCGCCACTGACGATCCGGCGAGCCTGGGCACCGAAATGCTGACCTTCAGTGCCAGCGCCGCACGAAACCCGCTGGCTAACCGCAAGCAGAATCCTGAAAACCTTTTTACTGCCGCTACAGAAACGCTGATCGAGCTGGAAGAAACCCAGGAAGAAAAACCGTCCCTCTTTGCCCGCGTCACTGCCCTGTTCACCAAAAAAGAGCAGACCGATGATGCGCGTTTCTCAGACGTGCATAAAGCCGTTGAGCTGGTCGCCACTGAACAGCAGAACCTGAGCGAGCGCACTGATAAATCCCTGTCCGACCAGGACGCGCGCATTTCTGAGCTTGAAACTTCGCTGCAGGAGCAGCAGTCCGCCTTTGCCGAACTTCAGCAGCAGCTGAGCCGTGAAGACAGCCGTAAAGATTACCGCCAGCGCGCGCCGGGCGGTGACGTACCGGCAGGCACCCTGACCAATTGCTGATGGAGCATAAAACCCGATGAAAAAGAATACCCGCTTTGCCTTTAACGCTTACCTGCAGCAGCTGGCGCGTCTGAACGGTGTGGAAGTTGAAGAGCTTTCCAGCAAATTCACCGTAGAGCCGTCCGTGCAGCAGACGCTGGAAGACCAGATCCAGCAGTCCGCCGCTTTCCTGACGCTGATTAACATCACGCCGGTTGCGGAGCAGTCCGGGCAGTTGCTTGGACTGGGCGTAGGTTCCACCATTGCCGGAACCACCGACACCACCACCAAAGAGCGCGAACCTACCGATCCGATGCTGATGGAGGATGTGGAATATAAATGCGAACAGACCAACTTTGACACGGTGCTGACCTACGCAAAGCTGGACCTTTGGGCGAAATACCAGGACTTCCAGGTGCGTGTGCGCAATGCCATCGTCAAGCGCCAGGCACTGGACCGCATCATGATCGGCTTCAACGGCGTGAAGCGCGCCAAAACCTCCAACCGCGAAGAAAACCCGCTGCTGCAGGATGTGAATAAGGGCTGGCTGCAGAAAATCCGCGAAGACGCGCCGGACCACGTTATGGGCAGTACCACCCAGAACGGCACCACCACCGCAGGTGCGGTGAAGGTGGGGAAGGGGGGCGACTATGCCAACCTGGACGCCGTGGTGATGGATGCGGTTAACGAGCTAATCGATGTGGTTTATCAGGACGATGACGAGCTGGTTGTTATCTGCGGCCGTGAACTGCTGTCTGACAAGTATTTCCCGCTGGTTAACAAAGAGCAGGAGAACAGCGAAAAAATCGCTGCCGATCTGATTATCAGCCAGAAACGCATGGGCGGCCTGCAGGCGGTGCGCGCGCCTTTCTTCCCGGCGAATGCCCTGCTGATCACCCGCCTGGATAACCTGTCCATCTACTGGCAGGAGGACACCCGCCGTCGTTCTGTTATCGACAACCCGAAACGTGACCGGATCGAAAACTTTGAGTCCGTCAACGAAGCGTATGTGATTGAAGACTATCGCTGCGCGGCACTGGTCGAAAACATCGAAATCGGTGATTACACCGCGCCAGCTGCGCCGGAAGGTGGGGAGTAACGCATGAGCCTGAGTCCCGCACGGCAGCACCGCCTGCGCATTCAGGCCGAACAGGCCGCCCGGGAGGGCGGCAGTGTTCGCCATGCGTCCGGCTATGACCTGATGCTGCTCCAGCTCGCAGAAGACCGCCGCCGCCTCAAGGGCGTCCAGTCCACCGTGAAAAAGGCTGCAATCAAGGTGGAGCTTCTGCCGAAGTATGCCGCCTGGGCGGAGGGCGTGCTGGCTGCCGGAGGTGCGCAGCAGGATGACGTGCTGATGTACGTGATGCTGTGGCGTATCGATGCCGGTGATTATGCCGGTGCGCTGGAAATAGGGCGTCATGCGCTGCGCCATGGCTGGGTGATGCCGCTGGGAAACCGCAACGTTCAGACCGTCCTGGCGGAAGAAATGGCGGACACCGCACAAAGCGCCCTGCTGGCCGCCACCGGTTTTGATGCCGATCTGCTCCTGCAGACGCTGGATTTGACAAGCGATCTGGATATGCCGGACCAGTCCCGGGCGCGCCTGCATAAAGCCATCGGCGCGGTACTGAGCGAAAGCAACCCGGCTTCTGCCCTGAATCACCTTACCCATGCGCTGCAGCTCGATCCCCGATGCGGCGTGAAAAAAGAAAAGCAGCAGCTGGAGCGCAAATTGCGTAGTGACAGCCGCTAAAGAACGTGCCCCGCGCACGGGCGGCACGGGGTGGCGAAAGGCATTGCCACATCAAAACCCCGTCCACCGCCCACTATTTCAGGAGAAAGCCGAATGCAGTTTATTGCGCCAGAGCAGGCACCCGAACAGGCGGACGTTATTAAAAATACGCCGTTCTGGCCTGATGTGGATCTGTCTGAATTTCGTAGCGTGATGCGCACTGACGGCACGGTGACGCAGCCACGTCTAAGGCAGGTTGCACTAACAGCAATTTCTGAGGTTAACGCTGAACTGTACGACTTCCGCAACCGCCAGCAAATGCTGGGCTGTAAAGCCCTGGCTGATGTGCCGTCAGAAATGCTGGACGGCAGAAGTCAGCGCATTCAGCACTACCTTAACGCCGTTTATTGCTGGGCGCGTGCCGTGCTCAATGAGCGTTATCAGGATTATGACGCCACGGGATCAGGAGTGAAACGAGGGGAGGAGCTGGCGGAGGCCAGCGGCGATCTGTGGCGGGATGCCCGCTGGGCTATCAGCCGAGTGCAGGATGCACCGCACTGCACGGTGGAGCTTATCTGATGAAAGTGCGTGCGCACCAGTATGACACGGTGGACGCGCTTTGCTGGCGTCATTACGGGCGCACGCAGGGTGTCACTGAGCAGGTTCTGCAGGCAAATCCGGGGCTGGCTGAGCATGGCCCTTTTTTACCGCACGGGCTGCAGGTTGAAATGCCGGATATACCGGCATCAACCACGGCGCAGACCGTCCAGCTATGGGACTGAAATATGACGCTTGAACGAATCAGCGCCTTTATCACTTACTGCATCGCCTTGCTGCTGGCATACCTGGGCGATCTGTCACTTAAGGATGCGTCAACAGTTGGTGGCGTGCTGATAGGTGTGCTGATGCTGGCGATCAACTGGTACTACAAACACAAAACCTACCAGCTGCTGCGCAGCGGGCAAATCACGCGGGGGGAGTATGAATCCTTCAATCGTTAAGCGCTGCCTTGTCGTGGCGGTGCTGGCTATCGCCGCCACGCTGCCCGGTTATCAGTCACTTCATACCTCTGTTGAGGGGCTGAAACTGATTGCCGATTACGAGGGATGCCGCCTGCAGCCTTACCAGTGCAGCGCGGGTGTCTGGACTGACGGGATCGGTAATACGTCCGGTGTGATGCCGGGCAAAACCATCACGGAACGGCAGGCGGCGCAGGGACTTATCACCAACGTACTGCGCGTGGAGCGGGCGCTGGAAAAATGTGTGGTGCAGCAGATGCCGCAAAAGGTCTATGACGCTGTGGTGTCGTTTGCTTTCAACGTGGGCACCGGCAATGCCTGCAGCTCCACGCTGGTTAAGTTGCTGAACCAGCGGCGCTGGGCAGACGCCTGCCATCAACTGCCACGCTGGGTGTATGTAAAAGGTGTGTTTAATCAGGGGCTGGATAACCGCCGTGAGCGGGAAATGGCTTGGTGCTTAAAAGGAGCGTAACGCAATGAAAAACAAAATCATGAACGTGTTGTTTCAGATCGCCTGGGTGGCGCTGTTAATGGCCGCGTTGTTTTATCCACGCAGCATCGCCCCGGTCCTGGTCGTTGCCGCCATCTGGATCATGAGCATTTTAACCTGGGTGCTGTCCCTCTGCGGAGTGGCTGGAGTAATTGCCGGAGGTGCAGCAAGGCATGCCATCAAAGAATCCCTCAAAAAATTCTTTACCACCCCGGATAAGCCTTTGCTCAGCTGGTTAATGAAAATCCTGGTTATTGTCTGCCTGGCATGGTCCGGCTGGGTGTTAACCCTGGTGATTTATGTGCTGACGGTGTTGGTTTATCGGGTTGTCCGTTCTCAGTTTTCAGAGGCGGCGACAGTCTGATGCGTGCGATGGCGGCAGTGCTGGCGTTGGCGCTTGCGTTGCTGGGCTGGCAGTCATGGCGGCTTAACAATGCAAGCCATACCATCGAGACGCAGGTTGCGGCGCTGAAAAGTAAATCGCAGGAACTGACGAAGAAAAACAGCCAGCTGATCGGCCTGTCCATTCTGAACGAAACCAATAGCCGGGAGCAGACGCGGCTTTATGCGGCGGCGGAACAGACCTCCGCTCTGCTGCGCAGCCGACAGCACCGGATAGAGGAACTGAAACGTGAAAATGAGGATTTGCGCCGCTGGGCTGATGCTCCTTTGCCTGCTGACATTATCCGGCTGCGGGAACGTCCGGCCCTCGCCGGAGGTGCAGCTTACCGTGAGTGGCTGTCCCAGAGTGACGCAGTGCCGCCTGGAAAGGTCAGCGCCGCGCAGTAACGGCGATCTGAATGCAGCGCTGGATGAAACGGAGGCCGCCTGGGCGGCGTGTGCTGACAAAGTGGACACGATAATTGCGTGCCAGGAGCGAGACAATGAACAAGCCGCAGTCTTTACGCAACGCCCTGAATGAGGCTGTGCCTTATGTCCGCAATAACCCGGACAAGCTGCACCTGTTTGTGGATAACGGCTCACTGGTGGCAACCGGTGCCAGCTCCATGTCATGGGAATACCGCTACACCCTGAACGTGGTGATCGAGGATTTCAGCGGGAACCAGAATCTGCTGATGGCCCCCGTTCTGCTGTGGCTCACTGCCAATCAGCCTGACGCTATCAATAACCGTGAGTTGCGCGAAAAGCTGTTCACCTTTGATGTGGATATCCTGCGCAATGATGTGTGCGATATCAGTCTGAACCTGCAGTTGACGGAGCGAGTGCTGGTAAGCACTGACGGGGGCATGTCGAGCGTTGAGGCGGTGCCGGAACCGGACGTAGCGGAAGAAATGTGGACGGTGAAACATGGGTGAGCTGCAGAGGGTGGATGACTGGCTGGCAGCGTTGCTGGCGAATCTTGAGCCTGCCGCGCGCAGCCGCATGATGCGGCAGCTGGCGCAGGAGCTGCGCCGCACGCAGCAACAAAACATCAGGCTGCAGCGCAATCCCGACGGAAGTGGCTATGAGCCGCGCCGGGTCACGGCACGCAGTAAGAAGGGGCGAATTAAGCGCCAGATGTTTGCGAAACTTCGCACCACTAAATACCTGAAAACCGCTGCCAGTGCGGATTCCGCCAGCGTTCAGTTTGACGGCTCAGTGCAGCGTATTGCCCGGGTTCACCATTACGGCCTGCGTGATCGCGTCAGTCGCAAAGGGCCAGAAATACGTTATGCGAAGAGGCAATTGCTGGGCTTCGACAATACGACAATTAATTTAATAGAAGAGCAATTGTTCGGCTATTTAGTTAGGTGAATTTCAACTGTTAAATATTCTGGCTGTTTCTAAGAATTTTTTTCCAATAGCTTCCGTGAGTTTAGTTAATGAATTGATTGTTACTATGTTTTTCTCATTTTCAATAATTGTTAAAATTGTTGCGGTTGCTTGCGTTAAACTAAGCGCAGCATTCTGAGCTGGGTCTGTAAGTCCAAAATTACTTGGGCCAATGTTAATAATGCTTGTTTCGAAAGTTGGTAATGTCAAGCTTTTGGTGATTGTCTTAATGTTTGGGTGTATATTTTGGCTTGCCCATTTGAAGTATGGTCTCATATGGTCTAATTTAACAGCCTTTTCTAAACTCTGGAATCCAGGTGCTCTGTTATTCTCAGGCAGAAAAGGAGTTGCCCATCCATATTGTGAATCAAAGTCCTTGCCGTATTTCTTTAATTTGTCTTTGAATGCTCGCGTTATAATAGCGCATTCTTCATCTGTAGGACCCTTCTCTTGCAGTCGATGCTCATGTTTTTTATGGGATTTCATCCCATAAAAGCTATCATAGATTTCATGCGCCAGAAATCTCTCTGCGCAAACAGGACTGTTTGAGCTAATAAATTGTAAAGTAACATTTACCTCGTGAAGCGATCTCCATCGAGCATGAGCACCATCAGCGTAACCATTTTTTAGTAACAGTAAAATTTCGTTGGATATTGAACAAGCTTTTGCATGTAGTCTTATCAGAAGGCCTGTTTTAATTTCATTTGCAGAGTCGCTTTCGATCTTACGGTGTTCACTGAAATCTGAGCCGGAACTAATGCAAATATCTATTAGGAGTTCTAAGTGATTTAAAGCATCCTCCCAATGAGTGATATGTTTTTGCACAAAGTTATCATGTTCCTTTTTATTGCGTTGAATGATTTTAGGGATTTCTAAATTATAGGAATCAAGTGCGGTGATTGTCAGTTCTTCAATGTACTGCATGAAAAGATGTTGGATTTCTTCATCATTGCATTCTTCGACGATATGCCCGTTTGACTCAACCCATTTATAAAATCTATCAAAAGAACTCATCCGAATCTCCCAGTTGTGCCATCAGTGACACATTTTTGTTTTGATGAACGCCAATTTGTCTTGGTACACCCTAAGTGTATGGACAAAAACTTAACAGAAATCATGCGCCTTATCACCAACCTGATCCGCACCGGCACCGTGACCGAAGTGGACCGGGAAAACTGGCTGTGCCGGGTAAAGGTGGGCGAGCTTGAAACCAACTGGATTAACTGGCTGACACTGCGTGCCGGCGGCGGTCGCACCTGGTGGTGTCCGTCACCGGATGAACAGGTGGTGGTGCTGAGCCTGGGCGGCAATCTGGAAACCGCCTTTGCGCTGCCCGCCATTTACTCCAATCAGTTTGCACCGCCGTCGGATTCCGTGGACGGCTGCGTGACGGAATACCCGGACGGAGGCTGGTTTGAGTACGAACCCGCCACCGGGCGCTGGCACGTCAAAGGTATCAAATCAATGGTGATAGAGGCGGCTGACAATATCACCCTGAAAACAGGTGAGTTTGTTGTGGAAGCAAGCAACACGCGCATAAACAGCGAGGTGGTGATCAATGGTGGCGTCACTCAGGGCGGTGGTGCCATGAGTTCTAACGGGATCGTGGTGGATAACCATGCCCATATCAAAGTTATGAAAGGCGGCGATACCTCGGGAGGCCCGGTATGACGCTGTATATCGGCATGAGTCAGGGTAACGGCAGGGCTATCACTGATACGGAACACCTGCGCCAGTCAGTACGGGATATTCTGCTGACCCCGCAAGGGAGCCGAATTGCCCGCCGCGAATACGGCTCCCTGCTGTCTGCCCTGATAGACCAGCCACAGAACCCGGCGCTGCGTCTGCAGATCATGTCTGCGGTCTACGTAGCCCTGAGCCGATGGGAGCCACGGCTTACGCTGGATTCCATCACTATCAGCAGCAGCTTTGACGGCTCAATGGTGGTTGAGCTAACCGGGAAGCGCAATAACGGCGCGTCTGTATCCCTTTCAGTGCCAACAGGAGCAGATAATGGCAGTAATTGACCTTTCCCAGCTCCCGGCCCCGCAGATTATTGAGGTGCCGGACTTTGAGGCGCTGCTTGCTGAGCGCAAGGCAGCTTTTGTGGCCCTTCATCCGGTGGATGAACAGGACGCGGTGCGGCGCACACTTGAGCTGGAATCTGAACCCGTCACCAAATTACTGCAGGAAAACACATACCGGGAAATCCTGCTGCGTCAGCGAATCAATGAGGCTGCGCAGGCGGTCATGGTGGCTTATGCCATGGGTAGTGATCTCGATCAGCTGGCAGCCATTAATAACGTAAAACGACTTACGATCATTCCCGGAGACCCGACGGCGATTCCGCCGGTTCAGGCGGTGATGGAGTCTAATAATGATTTACGCCAGCGCATACCGGCGGCAATGGAGGGTTTGAGCGTTGCTGGCCCATCTGCTGCCTATGAATTTCACGCGCGGAGTGCTGATGGCCGTGTGGCTGATGCGTCAGCTATCAGCCCGACACCGGCAAATGTCACCGTTACCATACTTTCCCGTGAAGGAGATGGAACGGCAGCAGCAGACCTGCTCGCTGTTGTGGCTGCCGCACTCAATGATGAAAGTGTGCGCCCGGTGGCTGACCGGGTAACAGTGCAGTCTGCCTCCATCGTGAATTACACGATTAATGCCCAGCTCTATCTCTATCCGGGGCCGGAGGCGGAGCCTATTAAAGCGGCCGCTATTGAGCGGCTGCAATCCTACATTAAAGCCCAGGCACGGCTGGGACGTGATATCCGCAGATCTGCCATTTACGGTGCGCTCCATGTGGAAGGGGTCCAGCGTGTAGAGCTGACTGCGCCTGCAGTTGATGTGGTGCTGGATAAATCAAAAGCGGC
The DNA here is from genome assembly GCF_050435045.1 of Leclercia sp. 1548. Lineage (NCBI taxonomy): Bacteria > Pseudomonadati > Pseudomonadota > Gammaproteobacteria > Enterobacterales > Enterobacteriaceae > Leclercia > Leclercia sp. 1548. The sequence goes on along the minus strand of NZ_JBNDJP010000005.1, from coordinate 108,469 downwards.
TTACTGCACAGCAGCAACCGTAACCATCGGGGGAACGGATGAATAGTCTGCTTCCTCCGGGATCGTCTGTCCTTAAGCGCCGACTGGCGCAGGCCTGCAGTGATATCAGCAACCTTGATGTGCCATTGCGTGACCTGTGGAACCCATGGAAATGCCCGGTGAAGTTTCTGCCCTATCTGGCGTGGGCGTTTTCGGTTGACCGCTGGGATGAAGCCTGGGCAGAGAACGTCAAGCGCCAGGCTGTCAGTGACGCCTTTTTCATTCACCGCCGCAAAGGGACGCTTGCCGCTATCCGCAGTGCGGTTGGCCCGCTTGGGCGAATCATCGGTATTACGGAATGGTGGGAAAACAATGCCACGCCTGGCACGTTCGAACTGGACATAGGAGTGCCGGAAAGCGGCATGACGCCAAATATGAATATCGAAATGGACCGACTGATCAGTGATGCCAGGCCCGTCAGTCGTCACTGCTCAATCAATATTGTGCAGGAAGTGCCGGGTTATCTGTATACCGGCGGGGCCATCTATGACGGCGACATTATTACGGTTTATCCAGGGTAACTATCATGGCGAAATTTAAAACTATTATCACCACAGCAGGTGCCGCAAAAATCGCGGCGGTTCTGGCTGGCACCGCCAGCATTGTTCTGGACAATACCGCAAAAATGGCCGTGGGTGATGGCGGCGGCACGCTGCCCACTCCGAACCCTGCCCAGACAAAACTGGTCAGGGAGGTTTACCGCGCGCCGATTAACAGAGCGAGTATTGATGCCAGCGATACGAAAAATATTGTTGTTGAACTGGTGATTCCACCGGAAAAACCGGAAACGAGTGGATTCTGGATCCGTGAAATGGCGTTGTATGATGCCGCCGGAACACTTCTGGCCGTCGGCAACATGGCAGAAACTTACAAGCCGTCATTAAGCGAAGGAGCCGGGCGAAAGATGGTGATTCGCATGGTGATTGCGGTCAGCGAGGTCAACGCGATCACCATCACCATGGACACGTCAACCGTGATGGCCACGCAGGATTATGTTGATAGTGAAATCGACAAGCATGCAAAATCCCGCAACCACCCGGACGCCACCTTGGCTGCAAAAGGGTTTACGCAGCTCAGCAGCTCGACAACCAGTACATCAGAAACGCTGGCCGCCACCCCGAAAGCGGTAAAAACCGTCATGGATGAGGCCAAACTTAAAGCGCCACTTGCAAGCCCGGCGCTGACCGGCACGCCGACGGCACCGACGGCGACGGCAGGTAATAATTCGCAGCAGCTCGCAAATACACAGTTTGTGATGACAGCAATCGCTGCGTTGGTTAACTCCTCGCCTGGCGCACTTGATACGCTGGGAGAACTGGCGGTGGCTCTCGGAAACGATCCGAACTTTGCAACTACCATGCTCAATGCCCTGGCGGCCAAGGCGCCGCTTGCCAGTCCTGCATTGACCGGAAAGCCGACAGCACCCACGGCACCGCAGGCGTCAAATGATAAGCAGCTGGCGACAACCGAATTTGTCACCCGCGCGGTGGCACCCGCAATTCTGATGCGGGGCAACCTGCCGAATAATGCCAATCTGAACAATTACGGGCCAGTGCCAGATTTTATTGGTATATGGGCGCAAAACTCGGCAACCAATGCGCAAATCGTGAACGGGTTCCCGGAAGATAACGCGGTTGGTGTGCTGGAAGTCATTCCAGGCGGGCCATTTGGCGGAACGCAGCGTTATACCGTAACCAGAAACGGCAATATTTATATGCGCCCTCTTGTTGGCACCTGGAATGGTACAGATGGCCCTTGGGGTGTCTGGTTGCCCGTTGGTTTTTGTTCAATGCCGGGTTATTTCACTGGCGATATGAATACGCTATTAACTCCTGGGATCTGGTCGATAACCAATGCGGTTACAAACGGGCCAATTCCAGCCGGACAGACTGCAACGCCGACCGGTATATGCAAGGTCGAGTTGCGTTCAAGCACGGACTCAGTTGTTCAGACTTTCACCTCAATTGTAACCAATGCCGCATTCATAAATAGAACGTGGACGCGCACCCTTTCCGGTTCTACATGGTCATCATGGGATTTGCAGGGGACAGGGGCGCTTAATGATTTGGGCTATGGCCTTACTGCATCCTCACGCATCACGTCGTTCGACTGGCAGCAAGCTGATTTTCTGACCGGTTCAATGCAAACCTTTGTGTTTTCATCATCATTAAATCCACCATCAGGCGTAACCTACAACACGAATACAACGGTAACGGCGACAACGATTCAGAGAAACTCCAACGCAGCGGTTATAAAACTTAACTCTCTGTCAGCTTCAAATGGTGACAGGAGTGAATATATTATCGTGGTGACAGGGGCTGTTGGCTCTCGTTCTTTTAATGTGGTCAGAAGTTACAATAGTGATTCTTCAACTGTCATTCCACTTACTAACGGTGGTCTTGGCGCAACCACGCCAGAGGGTGGGCGCAAAACGCTAGGCTTTGAGGATATGGGAATTGGTCTTGCCAGTAGTGGTTTATTATCTTCATTCGACTGGCAGCAAGCAGACTTTTTAACTGGCTCAATTCAGGTCGCAACTTTTTCAGCTTGGGTTAACCCTCCATCAGGAGTGACGTACTCAGCATCCACTACCATTAGCATAGAAACCATTCAGGCGAGGCCTAACTTCTTTCTTGTCAGGCTGACGCCAATGACAAGCTCAGCAGGTAATAGGCGAGAGTACTTGGTTTCTGTTAATGGTGCTAAAGGTGCCAGGACTCTATTTGTTACTCAGAAATTTAATGACGACCCATCAACTGTAATCCCAATAGCCAACGGCGGCACCGGCTCGTCTACACAGGCAGGTGGCCTTGCCAATCTTGGAGGCGCACCGCTGGTCAGCCCCGCCTTAACGGGTATACCAACTGCACCCACGCCAGCCCAGACAGTTAACAACACGCAGATAGCAACAACAGCTTTCGTAAAAGCTGCCCTCGCCGCGCTTGTTAATGGCTCTCCCGCGGCACTGGATACGCTTAAGGAACTGGCAGACGCCCTGGGGGGTGATGCTAATTTCTCTACAACAGTGCTGAATGCGTTATCCGGTAAGCAACCCATTAATGCGGCGTTAACGTCTTTATCTGGACTTACTGGCGCTGCCGATAAGCTGCCGTATTTTGTCGGCAAGGATCTGCTTGTCCTGTCCGATTTCACAGCCTTTGCCAGAACCTTACTTTCACGCAACAGCGCGGCGCTGGTACGGGCAGATTTGAACATCCTAACCGGCCCTGGCTGGTATAAGCTCGGCGATCTGCTGATCCAGTACGGAACAATAGATTTTACGAATACAACAACCAAAACAATCAACTTCCCAATCCGATACCCCACAAAGGTTGACCAGGTGATCGTTTCAGATGCGGGATGGGGTGGTGGAAATATGTGGGGCGCGACCGAACAACAGCCGATTGGCTTCACTGCACACGTGAACGTCTCTGAGGAAGGTGGTCAGTGGATTTCTTTCGGGAGGTAATATGAGTGAATATGTTTATAGTGCATATGAGAATGCGTTTTTCCCCAACTCTCTGAGGGATTCCTACGAGCAGGCCGGAACATGGCCGTTCGACGGGGTGGAGGTGGATATTGAGACTGCTGCCGAATTTATGGGTGATCCTCCCCCTGGTAAACAACGGGCCGCAGGGGAAAATGGAATGCCCTGCTGGGAGGATATTCCACCGCCCACGCCAGAGCAGCTAAAAGCGGCGGCGATTCTGAGGTTAACAGCCTTGCGCAAAGAAGCGGATTCGGTGATAGCCCCCCTGAAAGATGCCTCAGAGGGGGGTTATATTGACGAGACAGATAAACCCAGGCTGACGGAATGGCAGAAGTATCGCTACAGTCTGACAAAGGTTGACCCTGAAAACCCAATCTATCCCGATAAACCGCTGTGACAAAAGGCCGCTTATGCGGCCTCTTTTTTTTGCCTCCTTATTCCGGCAGGTGATGCAAAGGAAACATGGTGATTTAGCCCCCACGCTTGCGGGAATTTTTTAACCCTTTCGTTGTGCCATTCCCCAGACAAAGCCCGCCGCGTGCGCCGCGCGCATATCAACCAGAACATAGGCGTACCCCCTGTAAACCGGAGAGACTGCCTTATGGCTCAGGATTACCACCACGGCGTGCGCGTTGTTGAAGTCAACGACGGCACCCGATCCATTACCACGGTAAGCACCGCTATCGTGGGCATGGTCTGCACCGGCGACGATGCAGATGCGTCCATGTTCCCCCTCAACAAGCCGGTCCTGCTGACCGATGTGCTGACTGCCAGCGGCAAGGCGGGCGAGTCCGGCACGCTGGCACGCTCGCTGGATGCGATTGCAGACCAGGCAAAACCTGTGACGGTTGTCGTGCGTGTGGCGCAGGGCGAAACCGAAGCGGAAACCACCTCCAACATTATCGGCGGCGTGACCGCTGACGGTAAAAAAACCGGTATGAAGGCTCTGCTTTCGGCGCAATCGCAGCTCGGTGTTAAGCCTCGCATTCTCGGTGCGCCAGGGCATGACACGCAGGCGGTTGCCACTGAGCTGCTCAGCGTGGCGCAGAGCCTGCGCGGGTTTGCCTACCTGTCCGCCTATGGCTGCAAAACGGTGGAGGAGGCTATTGCTTATCGCGATAACTTCAGCCAGCGCGAAGGGATGTTGATCTGGCCTGACTTTATCAACTTTGACACCGTGCTGAATGCAGATGCGAAGGCTTACGCCTCCGCCCGTGCGCTCGGCCTGCGCGCCAAAATTGACGAACAGACCGGCTGGCACAAAACCCTGTCCAACGTGGGCGTGAACGGCGTCACCGGCCTTTCTGCAGATGTGTTCTGGGATCTGCAGGACCCGGCCACCGATGCGGGACTGCTGAACCAGAACGATGTGACCACGCTGATCCGCAAAGACGGCTTCCGCTTCTGGGGTTCCCGCTGCCTCAGCGACGATCCGCTGTTTGCCTTTGAAAACTACACCCGCACGGCGCAGGTGCTGGCTGACACCATTGCAGAAGCGCACATGTGGGCGGTGGATGGTGTGCTTAACCCGTCACTGGCCCGCGACATTATCGAGGGTATCCGCGCCAAACTGCGCAACCTGAAAACGCAGGGCTACATCATCGGCGCAGACTGCTGGCTGGATGAGTCCGTGAACGATAAGGACTCCCTGAAAGCCGGGAAGCTCACTATCGATTACGACTACACGCCGGTGCCGCCGCTAGAAAACCTGATGCTGCGCCAGCGCATCACCGATCAATACCTGCTGGATTTCTCCAGCCGGGTCAGCGCGTAAGGGGACCCCATGGCTTTACCACGCAAGTTAAAACACCTGAACCTGTTCAACGCGGGTAACAACTGGCAGGGGATCGTTGAGTCCGTAACCCTGCCGAAATTCACGCGCAAGTTTGATAAGTATCGCGGCGGTGGTATGCCCGGCTCGGTGGATATTGATCTGGGGCTGGATGACGGCGCACTGGACACGGAATTTACGGTTGGCGGCACCGAACTGCTGTTATTCAAGCAGATGGGGTCAACGACTGTTGACGGTATTCAGCTGCGCTTTACCGGCTCCATTCAACGTGACGACACCGGGGAAGTGCAGGCCGTGGAGCTGGTCGTGCGCGGACGTCATAAGGAGCTGGATTCCGGGGAGTGGAAGACCGGCGAAAGCAACACCACCAAAGTCAGCAGCACCAACAGCTACGCGAAGCTGACCATTAACGGCGAAGTGCTCTATGAGGTCGATCTGGTCAACATGATTGAAATCGTTGACGGCGTGGACCTGATGGAAGCGCACCGTAACGCGCTGGGCCTCTGATTAACCTTAACGGCGCGGGTAGCCGCGCCAGTAACCCATTAACAGGAAAAGAACATGACCGACAAGCTGACCGAAAAGACCGTACAGCTGGATACCCCTATCAAGCGCGGTAACAGTGAAATCACGGAAATTGTGCTGCGTAAACCCCAGTCCGGCGCACTGCGAGGCACCCGCCTGCAGGCCATTATGGATATGGATGTGGGTGCAATGATGACCGTCATTCCGCGTATCTCCACCCCGACCCTGACGGCACAGGAAATGGCAGAACTGGACCCCGCCGATCTCACCGCGCTGTCGGTTGAGGTGGTGACTTTTTTGTTGAAGAAGTCGGTTCTTGCCGGTTTACCGACAGCCTGACGGTTGACGATCTGGTGGCAGATATTGCCACCATTTTTCACTGGCCGCCGTCCGTCACTGACGTTATGCCGCTGACCGAAGTGCTGGAGTGGCGGCATAAAGCGATTCAGAGAAGCGGGGCCAGCGATGAGTGACACTAACCTGCGTCTGCAGGTGATTCTTAATGCGGTTGATAAACTCACCCGCCCATTTCGTACTGCGCAGGCCAGCTCTAAAGAGCTGGCTACCGCCATTCAACAGAGCCGCGCCAGGCTGAAAGAGCTGGACGCTCAGGCGGGGAAAATTGAAGGCTTTCGTAAAACCAGCGCGCAGCTGGCCGTCACCGGTAACAACCTTAAGGCTGCCCGCGAAGAAGCGGCCCGGCTCGCCACGCAGTTTACCGATACAAACCGCCCGACGGCGGCGCAAGCCCGCCTGCTTGAGCAGGCCAGAAACTCCGTGTCGGAACTGCAGACCAAATACAACGGCCTGCGTCAGTCGGTGCAGAAGCAACGCCTTGCGCTGAACGAGGCCGGAATGGATACCCGGAAGCTCAGCAGCGCCCAGCGCGAGCTGCGCCAGAATGCGGACGAAACCAGGCAGGCACTGGACCGTCAGCAGAAGTCCCTTAAACGACTCGGTGAGCAGCAGGCCAGGGTTAATGCCGTCAGGGAGCAGTATTCCCGAAGCCTGGAAGTGCGGGATCGCATCGCCGGAGCAGGGGCCACAACCTCAGCCGCAGGGCTGGCAATGGGCGCGCCGGTCGTGGCGGCGGTGAAAAGCTATGCCAGCATGGAAGATGCCATGAAAGGTGTGGCAAAGCAGGTCAATGGACTGCGTGACGATGATGGCAACCGGACCGCCCGGTTCTATGAAATGCAGGATGCGATCAAGGCTGCCAGTGAACAGCTGCCCATGGAAAATGGCGCGGTGGACTACGCCGCCCTGGTCGAGGGAGGCGCACGTATGAACGTGGCGAACCCGAATGACTCATGGGAAGACCAGAAGCGTGACCTTCTGGCCTTTGCCAGTACGGCAGCCAAAGCGGCAACTGCCTTTGAACTGCCCGCCGATGAACTGTCCGAAGGCCTGGGGAAAATCGCCAGTCTCTATAAGGTGCCAACCCGCAACATTGAGCAGCTGGGCGATGCGCTGAACTACCTGGACGATAACGCCATGTCAAAGGGCGCGGACATTATCGACGTGCTGCAGCGCATGGGTGGCGTGGCTGACCGGCTGGACTTCCGCAAGGCAGCCGCGCTTGGCTCCACGTTCCTGTCACTTGGCGCAGCACCGGAGGTGGCAGCCAGCGCTGCAAACGCTATGGTGCGTGAGCTGTCCATTGCCACCATGCAAAGTGACCGCTTTATGGATGGCTTGGATATGCTGAAGCTCAAGCCTGAACAGCTTGAGAAGCAGATGACGAAGGATGCCATGGGCACCATTCTGCAGGTGATGGAAAAGGTGGAAAAGCTGCCGCAGGACAAACGCCTGTCCGCCATGACGATGCTGTTTGGCAAGGAATATGGCGATGATGCGGCAAAACTGGCTAATAACCTACCGGAGCTGCGCCGCCAGTTGCAGCTCACTGCCGGTAGTGGCGCCAATGGCTCAATGCAGAAAGAGTCCGACATCAACCGGGATTCACTTTCTGCGCAGTGGATGCTGGTAAAAACGGGGGCGCAGAACGCTTTCAGCAGTCTGGGCGAAACGCTGCGCCAGCCACTGATGGATATTATGGATTACGTGAAAAGCGTAACCGGGGCGCTGCGCCGCTGGATTGAAGTTAACCCGCAGCTTGCGGGCACGCTGATGAAAGTGGCAGCCGCTACTGCCGCGATCACCCTTGGGCTTGGTACGTTAGCCGTTGTTGTAGCGGCTGTGCTGGGGCCGCTGGCGATCTTGCGGTTTGGCTTATCCATGCTCGGCGTAAAAGCGCTGCCGTCTGTATTCACGGCGGTTACTCGCACCGGCAGCGCGCTGACATGGCTGGCAAATGCACCACTTTCCCTGGTTCGACGCGGAATGGCTTCCACGGGTAGTAGCACTGGCCTGCTTACTGCCCCGCTGAATGCTCTGCATCGCTCAGCCGGAATTGCGGGCAATGCACTGAAAGCGGTGGCGGGCGCGCCGGTGGCAGTATTTCGCGCCGGAATGACCGGAGTACGCAGCGTGATAGCTGCAGTGATGAACCCCCTGGCGGCGCTTCGTGGAGGGCTGACCGCTGCCGGGGGAGTTTTGCGCTTTCTGGTATCCGGTCCGCTCACCTTACTTCGTGGTGCACTTTTCGGTATTTCGGGACTGCTGGGCGCGCTACTCAGCCCTGTCGGGCTGGTAGTTACTGCACTTGCGGGTGTGGCACTGGTCATCTGGAAATACTGGCAGCCAATCGGCGCTTTTCTGGGCGGCGTGGTGGAAGGGTTCAGGGCTGCGGCCGCTCCCATCAGCGCAGCCTTTGAGCCTGTCCGGCCTTTATTCCAGTGGATAGGGGATAAAGTACAGGCGTTATGGGGATGGTTCCGGGATCTGCTGACGCCGGTTAAATCCACGGCGGAGGAGCTGAACAACGCGGCCGCCATGGGGAAAAGGTTTGGTGAGGCACTGGCTGAAGGCCTGAGCATGGTCATGCAGCCGCTGGAGTCTCTGAAATCGGGCGTAACGTGGCTTCTGGAGAAGCTGGGAATTGTCAGCCAGGAGGCTGCGAAAGCGAAGCTGCCGGACCAGGTAGTGCGGCAGCAGTCCGCCACGGTGAACAGTGACGGCAAAGTGGTACTGCCGCCAGGCGGATTCTCTGCGATGGGTTTTGCGGGCATGTACGACAACGGGGGCGCTATCCCGCGCGGCCAGTTTGGCATAGTCGGCGAGAATGGCCCCGAAATTGTGAACGGCCCGGCAAATGTGACCAGCAGGCGGCGCACGGCAGCGCTGGCATCGGTTGTGGCCGGAACCCTGGGCATGGCGGTAACACCTGCAGAGGCCGCGCCCCTGCATCCGTTCAGCCTTCCCGCAACGGCATACAAACAGAGCCAGCCCGCAAAGGTGGAGCGCGCACCGGCAGTAATGCACTTTGAAACGCACGCGCCGATCACAATTTATGCGCAGCCAGGGCAGAACCCGCAGGATATTGCGCGCGAAGTTGCCCGCCAGCTCGACGAGCGGGAACGCCGCACCCGCGCGAAGGCGCGCAGCAATTACAGTGACCAGGGGGGATATGAATCATGATGATGGTGCTGGGGCTATACGTTTTCATGCTGCGCACGGTGCCTTATCAGGAACTGCAGTATCAGCGCAACTGGCGGCACGCGGTGAACAGCCGCATCAATCGCCGGCCGTCAATGCAGTTTCTTGGCCCGGATAACGATTCGCTGACGCTTTCCGGTGTCCTGCTGCCGGAAATTACCGGCGGCAGGCTGTCACTGCTGGCCCTGGAGCAGATGGCAGAACAGGGCAAGGCATGGCCGCTGATTGAGGGGAGCGGGACTATTTATGGCATGTTCGTGATCGAGAGCCTGAACCAGACAAAGACGGAGTTTTTCGAAAGCGGGATGGCGCGGCGGATTGAGTTCACGCTGACGCTCAAACGGGTGGATGAATCGCTGTCCAATATGTTTGGCAGCCTGAGTGATCAGCTCAGTAACCTGAAAGACTCCGCATCGTCCGCGATAGGGAATATTACTAATACGGTTGGAGGACTGCTGCAGTGAATTTCAATTCTGAACTCCTCAGTCTGTACGGCAAAAGTCCGGCCTTTAACATCGTCATCGAAGGTAAGGACGTAACAACAACACTGGACAAGCGCCTGATGAGCGTGACGCTCACTGATAACCGGGGCTTTGAAGCGGACCAGCTTGATCTGGAACTGGATGACGCGGACGGGCAGATTGTCCTGCCGCGTCGCGGTGCGGTTATTCAGTTTGCGCTGGGGTGGGAAGGCCAGCCGCTTTTCCCTAAAGGGGCATTTACCGTCGATGAAATTGAGCACAGCGGGGCACCTGATCGCCTCACGATTCGCGCCCGCAGTGCTGATTTCCGGGCAACCCTGAATATCCGCCGTGAAAAGTCCTGGCATCAGACAACCGTGGGGGACGTTATCAGAGAAATCGCCACCCGCCATAATCTCAAAATGGCATTAGGGCAGGACTTGTCAGGCCTGTCGCTGGATCACCTGGACCAGACGAACGAAAGCGACGCGAGCTTTCTGATGAAACTGGCGCGTCAGTACGGTGCTATAGCGTCAGTCAAAAGCGGCAATCTGCTGTTTATCCGGCAGGGGCAGGGGAGAACGGCAAGCGGAAAGCCGCTGCCGGTTGTGACCATCACGCGAAAGGAGGGTGACGGCCACCGTTTTACCCTGGCAGATCGTGGCGCTTATACCGGCGTCATTGCCAGCTGGCTGCATACCAGGGAACCAAAGAAAAAGGAAATGACGAAAGTTAAGCGCCGCCGCAGGAGGGCCACGAAACCAAAGGAGCCGGAGGCGAAATCGGGGGATTACCTGGTGGGGACGGATGAAAATGTGCTGGTACTCAACCGGACCTATGCAAACAGGGCTAATGCTGAACGGGCTGCAAAAATGCAGTGGGAACGGCTGCAGCGCGGGGTGGCTTCATTCTCGCTGCAGCTCGCAGAAGGCCGGGCCGATCTCTATACGGAAATGCCGGTAAAGGTCAGCGGCTTTAAACAGCCAATAGATGATGCTGAATGGACCATAACCACGCTGACCCATACCATCGGCCCGGATAACGGCTTTGTTACAAGCCTGGAACTCGAAGTGAAAATAGATGATTTAGAAATGGAATGAGTTTGTTCACAAAATGGAAGTTAGTGTATCATTGTGTGATTGCAGGGGACGGAGCGGAGAGAGCGGAAATGATGAATTGCCCGAAATGCGGACACGCGGCACATACCCGGAGTAGCTTTCGGGTATCTGATCAGACAAAGGAGCGCTACTGTCAGTGCCAGAATATAAACTGTGGGACCACCTTTGTGACGCATGAAACGGTTGTACGTTATATCGCAGCTCCAAACCTGATAAACCAGGCTCCGCCTCATCCTACAAGTGCCGGTCAAGGGCACATGAGCTTTTGAGAGAAACCCGCTACGGCGGGTTTTTTAATGGCACTGAAAAAAAACTGCTGCCATTTTGCTGCCAACATGGATTGAGAAAACAAAAAAGCCACTCGTTAGAGTGGCTTAATTATATGATTCTAAAGCTAAAATTTGGTGGCCCCTGCTGGACTTGAACCAGCGACCAAGCGATTATGAGTCGCCTGCTCTAACCACTGAGCTAAGGGGCCGTGGCGGAGGATTATAAAGTAACTCCTCGCTGCAATCCAGCCATACCCACCTGCCTGCTGTTTTTATAAACAACCCATTTTCAATCTCTTATACTTAGAGCCTGAACCATTAAGCAGGAGTAATCATGATCAACGATATCCTTGCACCAGGATTGCGGGTGGTGTTCTGCGGTATCAACCCGGGTAAGTCCTCCGCCCACACCGGTTTTCACTTTGCTCATCCCGGAAATCGCTTCTGGAAGGTGATCTATCAGGCGGGGTTTACCGACAAGCTGCTGAAGCCGGAAGAGGAGCAACAGCTGCTGGATACGCGCTGTGGCATCACCATGCTGGTGGAACGGCCCACGGTGCAGGCGAGCGAGGTGAATCTGCATGAGCTGCGCAGCGGCGGGCGCGAGTTGATTAAGAAGATTGAGGACTACCAGCCTGCGGCGCTGGCGATTCTGGGCAAGCAGGCCTACGAGCAGGCATTCAGCCAGCGTGGGGTGCAGTGGGGAAAGCAGAAGATTACCATCGGCGTGACGCAGGTATGGGTGCTGCCCAATCCGAGCGGGCTGAACAGGGCGACGCTGGATAAGCTGGTAGAGGCGTATCGGGAGCTGGATCAGGCGCTGGTGACACGGGGGCTGTGAAGCCCTCTGCGGCCTGATGCCCTCACCCTGACCCTCTCCCACAGGGAGAGGGAGAAAAACGAGCCCTCTTCCACGGGAAGCGGCGGAAAGACGAGTTCTCTTCTATGGGGAGAGGGGGAAAGACGAATCCTCTTCCACGGGGGGGGGAAGACGAGTCTTCTTTCATGGGGAGAGCGGAAAGATGAGCCTCTTTAATGGGAGAGGGGGAAGACGAGCCCCCTTCCATAGGGAGAGAAAGAAAGACGAGTCCTCTCCCATAGGGAAAGGAAGAAAAACGAGCCTCTTCCATTTTCATGGGGAGAAGAAACAAAAAAGCTCCCCGAAGGGAGCTTTTTTACGTTCAGGACAATTAGTCGTCCAGGAAGCTACGCAGCACTTCAGAGCGGCTCGGATGGCGCAGTTTACGCAGCGCCTTCGCTTCGATCTGACGGATACGTTCGCGGGTCACGTCGAACTGTTTACCCACTTCTTCCAGCGTGTGGTCGGTATTCATATCGATACCGAAACGCATACGCAGGACTTTCGCTTCACGGGCGGTCAGGCCAGCCAGTACGTCGTGCGTGGCGGCACGCAGGCTCTCGGTGGTTGCAGAGTCCAGCGGCAGCTCGAGGGTGGTATCCTCGATGAAATCACCCAGATGCGAATCTTCATCATCGCCGATTGGCGTTTCCATGGAGATTGGCTCTTTGGCGATCTTCAGCACTTTGCGGATCTTATCTTCCGGCATCAGCATGCGCTCGGCCAGCTCTTCTGGCGTCGGCTCGCGGCCCATCTCCTGCAGCATCTGGCGAGAAATACGGTTGAGCTTGTTAATGGTCTCAATCATATGCACCGGAATACGGATGGTGCGCGCCTGATCCGCGATAGAGCGGGTGATAGCCTGACGGATCCACCAGGTTGCGTAGGTGGAGAACTTGTAACCACGACGGTATTCGAACTTATCAACCGCTTTCATCAGACCGATGTTACCTTCCTGAATCAGATCCAGGAACTGCAGGCCGCGGTTGGTGTATTTCTTGGCGATAGAGATAACCAGACGCAAGTTCGCTTCAACCATCTCTTTCTTCGCACGGCGGGCTTTCGCTTCACCGATGGACATACGACGGTTAATGTCTTTTACCTGCTCGATAGTCAGGCCGGTCTCTTCTTCAATCTGTTGCAGCTTCTGCAGACCACGGTGTACGTCTTCAGCCACATCACGCAGTTTTTCAGACCACGGTTTGTTCATCGCGATAGCCGCGTTGAACCAGGTTTCGCTGGTTTCGTTGCCGGTGAACAGGGTGATGAAGTTCTTCTTCGGCATTTTGCACTGTTCAACGCACATCTTCATGATGATGCGTTCCTGGGTACGGACGCGGTCCATCATGACGCGCATGCTGTTAACCAGGTAATCGAACTGTTTTGGCACCAGGCGGAACTGTTTGAACACTTCAGAAAGCTTCAGGATCTCTTCCTGAGCGGCAGCATGGCTACGGCCTTTGGCTTTAATGGTGTCGCGGGTCACTTCATACTGCGTACGCAGTTCAGCGAACTTCTCGCGCGCCAGTTCAGGGTCGATGCTGTTATCATCGTCGCTGCTGTCGTCGCTCTCTTCTTCGTCTTCGTCTTCGTCATCGTCCATCTCTTCCTGAGACAGTTCAGAGCCGACGTGCGTCGCCGTAGGCGCCATGTCTTCTTCCGCGTTCGGATCGACAAAGCCGGTGATCAGATCGGACAGACGTGCTTCTTCTGCTTCCACACGATCGTACTGCTCGAGCAGATAGGTGATGGCTTCAGGGTACTCGGCAACAGAGCACTGAACCTGGTTGATCCCGTCTTCGATACGTTTAGCGATGTCAATTTCGCCTTCGCGGGTCAACAGTTCAACGGTACCCATTTCACGCATGTACATGCGCACCGGGTCTGTCGTGCGGCCGATTTCAGACTCAACGCTCGACAGAACCTGTGCAGCAGCTTCTTCTGCATCTTCGTCGGTGTTGTTTGAGTTTTCAGCAAGCAACAGATCATCGGCATCAGGGGCTTCTTCCATCACCTGAATACCCATGTCATTGATCATTTGGATGATGTCTTCGATCTGATCGGAGTCGACGATATCTTCCGGCAGATGGTCATTGACCTCGGCATAGGTCAGATAGCCTTGCTCCTTACCACGTTGGACAAGAAGTTTCAGCTGTGACTGCGGGTTTTGCTCCATAAGACGGTATCCACACTTATTCGTTTGATTGGTGTCGGCGATACGGCTGCCAACCTTTAAAGCGAGGGCGTACTTGTATTTTTGCCGCTGCCTCTCAGTGCGGCTGTCGGGATCTACCCGAACGGTATTCGGCACTTAAGCCGTTAAATTCATTTTCGGGCACGTGCTTCAGTAATCACACGCACCTCTTCGCGTTCGGCTGGCGTTAACCCGTGGGTTCGCGAGCGCGCGATCAATTCGGAAAGACGTAGCTCAAGCATCGAATCAAACATATGGTTGAGCGAGTCGGTGAAGGTCTCTTCAGCGATATCTTTATCTGCTATATCGTCCCACATCGACAGTTTTTCAAGGGTTGCGGACGCTTTTGTTCCGCGATAGTGCTCTAAAAGTTGCCCGGTGGTCAGACCTGGCTGAGAAAGACAAGTGTTGACCAGTTCTGCAAATAAGCCAAGTCCAGGCAGCTTTTCCTGATCCAGACCCGCCAGGGATGGCACTTTTGGCGCCAGTTCCGGGTTCTGTACCAGCAGTCCTATCAGTATACGCATGGTTGTGCGTTTTAGCTGAGGCGCGGGGCGAGCTGCTCCGCCATCCGCCTGCTTTGGCATTAAACGTTCAAGCTGACTGTCATCCAGGATGCCGAGTTTCTTACCCAGTTCCTGACGCAGATAGATGCGCAACGTTTCGCCGGGCACTTGAGTAATCAGCGGTAAGGCCAGGGTGCTCAGCTGAGCGCGGCCATCCGGGGTACTCAAATCCACCTGCGGCATCAGGCTGTTAAACAGAAACGTGGAGAGCGGCTGAGCCTGCTCCATCCGCGCTTCAAATGCCGCTTTGCCCTCTTTACGCACCAGCGTATCGGGGTCTTCGCCGTCGGGCAGAAACATAAAGCGTAACTGGCGTCCGTCGGTCATATAAGGCAGCGCCGTCTCCAGCGCGCGCCAGGCGGCTTCGCGTCCGGCCCGGTCGCCGTCGTAACAGCAGACCACGGTGTTGGTCACCCGGAACAGCAGCTGAATATGGTCGGCGGTGGTAGAGGTACCCAAAGACGCAACGGCATAGTTAATGTCGAACTGCGCCAGCGCCACCACATCCATATAGCCTTCGACCACCAACAGGCGCTGCGGTTCAGCGTTATCCTGCTGGGCTTCATACAGGCCATACAGCTGGCGGCCTTTATGGAAAATATCGGTTTCCGGGGAGTTGAGGTATTTCGGCAGGGCATCGCCCAGCACGCGGCCACCAAAACCAATAACCCGGCCACGCTTGTCACGAATGGGGAACATCACCCGTTCGCGGAAGCGGTCATAGCTACGTCCCTTGTCATTAGTGACCAGCATGCCCGCGTCGATGAGGGATTTACGATCTTCGCTATTGCCGCCAAAACGCTTTAACACGTTATCCCAGCCGGGAGGGGCGTAACCAATAGCGAAACGCGCAATAACATCGTCGCTCAGTCCGCGCTTGTTCAGATATTGACGCGCAGGCTCAGCGGCAGGTTGCTTGAGAGACTGTTGGTAAAATGCGTTCAGGCCGTCCATCAGCTGATACAGCGTTTGTCGTTGATGACGCTCTATCTGACTTGGCCCACTGCCTGCTTCATACGGCACTTCAAGGTTGTGCATGGCTGCCAGCTCTTCGACGGTTTCAACGAACTCGAGCTTGTCGTAGTTCATCAAAAAGTCGACGGCGTTGCCGTGCGCGCCACAGCCGAAGCAGTGGTAGAACTGTTTTTCACCGTTTACGGTGAAAGAGGGGGTTTTTTCGTTATGGAATGGACAGCACGCATGGTAGTTCTTGCCCTGCTTCTTCAGCTTTACCCGCGCGTCGATGAGATCGACGATGTCGGTTCTGGCAAGCAGATCATTGATGAAAACGCGTGGGATTCGTCCAGCCATAGGCCCCGTGATTACACTTCATCCTTCAACTGATACAGTGTGAATGATTTTGTGTAAATTCTGATTCATAAACGAAAACAAGCCGCGCATTCCTTCCGGAAGCACGGCCTTACGACTACTACTCTGTCTGACAATTGAGGACGTGCGTCCTCAAAAGATTAGTACAGACGAGTACGGCGTGCGTTTTCGCGAGCCAGTTTCTTCGCGTGACGTTTCACAGCAGAAGCTTTAGCGCGCTTACGTTCAGTCGTTGGTTTTTCATAGAACTCACGACGACGAACTTCAGCCAGAACACCTGCTTTCTCGCATGAACGCTTGAAGCGACGCAGTGCTACGTCGAACGGCTCGTTTTCACGTACTTTAATTACCGGCATGTAACTCTCACCTTTATAAATTCGGTTTGCCGCTGGCATCAACGCCAGCTTATTTCAAAATGGTGCGGAATTTTACTGCAATTGCTGCTGCTTTGTAAAGCACCGCGGCCGTTTTTGAAAGGGACTTTTATAAGGGTGAGGAGTATACACGAAGAGAACTCCAGGGGTGAGGAAAGTTTTACATCAACCCGCCCAGGCTCTACACTGCGCGATATCTGAGTGAGGTAAAACAAGTCATGCGTGTACTGGGTATTGAAACGTCCTGCGATGAAACCGGCATCGCGATTTACGACGATGAAAAAGGGCTGGTCGCCAACCAACTGTATAGTCAGGTGAAATTACACGCTGACTACGGCGGCGTGGTGCCGGAGCTGGCCTCCCGCGACCATGTGCGTAAAACGGTGCCATTGATTCAGGCGGCGCTGAAAGAGGCGGGCTTAACGGCTAAGGATATTGATGCCGTGGCCTACACGGCCGGTCCCGGGCTGGTCGGCGCGCTGCTGGTTGGTGCCACCATTGGCCGTTCGCTGGCATTCGCATGGGATGTACCGGCAATCCCGGTTCACCATATGGAAGGGCATCTGCTGGCACCGATGCTGGAAGAGAATCCACCGGAATTTCCGTTCGTGGCGCTGCTGGTTTCCGGCGGCCATACCCAGCTGATCAGCGTCACCGGCATTGGTCAGTATGAACTGCTGGGCGAATCCATTGACGATGCGGCGGGCGAAGCTTTCGATAAAACCGCCAAGCTGCTGGGGCTTGATTACCCGGGCGGCCCAATGCTGTCAAAAATGGCGTCGCAGGGGACGGAAGGGCGCTTCGTTTTCCCACGTCCGATGACCGATCGTCCGGGTCTGGATTTCAGCTTCTCCGGGCTGAAAACCTTCGCGGCGAATACCATCCGTAATAATGCCGACGACGACCAGACTCGCGCGGATATCGCCCGTGCTTTTGAAGATGCGGTGGTGGATACCCTGATGATCAAGTGCAAGCGCGCGCTGGATCAGACGGGCTTTAAGCGTCTGGTGATGGCGGGTGGCGTTAGCGCCAACCGTACCCTGCGCGCGAAGTTGGCAGAGATGATGCAAAAGCGTCGCGGTGAAGTGTTCTATGCCCGCCCGGAATTTTGTACCGATAACGGGGCGATGATCGCCTATGCCGGGATGGTGCGCCTGAAGCCCGATGCCACGGCGGATCTGAGCGTCTCTGTACGTCCACGCTGGCCACTGGCTGAACTGCCGGCCGCCTGATGGAAGAAACCCGGATGTTAAAGCGCCATATCAAACATCCGGGTTTTCGCTAACAGACAATAGAGCTGGCAGCTGTTCTTCACCCCCAACTTTTCCATGGCCCGCATTTTATGGGCGCTCACGGTTTTAATGCTCAAATGCATACGCCGCGAGATATCCGTCAGGCTCAGCCCCCGACAAATCAAGCGCAGCACATCGGTCTCCCGGACGGACAGCGTCTCGTTCATCATTTTCCCGCCTTTAAAGAGGGCATTCATCAGGGTGCGCTCGACGTACACTTCGCCATCGATCACCGACTGTAGCGCCTGGCTGAGGATTTTTTCATCGCTGTGGCGGCTGAGCCAGGCTTTCGCCCCTGCTTCCAGTGCGAGGCGGATCATCAGCGGATTGGTGTCGGGCGAGAGCATCATCACCTGCAGCGCCGGATAATGGCGGGTTAACCACTTCACCAGCGCCAGCCCCTCCATGCCGTTTTGCGGATCCCGCAGCGTATAGCCCAGCAACAAAATGTCGGGGGTTTCGCGTGCCAGCAACGCCAGAAGCTCGCCGACCGAGTCCGCTTCTCCACAAAAAGAGAGCGTCAGAGAGGCGTTGTTGCTGATCATGGCGCGGACACCCCGGCGAATCACGGTGTACTCATCCGCGATCACCATTTTCATTGTCATTGGATTTTCCTTAAGCGGTATTAATTATTTGCGCAGAAGGCGATTTTATATGGCGTGACTTCGGCTGGATTGCACGGGAAGCAATATTTTTATCCGCCACAGGGATTTGACATATTTCATATTAACGTGCCGCCAATGACGTTGATCCCGGGGAGAAGACCTGGCAGTCGAATTATTTGGACGGCACATTACCGGCTATACGTTGGATCTTTACATCCGTCATACCGGGGCGATCGCTGGCGGCACCTGATGAGCAGGACGCCGCCATAACTCAGCGCAACAGCCTGGCATTGCGCCAGGCTTGTTTACATCTTCAGCATCCCTTTCTCTTCCAGGAAGGCAATAATCGTCGCCAGACCGTTGCCCGCTTTCAGGTTGGTAAACGTCCATGGCCGTTCGCCACGCATACGGTTGGTGTCGCTCTCCATTACCGCCAGCGAAGCGCCGACATAGGGGGCCAGATCGGTTTTGTTGATCACCAGAAAATCAGATTTGGTGATCCCCGGCCCGCCCTTACGCGGGATCTTTTCCCCTTCCGCCACGTCGATCACATAGATCGTCAGATCCGCCAGCTCCGGGCTGAAGGTGGCGCTCAGGTTATCCCCGCCACTCTCGACAAAGATCAGATCCAGATTGCCAAATTTTTCACTCAGCGCTTTCACCGCCGCCAGGTTCATTGAGGCATCTTCGCGGATCGCGGTATGCGGGCAGCCGCCCGTTTCCACGCCGACAATGCGCTCCGGCTCCAGGGCGCCCGCTTCGGTGAGGATGCGCTGATCTTCTTTGGTGTAGATATCGTTGGTCACCACGGCCAGCTGATACTGGTCGCGCATCGCTTTACATAACGCTTCCAGCAGCGCGGTTTTACCCGAACCCACCGGGCCGCCGACGCCCACGCGCAGGGGATGTTTGTACTCAGACATAGAGACTCCTCAGGAACGGAATAACCGTGAATATTGGGTTTCGTGACGCGCCGAGGCGATGGCAGAGAGCGGCGTGGCCGCCCCCAACTGGTCATCGCGGCGCAAAAGCGCCTGCTCCAGCCCGTCGGCAAAATAATCGCAGAGGTCGATGATCAACAGCTGGGCCGCCTGCTGGCCAAAGGGCACGAGCTTAACGCCCGCCATTACCGCGCTCTCAATCCAGCTGTAGCCGAGGCTTAACGCCATCTCGCGCAGGTGAATGCCCCAGCGCACGCCGAGCCAGGCCATGCCGCACAGCTGGCTTTGCGAAAACAGCGGCAGCCAGTCGGGCGGGCAGTCCGTCTCCCAGCTTTTAATCAGACGGGTAAACGCCGCGCCGCGGTTGCGCTCCTCTTCTCGCAGCTCGCGGGTTTCACGGCAGGCGAGCAGGTATGCCGTCCAGCGTGAGGCCGCAGCGATATCCTGCTGCTCGCAGGCGTGATACAGACGTGAAAACAGCGGCAGGTCGACGCAGAAAAAGCTCTGCTCCATCTGCTGACACTGCCAGGCTTTGAACGCTTCCGGGGTGGTGATCCAGCCGGCTTCCGTTGCCCACTCCAGCCCCTGCGACCAGGTAAACGACCCCACCGGCAGGCTGCTGCTGGCAAGCTGCATCAGACGCAGCTGGCGGGAGGGTTCCATCAGCTCATCAACGCCAGCAGGGCAGAGGCGATCAGCCCGCCGCCAAAGATTTTACGCAGCCCATCATGACGGCGCAGCAGCCTACCCGCAGCAAAGCTGACGCACAGCACGGCGGCGCTGGCGAGCATAAAGCCGCTGGTGAACAGCCAGAAGCTGTGGCCTGCCATCTCAACGCCGTGTGCCCAGCCGTGGAACATCGCCAGCGCCGGAACGGCCAGCAGCAGGCGGTTTTCAGTTTTGAACATCATCACGCCGCATACCGCCAGCGAGGCGATGATCAGCATCTCCATCCCGCCAAAATCGCCCAGCAGGCTACCCGCGATAGCACCGGTTAACATCATGCCGAGGGTGGCAAAGGGCATCAGCAGCTGGCGGCCACTCAACGCGGCAAGAACGCCCGCCCCGGTGAGCATCAGCAGATGGTCAAGACCGGTCAGGGGATGGAAAAAGCCTGCCTGAAAACTGTCAGCACCGTGACCGGGATGGGCCAGCGCGGGCAGCGAAAATGCCAGCAGCAGCAGGGGTAAGAACTTACGCATGAGGGATCCTTAATGTGAATGAGCGTGAGAGTGCGAATGTGAATGCGAATGCCCTTCGCTGGCGTATGCGCCCGCTTCGGGTTCAAAGGGCAGCCTGGCGAAGGTCACCTCCAGGTCGAACAGGTGCAGCATCTCATCCAGCACATGATCGTGGTGATAGCGCAGCTCGCCGGGCAGAATTTGCAGCGGCACGTGGCGGTTGCCCAGGTGATAGCAGGCGCGCGCCAGCAGGAACGGATCGGCGCAGCGCACCACCGACAGCGGCTCGGCGGCGGCAATCACCTCCACCACCTCACGCCCGTCTTCACTGGTGAGCAGGTCGCCGCCGCGCAGCAGCAAACCGCGCGGCAATATCAGCCCCGCATCGCGCCCGTCGTCCAGAACCACGCGGGCACGGCTTTTTACCCGCACATCAATCGGCAGCGTCACGCTTGCGGTAACGGGATGGGGATGGTCGAGGCGTTGGGTTAAGGTGATCATGAATCCTCCTCAGAACAGGAAATAGCGTTGCGCCATCGGCAGAACCTCTGCCGGTGCGCTGGTGATCAGTTCCCCATCAATGCGCACCTCGTAGGTTTGCGCATCGACGGTAATATTGGGCTGCAGGCCGTTGTGGATCATGTCGGCCTTTTTCACCGTCCGGCAGCCTTTGACCACCGCGGTGGCGCTCTGCAGGTTCAACTGCTGCGCGATGCCGTTATCGGCGGCGGCCTGCGAGAGAAACGTCAGGCGGGTGGCATGGCGGGCAGCGCCCAGCGCACCAAACATGGGCCGGTAGTGCACCGGCTGCGGGGTGGGGATCGAGGCGTTAATGTCGCCCATCGGCGCGCAGGCGATCATCCCGCCTTTGACGATGGTGGCGGGCTTGACGCCAAAGAAGGCGGAGGACCAGACCACCAGATCCGCCAGCTTCCCGGCCTCAATCGATCCGACCTCGTGGGCGATGCCGTGGGTCAATGCCGGGTTAATGGTGTATTTGGCGATATAGCGCTTCACCCGCAGGTTATCGTTATCGCCACGCTCTTCAGGCAGCGCGCCACGCTGCACCTTCATGCGATGCGCCACTTGCCAGGTGCGGATAATCACTTCGCCTACCCGGCCCATCGCCTGCGAATCCGACGAGGTGAGCGAGAAGGCACCGATGTCGTGCAGCACGTCCTCGGCGGCGATGGTCTCGCGGCGAATACGTGATTCGGCGAAGGCCACGTCTTCAGCAATATCCGGGTCGAGATGGTGGCAAACCATCAGCATGTCCAGATGTTCGTCGATAGTGTTGATGGTGTACGGCAGCGTCGGGTTAGTGGAGGAGGGCAAAATGTTGGGGTGCGCGCAGGCGGTGATAATATCCGGCGCATGGCCGCCGCCCGCCCCCTCGGTGTGGAAGGTATGAATAGTGCGCCCGGCGATGGCCGCCAGGGTGTCTTCGACAAACCCTGCCTCGTTAAGGGTGTCGCTGTGCAGCGCCACCTGGATATCCATCTCGTCCGCCACCGTCAGAGAGCAGTCGATTGTCGCAGGGGTTGATCCCCAGTCCTCATGAATTTTCAGCCCGATAGCCCCGGCGGCCACCTGTTCGCGCAGGGCATCGGGATTTGAACCGTTGCCTTTGCCCAGCAGGCCAATATTGACCGGCAGCGTGTCGGCGGCTTGTAACATGCGTGCGATGTACCATGGCCCCGGCGTGCAGGTGGTGGCGTGGGTGCCTGCGGCGGGACCGGTACCGCCGCCAATCATGGTGGTCACGCCGGAGACCAGCGCCTCTTCGGCCTGCTGCGGGCAGATCCAGTGAATGTGGGTATCCACTCCGCCTGCGGTGACGATCTTGCCTTCGGCGGCAATCACCTCGGTGGCCGCGCCAATGGAGATGGTCACGCCGGGCTGAATATCCGGGTTACCGGCTTTACCGACGGCAACGATCCTGCCGTCCTTCACGCCGATATCGGCTTTGACGATCCCCCAGTGATCGACGATCAGGGCGTTGGTCAGCACCAGATCCACGCAGTCCCGGGCGGTCATCTGCCCCTGGCCCATGCCGTCGCGGATCACTTTGCCGCCGCCGAATTTGACCTCTTCGCCGTAGATCGTCAGATCCTGTTCCACCTCGATCCACAGGTCGGTATCGGCCAGCCGCACTTTATCGCCAGTGGTAGGGCCAAACATGTCGGCATAGGCCTGACGCGAGATCTCAGCCATTGTTCACCTCGCCCATCACCTCGCCGCGAAAGCCGACAATCCGCTGGGCGCCCGCTACCTGTACCAGCGTCACGGCGCGTTTCTGTCCGGGTTCAAAGCGCACGGCGGTACCGGCGGCAATGTTCAGCCGGTAGCCTTTGGTGGGTTCACGATCGAACTTCAGCGCCGGGTTTACTTCGTAAAAATGGTAATGGGATCCGACCTGGATCGGACGATCCCCGTGATTCTCGACGATCGTGGTCAGGGTGTTGCGCCCGGCATTAATCACGATCTGTCCGAGTTGGATTTGATATTCGCCTGGGATCATGTTGTGCCCCCTTACAGGATCGGATTGTGAACGGTGACCAGCTTGGAGCCGTCCGGGAAGGTGGCCTCCACCTGAATGTCCGGGATCATCTCCGGCACGCCCTCCATCACCTGGCTGCGGTTCAGGACGTGGCGACCGGCTTCCATCAGCTCTGCCACTGTCTGCCCGTCACGCGCGCCTTCCATAATGAAGGCGCTGATCAGGGCCACCGATTCCGGGTAATTGAGCTTCACACCGCGGGCGAGACGGCGCTCGGCCACCAGCGCGGCGGTAAACAGCAATAGCTTGTCTTTTTCTCTGGGGGTCAGTTCCATCGTGCGTCTCTCAGGTGTGCCAGATTCGGGGCGAGCAGGGGGCTTTGGCGGTGAGTTGCGGGCGCAGGCGCTGCCAGATCTCGCGCATTGCCTGCTGGCAAATCAGGTTGTCATGGGCCAGAAAACGGACCGACAGCAAGCCGTCGGTGAGGGTGGCCCCCGCGAAGTGCTCCAGCGGGGCCAGTGCTTCACGGGCCGTATCCAGCAGCGGTTCGGTTGCCGGGTAAAAGAGCAGGGTGCCGACCCACGGGTGTTCCGCCACGGGCGTCAGATCGCCATCGGCCAGGTGCTGGCGCTCGATCAGCAGCGGCTCGCCCTCGATCCAGACCTCCAGGCGACTCTCAATGCGCCCATGGCTAAAGGTTTCGTTGATCACCGGGCGGCCGAGGCAAAACAGCTCCCAGGCCAGCAGGGTACTGCTGCGCTGCAAATGGAACACCGAGCGCAGCGCGGCATTGGCACCCGGAAAGAAAATGGTGTCCTGCGGTAGCCACTCCAGGATTGCGTGCTCATCCAGGGTGAAGTGCTGATCGAGCCGCGCCAGCGCGCCGTTGCTGCGATAGAACTTGCTGGCACCGGGCATGGTGATGAGCGCGTGGCTGCCGGCTGCAAGATGGACGTCGATCGTCAGTTCATCCCCGCCGACAATGCCACCCGGCGGGTGGAGCAGGTAGAGGTGGCAGGTTTCCTCTTCGGGATAGAACGGGCGTTGTACGGTGAGCGGCCCAACATGGCGGGCAGAGTGAAGGAGGGTTTTTTCAGGGGTGTGACAAAACTGCAAAGCAAGCGATGCCTGCCAGCCTTTGACTGTTTTATCCACCATCTGAGTTGCTGACATGCTTCATCCATCTGCTCGCCATCGGGGTGTTTTTTAGTATGCCCTGGCGGAAATGAAGGCTGTCATATGAGTCACTTATGGATGGGGGGCTGTTTGCTAACTGTGTTGAATAATTTTGGGAGAATGGTGGAAGGGTTCCGTTCACTATGACTCTTCTGGTTTATGTACACCCCGCTGCGGTGAACGTGCAAAGGGGGCTTGCCGCCGCCCCCTTTGCAATCCCCGCGGCCCCGCGACGAAATCGGTGCTTCGCACTACGCTCACCTCCCGACCGGCTGCCTGCGGTCGGCTCAACTCGACATCCTGTCTCGATTCGCCTCTGGCCGCCATCCCTGGCGTCCAGCCCTTGTCATCCGGTCTCCGGTTCGCCGGTTTCAGCGGGGACTCAACACCCGTGCCACATTCAAACCGCAGAGAAGGTTGAGGGAGCGAAAGTCCGGCTGAAAATCGCTGAGGCGTTGACCGCAGGCCGGGGCGAGGCGCAGGGATGCGCCAAGAGGGCGTGACCTACAGGGATGTAGGATCACGCCCGACCCGATAGCCGAAGGGAATAAGCCGAAGGCATCGCGAAGCGACGATTTTCTTTGCCGGGAGCCGGGATTGTTAAGGGGGCGGCGGCAGCCCCCTTAACACGTTCACCGCAGCGGATTACACATAAAGCAGAGGAGTGAAAGTGAACGGAACGATTCCACTCCTTTAAAAGACAAATTACCTTAAAACAAACAGTTAATTTAAAATAAAATACTTCCCGATTTAAAAGGGTAACCTACCGATAATCCTCAGCATCAATATCATACCCGGATGGCTCCCAGCGGATCGCCAGCAGCGAAACCAACCCAATCAGCGGCGCAAGGGCGATTATCCAGAAAACAGCGGTATCCATTGAGGCCACCAGCAGCGGGAACATAAACAGCGACAGCGTCGAGCTGCTGCGCATCAGCGTCTGGTTCAGCCCCACGCCGACACCGCGCAGCGAGGTCGGGTAGCTGAGCGAAGCAAACGCCATGGTGTGCGCCCCCGGCCCAAAGCCCTGGCCGAACAGGAACAGCGCCAGCATTGCCACTGCCGTAACCCCTTCCGCAACGCCTTCCGGGCGACCAATAATCGCCAGCCCCAGCAGGGCGGTCAGCTGACAGGCATAACCCGCCAGCGACATCCGCCATGCGCCAAAGCGCGGAACCAGCCGCACCGCCAGCAGACCACCGACAAACGCGAACAGCAAGTTCAGGGCCAGCGAGATCAGAATGGTGGTCAGCATCGACTGCACAAAGAAGCTGGAGATAATCACCGGCAGGCCAAAGGCCACCGCGTTATAGGCGAAGGACGACACAATCGACAGCAGCGTGGCCAGCGTAGTGCGGCGCAGATAGACCCCGCGGAACAGATTCAGATAGTTACTCCAGCTGGCTTTATTCACCACCGGCGCGGGCTGGTTGAGCGCCTCCTGCGGCACGTGGGCATTAATGTTGTAAGCCTTGCGCAGAATGGATGCAGCCTCTTTCAGGTTGCCCTGATTCGCCGCCCATACCGGTGACTCGCTCATATACTTGCTGCGGATCGCGATAATCACCAGCGCGGGGATCGCCCCGAAGCCGAGAATAATCCGCCACAGCCAGTCGCTGTGCGTTTCTGGCAGCACGGCATAAAAGAAGAGCACCAGCAGATAAGAGATGCTGATGGCGGCATACCAGGTGGGACACCACATCGCGACGCTGGCGGCTTTGTTGCCGGGGCCTTTCAGCCTGGCGAACTCACTTAAGAAGGCCATCGCCACAGGAAGATCGATCCCCACCCCCAGCCCCATGACAAAGCGCGCCCCAGCCAGCACGTACTCGTTTGGGGCAAACGCACAGGCGATAGCCGCGACCACAAAGAAGACCATGTCGGCCATAAAGACCCGGTAACGACCGATTTTATCCGTCAGGTAGCCGCCAATCAGCGCCCCGACAATGGCACCGAAGGTGATTGCCGAGGCCACCATGCCGGTACCGGCAGGCGTGAGGTTAAATTCGCGGGTAATGTCTTTGATGCCGAACGCCAGCGCCCCCAGGTCGTAGGCATCCAGAAAGATACCGCCCAGCGCAATGCCGATGACGATGCGGGCATTGGCCCGGCCCTGTGAGCCTTCATTGACCAGTTGGGTGACGTCCGCTGCGTTACGGACCCATTTGATCTCCCCGTCGGGAGCTTTTCCTGCCGTTGCAAGCGAAGTTGAATCAGTGATCTCTGTCATTTTCTTATGTTGTGTTGGCTGTACGAACAAAAAGAGTACTCACAGCAAGAAAACGATCTAAATCACATTTGGTTATAAGGCATAACTAAGGGGTTGAGGCGCAAGGGGCTTTACTGCGGCTCTTTCTTTTTTCTCTTCAGCCTGGCCCAGATCTTGGTCTCCTGACGACGCCACAGGCGCTGGATGTTGTCATGATGACGCAGCAGGATCAGGCAGGAGAGCATCGACACCGGGAAGGTGAACTGCGGTTTGAACCACCAGACATAAAACGGGGCAACCAGCGCGCTGACGATAGCGCCAAGAGAGGAGTAGCCGCTGAGCAACACGCTGAGCAGCCAGGTGCCGGCCATTACGCCGGTCAAATCCCAGCCAATGGGGGCGATGGCACCAAATGCGGTGGCCACGCCTTTACCGCCTTTGAAACCAAAGAATACTGGCCAGATGTGGCCCAGACAGGCAGCGATAGCAATCAGCCCCAGCCAGAACGGCGTAACGCCCAGTGCATACGCACCCCAGACGGGAAGCATGCCTTTCAGGACGTCAAAAATCAGAACCGCTACGGCTGCTCCTTTGCCGCCAATTCGTAGTACATTGGTCGCCCCCGGATTCCCGGATCCGTTCTCACGTGGATCGGGTAAGCCAGCGATACGGCAGACCAGAATGGCGCTGGAAATTGAGCCGCAAAGGTAAGCAAGGAGGATCATTCCAGGCGCGATTGCACTCATAACGCTGTTCCGTTTTGAAAATATCGTTTTGTACTTAGCATCTGTGGATAATACGCATAATTCGCCGGGAGTGGTATCCGGTTTAGCCAAAAACCAGGCAGGTCGTGATGGATATAGTATTTATAGAGCAACTTTCGGTAATCACCACTATCGGGGTGTATGACTGGGAACAGACCATCGAACAGAAGTTAGTGTTCGATATCGAAATGGGCTGGGATAACGCCGCCGCAGCAAAAAGCGATGATGTGAACGACTGTCTGAGCTACGCCGACGTCAGTGAAGCGGTCATCAGCCACGTGGAAGGCCAGCGTTTTGCGCTGGTGGAGCGCGTGGCGGAAGAGGTGGCAGAACTGCTGCTCAGCCGCTTTAATTCCCCGTGGGTGCGCATCAAGGTCAGCAAGCCGGGCGCGGTGGCGCGGGCGGCGAATGTGGGCGTCATCATTGAGCGTAGCAAAAATCTGAAAGAAAACATTTAACGGTATAATAGTTAAACCATTTCCTGTTAAATCAGTCTTACAGCTGTTCCTTCTGTGGTTACCCCTTGGGTAACCCGTTTTTTTCTGTCTTTTTAGGGGTTTATTGATGAGCGATATGCACTCCCTGCTGGTGGCAGCAATACTGGGTGTGGTCGAAGGATTGACAGAGTTTTTGCCAGTTTCCAGTACGGGCCACATGATTATTGTGGGCCATCTGCTGGGGTTTGAGGGCGAAACGGCGAAAACCTTTGAGGTGGTGATCCAGTTAGGATCCATTCTGGCGGTGGTGGTGATGTTCTGGCGCCGTCTGTTCGGGCTGATTGGCATTCACTTTGGCCACCCGCCGCATGAAGGATCCGGCAAAGGGCGGTTAACCCTGCTGCACATTCTGCTCGGGATGATCCCGGCGGTGGTGCTGGGGCTGGTGTTGCACGACACCATCAAATCACTGTTTAACCCGATAAACGTCATGTACGCGCTGGTAGTTGGTGGCGTTCTGTTGATTGCCGCCGAACTGCTGAAGCCAAAGGAGCCGCGCGCGCCAGGTCTGGACGATATGACCTACCGTCAGGCGTTTATGATTGGCTGCTTCCAGTGTCTGGCGCTGTGGCCGGGCTTCTCCCGCTCCGGGGCGACCATTTCAGGTGGGATGCTGATGGGCGTAAGCCGCTATGCGGCCTCTGAGTTCTCGTTCCTGCTGGCAGTGCCGATGATGATGGGTGCGACCGCGCTCGATCTCTACAAGAGCTACCACTTCCTGACCGCGGGCGACATCCCGATGTTTGCCGTGGGCTTTATCACCGCCTTTATCGTGGCGCTGGTGGCTATCAAAACCTTCCTGCAGCTGATCAAGCGCATCTCGTTTATCCCGTTCGCCATCTATCGCTTTATCGTGGCGGCCGCGGTCTACGTGGTCTTCTTCTGACGGGTTGCCCTCAGTCTTTTGGCTGGGGGCAACGCTGTTCTTTCCAGTCGGCTACCGCCTGAATCCGTCGTTTGGTTAACTCTTCCCGAATCTCTGCTCCTTTAAATCCGGCCTCGACCACCGCCTTTGTCGGCACCGCTTTTGCCACCTCCCAGGCTTCACGCAGCAGTCGCCCCTGCGGGTAATCGCTGGCTTCAAACCCGGTGCGCCCGCGCACGTCGGCTTCGCTGGTCAGGGCGATCTGTTCCACGCGCTGCGGCTTGCGCCAGGCGTCGATGTTGTCGAACAGCTTGACGATGGTGGCCGGTTTAAGGATCGGGAACGTGTGGATGAGGTCATGAAACTCGGCGACCAGCTTCGCCAGATCGCGGATCTCGTTCGGCACCCGCATGCGCTGACAGACCTTTTCAACCAGTCTGACGCCCGCCGGTCCGTGGCCGTGATGGCGCGGCCACAGTTCAGGGGGCGTTAAGCCTTTGCCGAGGTCGTGACAGAGGGTGGCGAAGCGCACGTCCACTTCCGGGCTGAGCATCGCCGCCATGCTTAAGGTCATCAGGGTATGGATGCCGGTATCGATTTCCGGGTGCCACTTTGCCGGGGCGGGCACGCCAAACAGCGCGTCCACTTCCGGGAACAGTACCTTCAGCGCCCCGCAGTCGCGTAGCACCTGAAAGTAAACCTGTGGATTGCGGGTGGTGAGTGCATTCTCGGTCTCTTTCCACACGCGCTCCGGCGTGAGGTGCTCCAGCTCGCCCGCGTCGGTCATGGATGTCATCAGCGCCATGGTTTCGTCAGCGATGCGGAAGTTCAGATGGGCATAGCGGGCAGCAAAGCGCGCCACGCGCAGCACGCGCAGCGGATCTTCAGAAAAAGCCGGGGACACATGGCGCAGGATGCGGTTTTGCAGATCCTGTTTACCGCCGTAAACATCGACGATATGGCCTTGTTCATCTTGCGCGAGGGCGTTAATGGTCAGATCGCGGCGCTGCAAATCGTCTTCGAGGGTAACGTCAGGATCGGCATGGCAGATAAAACCGGTATAGCCGACGCCGGATTTGCGTTCGGTACGCGCCAGAGCATACTCCTGGCGGCTTTGCGGATGCAGGAACACAGGAAAATCGCGGCCTACCTGCTGGTAACCCGCGTCGAGCATTGCCTGGGGGGTGGCGCCCACCACCACCCAGTCTTTATCTTTGACCGGCAGACCTAACAACGCATCACGAACCGCACCACCGACCAGATAAATCTTCACGCCACACTCTCCCGTATCAAATATTGGCAAAATAATACGTAAGTGTGGCAGAGATGGCGACTTAGTTCATCCAACGGTCTTTACGTTTACGGCTCGGCACCAGATGCGGCAGCACCAGACCCAGCAGCAGACCCATACCCAGCACGCCGCCGCCATACATAAACCACTGCATGATGATGGTGCGTTGTTTATCATCCAGCTGCAGATTGGCCGCGCTTACCTTCTTCTGGGCGACGATCAGCTCGTTTTTCAGCTTCTGGTTCTCATCTTTGAGACCGTTGATCACCCCGTCGCTCTGCGCCACTTTCTGCTGCATTTCAGCGGTGCGCTGGTTCCAGGTGGCGTCGATATTGGTCAGCTTATCGGTCAGGGTTTTGACCTGGTTTTCCAGATCCGGCACGCGGGTGCGCAGGCTCGGGTCGGTGCTAAGCTCTTTCAGGGGGATCCAGGCGGTACGGCCGCTGCTGTCGCGGACCTGGCCATAGTTGGATTCCGCGTTGCTCTGTAACAGCACCACTTCCTCGCCGGCATTAATCGTGCCCACGAGGCGATAATTGTCACCCGGACCGCTGCGTACCCAGGTATTCAGTTCGTCAGAAACGTAGCGTTTCTCTTCAGCGTGGACTACTGTCGCGGCGCTAAAGGCAAGTAATGTCAGTCCGATCAGGCGTAATTTAAGCATCAGTCAGTCGTTATTTTCATAAAAAGTGGAACGATATTAGTGGTTACGGTCTTCAGGCGCAAAGGATTCGTCAGCATTCGGATTCCTCTGGGCTTTGACGGCCACTGTAGCAAACTTTACGCCCGTCAAATTGCCCATTGCGTGGCAATCTGGCGCAAAATACTATCTACTGACAAAAATGTGGCGAGTAAGTTCGCCGTAATTTACCCCGCAATGTTGCAATCAAAAGAACAAGGCCATGGCTCAGGAAATCGAATTAAAGTTTATCGTTGAAAGCGGCAGTGTTGATGCGCTGCGAACTCATCTGCATCAGCTGACCGGTGAGCATCATGCGCCGGTGCAACTGCAAAACATCTATTACGAAACGCAGGACCTGTGGCTGCGCCGTCATGACCGTGGCCTGCGCATCCGTGGCGTTAACGGGCGTTACGAGATGACCATGAAAATCGGTGGTCGCGTGGTAGGCGGCCTGCATCAGCGCCCGGAATACAATATTGATATCAACCAGCCTGAGCTGGAGCTGGAGCGGTTCCCGACGGAAGTGTGGCCAGAAGGCACCTTACCAGACGGGCTGGCAGAGCGCGTTAAGCCGCTATTCAGCACCGATTTCGCGCGTGAAAAGTGGCTGGTAAATGAAGGTAAAAGCCGAATCGAAATCGCCCTCGACCTGGGCGAAGTGAAAGCCGGTGAGTTTCAGGAGCCGATCTGCGAGCTGGAACTGGAGCTGCTGGAAGGCCACGCCGAAGACGTGCTGAAGCTGGCCCGTAAGCTGGTTACCCAGAGCGGCCTGCGTCAGGGCAGCCTGAGTAAAGCCGCCCGCGGCTATCATCTGGCCCAGGGCAACGAGCCGCGTCTGCTGAGACCGACCGAGATTATGCGCATCGCGCCGAAATCTTCAGTCGAGCAGGGCTTTGAAGCCTCGCTGGAGCTGGCGCTGAGCCAGTGGCAATACCACGAGGAGCTATGGGTCCGCGGCGTGAAGGGGGCGAAAGCCGAGGTGCTGGCAGCGATGGCGCTGGTGCGTCACAGCCTCACCCTGTTTGGCGGCATCGTGCCGCGTAAAGCAAGCGCCCACTTACGCGATCTGCTGACCCAGGTCGAAGCCCTGATGGCCTCTGAGGTGTCTGCCGAGACGGCGATCTACAGCCCGCAAACCGCGACAGCAAAACTGACCCTGACCGAGTTTCTGGTTACCCGCGGCTGGCGCACCTTCCTTGATGCGAAGGCACAGGGCAAAATCGACGACTCCTTTAAGCGTTTTGCGGATGTCCACTTGTCCCGCCACGCCGCTGAACTGAAAACCATCTTCGGCCATCCGCTGGGGGATCAGTATGGCGATCAGCTGATTCGTCTGGCGCGTAACATCGACAGCATTCTTCTGCTGTCAGGAGCCTATGACGGCCCGCAGGCCCGCGCATGGCTGGAGAACTGGCAAGGGTTGCTGTATGCCATTAAGACCCGTCAGCACATTGAAATTGAGCATTTCCGCAACGAAGCCATTTCGCAGGAGCCATTCTGGCTGCACAGCGGAAAACGTTAACGCAGGCAAGGAACCCCCATGATGCCGCTTTCTTCACCCTTACAGCAGCAGTGGCAGACGGTATGTGAGCGTCTGCCGGAAGCATTACCCGCCTCGTCATTAAGCGAGCAGGCCCGGCAGGTGCTGACCTTCAGCGACTTTGTGCAGGAGAGCGTCACCGCGCACCCTGACTGGCTGGCAGAGCTTGAGGCTTCGCCACCCCAGGCCGACGAGTGGCAGCACTATGCGCAGTGGCTCCAGGATGCGCTGGTGGATATCAGCGATGAAGCGGCGCTGATGCGCACGCTGCGCCAGTTCCGCCGCCGGGTGATGGTACGCATCGCCTGGGCGCAGGCGCTGATGCTGGTGAGTGAAGAGAGCACCTTGCAGCAATTAAGTCACCTTGCGGAGACGCTGATTGTCGCTGCCCGCGACTGGCTGTACGACGCCTGCTGCCGCGAGTGGGGCACCCCGTGCAGTGAAGACGGCACCCCGCAGCCGCTGATGATTTTAGGCATGGGCAAACTGGGCGGCGGCGAACTCAATTTTTCCTCGGACATCGACCTGATCTTCGCCTGGCCGGAGAAAGGGGCCACCCGCGGGGGACGCCGCGAGCTGGATAATGCCCAGTTCTTCACCCGGCTGGGACAGCGGCTGATTAAAGCGCTGGATCAACCCACCCAGGATGGTTTCGTCTATCGCGTGGATATGCGCCTGCGCCCGTTCGGTGACAGCGGCCCATTGGTTCTGAGCTTTGCTGCGCTGGAAGATTACTACCAGGAGCAGGGGCGCGACTGGGAACGCTACGCGATGGTCAAGGCGCGGATCATGGGCGATAACGACGATGTGTATGCCAACGAGCTGCGCGCCATGCTGCGGCCGTTCGTGTTCCGTCGCTATATTGATTTCAGCGTCATCCAGTCGCTACGTAACATGAAAGGGATGATTGCCCGGGAAGTGCGTCGTCGCGGCCTGAAAGACAATATCAAGCTGGGGGCAGGCGGTATTCGCGAGATCGAGTTTATCGTCCAGGTGTTCCAGCTGATTCGTGGGGGACGTGAACCCTCGCTGCAGTCCCGCTCCCTGCTGCCAACCCTGGCCGCCATCGCCCAACTGAACCTGCTGCCGGAAGGCGATGACCGGATCCTGCGCGAGGCCTATCTCTTCTTGCGGCGGCTGGAAAACCTGCTGCAGAGCATTAATGACGAACAAACCCAGACCCTGCCGGGGGATGAGCTTAATCGCGCCCGTCTCGCCTGGGGGATGCGTGTGGAAAACTGGCAGACGCTGACCGACGCGCTGGATGCCCACATGGCGGCGGTGCGCCGCATTTTTAACGATCTGATTGGCGACGATGAGAGCGAATCGCCGGACGATGAGCTGTCCGAGCACTGGCGCGAGCTGTGGCAGGATGCGTTACAGGAAGACGACACCACCCCGGTGCTGACCCACCTCAGCGATGACGATCGCCATCGGGTAGTGGCGCTGATTGCCGATTTCCGCCTTGAGCTGAACAAGCGCGCCATTGGCCCGCGCGGCCGGCAGGTGCTGGATCACCTGATGCCGCATCTGCTCAGCGACGTCTGCTCCCGCGCCGATGCCCCGGTGCCCCTGTCGCGCCTGACCCCGCTGCTGAGCGGGATCATCACCCGTACCACCTATCTTGAGTTGCTCAGTGAGTTCCCCGGCGCGCTCAAACATCTAATTTCGCTCTGCGCCGCCTCGCCGATGATTGCCAGCAAGCTGGCGCGTTATCCGTTACTGCTGGACGAGCTGCTCGATCCCAACACCCTCTACCAGCCGACGGCGACCGATGCCTACCGGGATGAGCTGCGTCAGTATCTGCTGCGCGTGCCGGAAGAGGACGAAGAGCAACAGCTCGAGGCGCTGCGCCAGTTTAAGCAGGCGCAGATGCTGCGCGTAGCGGCGGCAGACATTGCCGGAACGCTGCCGGTGATGAAAGTGAGCGATCACTTAACCTGGCTGGCAGAAGCGATCATCGATGCCGTTGTCCATCAGGCGTGGGTGCAGATGGTGGCGCGTTACGGCCAGCCGAAGCACCTGGCCGATCGCGAAGGACGCGGTTTTGCAGTGGTAGGTTACGGCAAACTAGGGGGTTGGGAGCTGGGCTACAGCTCCGATCTGGATTTGATTTTCCTTCACGACTGCCCGGTAGATGTAATGACCGACGGCGAGCGTGAAATAGATGGCCGTCAGTTCTACCTGCGCCTCGCCCAGCGCATTATGCACCTGTTCAGCACGCGCACGTCGTCCGGCATTTTGTATGAAGTGGATGCCCGCCTGCGTCCGTCCGGGGCGGCGGGCATGTTAGTCACCTCCACCGACGCTTTCGCGGACTATCAGCAGAACGAGGCGTGGACCTGGGAGCATCAGGCGCTGGTACGCGCCCGTGTGGTGTATGGCGATCCGCAGCTGAAAGCGCAGTTCGATTCCATTCGTCGCGACGTGCTCACCGCCACGCGTGAGGGCGCGACGCTGCAAACCGAAGTTCGGGAGATGCGCGAGAAGATGCGCGCCCATCTGGGGAATAAACACCGCGATCGCTTTGATATCAAGGCCGACGAGGGCGGCATCACCGACATTGAATTTATTACGCAATATCTGGTGCTGCGTGATGCGCACAGCAAGCCGAAGCTAACCCGCTGGTCGGATAACGTGCGCATTCTGGAGCTGCTGGCGCAAAACGACATTATGGACGAACACGAGGCGCTGGCATTGACCCGCGCCTACACCACGCTGCGCGATGAGTTGCACCATCTGGCCTTGCAGGAGCAGCCCGGCCATCTGCCGCTCGACTGTTTTAACGCCGAGCGAGAGCTGGTGCGTGCCTGCTGGCAGAAGTGGCTGGTGGAACCGTGCGTAACAAAACAAGTGTGATATTATCGCGCGCAAATTGTGAATCTTTCTGGAGTCAGGAATGAAAGTAACACTGCCAGAGTTTGAACGTGCTGGAGTTATGGTGGTTGGCGATGTGATGTTGGATCGCTACTGGTATGGGCCAACCAGCCGCATTTCCCCTGAAGCCCCGGTCCCGGTGGTGAAGGTGGATACCATTGAAGAGCGTCCTGGCGGCGCGGCAAACGTGGCGATGAACATTGCTTCCCTCGGCGCGCATTCGCGTCTGGTGGGGCTGACCGGCATCGACGACGCGGCGCGTGCGCTGAGCAAGACCCTGGCGGATGTGAACGTCAAATGTGACTTTGTTTCTGTTCCGACGCACCCGACCATCACCAAGCTGCGCGTGCTGTCGCGTAACCAGCAGCTGATCCGCCTCGACTTTGAAGAGGGCTTTGAAGGCGTGGATCCTGAGCCGCTGCACGAGCGCATCAACCAGGCGCTGGGCAACATCGGCGCGCTGGTGCTCTCGGATTACGCCAAAGGGGCGCTGGCCAGCGTTCAGCAGATGATTAAGCTGGCTCGCAGCGCTGGTGTGCCGGTGCTGATCGACCCGAAAGGCACTGATTTCGAACGCTATCGCGGGGCGACGCTGCTTACGCCGAACCTGTCCGAGTTCGAAGCGGTGGCCGGGAAATGCAAAACCGAAGATGAGATCGTTGAACGCGGCATGAAGATCATTGCCGACTTTGACTTCTCCGCGCTGCTGGTTACCCGCTCCGAGCAGGGGATGACCCTGCTGCAGCCGGGCAAAGCGCCGCTGCATATGCCAACCCAGGCGCAGGAAGTGTATGACGTCACCGGTGCCGGCGATACGGTCATCGGCGTGTTGGCGGCTACCCTTGCCGCGGGGAATACGCTGGAAGAGGCTTGCTACTTTGCCAATGCCGCCGCAGGTGTGGTGGTGGGTAAACTCGGTACGTCTACCGTTTCACCGATCGAGCTGGAAAACGCGGTGCGTGGCCGGGCCGAAACCGGTTTTGGCGTGATGAGTGAAGATGAGCTGAAAGTAGCGGTCGCTGCCGCGCGTAAGCGTGGCGAGAAAGTGGTGATGACCAACGGCGTATTCGACATTCTGCACGCGGGCCATGTCTCCTATCTGGCGAACGCGCGCAAGCTGGGCGATCGCCTGATTGTGGCGGTTAACAGTGATGCCTCCACCAAACGCCTGAAAGGCGAAACCCGTCCGGTGAACCCGCTTGAGCAACGAATGATCGTGCTTGGCGCGCTGGAAGCGGTGGACTGGGTGGTGTCGTTCGAGGAAGACACGCCGCAGCGCCTGATTGCCGGGATCCTGCCGGATCTGCTGGTGAAGGGCGGGGACTATAAGCCTGAGCAAATCGCCGGTAGCGAAGAGGTCTGGGCCAACGGTGGGGAAGTGATGGTGCTCAACTTTGAGGACGGGTGTTCAACCACCAACATCATCAAGAAGATCCAGAAAGACAGTCAATAGTTCGTGCGGGCGGATGCCCTCATCGAACCCCTCTCTCACAGGGAGAGGGCGCAAACAGTAAAAACGGCAACCCAGGTTGCCGTTTTGCATTCACTTCACAGGCCCGCGCAAGCGTAGCGCCGCGAAATATTATTCCACGTCGTTAACGGGTGGAATGGCCGGGGCGGGTCGCACTTCTTCAGCAGTGCCGCGGTTTTCCAGTTCGGTCAGACGCTGCTCCAGCAGGGCGATTTTCTCGCGAGTACGCAGCAGTACTTGCGTCTGCACGTCAAACTCTTCACGGCTTACCAGATCCAGACGCATCAGCTGCGACTGCAACACCTGGCGGATTTTCTTTTCAACGTCGTCACCAAATTCACGCACGCCTTTCGGCATTGATTCATGGACCTGACGGGCAAGTTGTTCAATTTTTTTTGGGTCGATCATCGTAGTTCCCTTAAAGAAAAGGTGTTAATGACCATTGTAGCGCGTAACCGCGATCCTTTAACCAGAATTGTGTGATGCTTATGCGTTGCCGAACATAATCATTAGCGTTATAGTTATTCCGCTTATTCTCAGGGCGGGGCGAAATTCCCCACCGGCGGTAAATCAACGTACGTTGAAAGCCCGCGAGCGCTTTGGGTGCAAACCTAAAGGTCAGCAGATCCGGTGTAATTCCGGGGCCGACGGTTAAAGTCCGGATGGGAGAGAGTAACGAACCAGTCGGGTAAGGCCCGCTCACGTTATTTTTTTGCCGTATACCGGCGCTCCTAAGACTGCCCTGATTCTGGTAACCATAATTTTAATGAGGTTTTTTTACCATGAATCAGACGCTCCTTTCCTCTTTTGGCACCTCTGCTGAACGTGTAGAACATGCTATTGCTGCGCTTCGTGAAGGCCGCGGCGTGATGGTGCTTGACGATGAAGATCGTGAAAACGAAGGCGATATGATTTTCGCCGCCGAAACCATGACCGTTGAGCAGATGGCGCTGACCATCCGTCACGGCAGTGGCATCGTTTGCCTGTGCATCACCGAAGATCGCCGTAAACAGCTGGAACTGCCGATGATGGTAGAAAACAACACCAGCGCCTACGGAACCGGTTTTACCGTCACCATCGAAGCCGCCAGCGGCGTGACCACCGGCGTGTCTGCCGCTGACCGCGTGACCACCGTGCGTGCCGCTATTGCAGATGGCGCAAAACCTTCCGATCTGAACCGTCCGGGCCACGTCTTCCCGCTGCGCGCGCAGCCGGGCGGCGTACTGACCCGCGGTGGCCACACTGAAGCGACCATCGATCTGGTGACGCTGGCAGGCTTCAAACCTGCGGGTGTCCTGTGTGAACTGACCAACGATGATGGCTCTATGGCGCGCGCGCCAGAGTGCATTGAATTCGCCGGTAAGCACAACATGGCTGTGGTCACTATCGAAGATCTGGTGGCATACCGTCAGGCGCATGAGCGTAAAGCCAGCTGATTGGCGCTGAAATGAAAAAAGCCGGGCAATGCCCGGCTTTTTTACGTCACGCAATCACTGATAATTAATTTTGACGATAATATCTTTGCTGAATGGCCCCATCGTAAGAGGGGTGCCAGGCTTCCGGCTTAATTCAGCCGTGTAATCGTGAGTCAGCGTCGTTTCCTGGTCATGAGGGGAATACGTGGCAAACGGCAGATACTGGTTATAAGTCACTTCGCCCTGCGTTTTATCAATGAGGCGCATGAGCAGGCCATTTCCCATATCCAGATGCGTGTCGTCATACAGGGTATCGGTGGTGTAAAAGCTGGTCGTTACATCAAATTGTTCCGTGCAACCCGCTGTCGCATCTTTGATAGTCGATATGCTGAACGGTGATGAAATGGCTTTTTCGTCTATCGCACTTTCCGTAAATCGACCAAAGTTCACAATCTGGTTATCGGGAAAGATTCGAATATTCACACCACAGTTCAGAAAATGGATATTAGAAAACCCGTCAATGTTGTAGTGTAAATTGTGAGCACCCGCTATGACATTTATCCCGCCATCACCATCAAAGGTGAGTACGGTCACGGCAGGAAGAGTATATTCAAATCGCTCTGCTGGCACCGCTTTCAGTTTGACGTAGAGACGAAAGCGTACCGTGAAGGTGACATTTTCCTGAAGGACTGTACCGTTGCACTCGGGTTGGCCGTAACTCCCATCATAATCGTCTTTTCTATCGAGGCAGGCGCCAGTATCAATTTTGAAATCAGGTGTATCGTAATCGACGCCATTATAGGTAACACCAAAGGCCAGATAAGGATTACTCACCACCAGGCTATCCGTGTTGTGAAAACTGTCCAGGATATAGGCGTACACATGTTCGCTCCAGGGATCCTGTTCAACGGATAAGTCATGGGAACGAGTGGCATTGTCGCAGTAAACCGTCACCAATAAATCACCGCTTTCCCAGATTTTTTGTCCGGCAGGGGCGTTTGCAGGAACGCTAAATGAAGGAAGCGTGGTAGTGACCATGCTTGCTCCCCCGTGTGTACTTTTGTAGCACTCCAAAGCCCAGGCGGGCGTTGAAAACAGACAAAAAATGGCGATCGCTGCGAAAAAGATCCTCTTCATCATCATCCTTTTTTCACCGGTTTGCTCTGGCATGTGGTCTGCACCGCGTTACAGCTCACTTTGAACATTTCCAGCCCGCCATAGTCGCTGATATAACCGATGTGAAATTCTGCCGGCAGATTCGCCAGTTTCTGGTTGGCCTGGCCGAAAGGTTCAACCATCAGGCTCTCCGCACCCGGCAATAAGGTTTTGCCATTGATGCCGATATACCCCACGGTAATGTAGTAAGGGCTGTTATTTTTTAAAACCAGATCGCTGGCGGTGCGGGATATGACCACTTTATCCAGTGGAACGTACTGGCCTTCTTTTAGCTCAATGGCTTTTGGTCGCCAGAACAGCTTCAGGCGACTTTGCATGGCAATTTGCATGACATTCTTCTGTTCAGCCCGGGGCGGGATCTCACGCATGTTGTAATAGAACAAGGTCTCCCGATCGGTAGGAAGCTGTAAAAGACTTTGCTGTGCCATCAGGCGTACCTGCGCCTGTTCGTCAGGCTCGAGACGCAACAAAGGGGGAAGAGGGGAAATAAACTCGCGCGTTTTCTTACCGGTTTTATCTTCTATCCATGACTGAGCCAGATAGGGATCGGTTTTACTCTGGTTCGTCAGTTTGACCGATACACTCTTTGCAGAGGCGTTGAAAATGATACGGGTCCTGTCGGGTGAAACGGTAGCGTGCGCGACACTGCCGAGACTCAACAGACAGACAATTCCCTTTGAAATGAAAGAGAGATTCATGGCGTTCTTCCTGAATTAATGCACTGTATTACAGGGTAATAAGATGGCTTTACCGCTGAGGTTACTTTGGTTCGGCGGCGTGATTTCGCAGGTTTTATCCGACCAGTTCAGGCGTAACGTACTGTTTTCCTGAATCCCACTGAGGTACACGAACCCCTCTTCGGCAACCAGCCCGACTTCTTTGCCGGAGGCTTTATCGACGATGCTGACGCCCAGCGGTGGATACTGCCCGTTATCCTGTCGAACAATGCCGACAATTTGGTATCCGGTGGTGGCGTTGAGTTTGCTGTAACCGATGGCCCCTTCCGTCAGCGTGGTACGAATGACGGAGTTTTCGATATCTACCCCATCAGGCAGGTTGTTGCTGTTCACACGAAGGGTAGAGGTGATGTAGTTATTCAGCGACGGTGCCACCGCAATACCAAATGCGTTAGTGCGGGTGCGCGAACTGTTGACTTCAACCCCTGCGACGCCATTGGCGTCGATCATCATGCGTGCGTTATCTGCCGGGCTGTAGTCATGCAGCGCCATACCGTGACGCGTGGCGGTGAGTGAACCGTTCCAGCCTGCGCTGAGGGAACGATATTGATTGGGCTGAGCGCTGCCGGACAGGTTCAGACGCCCATAAGGCGAATAATGCTGGTAGCCGCCGCGCAGGGAAGGTTCACCCTGGCGTAAGTCCTCCTCAGTGGTCGATGCCGACATATTCCAGGTATTGTTACGATCGGAGGAGTCATAGTAAGAGGCCATATGAGACGCACTGTCACCGCCTGAACGTTGGTAGCTGTACATGATGTTGCGACTCTGCTCCAGCGGGAGGGTGAACGAGAAATAGATCTGATTTTCGTCGCTGTCATCCCAGTGCACGCGGCTCAACGCCAGGGAAGCAGATAAACCTCTGAGCGTTCCGATATCGAAATTACGGCTCAGCGAGAAGGAGTAGTTGGTGTTGCTGCTGTTATCCCAGTAGGTGTTGCGCGTAACGTTGAGATAGGTGTTCAGCGCAGCAGAATCAAGATACTGGTTGAACGAGATGACATAGCTCTCTTTTTCATTTGTCATGGAGGTGTTGCCATCCCGTGAGGCGAGGTATTCGCTCATCGAGACGTACTCCTTATCCGAGAAACGATAGCCCGCAAACGTGATTTGGCTGCCGGTTTCCTCAAAGCGCTTCGCGTAGTTTGCGCGATAGCTGAGACCGCGCTGTGGGTCATTTTTTTTCTGACGCAGTGTCGCCTCGGCCCCTGTCACATCAAAGGATAACGAACCGAAGGAATGCAGATTGAAACCTAACCCGGTGGTCATGGCCTGATAGTCATCTGCCGTCAGCATGGCACCGCCATACAGTGACACGTTACTTAACCAACCCCAGGAGAGTTCGCCAGTCCAGAAAAGTGGATTATTGATATCGTTATGATCCGTTGCGGTGGGCTTACCGATGGACGTTTTATAGCGTACCTGGCCTTTTCGGGTCAGGAAGGGAATTGAGGCTGAACCGACCTGGAAGGACGTTTTGCGGCCATCTTCTTCTTCCACCACCACGTCTAACTGCCCCTGGTATGTTTCACCCAGATCTGAAATGGTAAAAGGACCCGGCGCGACGGTTGTTTGATAAAGCACCCGGCCAGACTGAGAGACGGTCACTTTCGCATTGGTTTGCGCGATGCCGGTAATCTGCGGAGCGTAACCCTGCAAATCTGGCGGTAGCATACTCTCGTCACTTTCCAGCGATGCACCGGTAAAGTGGAAGGTGTCAAAGAGATCGGAACGTAAATCATATTGCCCCATCGTGATTTTTGACGACAGGGAAGGCACAGGGCGATAGAGATAGGTTCGCGCCAGACTGCTGTCGCTACCCATCGACTCACCGTTACGGAAGTTTTGATTGTATTGATAATCTGAACGTAAACGCCATGCGCCCAGGTTGAACCCGAGCGTGCCATAGGCACTGATATTCTGGCTTGCGTCGCCCTCTTTCGGATCATACTGGCTGGCATAGAGATTGTAATTGAGCAAAACGCCAGCAATGCCGTCGTCCCAGAATTCGGGGGGCGTCCAGTTTTGAGCCTGATATTTCATCCATGCCTGAGGAACGGTCACAGAAAGCAACATCGTTCCCTTGTTTAAGGTAAATACCAGTTCTGGCCGGGTAGAGAGGTCAAGGCACTTGCCCCCCGGTAAATACGGGAGCTGAGAAATAAAGTCCGTATTCAGTCCAAAAAGGGTTAATTGTTTTGCATTTACGCACACCAACGAACCGCTTTCATTATCTGTTGCAATCCATTCCATCGTCGCGGGTTGAGGCTGGATATTCTTATTCACCTGGATGCGAACAAGATAGTGACCAGGGGTGATATACCCCTTCTTTTCAAACTGGGAAATATCAATATTGCTACGATCTTCAACATCAATCATATCAGTGTTGAATTCAACCGCTGAAACGGGCAGCACGAGCATTACTGAATAAAGCGTCGCACTCAGCGAATGTCTTATCAGGGCAGGGAGTTTATTGAATTGAAGTGCTGAATGGCTGAGCATAATCCGTTTCGCTTTAGTAAAAGAATACGTAATAGCCGATGAATCCTTCATCGGCTATTATTAAAGGCGATAAGAAAGGGATTACTGGTATGCGAGAATATAATTCACCTGAGCCTGAACATTACCTGGTGTAGCCGTTTTGCCAGGAATTGGCTCCATACGGGCCTTAAAGTTTAGCTCCTGATAGGCATTTGCGGTTGGGAATGGCACATCAATTGTCTGACCTAAAGTCACTTTATTACTGCCGCTATCCAGTAAGCGAACGCCAACACCTGTTGCGCCACCGATATTGCCATCCAGGGTGTTTTTCATCAGGCTGGTATCACCGCTATCAGTGCTTGCGGAGGTAAAGGTGACCATCACTTTGTTGATGGTGGTGGTGCCTTGCCCGGTCGTTTGCGAAAGAACACAGTCCTGAAGGTGGATATTAACATCTACAGGGAGAGCATTTTTACCGCTATTCAGTACGCTGTCGGCAACTTCACCTAATTCAATCGTCTGATTTTCGTCACCGGGTTTGATAGAGCAGGGTGAACTGATTACTTCGCCAGTGAAGGTAATTTTACCTGAGCCCTGGTTATCCGCTGCAGAAGCCGTAAATGTCAGACCAGAAAGTAATGCGGTCATTGCGACTGCAAGGGTAGTCTTGTTAAACATAGAGAGATAATCCTTTATATGAAAATGATGATGCAATAACGGCGGCAATTCACATTGCAACACTTTTTAAACATTGGAGCGGGCAAAATATATCAGCCGCAATATCAATAATCCCGACAGCGTTGCTATAGGGGATTTGTAGTAATTATTAATGAATATTATCTGGTGATGATTTCGCTCGAGGGTATTTTTTTATTCCAGAAATGCGTATCGAGAATTGTGATTAATACTTAAACTTTGAATCTTTTTAAGTAAATGAAGCATTAATTATTTCGCAGATAATAATTGCCATTAATATTTTTTATATGAATTTATGGACGGCAAGAAGTCCGATTTCTTACCCTAATATAGAGAATGGTGATGGTTGACTTTGTGCAGATAATAAAAATTGCGCTCCCCTGACAAGCGGAGCGCAATCAATCAACCGATACCGGCAGACTGTAATAAGACCAGGCTCAACCCCATCACCGACATACCGCATAACACGCCATAGCTCGGGTTGTTATTAGGGTCGATCTCTTTGGCAAGCGGCATGAGCTCATCAACCGACAGCGCCACCATAATCCCGGCCACTGCCGCCATAATGGCTGCCATTACCACCGGTGAAATCAGACTGCCAAGAATCAACCACGCCAGCACCCCGCCGAGGATCTCCGCCATACCGGAAATGCCCGCCCAGAATACCGCCTTACGTTTGGATCCGGTGGCCGCATAGACCGGGCCAGCCACCGCCAGACCTTCCGGGATATTGTGCAGCGCCACTGCCAGCGCAATACCAAAACCTAACTCCAGATTGTTGCTGGCAGTCACGTAGGTGGCGACGCCTTCCGGGAAGTTATGCAGGCTGATCCCCAGGGTCAACAACAGCGCGGTGCGTCTGAGGTTTCCGGGTAGCGGCTGACTCCCTTTTTGCATCAGATCCTGCGGATGCGCATGGGGTAACATTCTGTCCAGCGCAAAGTAGCCCAGCAGGCCAAACACAAACATTCCGTAGCCAAGTACGGGCGACATCCCTTCCGTCCCGAGGGCGGCGGGCAACATCTCCATCAGGGAGATGAGCAGCATGATGCCGGCCGCAAAGCCGAGGGAAAAGGCCAGCACCCGGTTAGAGGGCTTCTGGCCCAGTACGCCAAGCATCGCACCGATAAAAGTGGCGGCGCCTGCAAGAATAGTCAGAATCAGGGGAACTGACATTCACCTCTCCTTATGATAATGATTCTCATTCATATTAAAGGCTAAATGCGCACAATGCGAGTGGGTACAGAAGCCTTTACAGATCCCTTACATTCAAATTTCCTGATGATCTTCATCATGGTTATCTGAGTTCATCTTAGCCAGATAACGGATAAGGTAAAGCTATCAAATCGACACCTTATGTAAGGATATCATCATGACTTCTCCTCGTATGCCAGCGCTGTTTTTGGGTCATGGTAGCCCCATGAACGTGCTGGAAGATAACGTCTATACTCGCGCCTGGCGTCATCTGGGAGAGACGTTGCCGCGTCCGAGAGCTATCGTGGTGGTATCCGCACACTGGTTTACCCGTGGCACCGGCGTTACCGCAATGGAAACCCCGAAAACGATCCACGATTTCGGCGGTTTCCCGCAGGCGCTGTACGATACGCACTACCCGGCACCCGGCTCGCCAGCACTGGCGCAGCAGCTGGTGGATCTGCTGGCGCCTGTCCCTGT
The DNA here is from genome assembly GCF_050435045.1 of Leclercia sp. 1548. NCBI lineage: Bacteria > Pseudomonadati > Pseudomonadota > Gammaproteobacteria > Enterobacterales > Enterobacteriaceae > Leclercia > Leclercia sp. 1548. The sequence continues at coordinate 63,828 of NZ_JBNDJP010000005.1, read as the reverse complement.
CACCCTCGATAAAGAGGCATGGGGCTTTGACCATGGCTCCTGGGGCGTGTTGATCAAGATGTACCCGGATGCCGACATCCCGATGGTGCAACTTAGCATCGACAGCACCAAACCAGCGGCGTGGCATCTGGAAATGGGCCGTAAGCTCGCGTCTCTGCGCGATGAGGGCATTATGCTGGTAGCCAGTGGCAACGTGGTACATAACCTGCGTACAGCGCGCTGGCACGGGGAAAACACGCCATATCCGTGGGCGACGGCATTCAATGATTACGTGAAGATGAACCTGACCTGGCAGGGGCCCGCAGAGGAACATCCTCTGGTCAACTATCTGGAACACGAAGGCGGCTCGCTCTCGAACCCGACGGCGGAACACTTCCTGCCGCTGCTCTATATCCTGGGCGCGTGGGATGGTCAGGAACCAGTTACCACGCCGGTGGATGGCATCGAGATGGGCAGTTTGAGTATGTTGTCGGTGCAGGTGGGGTGAGGAGATGCCCCTTCTCCGTGTGGGAGAGGGGTGAGGTAAAGGCATCAGGCTGCACAAACCCCGACTGGTAGGCCGGGCAGGCGAAGTCGCTACCCGGCACCATGGCTTATTCCACAAAAATATGCGGATAGAAGCGTGACAGATCCTGGGTGATCAGCGCCCGATCTTCGCGAATACCGATCCCGGCTGGTTGATCGTTGATCAGCCAGCTGCCAATCAGCATATAGCTATCGCCATACTTCGGCAGTTGATAGAACTGCTGGACGATCATCCCTTCTTCGCCATACGGCCCTTCTACCGCTTCCACGGTATTACCGTTTTCGATAATCGCCACGTTGGCACCTTCGCGGGAGAAAATCGGCTTTTTGACATACTTATCCATCGGCGGATAGTCATCTTCCGCGAAGTACGCTGGCAGCAGGTTCGGATGGTCAGGGAACATCTCCCATAGCATCGGCAGCAGGGCCTTGTTGGAGATGATGCTTTTCCATGCCGGTTCCAGCCAACGCACACCCGCATCTTCCAGCTTGGTGGAGAACACTTCGCGCAGCATGTATTCCCAGGGGTAGAGCTTGAACAGATTACTGATAACCTGATCCTGGGTGTCGGTGAACTGACCTTTTTCGCCCAGCCCGATATCTTCGATATAGAGGAACTCGCTGGCAACCTCGGCTTCGGCTGCGCAATCCTGCAAATACTGCACCGTGCCGCGATCTTCGACTGTGTCACGACAGCAGGCAAAATGCAGCAGGCTAAAACCGTGCTGCTCGCGCAGTTCAGCGAAACGTTCAATCAGCTTTTCCTGCAGGCTGTTGAACTGATCGCTGCCTTCTGGCAGATGGCCGGCGTTCAGCTGATCTTCAAGCCAGATCCACTGGAAGAAGGCCGCTTCGTACAGCGAGGTTGGTGTATCGGCGTTGTTCTCGAGCATCTTCGGCTCGCCGGTGCCATCCCACGCCAGATCGAGGCGCGAATAGAGCGACGGCTGATGCGTCTGCCATGACTGACGTACAAAGCTCCAGGTGTGCTTCGGAATGCGGAATTTGGTCAGCAGCTCATCGCTGGCAATGACTTTCTCCACCACCTTAAGGCACATCTGATGCAGTTCTGCCGTCACCGCTTCCAGCTTTTCAACCTGGGCGAGGGTCAGTTTGTAATAGGCATCTTCACACCAGTACGGCTCGCCGTACATGGTGTGAAAGTTGAAACCGTATTCGGTGGCTTTTTCGCGCCAGTCCGGGCGCTCAACAATACTGACTCGTTCCATTATCAGCCGCCCATAGAGCGTGATGAAGCGCCGGTCGCGCTACGCTGCATGGTGTTCTGTTTGGCAACAGAATCACCAAAGCCGCCGCGGGTCACGGTGCTGGTGGTGGCCGGTTTTGGCGCCATCGCGGTCTTAGGTACGTTCATGGTGCGGCCCGGCTGGGCTGCGCCATAACCTTTGCCGCTGGCATCGGTGTACTGGCCGTAAGCCGGGCTGGCCGGGTTCTTCGAGCTGAACAGCGGCTGCTGTTGATAGCCCGCGCCGCCGCTCATCAGGCGGCCCATCATGTAGCCCGCCATCAGTGGCATCCAGAAGCTACCGCTGGACTGCGCCTGCGCCTGGTTTTCTGCTGGCGCGGTGCCAGCCTGCGCCGGGGCCGGAGCCTGCTGGCACTGGCCTTCACCGAACTCTGCCACGCAGTCTTCACGGCTGGCGTATTTCGGCGCGGTACGTTCCGCTTCCTTCAGAGCGTTGTTGTACGAGGCTGTACACTCCGCGCTTTTGCCGGTAGCAGCCGCACAGTCATCGGCATTCTGATAGAGAGAAACCGTTTCGTCGGTTTTTTCACAGCCTGCCAGCATAAACGCGGCGCTCAGCGCCAGGGCGACAGGGGTGAAATGACGCGCGTTCCAGCTTTTGCGGAACGAGGCGTGATTAATGGATTTTGTCCGTTTCATAATTGTCTTCCAGGACCCAGTGGTAAAACACAGCAAATAACGCTCAGAATAGAGGATGAGTGGTGGAAATTGAAGCGACGGAGGCGAAACAGGGGGATATTTACGTTGGCTTACGTTTTTTTGTCGGGCTGCTCGTTTATAAACCCGACCTGGAGAACCCAGGCCGGGTATTCGCATCAGTTACGGGCAGGGGTAAGCGCCGAAGCTTGAGTCAGAGTATTGCCGTTATAACCGTCAGCAGAGGCGTCCTGCTGTGGATTTTCTGGTGCCACGGATTCCGGCGTCGTGGAGATCGGTTTACCCAGCGCGGCATTCAGCGCCACCAGATCCTGCTCGTTCAACGTACCCAGCGCTGATTTGATATTCAGCTGGTTAATCAGGTAGTTGTAACGGGCGTTGGAGAGCTGCTGTTTGGCGTTGTACAGCGTGGTGGTCGCGTCCAGCACATCAACAATGGTACGGGTACCTACGGAATAACCGGCTTCCGACGCATCCAGTGAGCTTTGGGCAGAGACAACGGCCTGTTTGTAAGCGTTGATGCTGCTGACAGAGGCGTTCACGTTGTTAAACGAGGAGCGTACGGTCTGCACAACGCTGCGGTGCGCGCTTTCAAGCTGCTCGCTGGCACCCACGAAGTTGTACTGCGCCTGTTTCACCTGTGAATTGACCTGGCCGCCCTGATAGATCGGCAGAGAGAAGCTCAGGCCGATTTTGTTCTGGCCAACATCGCTATCGCTGTACTGACCGGCGGCGGCTCCGCTGGTTCTGGAACCGCTGTAGCTGGTGTTAGAGAGGCTGCTGGAGGCGTTCAGGCTCAGGGTTGGCAGATGACCATCCTGTGCCAGACGGATCTGCTCGCGAGCCAGATCCTGGTTCAGACGGGCCTGCAACAGGCTCAGGTTACGGTTTTCAGCTTCTTTCAGCAGGGCATTCACCGCCTTCGGCTTTTCAGCTTTGAAGCGATCCACGTTCAACGATGCCAATTGCGGGTAGTAGTTACCGGTGACCTGACGCAGCTGTTCAACGGCGTTATCCAGGTCGTTACGCGCGGTAACTTCGTTCGCCAGCACGCTGTCGTATTGTGAACGGGCGTTCTGCACGTCGGTGATGGCAACCAGGCCCACGTTGAAACGCTGGGTGGTCTGATCGAGCTGACGATAGATAGCTTGTTTCTGCGCTTCGGTGTAGGAGAGCGTATCGATTGCGCTCAGCACGCGGAAGTAGGCCGTTGCGGTGTTGAGGATCAACGTCTGCTGGTCGGTCTGGAAGGTGACATCCTGGATACCGGCAGATTTCTCCTGCAGGCTCAGATTACGCCATTTAGACATATCGAACAGCGTCTGGGTTAACTGGAGTGAACCGCTGGTGACATTGGAGTCAACGCCGTTAGCATCACGGTAACCGTTGTTATAGCTATAGTCTGCACCTAAACCCAGCTGTGGTAATAAAGGGCTACGTGCTTCATTGATCTTTTCAAAGGCAGCATCACGATCGGCAGCGGACTTACGCAGTTCCGGGTTGCTCAGACGTGCCTGCTTATAAACTTGAATCAGGTCCTCTGCCTGACTCACCGCGCTGAAACCCGTCAGGCTCAGGCCGATGAGGATGGGGAGCAATTTCTTCATTTGCTTTCCTTGTTGTGAAGCTTAGTTAGCGCTGATCTAATTAAAAATATCTACCGATTCTAGCAGACTTCGCCACTGCAAAAGGTTGGCGTTCCGTGCCATGCGGCAGTAACTTGCACCAATTTACCATACTGTAGTAGAAACCGCAGTTGAGCAGAATTGAATTTCACCCTAACGCCACCATTTATACCAGGATGCAAAAATGGATAAACCAGAAAATTTGCCAGTGACTTTCACAAAAAACGATGTAGAAATTATTGCACGAGAAACGCTCTACAGCGGATTTTTTTCACTGGAATTATACCGTTTTCGCCATCGTCTGTTTAACGGCGAAATGAGTGGCGAAGTGAGACGCGAAATTTTTGAGCGCGGGCATGCTGCAGTCTTGCTACCCTTTGACCCAGTGCGCGACGAAGTGGTACTGATAGAGCAGATTCGCATTGCCGCGCTGGATACCAGCGAAAGCCCGTGGCTGCTGGAGATGGTGGCCGGGATGGTGGAAGAGGGCGAGACGCCGGACGATGTCGCCCGCCGCGAGGCGATGGAAGAGGCCGGGCTTAATGTCGGTCGCACAAAACCGATCACCAGCTATCTGGCAAGTCCTGGGGGCACCAGCGAGCGCCTTTCCGTTTTGGTTGGCGAAGTGGACGCCACGACCGCACAAGGGATTCACGGTCTGGTTGATGAAAACGAAGATATTCGTGTTCATGTGGTAAGTCGGGAGCAGGCTTATCAATGGGTAGAGGAGGGGAAAATCGACAACGCGGCTTCTGTCATCGCTTTGCAATGGCTCCAGCTGCATTATCAGGACTTACGAAACGAGTGGAAAAAATGAAGCGTTATACACCTGACTTCCCTGAAATGATGCGCCTGTGCGAGACCAATTTCGCACAATTGCGCCGACTACTGCCGCGTAACGATGCGGTCGGTGAAACAGTGAGCTATCAGGTGAGCAACGCGCAGTATCGGTTAACCATTGTTGAATCAACCCGTTACACCACACTGGTGGAAATTGAGCAAACCGCGCCGTCCATCAGCTACTGGAGCCTCCCGTCAATGACGGTGCGGCTTTATCATGACGCGATGGTCGCTGAAGTGTGTTCAAGTCAGCAGATCTTCCGCTTCAAAGCGCGGTATGATTACCCAAATAAAAAGTTGCATCAACGTGACGAAAAGCATCAAATTAATCAGTTTCTGGCCGATTGGTTAAGATACTGTTTAGCACATGGAGCGATGGCGATTCCGGTTTGTTAGCGTCGTAAACCTACCTAAGGACACCATTTGGAAAGCCTGTTGAACCTGACTGTTGCTGGTGGGGCGCCAGTCAGGGTATTGCAAATTACTGATACTCACCTGTTTGCCAATAAGCATGAAACCCTGTTAGGTGTAAATACCTGGGAGAGTTATCAGGCTGTTCTGGAAGCCATTCATGCTCAGAATCGCCAATGCGATCTGATTGTCGCCACGGGCGATTTGGCACAAGATCAAACCTCCGCGGCTTATCAGCATTTTGCTGAAGGTATCGCGAGCTTTAACGCGCCCTGCGTCTGGTTACCCGGTAATCACGATTTTCAGCCTTCAATGTACAGCGCGCTGCAGGATGCGGGCATTTCGCCTGCGAAGCGGGTTCACTCGGGTGACAGCTGGCAAATCCTGCTCCTCGACAGCCAGGTTTTCGGCGTGCCGCACGGCGAGCTGAGCGACTTTCAGCTGGAGTGGCTTGAAGCCCGGCTCGAGGCAGAGCCTGATCGCCATACCCTGCTTTTACTGCACCATCATCCCCTGCCGGCAGGATGCAGCTGGCTCGATCAGCACAGCCTGCGCAACTCTGCCGCGCTGGATCAGGTGCTGGAGAAATTCCCGCGGGTCAAACATTTACTCTGCGGCCATATTCACCAGGAGCTGGATCTCGACTGGAACGGCCGTCGTCTGCTGGCTACGCCGTCCACCTGCGTACAGTTCAAACCGCACTGCGCGAACTTTACCTTAGACACCATTGCCCCTGGCTGGCGCTGGCTGGACCTGCATGCCGACGGCTCGGTAACGACCGAAGTCTGCCGCCTGCAAGGCACGCAGTTCCGCCCGGATACGGCGTCAGAAGGCTACTGATGTCTGCGCTCCTCTATCTGCACGGGTTCAACAGTTCCCCGCGCTCCGCAAAAGCGACGCTGTTTCGACAGTGGCTGGAGGTGCATCATCCGCACATCCAGATGATCGTCCCGCAACTGCCGCCATACCCGGCCGAGGCTGCCGAAATGCTGGAAGCGATTGTCATGGAGCACGGCGGCGAACCCTTCGGTGTGGTGGGATCTTCCCTCGGCGGCTACTACGCCACCTGGCTGTCCCAGTGCTTTATGGTGCCAGCGGTGGTGGTCAACCCGGCGGTGCGGCCTTTTGAGCTGCTGGTGGGCTATTTGGGTCACAACGAGAACCCCTACACCGGACAGCAATATGTGCTAGAGTCACGCCATATTTACGACCTCAAAGTTATGCAGATTGATCCGCTGGAAGCGCCAGACCTTATCTGGCTGCTGCAACAGACGGGTGATGAAGTACTGGATTACCGCCAGGCGGTGGCGTATTACGCCTCCTGCCGCCAGACTATAGAAGAGGGCGGTAATCATGCCTTCACGGGCTTTGAGGATCATTTCACCCAGATTGTCGATTTTCTTGGTCTGCACAGCCTCTGACAATCGCTGCGAATTGCTAGTTTAAATCATGACGCAAACCTATAACGCTGATGCCATTGAGGTACTCACCGGGCTTGAGCCGGTTCGCCGCCGTCCGGGGATGTACACCGATACCACGCGCCCAAACCATCTGGGCCAGGAAGTAATTGATAACAGCGTCGACGAAGCGCTGGCGGGTCATGCCAAACGCGTCGACGTTATTCTGCATGCCGACCAGTCGCTGGAAGTCATCGACGACGGTCGCGGCATGCCGGTGGATATCCACCCGGAAGAGGGTGTTCCGGCGGTTGAGCTGATCCTCTGTCGCCTGCATGCGGGCGGCAAGTTCTCCAACAAAAATTACCAGTTCTCCGGTGGCCTGCACGGGGTAGGTATCTCCGTGGTCAACGCCCTGTCAAAACGCGTTGAAGTCACCGTGCGCCGCGACGGCCAGGTCTACAACATCGCCTTTGAAAATGGCGATAAAGTGCAGGATTTGCAGGTGATCGGTACATGCGGCAAGCGCAATACCGGTACCAGCGTCCACTTCTGGCCGGACGAAAGCTTTTTTGATAGCCCACGTTTCTCCGTCTCGCGCTTAACGCACATTCTGAAAGCGAAAGCGGTGCTCTGTCCTGGGGTGGAGATCACCTTCAAGGACGAGGTTAACAACAGCGAGCAGCGCTGGTGTTATCAGGATGGCCTGAATGACTACCTGGCCGAAGCGGTAAACGGTTTGCCCACCCTGCCCGAAAAACCGTTTATCGGTAACTTTTCCGGTGATACGGAAGCGGTAGACTGGGCGCTGCTGTGGCTGCCGGAAGGCGGCGAGCTGCTGACCGAAAGCTACGTGAACCTGATCCCGACCATGCAGGGCGGAACGCACGTTAATGGCCTGCGCCAGGGCCTGCTGGACGCGATGCGTGAGTTTTGTGAATACCGCAATATCCTGCCGCGCGGCGTGAAGCTGTCAGCAGAAGATATCTGGGAGCGCTGCGCCTATGTGCTGTCGGTCAAAATGCAGGATCCGCAGTTTGCCGGGCAGACCAAAGAGCGTCTCTCCTCGCGCCAGTGCGCGGCGTTCGTTTCGGGCGTGGTGAAAGATGCCTTCAGCCTGTGGCTGAACCAGAACGTGCAGGCAGCGGAAATGCTGGCCGAAATGGCCATCTCCAGCGCCCAGCGGCGTCTGCGTGCGGCGAAGAAAGTGGTGCGTAAAAAGCTCACCAGCGGCCCAGCGCTGCCGGGCAAGCTGGCGGACTGCACCGCGCAGGATCTGAACCGTACCGAACTGTTCCTGGTGGAAGGGGATTCCGCAGGCGGGTCAGCCAAACAGGCGCGCGATCGTGAATATCAGGCGATCATGCCGCTGAAGGGTAAGATCCTTAACACCTGGGAAGTCTCTTCCGATGAGGTGCTGGCGTCGCAGGAGGTGCACGACATCTCCGTGGCAATCGGGATTGATCCTGATAGCGAGGATTTGAGCCAGCTGCGTTACGGCAAGATCTGTATCCTCGCGGATGCGGACTCCGATGGTCTGCACATCGCTACCCTGCTGTGTGCGCTGTTTGTGAAGCACTTCAGAACGCTGGTGAAAAACGGTCACGTCCACGTCGCGCTGCCGCCGCTGTACCGTATCGATCTCGGTAAAGAGGTCTATTACGCCCTGACGGAAGAAGAGAAAGCGGGCGTGCTGGAGCAGCTCAAGCGTAAGAAGGGCAAACCGAACGTGCAGCGCTTTAAAGGGCTGGGCGAGATGAACCCGTTACAGCTGCGTGAAACCACCCTCGATCCCAACACCCGCCGTCTGGTGCAGTTGACCATCAGCGATGAAGATGAGCAGCAGACCAACGCGGTGATGGACATGCTGCTGGCCAAGAAGCGCTCGGAAGATCGTCGCAACTGGCTGCAGGAGAAGGGCGACCTCGCGGATATCGAAGGCTGATCCTCTCTGGCAAGGTAATAGCAAAAAGGCAACCCAGGTTGCCTTTTTTAATGTTTGCATCCTCTGACCGCAGGGCAGAGCCGGGGCGAGGCGCTCAGGCCGCACCGTGATTCTTCCGGTATTGCAGGGGCGTCTCACCGATGCCCTTTTTAAAGGCGCTGATAAAATAGGTCACATCGGAAAACCCCACCCGTGCGGCGATATCCCGCACGCTGGCATCAGAGTGCAGCAGACTCTCGCAGGCCTTACGCAGGCGTAACGTATTCAGGTAATCGTGGATCTTCTCCCCCGTTTCGGCGTGAAATTTCCGCGACACATAGCTGCGGGATTTCCCCAGCTCGTCTGCCAGCGCATCAAGGCTGAATTTTTGCTGATAATGCTCATCAAGCCAGAACATCACCTGGCTGGCGATGCCGCGGCTGTTGCCGGGCTGGCCTTCATCGTCATGCGGCAGCATGGCAAACAGGCCGATCAGCAGGCTGGCGATCCGCTCGCTGTTCATCGGCGGCGAGTAACAGCTGAAGAGATGATCGAGATGGCTGTGGCAGTGCGCCATATCCGCCACCCAGGCTTCTCCCCCGCGTTGCGACAGCTTCTGTAGCCGCTGCTGGGTCTGCGGAAAATCGCGCAGCGCCTTCATTACCGCATGCTGGTCGAGATGAATAATGGTGCGGCGGTAGTTGGCTTCGGCCTGCGGATCCACCATCACCTTATGCAGGGTAAAGGGCGGAAAGAAAAACAGCCGCCCCGGGCGCATGGTGTAGTGGCGGTTATCGACAATCGCCACGCCAAAGCCTTCTTCGACATAGAGAATTTCCAGACACTGGTGCCAGTGATGATAGCGCACGGTGTTGGCGAACAAACGACTGAACGACACGATGGTGTCGTTAAGGGCGATAAGCTCCAGATGTTCCGCTGTGGGTGTCTCACGCATAGTGCAATAAAACTCAACTTTTCCCTTTCCTTGTCACTTTATAAACCACCTTTTTAAATTTCCTTAACTGCGGGTTTATTCATCTCTCACTCCTGTGACCCGGCTAACATTTCTGCACCTTGCTGATTAACTATTCTTTGCCGCAGTTGATTACGAGGATGGACCTATGTGCGCGGCAAACAAAGAAAAATCAAATCCGTTGTCATCCCGCCAGGATCTGGTGGCGGCACTGAACACCCTGCTTGCGGCGGTAGACACGCAGTTCCCGGCGGGCCGTTCTCGCTTTTCGCTGGGCGACACCAGCGCGCACTACGCCACGGATGTTGCGCAGATGGAGGGGCTGTCCCGCGTATTGTGGGGGCTGTTTCCGCTGATGGCCGCCGGCGACAGCACCCCGTACAGCGACAAATACATCGCCGCCATTAAACAGGGCACCGACCCGCACAGCGCAGGTTACTGGGGCGAGGCGGGGCCTTACGATCAGCGTCTGGTGGAGATGGCGGCCTATGGTCTGGGGCTGGCGCTGTTGCAGGAGAACCTTACCGAACGGTTTAGCGAACGTGAACTGATGAACCTGCACGCCTGGCTGAACCAAATCACCGACGCGACGATGCCGGACAGCAACTGGAACTACTTCGCCATCATGGTACAGCTCGGCTTTAAGCGTGCCGGACTGCCTTATGACCAGCAGGCCATCGATCGCCGCTTTGCGATGATGGATGCCTATTATCTGGGCGATGGCTGGTACTCCGACGGCCCGGGGCGGCCAAAGGATTACTACATCTCAATGGCGTTTCACTTCTACGGCCTGATCTACGCCACTCTGAGCGGCGATGAGGCGCGGTCAGAGGTGCTGCGTCAGCGATCCGCCCTGTTTGCCGAAGACTTTATTTATATGTCTGCTCCCGACGGCGCCTCGGTGCCCTTTGGCCGCAGCCTGACCTACCGCTTCGCGATGGTCGCCTTCTGGAGCGCAGTGGCCTTCTCCGGGCTGGAGGTGTTCACGCCGGGCATCGTGAAGGGGATTATCCTCCGTCATTTGCGCTGGTGGCAGCAGCAGCCGATTACCGATCGCGACGGGATCCTGACCCTCGGCTTTGCCTACCCGAACCTGGCGATGTGCGAAGATTATAACTCCCCTGGTTCGCCCTACTGGGCGCTGAAAACCTATCTGATCCTGGCCCTGCCGGAGAGCCATCCGTTCTGGCAGGCCGACGAGCAGCCGCTGCCCACGCTTGCTGAAACGCGCGTCATTCCCCATGCCCAGCAGATCCTGATCCACACCGATCATGTCACCCTGCTCACCGCCGGGCAGCTGGAGCTGAACAACTACGTCAACACCGAGGCGAAATACACCAAATTTGCCTACTCCAGCCGTTTCGGTTTCACCATTGAGCGCGGGCGTTTCGGCCTTAAGCATGCCGCCTGTGACTCCATGCTGCTGCTGGCCGACGGCGATAACTACTTCCGCGGACGCCGCGAGTGCGAAGCGGTCCGCATCGATGAGAATTACATCTTTTCGCGCTGGTCGCCGTGGCATGACGTTCATATCGAGAGCTGGCTGGTGCCCTTTGGTGAGTGGCATCTGCGTCTGCACCGCATCAACAGCGCCCGCACATTGCAAACGGTTGAAGGTGGATTTGCGGTGATGAAAACCGAACCGCAGCTGAGCGAACGGGGCAGTTATCTGAGTGCAGCTAACGGCAGCAGCGCCATTGTCGATCTCTCACCTGCCGTTACCCGCCAGCCGGACTGCGTAGTAACGCCGCCAAACAGCAGCGTCATGTTTGCCGACTGCGCCGCCATTCCGGTACTCGCCACCACAGTTCCACAGGGCGAGAGCTGGCTCTGCTGCGCGGTGACGGCCTCCGTTAACAATAAAAACAGGACAGAACCCCCTCAACTGGACATCAACAATAACCAGGTCGTCATTCGCGTGCCTGGAAGCGAACGTCAGCTGTCGTTCATTTTATAAAGCCCTTACCCTGGATATCGGCGAGGATGGTATGAATAACAAAACTGAATATTACAAAATCAGCAGTTTTATCTTTCTCTATTTCTTTACCTGGTCGGCAAGTATTGGTCTGCTGGCAATCTGGCTCGGACAAAAAGCCAATCTCAGCGGGTCGGTGATCGGCACCGTATTTGCGGTGAACGGCATCTTCTCCGTTATTCTCAAACCGATCTACGGCTATATTCTGGATAAGATCGGCATGAGCAAATACCTGCTCTATTTTGTGGTAGCGATGTCTGCCCTGATGGCGCCGTTCTTTATTTACGTCTACCAGCCGTTATTAATGTCTAACACCATGCTGGGGATTATTATCGGCGCGCTCTATTTAAGCTTCGCCTGGTATGCGGGCGTGGCGGCGTGCGAATCCTATTCCGACCGTTTCAGCCGCCTGAATGGCATGGAGTTTGGGCAGATCCGCATGTGGGGATCGCTCGGCTGGGCGGTGGCCTCCTCGTTTTCCGGCCTGCTGTTTAACCTTTCGCCAGCGTACAATTTTATTATGGGCAGCGTGGCGTCGGTGATTATGCTCATCGTCCTGCTGAGCCTGAAGGTGAATACTAACTCCGAGCATGCCGGTGAGGTGCTGACCAAAGAGAAAATCGCGCCAGCTGATGTCTATGCCTTACTGCGCAGCCGCAAGTTCTGGGCGTTCTGCCTGTATGTGGCGGGCGTGGCGTGGATGATGTTTATCGCCGAACAGCAGTTCTCCCGCTATTTCGTTACCTTCTTCGATGATGTTCACCAGGGCAACGCGGTATTTGGCTATCTCGGCACCGTGCAGTCGGGCATGGAGTTCGTGATGTATATGGTGATCCCGCTGTTCGTGAACTTTATCGGCGCGAAGCGTGGATTATTGATCGTCGGTCTGATTGTCGGGGCGCGACTGATTATTTCCGGGATGTGCGACTCCCATCTGTTAATTTCGGTTCTTAAGCCGCTGTACGGCCTGGAAATCTGCCTCCTGCTGGTGTCGGTATTCAAATATATTGCCGAGCATTTCGATAAGCGCGTAAACGCCACCATGTATCTGCTGGGCTATCAGGCGATGCTTTACGTCGGCAACGTCGTGGTGTCGTCACCCGCCGGTTATATGTATGACCGCATCGGCTTTGAGCAGACCTATATCATCATGGGCGCCACGGCGCTGACCTTTACCCTTATTTCTGCGTTTACGTTATCCGCCTGCCAGAGCAAATGGCGCGGCGCTAAAACGCTGAACGTTGCAGAACACCACTAATTTACGCCGTCAAAGAAGGAATCGAATTATGTTAAGTCATATCACCGAGGAACATCTGGCCGATATTCCCGCGCCCGTGGATGAACGCGCGTTTAGCGATGAGCTAAGCTCGGCGCGCAGCCACGTCCTCGACCTGATTAGCCGTCATTTAACGGAGTTCGGCGACAAATTCCCGGCAGAAACCTGCAAGGAGGGGTACTACCCGCTGACGGAGAACGTCGAGTGGACCACCAGCTTCTGGACCGGGCAGCTTTGGCTGGCGTGGGAGATGAGCGGCGAGGAGAAATTCCGCGCCATGGCCGAGAAACATACCCGCTCGTTTGGCCTGCGCATCGCCGGGCGCAGCGACACCAACACCCACGATCTCGGCTTTCTCTACACGCTCTCCTGCGTGGCAGACTGGCGGTTGACCGGCAGCCGTGAGGCGCGCGGTTTCTCGCTGCTGGCCGCCGAAGCGCTGCTGGAACGCTTCCACGAAAAAGCGAAGATTATCCAGGCCTGGGGCGATCTGGCCGACCCGGAACAGGCCGGGCGGATGATCATCGACTGCAACATGAACCTGCCGCTGCTCTACTGGGCGACCGAGCAGACCGGCGATCCGCGCTTTGCCGAGGCCGCCAGAGCGCATGTCATGCAGGCGGCAACCTACCTTATCCGCGAAGACGCCTCGACCTTCCACACCTACTATATGGACGTAGTTACCGGCGCGCCGCGCTACGGCAATACCCAGCAGGGCTATGCGGATGACTCCTGCTGGTCGCGCGGCCAGGCGTGGGGGATCTACGGCTTCCTGCTGAGCTACATCTATACCGGCGACGCGACGATGATCGCCCTGTCGAAACGGCTGGCGAACTACTTCCTCAATCGCCTGCCGGAGGATTACGTCTGTCACTGGGATCTGGCCCTTGTGGGCACGGATGCCTTGCGCGATTCGTCATCGGCGGCGATTGCGGTGTGTGGTCTGCTGGAGCTGGTGAAGCATCTGCCGGTGACCGACCCGGACCGCGAGCGCTATCTGGCATGGGCGAAAGGGATTATGTCCTCCCTGACGAAGCACTATCTGATGGGCAAAGAGGAGAAGGGCAACGGCCTGTTGAAGCACTCGGTCTATCACCTCGCCAGCAACAAAGGGGTGGATGAGTGCGCCAGTTGGGGGGATTACTTCTACGTTGAAGCCCTGGTGCGCTTTACCCAGAGCTGGAAATTGTACTGGTAAAAAACGGCTGGGGTGAGGATATCACCACCCCAGCACATCTTTGATGACCCGCCGGTAGGGGGTGTCGATTTGTTCCGGCACCTGGTCAATATAGTCCCGCGCGTGCTGACGGGCCTCACCGCTCAGGCTGTCCAGATAGACAATGGCTTCGTCTACGGTGGGGACGCGTCCCTCCAGCGAGGCGCTTCGTGGCGGCAGCCCGGTCCAGATCACCGCCTCGATGCCTCTCTCCACCGCCCATTCTGAGAGCAAACCGGTAGGGCGGCCAGCAATCAACAACGAGCCAATGCCGTCACAGCGTTCCTCGGGGATCCCCTCGCGTTCGCGCAAAGCCTGACAGGCAACGCTCAGCGTTTCCGCGTCGAGCCACGCCCAGAGCACCGGCACGGCGGGTGCGTTCATACAGATGGCCGTCGCCAGTTCACCGCCATCGCTGACCCGGGAAAATTCCACGGGCAGCGACGGACCGTCGGTTTGCCACTCCCCGGCGACGGGGAGTGGGCCGCTTTTCCATATCAATGAACCCCAGCCCAGACAGGCTATCTTCATCCTTTTCCCTCGATGTGACGCTAAATTGACGTTACGTTTCAGGCTTCAGGAATACGCAGCGTCTGCCCTGGATAAATTTTATCGGGGCTGGAGAGCATAGGTCGGTTGGCTTCAAAGATTTTGTTGTATTTCGACGCATCGCCATACACGGTTTTGGAGATGGCGCTTAAGGTATCGCCCGATTTTACCGTGTAGTAGGTGGCCTCATGCTGGGTGTCGGTTGCGGTGATGGTGTTTTCCACCTCGCTGACGCCCGCAATGTTCCCCACTGCGACCTGAATTTTTTCTTTCTGCTCCTGGGTGAGCCCGTCGCCTGTCACTACGGCCTTACCGTCGTTGACGTTGACCTGCACCTTATCGGCACCCGGGATGTTGAGTTTTTTAAGATGCTCAGAGACTTTATCGCTTTGACCTTTGTGATCGGTCAGGTTGTCCCACAGCTTTTCACCTGCTTCTTTAACGAAGTTAAAAATTCCCATTCCTTCCTCCAGATAACAATGAAATCAGGAATAAGCATAGCAGGTGAGTCTCACGGTGATAAAAAAAGCCCGGTAGCGTTACGCAACCAGGCTTTCGATGTGGTGCCGTTTTACCCGGTAGCGCTTCGCTTACCGGACCAGCAAAACCCAGGCCGGGCAAACGCAGCGCCGCCCGGCGATACGGGGAGGTTAGACCCCGTTTTCCAGAATACGGATATGGGTTTCCAGAACATCCCCTTTCACCGCCTCGCTCCACGCTTTCATATGTGGGGTCTGCAGGTGGGCTTCGAGGTGGGCCACGGTTTCCCACAGTTCAACCATCACAATCGAGTCCGGGGCTGTGGTCTGGAAGCTGACGCCTGCGGCGGTGTCCACCATCGGCGCGTAGCCGTGGCAGCCTGCCTCTTCTAAAACGGTCGGGATAATTTTTGCGAACTGATCCAGCACCGCCTGACGGTGATGTTGTCCAGGACGGGTGCGAATTTCAGCAATAACGGTAAGCATGGTCATTTCTCCTGATAACATGCCACCAGTTAAGCAAAAATTTCCGCGAGATGCTTGCGATATTCTGCGATATAGCGTGGCACATCCGGCATTTTGATTACGTCGTTGGTGATAAAGGTCGGCAGCGCTTCCATCCCCAGGAACTGATTGGCCTTGTGGAACGGCAGATAAACACCGTCAACGCCCACGCCGTGGAAGAACTGATCTTCTTCGGTGAAGGCTTCCATCGGGGCATTCCAGGTCAGGGAGAGCATGTATTTTTTTCCCTGAATCAGGCCGCCGGAGCCGTATTTCTTCGACGCATCAGAGCGGGTACGGCCATCGCTGGCATAGAGCGCGCCGTGGCCTTCGGTAAAGACATCGTCCATGTACTTTTTCACGGTCCATGGTGCGCCCATCCACCAGCCAGGCATCTGCCAGATAACGACGTCAGCCCAGAGGAAGTTCTGCACTTCGGCCTGGATATCGTACTCACCGTCGGTGCGCACCACCTTAACATCATGCCCGGCGTCGCGCAGGAAACCATCCGCGACCTCGGTCAGGGTGTCATTCAGTTGGCCATTGGAGTGGGCGAATTTTTTCGCACCGTTGATAATCAGAATATTGCTCATTAAGTTGTCCTCAGAGTAGCGAGTCTGAGGGCCATTCTACGCGCGACAGCGGTGCGGTGAAATTAGCAAAATGTGCAAAGTCTTTTGCTGAAAAAGCAATAATGCCTACCAGCTGATTCTGGCTTCAAATCCACCGTCCTGCCCATTGCCCAGCGTGACCGTCATCCGGTGCAGGGCGGCGATGCGCTTCACAATCGACAGACCCAGGCCGCTGCCGGTCTGATCCTGGCCGGGCGGACGATAAAAACGCTCCCCGATCCGCGTCAGGGCATCAGGGGCAATACCCGGGCCGTTGTCACGCACGATAACGCTGTGGGTGTCGAGCGTGACTTCCACCCGGCTACCCCGCGGGCTGTAGCGTACGGCGTTATCCAGCAAGTTACGCACCAGCAGGCTCAGGAGAAGCTGCTGCCCGGTGCGGGTGACCTGTGGGTCGAGGATGTTCAGGCGGATCTCGATCCCGGCCTGCTGCGCCGGATGATAACTGTCCATCACCACCGACTGCAGTAAATCGGCCATGTTAAGGGGCTCAACATCGTCCAGGCTCTCCAGCGAATCCAGGCGCGACAACGTCAGGAGTTGCTCAACCAGCCGCGAGGCCCGGTCGATGCCGGCGTGCAGTTGGGTCAGGGCTTTCGCCTGCGCCTGCGGATCGTCCAGCGACAGTTGCGCCACTTCGGTCTGCACTTTCAGGGCGGTGAGCGGGCTGCGCAGCTCGTGGGCGGCATCCGAGGTGAAGCGGCGTTCGCGGGCCATCATCGCCTGCGTGCGGGCAAACAGCTGATTGAGCGCGTCAACCACCGGGCGCACTTCAATGGGCACGCCCTGGGTTGCCAGCCGGTCGGTGGCGTCGGGAGTGCGGGCGCGCAGGGTTTGGCTCAGCTTTTTCAGCGGCCTGAGCTCACGGCTTAACAAGACAATCAACACCAGCAGCATGATCGGCAGCGCCACCAGCCAGGGGGTAAACTGCGATCTGACCACATCCAGCGCCATCTCCTGGCGGTACTCATGCTCCTGGCCGACCACGACCCGGTATTTGCCGTCCGGCGCGGTGAGCCATAAGAATCGCCATTCATCGTTATCGTCGTTGAGTTGGCCGTTATCAAACCCATCCCGGCGATAGTGATACGGGATGTCGCGCCCGTTTTCACCGTCATTCAGCACCATCCTGCCGTCGGGAGTGTAAATGGCGAAGGCCAGCGCATCGTCGTCCAGGCGCCCATGTTTCGCTTTCTTTGGCACCTCGCGCATCCGTTCCGGGGCGTGGATTTCGTCCAGATCCATGGTCAGCAGCCGTTTGGCAAACAGCATCTGCTGGGTGTCAAACAGCTTATCGAGCGTATCGCGGGTCTGCTGCCAGGCGACAAGGCTGGCGGCAAACCAGGCGGTTAGCGACAGGGCAAGGAACAGCAGCGTCAGCCGCAGCTTGAGGCTCAGGCGTTGGGTCAGTTTCATGCGTCACCCAGGGTATAACCGATGCCGTGCACGGTGCGGATAAAATCGCTGCCGAGCTTGCGGCGCAGATGGTGAACGTGGACCTCCACGGCGTTGCTGGAGACCTCGTCGTCCCAGGTATAGAGCTTCTCTTCGATCAGTTTGCGCGGCAGCACGCGGCCCGCGTTGCGCATTAACAGCTCCAGCAGGGCGAACTCTTTGGGCTTGAGCACCAGGGTTTCGCCATTGAGGCTGGCCACCAACCGGCTGGGATCGAGCGTCACGCCGCCGTGGCGCAGTTCGCTGCGCGCCTGCCCGTGGCTGCGACGTACCAGCGCCTCAAGGCGGGCGGCCACTTCGATAAGCGCAAAGGGTTTACAGAGATAATCGTCGGCACCCAGACGCAACCCCTCGACGCGCTGGTTGAGCGCATCCCGTGCGGTCAGGATCAACACCGGCTCGCTGCGGCCCTGTTCCCGCCATTCGCGCAGGATTTGCAGCCCGTCAATGCCGGGCAGGGTCAGATCGAGCACCACGGCGTCATAGGGGGCGCTGTAGAGCGCCGCTCTGCCGGTTTCACCTTCGGTGAACCAGTCCAGGCTAAAGCCCAGTTTCGTCAGTCCGGCCTTAATGCCGTCGCCAATCAGCTTGTCGTCTTCTACCAGTAAAATGCGCATGTTCCCTCCCTGATAAGGCCAGTAAACCCTCTGTCACGCTCCGCTGTACAGTAAAAAAATTTAAATTTTCCGCTTAAGAAGTTGTTAAGGTTTACCCTGTTTAATGGATTGCGAAACGACATTAAAGGGAGAGTTAAGATGAAAAAATACGCTGCTATTGCTGCCATCATGATGATCACCACTGCGCCGGTTTTTGCGGCTCAGGGCGGGTTTAACGGCCCGTCGGCGACGGCAACCCAGACGCAAACCCAGCAGGGCGGTTTTGTCGATAACGACGCCAACCTCACCACCGCAGCAAAGGTCAAGGATCTGAAGGACGATAGCTGGGTGAAACTGCGCGGCAACATCACCGAGCGCCTCTCCGACGACCGCTACACCTTCCGCGATGAGAGCGGCACGGTGAACGTCGAGATCGACAATAAGCGCTGGAACGGCGTGACCGTCACCCCGCAGGATAAGGTTGAGCTGCAGGGTAAAGTTGACAAAGAGTGGAACGATTTCGAAATCGACGTGAAACAGGTTATCAAGCTGAATAAATAACCCACAAAGGGGCCGCCGGTGCGGCCCCTTTTTCTCTGTGACTCGACTCGCCAGATGAGGTAGTATCTGCGGCAATATTGCCTGAAACCAACTGGTTTCTGAGTTGAGGAATCCCATTTAATGAGCGATATGGCAGAGCGCCTCGCGCTACATGAATTCACGGAAAACGCCTACCTGAACTACTCCATGTACGTCATCATGGACAGGGCGTTGCCGTTTATCGGTGATGGGCTGAAACCCGTTCAGCGCCGCATCGTTTATGCGATGTCTGAGCTGGGTCTGAATGCCAGCGCCAAGTTTAAAAAATCCGCCCGTACCGTGGGTGACGTGCTGGGTAAATACCATCCGCACGGCGACAGCGCCTGTTATGAAGCGATGGTGCTGATGGCCCAGCCGTTCTCGTACCGCTATCCACTGGTGGACGGCCAGGGTAACTGGGGTGCGCCGGACGATCCGAAGTCGTTCGCGGCGATGCGTTACACCGAATCCCGTCTCTCTAAATATGCCGAACTGCTGCTCAGCGAGCTGGGCCAGGGCACCGTGGAGTGGGTACCGAACTTCGACGGCACCATGCAGGAGCCGAAGATGCTGCCTGCCCGTCTGCCGAACATTCTGCTGAACGGCACCACCGGTATTGCCGTGGGGATGGCGACGGATATCCCGCCGCACAACCTGCGTGAAGTGGCGAAAGCGGCGATCACCCTGATTGAGCAGCCGAAAACCACGCTGGACGAGCTGCTGGATATCGTCCAGGGGCCGGACTATCCGACCGAAGCGGAGATCATCACCTCCCGCGCGGAGATCCGCAAAATCTACCAGAACGGTCGCGGCTCCGTGCGCATGCGTGCGGTGTGGACGAAAGAGGACGGCGCGGTAGTGATCACTGCGCTGCCACACCAGGTCTCCGGCGCGAAAGTGCTGGAACAGATCGCCGCCCAGATGCGCAATAAAAAGCTGCCAATGGTGGACGACCTGCGCGACGAATCCGACCACGAAAACCCGACCCGTCTGGTGATCGTGCCGCGCTCCAACCGTGTGGACATGGAGCCGGTGATGAATCACCTGTTCGCCACCACCGATCTGGAAAAAAGCTACCGTATCAACCTGAACATGATCGGGCTGGACGGTCGTCCGGCGGTGAAAAATCTGCTGGAGATCCTCTCTGAATGGCTGACGTTCCGCCGCGATACCGTGCGCCGTCGTCTGAACCATCGCCTGGAGAAAGTGCTTAAGCGCCTGCATATCCTCGAAGGTTTGCTGGTGGCGTTCCTGAATATCGACGAAGTGATCGAGATCATCCGTACTGAGGATGAGCCGAAGCCGGCGCTGATGTCGCGCTTTGGTATCAGCGAAACCCAGGCGGAAGCCATCCTCGAGCTGAAGCTGCGTCATCTCGCCAAACTGGAAGAGATGAAAATCCGCGGTGAGCAGAACGAGCTGGAAAAAGAGCGCGATCAGCTGCAGGCGATTCTGGCGTCCGAGCGCAAGATGAACACCCTGCTGAAAAAAGAGCTGCAGGCCGACGCCGACGCGTTTGGCGACGACCGTCGTTCTCCGCTGCACGAGCGCGAAGAAGCGAAAGCGATGAGCGAGCATGACATGCAGCCGTCCGAGCCGGTGACCATCGTGCTGTCTCAAAGCGGCTGGGTTCGTAGCGCCAAGGGGCACGATATCGACGCGCCGGGCCTGAGTTACAAAGCGGGCGACAGCTTCAAAGCCGCGGTGAAGGGTAAGAGCAACCAGCCGGTGGCCTTTATCGACACTACCGGGCGCAGCTACGCCATCGATCCGATCACGCTGCCGTCGGCGCGCGGGCAGGGCGAGCCGCTGACCGGCAAGCTGACGCTGCCGCCGGGTGCGACCATTGAGCATATGATGATGGAAGGCGAGGAGCAGAAGCTGCTGCTCGCCTCCGATGCGGGCTACGGCTTTATCTGTACCTTTAACGATCTGATCTCGCGTAACCGCGCGGGCAAGGCGTTGATTAGCCTGCCGGATAACGCCCGGGTGATGGCACCGCTGGTGATTGAGAACGAGAGCGATATGCTGCTGGCGATCTCCGCTGCTGGCCGGATGTTGATGTTCCCGCTCAGCGACCTGCCGCAGCTGTCGAAAGGCAAGGGCAACAAGATCATCAACATCTCGGCGGCAGAAGCGGCCTCAGGCGCAGATAGCCTGGCGCACCTCTTTATCCTGCCGCCGCAGAGCACCCTGACCATTCACGTGGGTAAACGCAAAATCAAACTGCGCCCGGAAGAGCTACAAAAAGTGGTGGGCGAACGTGGACGTAAAGGGTCGTTGATGCGCGGCCTGCAACGCATTGACCGCGTGGAGATCGACTCTCCGCAGCGGGCGACCGCGGACGACAACGAAGCGTAACCGCGCTTCCCCCTTCGTTCAGGAGGGGGAGCCGTAAAAAAACATCCGTTATACACCCCTAAACAATGCGAGATGCAGGACAAAACGGTTTACCGTTTTGTCCTGCACATAAGTATGACGGGTATAAAATCAAAGCAGTTAACCGCTTATAGTTGCAGTATAATCGTCAACTGTCAGGGGTTTTTGAGGTCGCTATGCTATTAATTGTTCGTTCTATTCTTGCCG
Organism: Leclercia sp. 1548; assembly: GCF_050435045.1. Classification (NCBI taxonomy): domain Bacteria; kingdom Pseudomonadati; phylum Pseudomonadota; class Gammaproteobacteria; order Enterobacterales; family Enterobacteriaceae; genus Leclercia; species Leclercia sp. 1548. The sequence continues at coordinate 42,362 of NZ_JBNDJP010000005.1, read as the reverse complement.
TTATTTACTGCATTCTGGTCTGTATCTTCGGCTGTATTTACTGCCTGTTCAGCCCGCGTAATCCAAAGCATGTTGCCACGTTTGGCCACATGTTTGCCCGTCTGGGGCCGCTGTTTGGCCTGAAAGTCGAAACGCGTCTGCCAGAAGGGGCAGAGAAACATGGCAACGCTATCTATATCGGCAACCATCAGAACAACTACGATATGGTGACCGCGGCAAAAATCGTTCAGCCACCTACCGTCACCGTGGGCAAAAAAAGCCTGCTGTGGGTGCCGTTCTTCGGCCTGCTCTACTGGCTGACCGGCAACCTGCTGATCGACCGTAACAACCGCGCCAAAGCGCACGGCACCATTGCTGAGGTGGTAAACCACTTCAAAAAACGCAGAATCTCCATCTGGATGTTCCCGGAAGGGACCCGTAGCCGCGGTCGCGGCCTGCTGCCGTTTAAAACTGGCGCGTTTCACGCCGCAATTGCGGCAGGTGTACCGATTATTCCGGTGTGTGTTTCCAACACATCGAATAAGATTAACCTGAACCGCCTGCATAACGGCCTGGTTATCGTCGAGATGCTGCCACCGGTCGATGTCAGTAAATATGGCAAAGATCAGGTGCGTGAGCTGGCGGCCCATTGCCGCGAATTAATGCTGAACAAAATCGCTGAACTCGATAAAGAAGTCGCAGAACGCGAAGCCGCTGGCAGGGTTTAAGCCGGTTTGCAGGGAAAACGACTTCCCGCGTTGTTAGTACGTTTATACATGGAGCTAATATGTCACTCAGTCGCCGTCAGTTTATTCAGGCATCGGGTATCGCCCTTTGTGCAGGTGCGGTTCCGCTGAGGGCAAACGCCGCCGGGCAGCAGCAACCGCTGCCCATCCCGCCGTTACTCGAATCCCGCCGCGGTCAGCCGCTGTTCCTGACGTTGCAGCGTACCCACTGGTCGTTCACCCAGGGGACGCGGGCGAACGTCTGGGGCGTTAACGGGCGTTACCTTGGTCCGACCGTTCGCGTCTGGAGCGGGGATGACGTCAAACTGATCTACAGCAACCGCCTGGCAGAGAACGTCGCCATGACCATCAGCGGTTTGCAGGTACCAGGCCCGCTGCTGGGCGGTGCGCCGCGCATGATGTCCCCGAGCGCTGACTGGGCGCCGGTACTGCCCGTTCGCCAGAACGCGGCGACTCTCTGGTATCACGCTAACACTCCAAACCGCACCGCGCAGCAGGTCTATACCGGCCTGGCGGGGATGTGGCTGGTGGAGGATGAGATCAGCAAATCCCTGCCGATCCCGAATCACTACGGGGTTGATGACTTCCCAATCATTATTCAGGATAAGCGGCTGGATAACTTCGGTACGCCGGAGTACAGCGAGCCGGGCAGCGGCGGTTTTGTCGGTGATACGCTGATGGTGAACGGCGCGCAAAGTCCCTATGTCGAGGTATCCCGCGGCTGGGTGCGCCTGCGTCTGCTGAATGCTTCCAACTCGCGGCGCTATCAATTGCAGATGAGTGATGGCCGGGCGCTGCACGTGATTGCCGGGGATCAGGGGTTCTTACCGGCCCCGGTGCCGGTTAAACAGCTGGCGCTGGCGCCGGGCGAGCGCCGCGAAATCCTGGTGGATATGACCAACGGCGACGAAGTGTCGATCACCTGTGGCGAGGCGGCGAGCATCGTTGACCGTCTGCGCGGCTTCTTTGAACCGTCGAGCATTCTGATCTCGACCCTGGTGTTGACCCTGCGTCCAACCGGCCTTCTGCCGCTGGTGACCGATACCCTGCCGATGCGCCTGCTGCCGGAAGACGTGCTGAGCGGGACGCCGGTGCGCAGCCGGGATATCAGCCTTGGTGACGATCCAGGCATTAACGGCCAGCTGTGGGATGTGAACCGCATTGATATCACCGCTCAACAGGGCACCTGGGAACGCTGGACGGTCCGTGCCGACATGCCGCAGTCGTTCCATATCGAAGGGGTGAAATTCCTGGTGCGCAACGTCAACGGCGCCATGCCATTCCCGGAAGACAGAGGCTGGAAAGATACCGTCTGGGTCGACGGGCAGGTTGAACTGCTGGTTTATTACGGTCAGCCCTCCTGGCCACACTTCCCGTTCCTGTTCCACAGCCAGACGCTGGAGATGATGGATCGCGGTTCGGTTGGGCAAATGTTAATCAATCCAGCGCCGTAAATTTTTCCCCTCACCCTAACCCTCTCCCCAAAGGGGAGAGGGGACCGATCGGCGCACGCTTTCACCCTCGCTCCTCTGGGGAGAGGGAACTGCCCGGTGCACGCTTTCACCCTCGCTCCTCTGGGGAGAGGGAACTGCCCGGTGCACGCTTTCACCCTCGCTCCTCTGGGGAGAGGGAACTGCTCGGTGCACGCTTTCACCCTCGCTCCTCTGGGGAGAGGGAACTGCCCGGTGCACGCTTTCACCCTCGCTCCTCTGGGGAGAGGGAACTGCTCGGTGCCCTCTTTCTCCCTCGCCCCTTTGGGGAGAGGGAACTGCTCGGTGCCCTCTTTCTCCCTCGCCCCTTTGGGGAGAGGGCCGGGGTGAGGGGACAACACCCCGCACAATACTCCTTCAATTCCCCCAATGATCCAGCGTATAATCCCGCTCCTTTTGTCTATTTTTTCTTCGGAAGCATTATGAGCGCCATTTCCCTGATCCAGCCGGATCGTGACCTCTTCTCCTGGCCCCAGTACTGGGCGGCCTGCTTTGGACCGGCACCCTTCCTGCCGATGTCTCGTGAAGAGATGGACCAACTTGGCTGGGACAGCTGCGACATTATTCTGGTGACCGGCGACGCCTACGTCGATCACCCGAGCTTTGGCATGGCGATCTGTGGTCGCATGCTTGAAGCCCAGGGCTTCCGCGTCGGGATCATTGCCCAGCCGGACTGGAACAGCAAAGAGGACTTTATGCGCCTCGGTAAACCAAACCTGTTCTTTGGCGTCACCGCGGGCAACATGGACTCGATGATCAACCGCTACACTGCCGACCGCAAACTGCGTCACGACGACGCCTACACCCCCGATAACGTGGCGGGTAAACGCCCGGACCGCGCGACGCTCGTCTACACCCAACGATGCAAAGAAGCATGGAAAGACGTGCCGGTCATCCTGGGTGGCATCGAAGCGAGCCTGCGCCGTACCGCGCATTATGACTACTGGTCTGATACCGTGCGCCGTTCGGTGCTGGTGGATTCCAAAGCCGACATGCTGATCTTCGGCAACGGCGAACGTCCGCTGGTAGAAGTGGCGCACCGTCTGTCTCAGGGCGAGCCGGTAGGTAACATCCGCGACGTGCGCAACACCGCGATCATGGTGAAAGAGGCTCTGCCGGGCTGGAGCGGGGTAGATTCCCGTATCATCGATATGCCAGGCAAAATCGACCCGATCCCGCACCCGTACGGCGAAGATCTGCCGTGTGCGGATAACAAGCCTGTTGAGCCGAAGAAAGCCGAAGCGAAAGCCATCACCGTTCAGCCTCCGCGTCCAAAGCCGTGGGAAAAGACCTACGTGCTGCTGCCGTCTTTTGAGAAAGTCAAAGCGGACAAAGTGCTCTACGCTCACGCCTCCCGTATTCTGCACCATGAAACCAACCCGGGCTGTGCCCGTGCGCTGATGCAAAAACACGGCGAGCGTTATATCTGGCTCAACCCGCCAGCGATCCCGCTCTCTACCGAAGAGATGGACAGCGTTTTTGCTCTGCCGTACAAGCGTGTACCGCACCCGGCATACGGTACCAGCCGCATTCCGGCCTACGAGATGATCCGCTTCTCGATCAACATCATGCGCGGCTGCTTCGGCGGTTGCTCCTTCTGCTCCATTACCGAGCACGAAGGCCGCATTATCCAGAGCCGTTCCGAAGAGTCGATTGTCAACGAGATCGAAGCCATTCGCGACACCGTACCGGGCTTTACCGGCGTGATCTCCGATCTGGGTGGCCCGACGGCCAACATGTATATGCTGCGCTGTAAGTCACCGCGTGCGGAGCAGACCTGCCGTCGTCTGTCCTGTGTCTATCCGAGCATTTGCGAGCACATGGACACCAACCACGAGCCGACGATCAACCTCTACCGTCGCGCCCGCGACCTGAAAGGCATCAAGAAGATCCTGATCGCTTCCGGGGTGCGCTACGACATCGCCGTGGAAGATCCGCGCTACATCAAAGAGCTGGCCACCCACCACGTGGGCGGTTATCTGAAGATTGCCCCTGAGCATACCGAAGAAGGCCCGCTGTCGAAGATGATGAAGCCGGGGATGGGCAGCTATGACCGCTTTAAAGAGCTGTTCGATACCTATTCGAAACAGGCCGGGAAAGAGCAGTACCTGATCCCATACTTCATCTCTGCCCACCCGGGTACGCGTGATGAGGATATGGTGAACCTGGCGCTGTGGCTGAAGCAGCGTCGCTTCCGTCTGGATCAGGTGCAGAACTTCTACCCGTCACCGCTGGCGAACTCGACCACCATGTATTACACCGGCAAGAACCCGCTGGGCAAGATTGGTTATAAGAGTGAAGATGTGGTGATCCCGAAAGGTGACAAACAGCGTCGTCTGCATAAAGCCCTGCTGCGTTATCACGATCCGGCTAACTGGCCGCTGATCCGCCAGGCGCTGGAAGAGATGGGGAAAAAGCACCTGATCGGCTCACGTCGCGACTGCCTGGTGCCTGCGCCTACGCTGGATGAAATGCGCGAAGCGCGTCGCCAGAACCGCAACACCCGTCCGGCCCTGACCAAGCACACGCCGATTGTGCATCAACGTTCGAACGCCGGGGCGACTGCGAAGAAGGGTGTAAAACGTAAGATCGGTTAAACGGTAAAAATGCCCGGTGGCGCTGCGCTTACCGGGCCTACATTCCGACATTCAGACCGGGTAAGGCGAAGCCGCTACCCGGCTTTTTTTGTCTTCCGGACTGGGAAATTCAGATAGCAGCACAAGGGAAGGAGACCCAAAATGAAACCAGGGAAGATAGCAGGGGCGATGTTGATTGCTCTGACGTTAAGCAGTTGCATAATGCACCGCCAGACACAGCCAGAGGTGGAAGGACGACTAATCGACCGCACAGGTAAGCCAGTGCCGGGCGCTAAAATAACGTTAGAGCGTGAGCAGACGCTTTCTGACGACAAGGGGCGTTTTGGTTTTCAGGGCCAGCATGAGTGGATCTTTTTTCTGCCGATAGGTCCGCTGGACTGGATGTATCACACCTCGCTCCAGATGAGTGCCAACGGAAAGGAATATGAAGCAGAATTAGGCGGCGGTCCCGGTGGACCACATGAACTTGAAGGCAAAGCGTATAACGTCATTTGCACATTGCATGACCTGCCCGGAGAGGCGATATGTCAGTCCGGTTTATAGATTAAAACGAGCCCGGCGGAAGACCGGGCTCGTTTGAGGCATTACCCGCCAAACTGATCGGGATCCGGCCCTAAACGCTTGCCTTTATCCAGCTTCGCAATCTCACCCAGCTCGTCTTTATCCAGACGGAAATCCCACACCGCGAAGTTCTCCGCGATACGCGCCGGCGTCACGGATTTCGGGATCACCACCAGGCCGCAGTCCAGATGCCAGCGAATGACAATCTGTGCCGGGGTTTTGCCATACTTATCGGCCAGATCGCGGATAATTTTCTGATCGAAGACCCCTTCGCCACCTTGCGCCAATGGGCTCCAGGATTCGGTCTGAATTTTGTGGGTCGCATTCCATGAGTGCAGCTGGCGCTGCTGCAGCAACGGGTGCAGTTCGATCTGGTTGATGACCGGGGCAACACCCGTCTCATCAATCAGGCGCTGCAGATGGTGGACCTGGAAATTACAGACCCCGATACTCTTCACCAGCCCGGCTTTTTGCAGGTCAATCATCCCTTTCCAGGCCTCGACATAGTGATCGATTGCCGGCACTGGCCAGTGCATCAGATACAGATCCACGAAATCAAGTTGCAGCTTGTCCAGGCTCTCCTGGAGTGCCTCCGCGGGACGCTTCTGGTCATCATTCCACAGTTTGGTGGTGATAAATAACTCATCGCGTGACACACCAGCGCTGGCCAGCGCTTTGCCCACGCCGTCCTCATTTTTATAGGCGGCTGCGGTATCAATGGAGCGATAGCCGACTTCCAGTGCTTTATGAATGGCGGAGACGACCTCGTCGTTACCGGCTTTCCATACCCCTAACCCCAACTGGGGCATTACGTTGCCGTCCTGAAGCTTGATTACGGTTTGGTTTGCCATTTTTCCTCCTTCATGGGACATCCACCAGAGGTACTTCCCCTGGTGGCGTATGTGCATTAAGCCTGGCCTAAATGCCGAAAAACGAAAGGTAAGGGTGAAAAATCACTTAGCGAGCGGCCTCGTAAATACGGCGGCTCACCTCGAGGGTAATGTCGTGATGCTCACCGATTTGGGTCATGCCGTGTTCTTCCAGTTTCGCCAGCAGAGCAGGGATGGAGCTGCCATCCAGGCCATAACCGGAGAGACGTGTTGGCACGCCCATCTGCTCGAAGAAGTTACGGGTGGCGGCGATGGCAGCATCGATGCGTTCCTCTTCCGAACCGGCGGTAATACCCCAGACGCGCTCAGCGTACTGCAGCAGTTTGCCGCGTTTGGTGTCGCGTTTTTCATTCCACAGCGCGGGCAGCACGATCGCCAGGGTCTGGGCATGATCAAGACCGTGCATCGCCGTCAGCTCGTGGCCCAGCATGTGGGTCGCCCAGTCCTGCGGCACGCCAGCCCCAATCAGGCCGTTCAGTGCCTGAGTCGCGGCCCACATTACGTTGGCACGCACCTCGTAGTTTTCTGGCTCTTTCAGCGCCACCGGGCCGTCTTCGATCAGGGTCAGCAGAATGCCTTCGGCGAAGCGGTCCTGAATTTTGGCGTTTACCGGGTAAGTCACGTACTGCTCAACGGTATGGACAAAGGCGTCCACCACGCCGTTCGCCACCTGGCGCGGCGGCAGGGTGTAGGTGTAAACCGGATCCAGCACCGCAAAGACCGGCTGCACGTGCTCGTTCATAAAGGCCTGCTTGTCACCGGTGGTTTTGCGGGAAATCACCGCACCTTTGTTGGACTCGGAGCCGGTGGCGGGCAGGGTCAGCACAGAACCCATCGGAATGGCGCTTTTGATGTCGCTGCCGCCAGTCTGCAGGATGTGCCACGGGTCGATACCTTCATCGTAGTGCGCCGCTGCGGCGATAAATTTGGTGCCGTCGAGCACTGAGCCGCCACCCACTGCCAGCAGGAAGGTGATCTTCTCGTCGCGGGCGATTTTCACGGCATTCATCAGGGTTTCGTAAGACGGGTTCGGCTCGATGCCGCCAAACTCACGCACGTCCAGACCTTGCAGGGCGCTGTAGACCTGGTCCAGCACGCCGTTCTTCTTCACGCTGCCGCCGCCATAGGTGATCAGCACGCGGGCATCCGCCGGGATCTGTCCGCGCAGATCGGCGATAGCATCTTTACCAAACAGAATGCGGGTCGGGGTATGCAGATTAAAATTGTTCATTGTTCGTTCCCTTAGGTGGGTGAAAAAAACCGGCGGCACGGAGGGCTGCCTGATGGTGCCCATTGTGGCGAGCGCGCAGGCTCCTCTCAATGCACATTCCTGCCGTTGTCTTGCCCATTTCTACAGGGTGCTGGAGAAAATGCGAAAAACCGCGCACACTGCAAACGTCGGAAACCCTACCCGGAATGAGCAAAGATGAACCGCGATCAAACCTGCTTGCAACTAACGGCGCAAATTAACAGACTGAAAGATAATGCAAATACTCTCAGCACGGTGCTGCCCGACGTGCGCCTGCTGTACGGCACCCAGCCCGGCACCCGCACGCCAGTGATGTACCAGCCAGGTATCATTTTTCTCTTTTCCGGGCATAAAATTGGCTATATCAACGAGCGCGTATTCCGCTATGACCCAAGCGAATACCTGCTTCTGACAGTACCTTTACCCTTTGAATGTGAAACCTTCGCGACAGAAGCCGTGCCGCTGGCAGGGGTGCGTTTAAATGTGGATATCCTGCAACTCCAGGAGCTGCTCATGGATATTGGCGAGGACGATCTGTTTCGCCCGTCGATGGCGGCAAGCGGGATCAACTCCGCCACGCTGACGGATGAGATCCTCTGCGCCATTGAGCGCCTGCTGGATGTAATGGAACGTCCGCTGGATGCGCGCATTCTGGGTAAACAGATTATTCGTGAGATCCTCTACCACGTGTTGCTCGGGCCGGGGGGCGGGGCGTTGCTGGCGCTGGTTAGCCGTCAGACCCACTTCAGCCTGATCAGCCGGGTGCTTAAGCGCATCGAGAGCCAGTACACCGAAAACCTGAGCGTCGATCAGCTGGCGGCAGAGGCCAATATGAGCGTGTCGGCCTTCCACCATAACTTCAAATCGGTGACCAGCACCTCGCCGCTGCAATATCTTAAGAGCTATCGCCTGCACAAGGCACGGATGATGATGATCCACGACGGTATGAAAGCCAGCGCAGCCGCGCTGCGGGTGGGCTATGAAAGCGCGTCGCAGTTCAGTCGTGAGTTCAAACGCTATTTCGGCGTCACGCCAGGGGAAGATGCGGCGCGGATCAGGATGATGCAGGGGTAGGGAGGGGATCGGTTATTGTCGTCACCCTGACCCTCTCTGACAGAGAGGGCAGAGGTGAGGAGGTTCACTGTCAGGCGCTACAGTATTTCTTACGAATTACCACCACGATAGTGCCCACCAGCCCTGCCACCAGCAAGAACAGCGGCAGGATCATCAGGAAGGTCATGACCTGATCTTCGTGGCGTTTAACGAACGGGATCATGCTCAACGCATAACCGAAGGTCGTCACTACGCCAACCCACAGCAGTGCGCTCAGCCAGTTAAAGAACTGGAAACGACGGTTAGACAGCCCGGAGATGCCCGCCATGGTGGGCAGCAGAGTGCGCACAAAGGCCAGGAAACGCCCCGCCAGCAGCGCCAGCAGGCCGTGGCGATCGAACATGCAGGTCGCGCGCTGATGATATTTATGCGGCAACTGCGCCAGCCAGCTTTTAACCACTCGGGTATTGCCCAGCCAGCGGCCCTGCAAATAACTGAGCCAGCAGCCCAGACTGGCGGCAGAGGTCAGGATCACCATCGTCGGGGCAAAGTCCATCACCCCTTTACCGATTAGCGCTCCCGCCAGCAGCAGCAGACTGTCACCCGGTAAAAATGAGGCAGGCAGTAACCCATTTTCCAGAAACAGCGTGGCGAACATCACCAGATAAACAATCCCAACCACGTGCGGGTCCGCCAGTGCTGCAAAATCGTGTTGCCAGAGTGCAGCGATAATATCTTGAATAACAGCCATGGGCTTTCCTGTGGAACAGCATATATAAGGCTATTGTACTCCCTATTTCGCCTGCGGGCTTTGATCGCAGGCGCAACAAATCAGACTTTTCCGTAAGTATTGTGGAGAAAAGTGTCTGCGGAGACGATTTATGGCCGTGTGTTACTCGATGCGTGCAAATCCGGCCTCTAAATCGGCAATCAAATCGTCCACGTTTTCCAGGCCGATATGCAGACGGATCAGGGTGCCGGTAAAGTCCACTTCGCCACCGGGACGCAGCTCGGCAATCTGCTCTGGCTGGTTCGGCAGGATCAGCGACTCAAAGCCGCCCCATGAATAGGCCATGCTGAACAGCGAGAAGTTATCGAGGTAGTTTGCCAGCTCGTCATTGCTCAGACGCTTGTTGAGCACAAACGAGAACAAGCCGCTGCTGCCCGTAAAGTCACGTTGCCAGAAGGCATGACCTACACTGCCCGGCAGCGCCGGATGGTTAACGCGCGCCACCTGCGGATGCTGCGCCAGCCACTGGGCAACTTTCAGGCTGCTTTCATGATGCTGACGCAGGCGGACGCTCAGGGTGCGCAGGCCGCGGCTGGTCATGTAGGCCGTGTCGGCATCCACCATTTGCCCCATCAGATAGGCGTTCTCACGCAGCTGATCCCAGCAGCGGGCGTTGGAAACCGCCGTGCCGATCATGCCGTCCGAGTGGCCGATCAGGTATTTGGTTGCCGCCTGGATAGAGATATCGATACCAAAATCGAGCGCCTTAAACAGCACGCCCGCCGCCCAGGTGTTGTCGATCATGATAATGGCGTCCGGCGCTTTACTGCGTACCGCCTGCACAATGGAGGGCACATCATGCACTTCCATGGTGATGGAGCCCGGCGATTCGAGGAACACAATCCGGGTATTAGGCTGGATGAGATCGGCGATGTTCGCGCCGATCTGCGGATCGAACCAGCCGGTGGTGACGCCCAGCTTGCTGAGAATTTTGGTGCAGAAATCCTGGCTCGGCTCGTAGGCGGTGTTGGTCATCAGGATATGATCGCCCTGTTCGACAAACGCCAGAATGGTATTGGCCACTGCCGCCGCGCCGCACGGGAAAAGCGCACAGCCTGCGCCGCCTTCCAGCTCGCACATCGCGTCCTGTAAGGAAAAGTGGGTCAGCGTGCCGCGACGCCCGTAAAACAGCTCGCCCTTTGCCCGGTTGCGGGTGGCGTGCTTTTTCGCCTCGACGGTATCAAACACCAGCGACGAGGCGCGCTGAATGACGCTATTCACTGAACCGAGGGTGTATTTCTTACTGCGTCCCGCCTGAACAAGGGTGGTATCAAGATGCTTCTCTTTCATGTCTGCGCAACCTGTTTTTATACGTCTGGACGTCCACACTAACATGAAAGTAAAAATGGTCGCGAGAAGGGTAGGGGGAACAGCGGAAAATTTTTTAAAATTTGTTTCCGGGAAATTTTTCCTGCGTAAGCGCAAGGAAAATGAAACGAATTTACGGCACTATGTAAATACTAATGAGAACTACTATCAATTCGATGCTGTTTTGATATTATTATGCTCAGATTTTGTGATTTGTGTCCTGGAGATACCGAGTGGGTAATAATTTGATGCAGACGGATCTCTCCGTCTGGGGTATGTATCATCATGCCGACATCGTGGTGAAGATTGTGATGATCGGTCTGATTCTGGCGTCTGTCGTCACCTGGGCTATTTTCTTTAGCAAGAGCGTGGAGCTTATCTCGCACAAGCGTCGTCTTAAGCGCGAGCAGCAGCAGTTGGCCGAGGCCCGCAGCCTGAATCAGGCGAGCGATATGACCTCTTCCTTCCAGGCCAAAAGCCTGACCACCCAGTTGATCAACGAAGCCCAGAACGAGCTTGAACTCTCTGCAGGTAGCGAAGACAACGAAGGGATTAAAGAGCGTACCGGCTTCCGCCTTGAGCGTCGCGTTGCGGCCATTGGCCGTCACATGGGGCGTGGCAACGGCTACCTGGCGACCATCGGTGCCATTTCGCCGTTCGTCGGTCTGTTTGGTACGGTCTGGGGCATCATGAACAGCTTCATCGGTATCGCCCAGACCCAAACCACCAACCTCGCGGTTGTGGCGCCCGGCATCGCAGAAGCCCTGCTGGCGACGGCGATTGGTCTGGTTGCTGCTATCCCGGCAGTCGTTATTTATAACATCTTCGCCCGTATGATCGGCAGCTACAAAGCGACCCTCGGCGACGTTGCCGCTCAGGTTCTGCTGCTGCAAAGCCGCGATCTGGACCTCAGCGCCAGTTCAGTGAAGCCGGTCCGTTCTGCTCAGAAATTACACTTAGGTTGATTCGCCATGGCAATGCGTCTTAATGAAAACCTGGACGATAACGGCGAAATGCACGAAATCAACGTGACGCCGTTTATCGACGTCATGCTGGTTCTGCTGATTATCTTCATGGTTGCAGCGCCCCTGGCGACGGTGGACGTGAAGGTGAATCTGCCTGCCTCCTCCAGCCAGCCGCAGCCGCGCCCGGAAAAACCGATTTATCTGTCCGTGAAAGCCGATAAATCCATGTTCCTCGGGAATGATCCGGTGACGGATGAGTCGGTGATCCCGGCGCTGAATACCCTGACCAACGGCAAGAAAGACACCACCGTCTTCTTCCGGGCCGACAAGACCGTCGACTACGAAACCATGATGAAGGTAATGGACACGCTGCATCAGGCGGGTTACCTGAAGATTGGCCTGGTAGGCGAAGAGAAAGCGGCAGCGAAATAAAAGCAAAAAGGCAACGTAAGTTGCCTTTTTTTATGGTCATTCCCTCTCCCTTGGGAGAGGGGCAGGGCAGTCAGGCCGGGTAAGTTAACGTCACCCGGCCCTGCATAACAACTACCCCAGATGTTCCCCGCCGCACACACCGTGTACTTCCGCCGTTACATAGCTTGATTCCTGGCTTGCCAGGTAGACATACACCGGCGCCAGCTCCGCAGGCTGCCCTGCACGCTTCATCGGTGTCTGCTGACCAAACTGCGGGATTTTCTCCTGCGGCTGACCGCCGGAAATTTGCAGCGCCGTCCAGATAGGCCCCGGCGCTACGACGTTAACGCGTACGCCGCTCTCTGCTACCTGTTTCGCCAGCCCGCGGCTGTAGTTAAGGATAGCGGCTTTGGTGGACGCGTAGTCCAGCAGGTGCGGGCTGGGCTGATACGCCTGAATCGACGAGGTGGTGATGATGCTCGCCCCGGCAGGCAACAGCGGCAGCGCCTCCTGGGTGATCCAGAACAGCGCAAACACGTTCACGGCGTAGGTCTGTTGAAACTGCTCCGTTGTCAGGTCGGCAATCTTCTCGACCGCCACCTGCTTACCGGCCACCAGCGCCAGCACGTCCAGCCCACCCAGTTCCTGATGGGCTTTATGCACCAGAGAACGGGCAAACTTTTCATCACTCAGATCGCCGGGGATCAGCACCGCTTTGCGTCCGGCTTCTTCTATCAACTGCTTAACCTGCTGCGCATCCTCTTCTTCGGCGGGCAGATAGTTAATAGCGACGTCTGCGCCTTCACGCGCGTAAGCGATGGCGGCAGCGCGTCCAATGCCGGAGTCGCCTCCTGTCACCAGCGCCTTACGATCCTGCAGTCTGCCGCTGCCTTTATAGGTCTTTTCACCGCAATCCGGCACCGGATCCATCTTGCTCTGCACCCCGGGTACCGGCTGCTTCTGCTGCGGATATTCGCCGGTGTAGTACTGGGTGGTAGGGTTCTGGATTTCGCTCTGGGAATTTGCCATTAAGGTTCTCCTTGAGTGGGTGATCGGTCTTTAAGCTTAGGAGAATCAACCGGGAAGTGCAGATTATTCAGGATAATCCTTAAATCAACAGCAACAGGCGAGGCGGTAGGAAGGGGGGTTACGGCTTTTGCGGTGCTGGTGCTGGCGGGGTGGATTTCGCGGCCAGCGCCTCTTCATCCAGGGCGACGGTCGTCACGCTGGTGGTACGATAGCCTTCATCGGCCAGCTTACGGGTCACGCGCAGCGTGGCGGTTTCACGCGCCAGCAAATACTGGTAGTTGGTCTCCAGCCGGGCCAGAATTTTATCTTTCAGGTCTGGGCGCTGCTGCATAATGACGTTTATTGTCGCGCCGTAGATCTCTTCTTTAACCTGAAGAGGATAAATTTCACGACGGTTCTGCCATTTCAGGCGCACCAGGCCTGCTGGAATAGAGAGCAGCTGTTTCGCAATGCGCTGTATTTCAGCATTTTTAATCTCTTTCAGCGCAGCCAGGTTTTGCTCTAAGATAAATTCATCGCTCTTTTTATCATCTAAAGCTAAATAAACGTTGTTGTTATCAACATCCTTCACGTTATTCATCCTCTAGCTTATAAAAAATGGGCGTGTTTTTTTCACAGGTAATTAGATTGAGCCAGATGTCATTACCGGCTTCGTTTATCTCATCGGTTTTTTCCGTCAATATTTGACTTAGTGCTTGCGCGTCTATTTCCCCTTCCGCTTGCAGGTCATTGAGCAGGCGGGCAAACACCTCGATTTTAATGACGCGGAATAAACGATCCTTTATATGACGGTCGTGCTCTTCGAGCAACATATTGCGGGAGTTACCGGTACGGGTAACACCAATTAATATATCAGGCGCGTAATCAGCGAGTGTTCTTTTTCCCTTAGTGAAATTTTCATTGCTTTCTGCTTCTGGTGGTTTCGGTTCCACGGTGGAAATGTGAAACTTAGCCGGGACCAGATTGTCGGGCAACATTTTATATTTCCTTTAATTTCAACGGGGTGGGGTTGTCTGGCGCGTGAGATTCGTTGACAATAACATGAGGCAAATTTAAAATCAAAAAAAATGGAGCCTGCCTATATGAACAGCATTTTTTATACTGTCATTACTTTGTTATTGCTTACTGCCGTGGTTCTTTTATTGATGCGCGAGTTCAATAAAAGCAGCGACGCTGAGAACACGCACACCCCTGCCCAGCCAGAACGGATGTCAAAAGAAGAGGGCGAAGACCATTTTTCTGTGTTAATGAATGCGATTACGCCGGTCTGGTACTGGCGTGTTAATCATGAATATATTGATTTCCTCCATGCCACAATAAAACGAATGAATATGGTGGAAATAAATAGTATTCCTGACCTGTTTGAGGCGCAGCGTCGTTGCAGTGACCTTAACTCGGCGGTGTATAAATATTACGACAATATCAAGAAGCGTTGCCTGAATGGGGAGAAAGTTTCTCATTCCGATCTGGAAGTCATGAACCTGCGCCAGTGCTTCCGCGAATTCAGCCTTGAGGCTTATCCGTCGCTGGTGGTGCTGGTTTGGCCGGAATATCAACGGCCTGTGGTTAAGCCTGAGCAAGTGTAGGGTCTTTGTTGTTTTGTTGTTGCAAACACTTTGTCGCGTTGCGATATACTGCACGCTGGTTTCGTTTGCAGACAGGACTCTATGGAACGCTTTTTTGAAAACGCAATGTACGCCTCCCGCTGGCTGTTAGCCCCGGTCTATTTTGGCCTCTCGCTGGCGCTGGTGGCGCTCTGTATTAAATTTTTCCAGGAAATTTTTCACGTTCTGCCGCATATTTTCAGCGTCGCAGAATCCGACCTGATTTTGCTCCTGCTGTCGCTGGTGGATATGACCCTGGTGGGCGGCCTGCTGGTGATGGTGATGTTCTCAGGCTACGAAAACTTTGTCTCGCAGCTGGATATCGCCTCAGACAAAGAGAAGCTGAGCTGGCTTGGCAAAATGGACGCCTCGTCGCTGAAAAACAAAGTGGCCGCCTCGATTGTGGCAATCTCGTCGATTCACCTGCTACGGGTGTTTATGGACGCCAAAAATATCCCGGATAACAAACTGATGTGGTATGTGATTATCCACCTGACGTTTGTGCTGTCGGCGTTTGTGATGGGATATCTGGATAAGCTGAGTCGCAAGTAAGCGGCACGGACGGTGCCCTCTCCCTTGTGGGAGAGGGCCGGGATCAGGGCGTCAGGGTCAGCCCGTTCATCCCATGTGATGAATTCATTGCTTCGAATGCCATAAAGCAAAACTACTTATCTGACGACGCCTGCCACAGATTCAACTGCCCGTCAGCCACGTGCTGGTCAATCCGCTGCAACTCATCCTCGCTAAAGTGCAAGTTATTCAGGGCCTGCACGTTCTCCTCCAGCTGTTCCGTCCGGCTTGCGCCAATCAGTACCGAGGTGACGCGCTCATCCTTCAGCAGCCAGCTCAGGGCCATCTGCGCCATGGTTTGACCGCGCGCCTGCGCCATTTCGTTCAGTAAGCGCAGGCTATTGAGGTTAGCCTCGGTCAGCATATTTTCGGTCAGGCCACGCACCTTTTTGCCCTCACGCTGCATGCGGGAGCCGTCAGGAATGCCGTTCAGGTATTTCCCGGTCAGCAGCCCCTGCGCCAGCGGGGTAAAGGCGATACAGCCGGTGCCATTGGCTTCCAGCGTATCCAGTAAACCGCTCTTATCCACCCAGCGGTTGAGCAGGTTGTAGGAGGGCTGATGGATAAGCAGAGGGATTTTCCACTCGCGCAGCAGTTCCGCCATCTTCTGGGTGCGTTCCGGCGAATAGGAGGAGATGCCCACGTACAGCGCCTTCCCGCTCTGCACCGCCTGCGCAAGCGCCGAGGCGGTCTCTTCCATCGGCGTGTTTTCATCTACCCGGTGCGAGTAGAAGATATCCACGTACTCCAGTCCCATCCGCTTCAGGCTCTGGTCGAGGCTGGCGAGCAGATACTTGCGCGAACCGCCCGCACCGTACGGCCCCGGCCACATGTCATAGCCCGCTTTGGTGGAGATAATCAGTTCATCACGATACGCCGCGAAATCATCGCGCAGCAGGCGGCCAAAATTTTCCTCCGCGCTGCCTGGCGGTGGGCCATAGTTATTGGCGAGATCAAAATGGGTAATGCCGCAGTCAAAGGCTTTTCGCAGCAGGGCGCGCTGGGAATCGAGGGCGTGGACGTGGCCGAAGCTGTGCCACAGGCCGAGTGACAGGGCGGGCAGACGCAGGCCACTTTTCCCGCAGTATCGGTACTGCATGGTCTCGTAGCGGTCCGGTGAGGCGTTCCAGGGCATGATGTCTCCTTTTTAGTGATTGATTTTCGAAACAGCGTTTCTATTCTATCCTTAGTTCGTTCACAATTCATGGAGATATGCGATGACGCGTATGACCGCCAAAGACTTTCCTCAGGAATTGCTCGACTACTACGATTATTACGCTCACGGCAAAATCAACAAACGTGAGTTCCTCAATCTGGCTGCCCGCTATGCTGTCGGTGGCGTCACGGCGCTGGCGCTGTTTAATATGCTCAAACCCAATTACGCCCTCGCTGAGCAGGTAAAGTTCACCGATCCCGACATTCTGCCCGAATACATCACCTATCCCTCGCCGGACGGCCATGGACAGGTACGCGGCTATCTGGTGAAACCGGCCAAAGCCACCGGCAAAGTACCGGCGGTGGTCGTGGTGCACGAAAACCGCGGCCTTAACCCTTACATTGAGGACGTGGCGCGTAGGGTGGCGAAAGCGGGGTACATCGCACTGGCACCGGACGGCTTAAGCTCGGTGGGCGGGTATCCCGGCAACGATGAGGAAGGGAAGATCCTGCAGCAGAAAGTCGATCCGACGAAGCTGATGAACGACTTCTTTGCCGCCGTCGAATTTATGCAAAAACACCCGGACGCCACGGGTAAGGTGGGGATCACCGGCTTCTGCTACGGCGGTGGCGTATCTAACGCCGCGGCGGTCGCCTGGCCGGAGCTGGCCTGCGCCGTGCCTTTCTATGGCCGCCAGCCTCCCACGGCAGACGTGGCCAAAATTAAAGCGCCCCTGCTGCTGCACTATGCGGAACTCGACAAGAACGTTAACGAGGGATGGCCTGCCTATGAAGCCGCACTTAAATCTAACGGCAAGGTGTACGAGGCCTGGATCTATCCTGGCGTAAACCACGGATTCCACAACGATTCTACCCCGCGTTACGATGAGCCTGCTGCGGAGCTGGCCTGGAAACGAACCCTGGAATGGTTTGAGAAATATTTGAGTTAACCAGAATGTCCGGCAGCCTCAGGCTGCCGGACAGGCGTGGTCATCAGAAGCTGTAGCTCATACCTGCCTGAACACTGGCGTCGTTATCGACATCGCCTGTGCCATAGTAAATGCCGGTATTCACCGAGAAGTTGTGCGCGATAGTGGCGTTCACGCCCGCACCAAACATTCCCATGCTGTTGTTATGACCTTCGGTGTTGTGATAATCCGCTGCCTGGATATCGGTATCATCGCTGAACTCTTTCTGCATGCGGACATCCAGCCATGGCATGATCTGCACGTTTTTGTTCAGATCGGTCAGGGTGGTGGTCAGACGCAGACCCGCGCCGCCGTTCCAGGAGGAGACCTGGCTGTCAGCAAAAGTCACTTCTCTGTCGGAGAAGCCGTTCGCTTTGGTCTGATCCCAGCCGAGGATGGCGTACGGTTGCAGTAAGGTGTCGCCCGGCAGCAGCACGTTCACCCCGGTACGCGCCTGAGCCATATACAGGCTACCGTCAGTGGAGCCATGCAGCGCTTCGGTCATTCCGCTGGTGTCGCCGGTGACGTTATGGGCGGAGAGGGAGTAGCGCATATCGCCATAGCTGAAGCTGCCGTCGGCGAACAGTCCCCACTGACGACCGTTCAGCGCCTGCTGCCAGCCGCCGTACAGGCTGTAGTAGTTACCATACACGGTGTCCTTGAAGCTGTCCGGGCCGCTGGCGGTATCTTCAACGCGGCTGCGGGTCCAGGCCAGCGCCACGCCGCCGGTCACACTGTCGCCGTTCGCGAGGTACGCCGTCCAGTCAACGCCGCCCTGTGCGCCCTGAGTGATGCTCTTGTAATCCACATCGTTGCTGAAGTTACCGTTCTGATAGAGGAAATCGCCCCACAGCTGCGCCCCTTCCTGCTGTTCACCCGTCATGCCAGCAAAGTGCAGGCGATCCATGTGGCTGGTGATGTCGTCAGTGACCTGATGGCCCGCCTGTTCGGCCGCATCCAGCCCGGCGACTAATCCCTGGACATCGCTGGCCAGGGAGCCGCGTGAACTGCTGAAGACAATATTCCAGTTCTGGCTGCTATCGGCGGTGAGCATGCCCTGCGGCGCCGTATCCGCGGGCACAATGCTCAGGTCATTGTTGTAGTTGTAGGCCGCGCTGCGGTTTTCCACCTCCTGCTGACCGTTGCTGAAGGTCGCATTGGCGGCCGTTTGCGGCGCGGTAGTTGCCGTAGTCGTCGTAAAGGACCCCAGCACGATATTTTGCTGATTGATCGCCGAAGAGGTGATGTTATTGACCACCACGGCATTACGGGAGCCCGTGATCGTGCCGAAGTTGACCCGGCTGTCGGTGCTCATGCTCACTTCAGCATTGCTACCGGTAGTGGCGGCGGTCAGGGTGGAGCCGTTTTGCAGACTCCAGGTGGTTGAATCGTTAATGGTGTCGAGGGTGATGCTGTTGTCGCTGGTGGTATTCACGGTTTCAAACTGATTTATTTGACCGGAAATAGAGCTGCCCGCATCCATCGACAGGGTATCGTCGCCGTCCCCGCCGGTGACATTGCCGGTGACGTGGGAATCATTCACCAGCACCACGGTGTCATTGCCTGCGCCGGTCGTAATATTGCCGTCAACGTTGGCACCGTTTTGCAGCGTGATGGTGGTATCGCCGCTGTTCTGGCTGGCATTCAGATCGCCATTAATGGTGCTGTTATCCACCAGAAGGGTATTGGTGGAGTTACCGCTCAGCGTAACAGTGCCGTTCACAACGCTGTTATTGGTGAACGACAGGTTGGTCTGGCCTTTTTCGTTAATGACACCGATATCACCGGTCACGGTGCTGTTATTCAGCGCCAGCGTATCCTGAGTGGTACCGTACATGGCCACGGCCAGGTCGCTAAAGGCATCGACGTTGATATTCTGGAAAGGTTTGTACTGGCTCAGCTTTTCTACGATGGTATCGAGATTTTGCGCCACCTGGCTGTTGGTCGCATCCACGGTAGCGTTGGTCAGGGTAAGGGAGGTATCTGATTTGTCGCTGCCGACGTAGATACCGCCATTATCCATGAGGCTATCGCTCATGGCGATGTTTTGGGTGCCCTGGCCGGCACTGATAATACTGCCATGCAGTGCGCTGCCGTTGCTGATATCCACATTGTGGTATCCCTCATCCAGCGGATCGAGGTAAATGGCGGCGCCCATCATATAATCTTTGTTGCGCTGATAGGTTCCGTCGCTGTTCTGGCCGTTCAGCGTGGCGTCATTGACGTTGATCGTGGTGTTGGTGGTCTGAAGTGCAGAACCGACTTCGATCATATCCACTTTAGCATTGTCGGTGACGTTAATATTCACGGTACCACCATTGCTCCCCTGAATATAATGACCGGACATGTCAGTGCCTGTAACGGTTAAGGTCTGCGTATCGCCGGCTTCACGGTGGCCATCCATATAAATATTGGTTGCCGTTTCATTCGCCATCACGGCATCAGTGACGCCAGGATCCTGATAGAAACTGCCGTCTTTATATTCTGTCAGGCCGCAGGTCTGGGTGGTGTCACCGTTCTGGCAAGGTGTAGCCGGAGTCTCGCCTGCCTGCGCAGCAAAGGATGCAAGTGACAGTAATACACACTGCGATAATAAGGTTCTTTTCATTGAAATACGCATTTCTTCATCTCTTATAACCGGATCAACGTGCGCTCTTTTTAAACCAGTTATGCGTAATCAAGAACTTTCTTAGGCGAAAAGGATGTAATGAAATTTGAAATTATATCAAGCGATTAAGTGACCATTTTAATAAAAGCAAATGATTGATTTTTTTAAATGCATCCATTCTGTGAATGTTGCAGTTTTATTAACGTACTAAAAGTGAGACTTTTCTGGGGGGAACAGGAAAACTCTTCGTTAAGAAGAAAGGTAATGATAATCCTTTGGGATTATGAGGGTAATGAATGGAGAGTGTGATTTACATTTGTAAATTGTATGAAATCTAATAACACGTTATTCGGAGGGGTATTTTCCTTAGCATGATTATCATTTTCCGACCCGGTAAACAGAAATGAAAAGTTTTATAAAATTACCCGATAAAAGGTATTGCTTCGCATTTTATTGCCGATAACGAGGATAAGACTCGCCTTCGGGCGATTTCTCCCTCATGGCAAGGAAATAAATATGCAAGTGTTTCGTAATTTCACGATCCGGTTCGTCATGCTGACGATTCTGGGCATTTTCTGTTTAATGTGGGCGGCGGTCGGGCTGTACAGCTCCTGGGCGCTCTCGCGCGTGGCGGATGGCAATGACGTCGATCGGCAACTGGTCAAACAGATGACGGTGCTCAGCCAGGGTAACGATCAATACTTTCGCTTTGTCACTCGACTGAGCCGGGCGATGGACGTGCAGGCAACAGGCGGTACGGCAGATCTCACTTCCGTTCAGCAGGCGCTGGAGGCGATGAGCAACAAGCTCGATGAGATGAAAGCCATGTCGCCGGGGCCGATGGATGCGCAGATCTCCGCTAAGGTGATCGCCAACTGGCAGGCGCTGCTGGAGAACGGCGTAAAGCCTCAGATGCAGTTCGCGCAGCAGGGCAATCTCGACGGCTATCGCCAGCAGGCGAATAACGTCACCCCGCCGTTAAGTCGCGCCTTTGGTGAGAGTGCCGGACAGTTCAATAAAGCTGCCGACAGCATTCTCGACAGCACCCGCGTGACGGTAGATGGCCTTACCGGCTCCACCCGCACGGTGATCATTACCGCGACCCTGATTGGCCTGCTGATCTTGCTCTTCGCCGATCGCTACCTGGTTGCGATGCTGGTGAAACCGCTGGATCAAATCCGTCATCATTTTCGTCAGATTGCCCAAGGCGATCTCAGCCAGCCGATTGTTCCCTTTGGCCGTAACTGCGTGGGCCAGTTGGTGCCGCTGCTGACGGCGATGCAGGACAGCCTGCGCGAAGCGGTCAGTACCATTCGCGCCGGGAGCGAGAATATCTGGCGTGGCGCTACGGAAATTTCCAGCGGCAACAACGATCTCTCATCGCGTACCGAAGAGCAGGCAGCGGCGCTGGAAGAGACCGCCGCCAGCATGGAGCAACTCACCGCCACGGTGAAGCTGAATGCAGACAATGCCCGTCAGGCAAGCGATCTGGCGGATGTGGCGTCTCTCACCGCCAGCCGCGGCGGGGCATTGGTGGAGAACGTGGTCAACACCATGACCGGCATCTCCGTCAGCTCGAAGAAAATCGCGGAGATCACCAGCGTCATTAATAGCATCGCCTTCCAGACCAATATTCTGGCCCTCAACGCGGCAGTCGAAGCGGCGCGCGCGGGTGAGCAGGGGCGTGGCTTTGCGGTGGTGGCGGGGGAGGTCCGTAATCTCGCCAGCCGCAGCGCCAGTGCGGCAAAAGAGATCGAAGGGCTTATTACCGACTCCGTGTCCCGCGTGGAGGAGGGGGCCAGACTGGTGAACGATACCGGCACCACCATGAACGCCGTGCTGCGCGACATCACCGGCGTAACCACCATCATGAAGCAGATTGCCGCCGCCTCGGAAGAGCAGAGCAAAGGCATTTCGCAGGTGGGGGTGGCGATCACCCAGATGGACGGCGTGACCCAGCAGAACGCCTCGCTGGTGGAGCAGGTGTCAGCCGCGGCCTCTGCCCTGGAGCGTCAGACCGAAGAACTGCAACGCTCGGTGCAGAAGTTCCGCCTGGCAAGCTAGCGGCTGCCGGGCTGCACGTCGCTGATCAATTGGGTCACCTGCGAAAGGTGACCTATTTTCACTTCGCTGGAACGCTGGAATTTGCTTTTGTCGATCAGCAGCAGGGACTGGCTGGCACGACTCAGCAGCTGCGACTTAAATCCGGCACTGTGCGGGGTGGGATCCCACATCACACCCTGCTCATCCACCCCTTCACAGGAAAAAATAAACAGGTCGATCTCCAGCGCTTTCAGCTGCGTCACCAGGGCCGGGTTCACATAGCAACGATATTTGCGCTCCAGCGTCCCGCCCGAGCAGATCAGGGTGATGCGTTCGCGCTTCGCCATTTCATGGCAGATGGGCAGGCTGTTAGTAAACACCGTCAGGGCGATATCCGGTAGCTGACGCGCCAGGTGAAAGCAGGTTGAGCTGGCATCAAGAGCCAGGGTCATCCCTTCGCTGACCCAGTCGAGGGCGTGGCGGGCAATGTCGGCTTTATCAGCGTAATGGCTTTTCAGCCGCGCGCCAAATGGCTCGCCGCCGTCGCGATGATCCGGGTGGATCGCTCGCGCCCGCCCGTGATGGCGCACGATCCGTCCCTGCTGTTGAAGCTGTTTCAGATCGCGGCGAATGGTCTCTTTGCTGACGCGAAGCTCAGCGGCAAGAGCGTCCGTCGTCAGCCAGTCCGACGCGGCCAGCAGGCGGATCAGTTCCTGGTGACGGGTGCTTTTCATGGGTAGGTTCCGGTGCGGGAGACCGAGAGCAGCGTCTGGCCAATCGCCACACCGTTTTTGCCGGTGTGTTTAATCTGGTACATCGACCGATCGGCGCGGCGCAGCGCATTGACGAAATCATCCTCCTCCTGCACCTCATCAATCCCCACCGAGGCTCCGACCTTCGCCTGGCCATTATCCAATTCGAACGGCGTCAGGGCTGCGTTCAGGCAGTGGTGCGCGGTGCTGTTCACCAGCAGGCTGGCGAGCGGGAAGGGCAGCAGCAGCACAAACTCGTCCCCGCCCAGACGCCCGACAACCGCCCCCGGCGGGCAGGCGTCGCGCAGACGCTGGCTGAGCTGGATGAGTAACTCGTCGCCGCTGCGGTGGCCAAAGGTGTCATTCACCGTTTTAAAATCATCCAGATCGATAAAGGCAATGCACAGTGGCCCCTGGGCTTTTAGCTGCGCGAAGTGGGTAAGCAGCGCATGGCGGTTGGCAAGACCGGTGAGCGGATCGTGATTGGCCAGTTGGGCAAGCTGCTCCTCGTACTGCTTCTCTTTGGTCATATCGATGTGCGTACCGGTCACCTTCAGGGGATTACCTTGCTCATCCCATTCGGTGACGCGGCCACGATCCAGCACCCAGGTGACGGTGCCGTTTTTGTGCTGCATCCGGTGCAGCGCCTCGTAGAAGGGGGTTTTGCCGTGCAGATGATCGTAGAACGCGTCGAGCACGTTCTGCTTGTCATCAGGGTGCAGATGCTCACGCCAGATCTCAAACTGTGCGTTCAGCTCCTTAGGCTGATAGCCCAGCATGGAACCCCAGCGGCGGTTATAAATAATCAGCTTCCCGGTCGGAACATCGAGTTGCCATAAACACAGACCGGTCCCGTCGAGCGCCGCACTGAGCTTGCTACGGGCGTCACGCGCCAGCCTGGCAAGCCGGGCATTATGCTTTTTAAGATTCTGAATCTGTTGTTTCAGCGCCTTTTCTGACATGCGAATAATCTGAAGAAAGAAATTATTCATGCCAGTTTACCGGATGGTTGTAAATATGCCGTTGAAAAAAGAGAGGGATTTACGTTAGGGCTTTTACCTCTAAAGGAGGCACGACGGCATAACCGCATCGCTGTATAATAAAATATATAACGAATGCGAGAACATGATGAAACAGCAATTTTGGCAAGCCTTAACCTTAGGCGTAGTGGCTTTACTGCCCCTCTCTTCTCAGGCCTCCCGCCTGATCACCGACCAGATTGGCCGTCAGGTCACTCTCCCCGATGAGGTTGACCGCGTGGTGGTGCTTCAGCATCAGACGCTGAACTTACTGGTGCAAATGAACGCCACCGATAAGATCGTGGGGGTGATGGCAAACTGGAAACAGCAGTTGGGCGACGGCTACGCGCGTCTGGCTCCCGAACTGAACCACAAAGCGATGCTGGGCGATCTCACCCACGTTGACCCGGAAAAGCTGGTGGCCCTGAAACCGCAGGTGGTGTTTGTCACCAACTACGCGCCGCAGGAGATGATCGACAAGATCAGCAGCCTGGGTATTCCGGTAGTCGCTATCTCCCTGCGCCACGATGCCGCGGGTGAGAAAGCGAAAATGAACCCTACGATGAACGATGAAGAGCAGGCTTACGATCGCGGGCTGCGCGAAGGGATCGCGCTGATTGGCGAGATTGTTAACAAGCAGCCGGAAGCGAAGGCGCTGATTAACGCCGTCGATCAAGGCCGCCGGAGGGTCAGCGACCGCCTGAATACTCTCCCGGCGGAAAAACGTGTTCGCGCCTACATGGCGAACCCGGAACTCACTACCTACGGCTCCGGTAAATATACCGGGCTGATGATGGCCCATGCGGGGGCGGTTAACGTGGCGGCGGCGACCATTCAGGGTTTCAAAACCGTGGCGATGGAGCAGGTGATCGCCTGGAACCCGCAGGTGATTTTTGTGCAGGACCGCTACCCTTCCGTGGTCAACGAGATCAAGACCGGCGCGCAGTGGCAGACCATTGACGCGGTGAAAAATCATCGTGTCTACCTGATGCCAGACTATGCCAAAGCCTGGGGTTACCCGATGCCGGAGGCGATGGGGATCGGCGAACTGTGGATGGCTAAAAAGCTCTATCCGGAGAAATTTAAAGACATAGATATGCGCAAATTGGCCAACGACTGGTATCAGCGTTTCTATCGCACCACCTGGCAGGGGAAAGACTGATGCGCGTGCTGGCGGCAGGGAGCCTGCGGCGGGTGTGGCCGCAATTAATGGCTCATTTCCCGGAACAGGTTGAGACCCAGTTTGGCCCGGCAGGGCTGCTACGGGAGCGTATTGCATCGGGCGAGGCCTGCGATCTCTTCGCCTCGGCCAATCTTGCCCATCCGCAGGCGCTGCACGCTATGGGGCTGGCGCAATCCGTGGCGTCTTTCGCGAGCAATACACTCTGTCTGACCGTGCGCAGTGATGTGCTGCGCGACAGTGACGACTGGCTCTCTGTACTTACCCGGGATGACTTGCGCATTGCCACCTCGACGGCGGGAGCCGATCCGTCCGGGGATTACACCCAGACGCTGTTTACCCGTATGGGTAATGCTGGCGAGGCCGTGAGGAAGCGGGCAATGGCCCTGGTGGGAGGCCGGGGATCTGCGCCGGTTCCGGCGGGCAGGCTGGCAGCAGAGTGGCTTATCCAGGGTGGACAGGCGGAGGTGTTTATCGGATACGCCAGCTACGCGCCAGCATTGCGGGCGATAGCAGGGTTGACGGTCATCGACATCCCGGCGCACTTTAATCCGCGTGCGGAGTATGCCTGTGCGGTAATAACGCCGCAGGGGCAACGGCTGATGGCGTTTTTACAGTCAGATACGGCACAAGCGATCCTGCACCAGGCGGGGTTTTTGCCGGGAGGTACGACAGGATAAATGCAAAACGGCAACAGGGTTGCCGTTAGAGGTGTTTGCACCCTCTCCCGGTGGGAGAGGGCATCAGGCCGTACAGATTAACCCTGACGTTTGTCTTCGGTGTTGGTATCAAAATCGCTTGCCGCATGACGCTCATGCAGCTGCTCGTTCAACTCGCCGTTGGTGCGGTTGACGATACGCCCACGCTTCACCGCCGGACGGCTGGCGACATCCTTCGCCCAGCGCTGGACGTTCTTGTAGCTTTCGGCATCCAGGAACTCCGCCGCGCCATAGACCTGGCCCAGCGCCACGCTGCCAAACCATGGCCAGATGGCGATATCCGCGATGCTGTACTCTTCCCCCGCCACGTAGCGACCGCGCGCCAGCTGTTTATCCAGCACGTCGAACAGGCGTTTGGCTTCCATTGTGAAGCGATCAATCGCGTACTCAATTTTCACCGGCGCATAGTGATAGAAGTGCCCAAAACCGCCGCCGAGGAACGGGGCGGCGCCTTGCAGCCAGAACAGCCAGTTCAGGGTTTCTACCCGGCCCGCCGGATCTTTTGGCAGGAAGTGACCGAATTTCTCCGCCAGATAAAGCAGGATATTGCCGGATTCAAACACGCGGGCTGGCGGTGTGGTGGAGTGGTCGCGCAGGGCCGGAATTTTGGAGTTCGGGTTGACCTCAACAAACCCGCTGGAGAACTGATCCCCCTCACCAATACGGATCAGCCATGCGTCATATTCCGCACCGGTCACGCCCAGCGCCAGTAACTCTTCCAGCAGAATCGTCACCTTCTGGCCGTTTGGCGTGCCCAGAGAATACAGCTGCAGCGGGTGCGAACCGACTGGCAGCACTTTGTCATGGGTAGCGCCCGAGATCGGACGGTTGATGCTGGCGAATGCGCCACCGTTGGGGTTCTGCTTCCATTCCCAGACTTTCGCTGGCTGGTAGTTGTTGTCGGACATGTTGATCTGCCTTTTTGGGATGTGTTGAGGCAGTTTAGCAGGAGATCCGTGAACGGTTTAACGAACTGAGCGCATAAGGTTATGCGCTATTCCGCATTGCGCTTATATATATCAAATTCGTTATAAGCTTAATCAAAAATCGCATTTTCATTGTTAATGCGAAAGCGCCTAAAGCTGAATATGATGCGCAAACAGATATCGGTAAAAAATAAAAATGAGCAGTTAAAAAAACTTTCAAGGCAAGGAGTTAGTGAGATATGCGTAAGCCATTCGTTTCTGCTGTTCTGGTCGCGCTGGCCCTGGTCGCCGCGGGCTGTGATGATGCCAAAAATAACGACGCTGCGTCGGCCCCGGCTGCCAAAAGCGATACGCCAAAAGAGGGCGGCTCACTGATTATCGGCATCACCTCCGGCGATCCGTTAGCGGTTAACCCGCTGTATGCCAGCGACCGAACCACCCTGACGATCATGCAGGCGCTGTATGCTCCGCTCTACAGCTTTAACGATGGCAAAATCGAATGGGGTCTGGCCGAAAGCCTGACGCCTTCTGCCGATAACCTCAGCTACACCCTGACCCTAAAACCCAATCTGAAATGGCAGGACGGCCAGCCGCTGACCGCCGACGACGTCGTCTTCACCTTCAATAAACTGCTGGAGGAGAAACAGCACAGTTTCTTCCGCAGTATGTTTACCTACGGCGGCAAGCCGGTGGCGGTGAGCAAGGTGGACGATCGCACCGTCAAGTTCACGCTGCCGCAGGTGAGCGCCGCCTTCACCGGTACCCTGGTGCAGATCTACCCGATCCCGCAGCACGTCTTCGCGAATGAAGCCGATCTGGAAAAGAGCACCAAAAACGATGCCCCGGTCGGTTCCGGGCCGTTCAAATTTAAAGAGTACCGCGCCGGGCAGTATTATGCTCTGACCCGCTTTGACGACTACTGGAACGGTAAAGCGAAGCTCGACGCCGTAACCTACCGTTTCGCCAAAGACAGCAACTCCGCCAACCTTGCGCTGCAAAACGGCGAGATCAACCTGAAAATGGTCGATCCGCAGGATGTGTCGCGCCTGAAGAACACCGGCAAGTTTGACTTTGTGGTCTACCCGGAAGGGCGTCTGGCCTACATGACCTTCAACCAGAATGTGCCGGTGATGAAGAGTAAGGAACTGCGCCAGGCCATTGCCTACGCCATTAATAAAGACGAGCTGACCCAGACCGCGTTCACCTCCCTGGATTACGCCAAACCGGCCGCCTCATTCCTGACACCGGATACGCTCTATCAGACCAATGACGTTGAGCAGTACACCTTCGATCAGCAAAAAGCCAAAGACCTGCTGAAGGCCTCCGGCGCACCGGCAAACCTCAAGCTACGTCTGGCCTACGTCAACACCAACAAAACCCAGGAGAGCCAGGCGCTCTACATTCAGCAGGCGCTGAAGGGGATTGGGGTGAACGTGGAGCTGATGCCGCTCGACTCTAACGCCATGTCCCAGCGCAGCCTCGACATGAACAACACCGCCTGGGAGCTGAACCTCGGTGGCTACATCATGGGTGCCGAGCCGGATGGTTACAAATCGCTGTTCATGAGCAATGAAGCCTACAACTATGCCCACTATAAGAACCCGCAGTTCGATGCCCTGTGGGATAAAGGTGCGGTAGAAACCGACACCGGAAAACGCGCTGATATCTACAAGCAAATTCAGCAAACCGTGGCCAACGACATGACGTACTACCCGATTGCCTATACCAACGCCACCGTTGCGGTAGATAAACGCTTTGGCGGCACCAAAGAGGCGGAACCGAAGCCGGTCTATCTGTTCCAGGATCTGTCAAAAATCTATCAAAAATAAGCTGTCGCCCCGGTCAACCGATCGGGGCTTTGTGTGGGGTAAGTCGTAAGGGCATGTCGTGAACACATTACTGATGCGTCGCCTGCTGCAACTGGTGCCGATGCTGTTCTTTATCTCGCTGGTGGCGTTTTTGCTGGTCAAACTCGCCCCTGGCGATCCGGTGGCGGCCTACATCACCCCGCGCATGGCACCCGAGGATATTGAGCGTATCCGCCAGAGTCTGGGGCTGGATAAGCCGCTGGTGACGCAATATTTTCTGTGGCTGAAAAACATAGTGCAGGGCGATCTGGGGTATTCGCTGATCTATCACCGCCCGGTGTTAGTAATGATTGGTGAGCGTATTCCCGCCACGTTAGGCCTGATGGGGGCTTCGCTGCTGATGGCGATTATCCTCGCTATCCCGCTGGGGCTGCTGGCCGGCGCGTTTAAGCACCGCTGGCTGGATCATGTTCTGAACCTGTTCGCTTATATTGGCATCTCGGTGCCGATCTTCTGGTTTGGCATTCTGCTGATCACCGTCTTTGCCGTGCAGCTCAACTGGTTCCCCAGCATGGGGATGCGCACCATTGGCATGGAGGACAACTGGCTGGATGTGGTGCGCCACGGCGTGCTGCCCTGCATTGCGCTGACCTTCTATAACCTCTCCAGCTACATGCGCTACATCCGATCCAACACCCTCTCGCAGCTCTCTGCGGACTACGTGCAGACCCAGCTGGCTTACGGGGCCACGCGTTCCAGTATCCTGTTCCGGCATGTACTGAAAAACGTGCTGCTGCCAGTGTTCACGCTGTTTGGCCTGTCGTTTGGCGAGCTGGTGGTAGGGGCCTATGTCACCGAGAGCGTCTTCTCGTGGCCGGGCATGGGATTACTGGGGATCCAGTCGATCACCTCCCTCGACTACCCGCTGATTATGGCGATCATCATGCTCTCGTCGCTGATGCTGATCGTCGGTAACCTGATCGCCGATCTGCTCTATCGCTTCGCCGATCCCCGCATACGTACCCTGAGGTAACCCCGGATGAGCAGACGCTGGCAACAGGTTCGTCACCAGTTGCGCCGCAATCGTCCGGCGCAGTTCTCTCTGTTTGTACTTTTTATTTTTGTCGTTGCCGCCCTGTGCGCGGGGCTGAGTCCTTACGATCCGGATCAGATGTCGCTGGGGGCGCGCACGCTGCCGCCCGATGGTGCCCACTGGTTCGGCACCGACGAATACGGACGCGACTACTTTACCCGCGCGCTTTACGGCGGCCAGATCTCGCTCATGGTCGGCAGTCTGGCGATGCTCTTTTCGACGCTGATCGGCACCCTGGTCGGCACGTTGAGCGGCTACTTCGGCGGCTGGCTGGATAACCTGATGATGCGCGCGGTGGATATCCTGATGGCGATCCCGGCCTTCTTCCTGCTGCTGGTGCTTAATGCTTACCTGAAGCCCGGCGTGGATAACATCATCATGATCATCAGCCTGCTGACGTGGATGAATATGTCCCGACTGGTGCGTGCCGAAACGCTGTCCGTCAAAGAGCGCGAGTATGTGCTCTATGCCCGCGCCTCGGGGGAACATCCGCTGCGGATTATCTTGCGCCATATCATCCCTGGCGTACTGCCGACCATTATTGTCGCCGCCACGCTGAATATTGCTTCGGCCATTCTGATGGAGTCGACCCTCAGTTTCCTTGGACTCGGGGTGCAGGCTCCCGCCGCGTCCTGGGGCAGCATGCTTAATAACGCCCAATCGTATATCGGCGAAGCCTCCTGGCTGGCGATGTTCCCCGGCATCTTGATTTTGCTGACGGTGTTCAGTTTTAACGTGTTAGGCGACGTGTTCCGCACCGCCTTTGAGCCGGGAGCGAACCGCGATGAATAACTTACTTGAACTCGACAACCTGCAAACCACCTTCCGCACCCGCGATGGCGATGTCCACGCGGTGCGCGGGGTGAGCTTTCACGTGCAGCCGGGAGAGCTGGTTGGCATTGTCGGCGAATCCGGCTGCGGGAAGAGTGTCACCTGCAAGTCAATCATCCAGTTGCTGGGGAGCAACGGGCGTATCACCGGGGGACAGATCCGTTTCGACAATGACGATCTGGCGCAGAAAACCCCGAAGCAGATGCGCGCCATTCGCGGGAACCAGATCGCGATGATTTTTCAGGATCCGATGACCGCGCTCAATCCGGTGGTGACTATCGGCAGACAGATGTCTGAGATCCTGATGCGCAATAAAGGCTTAAACAAAAAAGCCGCACGGGCGACGAGCATCGCCATGCTGGAGAAGGTGGGCATTGCCGAAGCAGAGCGCCGTTACGATCAGTACCCGCACGAGTTCAGCGGCGGTATGCGCCAGCGGGTGATGATTGCTATCGCGCTCTCCTGCGATCCCAAACTGCTGATCGCCGACGAACCTACCACTGCGCTGGACGTCACCATCCAGGCGCAGATCCTGCGGCTGTTAAAAAGCCTGCAACTGAAAACCCATACCGCCATCCTGCTGATCACCCACGATCTGGGCGTGGTGGCCCAGGTGTGCAGCCGGGTGGTGGTGATGTACGGCGGGCTGGTGATGGAAGAGGGGAGCGTGGAGGATATCTTTTATCGCCCGGCGCACCCCTATACCCAGGGGCTGCTGGCATCCCTGCCGCACCCGGAACAGACCAGCCATCGCCTGTCGCCTATCGAAGGCTCGCCGCCAGGGTTGTTGAATCCGCCCCCGGGCTGCCCGTTTGCTGAACGCTGCCCACACCGAATGCCGCAGTGTGAGCGCCAGCCCGCGTTTTACATCACGGACCCCGGGCATCGTGCAGCTTGCTGGCTTCTGGCCGATAAGGAGGTGCAGGCATGAGCGAACAACATACCCCGCTGGTAAGCGTGCGGGACCTGCATAAACACTTTACCCTTAACGGCGGTCTGCTGCGCAAAGGAGTGGCAGTCAAAGCGGTGGATGGCGTCAGCTTTGAGATTCAGCAGGGGGAGACCTTTGGCCTGGTGGGGGAGTCCGGCTGTGGGAAATCGACCCTTGGGCGCGCCATTTTACGTCTGTTTGATATCACTTCCGGCGAGATTGATTTTGCCGGACAGGCAATTGCCCAGGCCAGCGAAAAACAGCTCAAGCCGCTGCGCAAGCGGATGCAGGCCATTTTTCAGGATCCTTACTCCTCGCTGAATCCGGGAATGACCGTGCAGCAGCTGGTGGCCGAGCCGATGCAGATCCACGGTTATAGCCGCGAGGAGCAGCGGGAGCGTACTGAAACCCTGCTCTATAAAGTCGGGCTTAAGCAGGAACATCTTCAGCGTTTTCCGCATGAGTTCAGTGGCGGCCAGCGCCAGCGCATCAGCATTGCCCGCGCGCTGTCGGTGCGCCCGGAGTTTGTGCTGTGCGACGAGCCGCTGTCGGCGCTGGATGTCTCGGTGCAGGCGCAGGTGGTGAATATTCTTCAGGATCTGCAGCAGGAGCTGGGGCTGACTTATCTGTTTATCGCCCACGATCTGTCGATGGTGCGCCATATCTCAACCCGTATCGGGGTGATGTACCTCGGCAAGCTGATGGAAGTGGCCCCTGCCAACGCCCTGTATCAGCATCCGGCGCACCCCTATACCCGGGCTTTGTTAGCCTCGGTGCCGCAGCCCGATCCGCGGATCCGCAATCTGGAGCAGGCTACCCTGCGCGGGGAGATCCCCGGCCCGACCTCCGTGCTGCCGGGCTGTAAGTTTTGCAGCCGCTGTCCGCACGTCATGCCGGTATGCCGACGCGAAGCGCCCGCGATGCAGGAGATCGCCCCAGGCCATTTCACGGCCTGCTGGTTGTTTAAGGTGTGAGGGCATTAAGAGCAGCAGATGGCGCACCTACAGGCACTGAATATGCGCAAGGGCACTTCTGACGTCTGTTTAATGGCAAAAAATTACGGTCACTCGATGCTGCCAGCGAAATGATAATGGAATAAGTCAGCACCGGACTCTACTTACGGATTAAGAGACAATCCGATGGGCAATTGCGCGGATATTGACACCCTTTAAATACCAGATGCTGCGTGGGGTAGCGGCATTCACGACGCCTATCGAAACGAATCAGATGTGGTAAGCTCTCGCCTGAATGATAGCCTGCATCAATGCTTGATTGCTCCTGATGCAAAAAAGAATGCTTCTCTGGTAAGTATTAATGAGGGTTAAAATAAATGCCTGAACAAGGTGCGTTATTGCTGTGGATGATTTCTATTCTTGTTGTATCTTGCTGTATTTTCAGTAGTAAATTTTTTCGTTTTATTGATGCTAACAATGATAGCCGCAGAAAGAACCTTGATGGCCTGCGCTTTTTTCTCTCCGTATTTGTGGTTTTTCACCATTACGGCCTCAGTTATTTTTATTTCGAGGGTAAGGGTTGGGTTCTGGAAAATCTGAATGATTATCCTCTCAATCTTCGGATAGGCTCTGCAGCCGTGATGATGTTCTTTATTCTCTCTGGATATTTATTTTATGGTATGAAGCCCGAACGCTGGGATCTCTTTTATTTTAAAAGAGTTCTGCGCATTGTGCCGATCTTCATTGTTTCATCGTTATGCTGCGTAGCAATCGCAGCTTATACGAGACGACATAACCTGGATTTTACTGATTTTAGATACACTATCCTGTTCTGGTTTGATGGCGGCGTAACGGGTGTGAAGCCTGCCGTGCTGGGAATGGCTGATGCGACGCTGATTAATGCGGGCGTGACCTGGACATTGTTCTGGGAGTGGGCATTGTATTTCAGTTTACCATTAGTGATCCTGTTGAGACAGAAAGCTATGCCCTTAACCGGCGCGTTAATCTGTTTATTCCTTTCCGCATATGTTGTGCATGGAATAAATCCCGGATACGGTGTCTTCCTGGCTTGTTTTTCATGCGGATTTTTAGCGCGGGCGTTCGTTCCTTCGTTCACAATGACGAAATTACATTACGATCTCAGCGCAGTAGTGTGTGTCGTGTTGGCTTTCTTATTCTACAACACCCCGTATAGCCTTTATTCACTCCCGGCTCTGACGTTATTGTTTATTTTTATTGTTAATGGCGCGGATTTGTTTGGCTTATTAACTCACCGGGCTATTGTCAGGCTTGGAGAGATCAGTTATAGCATCTATCTTCTGCATGGTATCGGCTGGTACTGCATGAATTATGCCCTGAAAAGTTCTGGCCTGAGTGTGGATGTTAAAATCTATATGATTTTCTCATCAGTTGGGTTTATCACGATATTGTTGCTCTCCGCAGCAACTTACAAATATATCGAGAAACCTTTTATCCAGCTCTCGATGCGTTCGGCAAAAAAAGCGGAGACCCGATCGCCAATTTGAAAGAACGCTAGCCACCTGCATTGGTAAACGTCATGCCTGAATCACCAGGCATGACGCAGACATACCGCGTTCATTATCATCAATAATCGCCAGTACCTCTTTTATCGGCTGCTCTGAGGTGTGTTAACTGGCGCTGATGCCAGCGTCCCAGCACCAGCACCGTGGTAAGTGCACCGAGCAGGGCGCAGAACATATCGGACTGCGTATCCCAGGGATCGCCCTGCGTCCCCAGGAAATCATCCGCGCCCTGGCCCATCGCCAGCGCCGCCCACCACTCGATCAGCTCGTAAGTGGCGCTTATCGCCAGCGCAATACAGCACACCAGAAAAGCCGTCATCTTGCGGCCAGTGACGTAGCCGCCGCGCACCAGGATCTCCCGGGCTGCCAGCGCAGGAACCAGACCCTGGAAAAAGTGCCCCAGCTTGTCATACGGGTTGCGGCTCAGGTGGAACATCTCCTGAACATCAAAACCGATGGGCACTTTGGCGTAGGTGTACATTCCGCCCACCATCAGAATAATGGCGTGCCAGAAGATCAGCGTGTAGAGCAGGGGAGTCAGCGGGTAGCGCCGTTGGGTGGCGAGCAGCAGCGGCACGATGATGATGACCGGCGTCACCTCCATCAGCCAGGTGATGCGGTCCGAGGTATACAGACCGGTGTAAATCAGGATCAGCAGCAGAAGCAGCGCGCCGACCTTTAATCCAGAGGAGAGTGCAGTTTGCGTCATGAGCGTTAACTGTTGAGTAAAAACAGACACTATTGACCGACGCGGCGAAAAACACAATGTTTGGCGAAGAAGCATAAAAAAACGGGGCCACTCACGGCCCCGTTATTATTGATAACAATCAG
Organism: Leclercia sp. 1548; assembly: GCF_050435045.1. Taxonomy (NCBI): domain Bacteria; kingdom Pseudomonadati; phylum Pseudomonadota; class Gammaproteobacteria; order Enterobacterales; family Enterobacteriaceae; genus Leclercia; species Leclercia sp. 1548. The sequence goes on along the minus strand of NZ_JBNDJP010000005.1, from coordinate 7,759 downwards.
AACGACTTGCGTAAACGCAGACTGAAGGTGTGCGCCTGGTAGCGGTCGCCGGCCTGCAGGTCATAACGTGCGTCGAGGCTCAGATCGTTGGCGTTATACAGGGTCGTGCCTACGGCCACGCCTGCCATATCTTCTACTGGAGAAGCGCCTTTGGTGATAAAGCTGGTTTCACCGATGGCATCGGCGGCGTAGGTCGCATGGCTGCTGACCTGACGGTTATCGTACTGGTGGATCCAGGAGACCTGGGCGAACGGCGTCAGGTTACCCATGCCGGTGGCGAAGGTCTTCTCGATGCGGGCGCCGATGTCGCTCATCACAGACTGCGAGTGGGTGCTGCTAACATCCAGCGCCATGCCGTTGCCGCCAGTTTCGCTGTAACCATCCACATGCTGATAGCCATAGGTCAGGCCCGCCAGCGGGGTCAGCACCACGTCAGTCGGCAGAGTGATTGGATAGCCAAGCTCGCTTTGCAGGGTGATGGACTGGCCGTTGAACTTGCCGTGGGCGGCGCCGGAGAAGCCGGTGAAATCAGCGCGACGCACCGAGCTGTAGTTCTGACGGTTGAGACCCGCAGAGAGGTTCAGGTACCACGGATTGCCGGTGTAACCCGCGTAACCAATCACCCCGTAGTTATCGGCGGTGGAGTTGTTGCCGCTCAGGTTGTCTTTCCCGTGTACGGAGGTGTTGCTGTAGTTCAGGGCAGCGCCCAGACGCCAGTCATCACCCAGCGCGCGATCGGCACCGATGATCAGGCCGCCAAATTTCGCGGTGTAACCGCTAACGTTGTCGGTGCTGTCCTGGCGGGCATAACCACCGAACGGCTGACCCCAGACGATCCAGTTGTTGGCGTAGTCATCACCGGTCGCCACGCCGCTGACGCCGGAGGCTTGCGGGTTACGCACGGCATCAATGTGAGCACCCACCACTGCCTGCGCGGTGGACGTCGCCACGGTGGCTGCGGCGCTGGTGTTGAGATTCTGGCTGGTGGACAGACGCTCGCCTGCGCGGTTTGCTTCCTGTTTACCTTCAATCGCCAGAGAGGCGTTGTAGAGATCTAACAGCTGCGGGGAGGCGATACCGGAGTAGCGCGCCAGCCCGCCGAGTGCTGCCGTGGCGCTCGGGATAGTGGCATAGCCACGTTTAGTCGGTTGAGCCGGAGTCGGTTCCGCTGGCGGCGTCGGCGGTGTTGGCACCGTAACGATCGGGGTGGTGACGTCGGGTTCTGTCACTACCGGCGGCGTAACCTCTGGCGTTGGCTCAGGCTGAGGTTCTACCGGCGCGATAACGACCGGCTCTGCGCCCAGGGTTAATACCAGGGCCTTGCTATCAGTAGCGTCATAAACAGATCCATTGACCGTACCCCGGTAGCCGAGGGCTTTATAATTCAGCCGATCGGCGTGGTAGTCGGTTTCTGCGCCGGTGGCATTGATCACCACATAACGCTGGCCTTCAGCAAACTGGTAAGTGCTGCCGGTGCGCAGCAGTTTAATGCTGGAACCTGCATCGACAATGGCATTGCCGCTAACGTTGAGACGGCCATAGCCAGTATCGGCAAGCAGATCGCCGCGGGCATCCGTCAGATCGGAGACACCGGAAATCAGCGTTGCGGCTGCTTTCTGATGGTAATCACCGGCGATATTGATGCTGTTGTTCACCTGCAGGGAAGCCGCTTCGTTCACCACGGTGCCGTTTGATGCAGGACTTTCATCGCTCATCTGCAGTGACATCAGGCCGTATTCAGGCATGCTGGTCACGATATTATCGTTCAGGAGCAGGGAGCCGGAGCCAAAGATGATATCTGAGCCGATAAGGGTGCCTGTCGCGCCGTCGATACCGGCCAGCGTGCCCGTGGTAGTGGTGCCACCGTTAATGATTAATGGTGTCCCATTCAAGGCGAAAATATTACCGGCAATATCGCCAGTGTTGGTCAGGGTCGCGCCATCGCTGTTATTACTGCCGACAAGCAGCGCAAAATCACTGCCGGTTAACTGGCCATTGTTGACAATGTGCACCGCTGCGCTCTGGTTGTAATAATTCCAGAGATACATACCATTCGACTTGCCTGATATCTCACCGTTATTAACGATCTCGCTAATGCCGCCGTTACTATAGATACCGGTGAAGCTGCCATTAATCTTATTATCGTTGATGAGGGTATTAATGGTGCCCTTATTATATATCCCGGAACGGTCGTAATCATCAGAAGTCCCACCGTCAATCGTACCGGTGTTGTGCAACGTGCCGATCGTCCCATTATTGAAAATGGCGCTGTTTTGACCCGAGTAAATATTATTTTCGGATGGGGTAAAAGCGATCAGACCGGCATTGGTCAGGTTATCAATGGTTCCCTGGTTACTGATGGCGCGAGTACCGAAGATTTTACCTTCGGTGGTATTCAGTAAAGTAGTAATGGTCCCGGCATTGTCTATCGTGCCGTTATTATTGGAATTTGAGTCGTAGTAGTTATAGACGTTTTGAACACCCTTAATGGTGCCACTGTTGGTGAAGGTGTTAATTACACCTGATTCACCTACCGCAACCACTCTGCCATTCTGGTACTGATTAAGGCTGGCAATGGTTCCGTTATTGTTAAGCTCACCTACTGTCCCATCAATCTGCACCACATGGCTGCTTAAGAACAAGGGGGTATTAATCACGTCGGTGATGGAACCATCATTGGTTAGCGTGGTGACACTCACGCCCGAATTAACGTCTAATGCTGAACCCGGGGCACCAGTGACACTTCCCGCCTGAGTGATATGCACTAACTCTTTGGCGTCAGCGATCTGCACATTGCTGGTCGGGGCACTGATAATTAATTCTGGAGATGTCGCGTAGGCGTGCGCGGTCGTTGATGCCACCAGCAGAGAGATAAGCTGGCTAAGACGTTTCTTTTCCATGGTGTACCATCATTAAAGTTGCGATGTTTTTGCAAAATGCAGCGGTGATTTCTTCGGATTAATCCGATATCTTCGGGCGCAGAATATACATTTCATTGCCGAAAACAATAAGCAGTGCTTAATTATTTCCGCTTGAATTTATTCTCAATAAATTGTCATGTGAGTAATTTGCGTTAAGGCTGGTGGCGGTATGAGGATATATCCTCACTTTTTGCAGGGAACGGTATTGATTAATTTATCTTTATTGTTGGCAGGGTGTATTTCCGTCGATCCGTACATCTCTGCGCAAAAAATAGCCAGCGATAGTGGTCTTACCAGTGAGAAATTTGACACAGAGCTTTTCCCGATTGTGACATGGCATCGAATCACGCCGCCGGTTCACTCCCTGCGGGTTTACATCGAAGGAGATGGCTTTGCCTGGAAGAGCCGCACAACCCCGTCCGATAATCCGACGCCGCGTAATCCCACGGGCCTGAAGCTGGCTGCGGCAGATAAGCAGGCAAATGTGTTTTATCTTGCCCGGCCCTGCCAGTTCATTGGGCCGCCCTTACCGGATAACTGCCGCGTAAATATCTGGACGCAGGACCGCTTCTCCCCCGTGGTGATTGATGCAATGAGCGAGGCGCTCAACCAGATAGTGCTGCGCTATCCTGGGGTACAGCTCGATTTGGTGGGTTACTCCGGGGGCGGCAATATTGCTGCGCTGCTGGCGGAACGCCGGAGCGATGTGCGTTCTCTGCGCACGGTGGCAGGCAATCTCGATGTGGCGTATGTGAATGCCATTCACCATGTCACGCCGATGCCCACGGCTGAGAATGCAATCGATCGTGCTCCCGCGCTTCGCGCCCTGCCGCAGATACATTACAGTGGCGGGGCCGACACCACCGTGCCGCCTGCTGTCGCCCGACGTTTTCAACAGGCAGTGGGGGGGAAGTGCGTGCAAACGGAAGTGGTCAGCGGAATGGAGCATGGTTCGGATTGGGGGGCAGTCTGGCCGGGATTACTGGCACAGGGAGTGCCGGAGTGCTGAGGTGTGAACAACGTGAATGACGTCAGGACCAAACAATGAAAAAGAAAGAGTTTGTCACCCAGGATCTGCTGAGCAAAATCTACCAGGACACCACGGCGGGGCCACGTAAGCTTCCCCCTGAAAGACAGCTGGCTGAAGAGTATGGTGTCTCGCGTTTTACTATCCGCCAGGCGCTGGAAAAATTGGTCAGTATTGGCGTGGTGCGGATCGTGCAGGGATCGGGGATCTGGATCAACGAGCATGCGCGTAATAACCCGCTGATTTACAACTCGATCACTGAAAAACGATTCGATCAGATGCGCTACCGGATGATTAGCCTGCATAAGAAGAGGCCCGATCGCGTGGCGCAGCAAATCTTCGGCATCGATGAAGAGAGTTTTATCTGGCACTTTTGCCGGTTGCGCTACGTCGATGACCAGCCTGTACAGCTGGAAGTGTCCAGCATGCCGGTTGCAGATTTCCCGGACCTTAATCAGCAGGCGATTGAGCGTTCCATCCAGCAGTACGTACTTAGCAAAGGGTTGATCATTTCACATATGCTGACGACCTACCGGGCGGTCAGCGTCAGTCGTGAACAGGCAGTCATTCTGGGCTGCAAAAAAGGCAGCCCGGCAATGCATATTAATAATCGCGGGATACTGGAGGGAGGCCGGGTCTTCGAAGTGAGCGATATTATTGATATCAACTACACCTGCACCTGGGTCAGCCCGTATAACCGCGATAATTTAGCCTGGCGACAAAATCAGGGCGTATGAAGGGTGCCGTCCGGCAGGCGGCTTTGCGTCCACTCGTGTGGGCGATAGACCACCGGGTGCGCGAGAGCCAGCTCTTCATTAAAGCCTGTGCCGATGCCGGGCGCTGTTGGGGGATAGATAAACCCGTCCTTCACCTCTGGCGCGCCAGGGAACACGCTGTCGGTAGTGGCGGAGCGCGGGATAAATTCCTGAATAGCCGCATTATGCAGGTGAATGTTCAGATGCGTATTCACCGCCACGCCGATGGGGGTCATATCACCGGGGCCATGCCAGGCGAGACGTACGCCGAAAGCCTGACACAGGTGCGCCAGCTTCAGCGCGGGTGTGATACCGCCGATCTGCGAGATGTGGCAGCGAATAAAGTCGATGCGGCGATTCACGATAAGATCGTGCCATTCAGCTGGGTTATTGAATAACTCACCCATTGCCAGCGGCACGCAGCTCTGCTGGCGAACCTGTTCCAGCCAGGCGCTCTGCTGTGGCGGCAAAATATCTTCGATAAAGTAGGGCTGGTAAGGCTCCAGTTGTTTTGCCAGCTGTACGGCCTGCTGCGGGAATAAACGTTCGTGGACGTCATGTAAGAAATGGAGCTTCCAGCCATATTTTTCGCGCAGGGCGCGGAACATTTCCACGGTATTACGCATATATTCATGCTGATCGAACCACGCACCCGGGGTCGGGTTCTCGGGGGCATGCAATGCCGATGGCGTGCCGCCGTAAAAACCAAGCTGGCAGCGGATGTGGCGATAGCCTTGCGCCACCAGTTGATCGACGGAGGTAAAAAGCTCCTCCAGCGTTTCGCCGCTGGCGTGGCTGTAAGCCGGGATCGCATCGCGGGATTTACCGCCCAGCAACTGATACAGCGGCATGCCAGCCAGCTGCCCTTTAATATCCCACAGGGCCATATCCACGCCGGAGATGGCATTATTCATCGCCGGGCCGTTACGCCAGTAGGCGTTAACGTTCATCATTTGCCACAGATCTTCGATGTTACTGGCATCCCGGCCTACCAGCAGCGGTTTGAGGTATTCATCCACGAGCGTTTTAACCGCCAGCGGGCGTTGCTGAAAGGTGGCACAACCGTGTCCTACCAGCCCTTGCCCGGTAGTTACCCGGACAGTCACCAGGTTATGTCGGTCCGGCCGGGTAATAAAACACTCGATATTATTGATAATCACAGGCGTCACGAAAAACTCCTTTGCTGCGCTGTGGAAATACGGAACAGGAATATCATCGCCCTAAAAATGTTTACAGGTAAACCGTTTTTTTTAATATTTATTTTGGTCAGTTATTTGAATGTATTTTAATTAAAAACCATACCAATTTTGGATTGATAGCGGTTTTATGGCTCTGGTAGTGGTTAAATGTGAGCGACATCAACTTTTATTGGTTTGTTTTGTCTGGATGGTTTATCTATTCTCGTGGCATCACTAAAACAACAACCATACCGGCAGGAGTCTTTATGGGGACGCAAGAAGCCATCAATAATATTATTCGTCTGGTAGGCGGCCAGGGGAATATTAATAAAGTCTGGCACTGTATGACGCGGCTACGGTTTGATTTAATCGACGATAATAAGGTTGACCAGACCGCAATCAAAAATCTGCCTGGCGTACTCGGCGCGCAGCTCCAGAGCGATCAGTTTCAGGTGATTATTGGGCCAAAGGTAAACAGCTGGTACGAGCAAATGCTTAATGTGCTCGGGCAGGGGAATGAGAAAGCGCCGACGGCGACAAAGGGGCGTAAAAGCCTGGTGTCCCTCTTTATGGATACCGTCTCGGGGGTGTTTGGCCCGATTGTTCCGGCTATTGCCGGTGCCGGGATGATCAAAGGATTGCTGGCCGGGCTGATCGCGCTGAAGGTGGTTTCGGCGAAAAGCGACACCGTCATGGTTATCGACCTGATCGCCAGCGGCGTCTTCTATTTCCTGCCGTTCTTTCTTGCTGTGTCGGCGGCGAAGATCTTTAAGACCAACGAGTATCTCGCCGCGGCAGTGGCCGCCTGTCTGATGTACCCTTCTTTAATAGAAGCAGCGAAAGCCCTGGCGACCCATCAGGAGGGGGCGGTTAGTGCCCTCTGGTTAATGAATGCGATCCCGGTCTCCGTCTTTAACTATGCCTCGAGCGTCATACCGGTGATCTTCTCCGTGCTGGCATTGAGCTATATCCATCGCTGGGTAGACAGCATCATGCCGGATGTTCTGAAAACGGTGTTCACGCCCACGCTTACCCTCTTTATAGGTGCGCTGGCGGCGCTGGTGGTAATCGGCCCGATTGGAATTTGGCTCGGTAAAGGACTCGCCTTCTTTATAGAGGGGCTGTTTAGCGTGTCGGCCAGCTTTGCCGGGCTTATCGTTGGTGCCATCCGCCCGGTGGCGATCCTGACCGGGATGCACCATGCGATGACGCCGATTGCTCTGCAAAACTTTAGCGACCGCGGCTACGACATGCTGATGCCGATGATGTTTATGGCCAATATGGCGATTGCGGGGGCGACATTTGCTATCTGGCGTCTGAGCCGGGACCGTCAGGAAAGAACCGTTACGCTATCGGCAGGCATCTCTGCGCTGCTGGGCATTACCGAGCCGGCACTCTTTGGTGTTCTGACGCGTTACAAGAAAGCGTTCATCGCCGCGACGGTGGCCAGCTCCCTGGCTTCAGCCTTTATTGCCTTCTTCGGTGTGCGTCTCTATGGCTACATTCTGTCGAGCATCTTCAGTTTGCCTGCTTATATAGGCCCGTATTTTGTCTTTGCTCTGGCAGGGGTGGCGATCTCATTGGTGCTTTCCTTTACCTTAACCACCATTCTGGTGAGGAAAGAGCAAGTCGCAGAGTGATTCTGGCCCCGTCTTAGCGTGTATGTCGCAGGGAATCTGAGTGTGTTTGTGGATAACTCTGTGGGCAAATGCGTATAAGGCGGGGTTTTGCTGGGGAATGCAGCAGTCAGTCATTTTTCTGTCATTTAAGGGTTGCGGCCTGAAGAGAACTCCCTATAATGCGCCTCCATCGACACGGCAGATGTGAATCACTTCACACAAACAGCCGGGCCGGTTGAAGAGAAAAGCGTGAAATAAT
>NZ_JBNDJP010000004.1:0-390194 GCF_050435045.1 Leclercia sp. 1548 | reverse complement strand
ACTCAGAAGTGAAACGCCGTAGCGCCGATGGTAGTGTGGGGTCTCCCCATGCGAGAGTAGGGAACTGCCAGGCATCAAATCGGAAACCCCGTACCTTGCGGTACGGGGTTTTTTGTCGTCTGCACGAAACTCTCAGGCCCTGCAACCCTGCAACCCTGCAACCCTGCAACCCTGCAACCCTGCAACCCTGCAACCCTCAAACCCTCAAACCCTGAAGCCATAAAACCCAAAAACCGGCCGGATGGCGGGCAATTAAGGCTTTTCTTTCGGCATATCTCCTGCTTTCAATGGAAATGAGATTTATTATCATTAATCCTTTACAGCTGGAATTAAAAGTTGTATTTTATATGCATGTTTTAAATCGGAGGTATTTATGAGCCATCACAGAATCCCTAAAACTGGACCATCAAACGTTCAACTCCCTTTTTTACGAAAGACAATGTTCCAGCAGCGCTTCTGAGCCACCACAACACCGCAGCCGGTATCTTTGGCCAGCTCTGCGTGATGGAAGGGACAGTGACTTACTACGGCTTCGCCAATGAAGAGGCGACAGAGCCAGAAGTGAAAGTGGTGATTAACGCGGGAACCTTTGCGACCAGCCCACCGCAGTACTGGCACCGTATTGAGATGACCGATGATGCACAGTTTAATATCAATTTCTGGGCCGAACCGGCATTCTCCGGTGATGAAGTTTACAGCGCGAAAAAGGCATAATCTCAATGCTCCCTTATCATTAATAAGGGAGCACCTTCATACAGTGTGAAAGCATTATGATCCATTTCCTAAAACACTCTTCAACGCGGGTAGACTACGGCGAGCAGGAATCCTGCGGGGAACTACTTCTGCTTCACGTGGCTGAATATCAGGAGTATCTCTGCTGCAAAGCGCCTTTGTGGCCGGATCTTCATCAGGATCAACAGGTTGATACGGGATCAAATGATCCCTCCGCCGGAAGATCGCTATGAAGATCGTCGCTATTGAGGCCAGTATCGCTGCAGGAAAAAGCACCCTGCTGGAGCCTCTGGCGACAGCGTTATCAGATAAAACAGGCGCATACTGGAATGTGCTAAAGGAACCCGTAGATGAAGATCCGGTGTTCCTTGAGTTACTGCAGGGCTTCGTTGAGAACCCGCACGACGCAGACGCCAGGGTGGCTTTTCAGCTCTATATAACCGATTCCCGACAGCGCCTGTTAAACAATCTCCCGGAAGGCAACTACGTTATTGAGCGCTCTCTTTACAGCGATATCGTGTTCTGCCATGTGAATTTTCTAACGACTGAACAGCCATCGGCCCGTTATATGTCCTATTTCTACCAGGTTAAGGAACACCTTAAGCGCTACCCACATATCGATCTGGTGGTCTATATCGATCGTGATGCAGAGTCCTGTTATAACGACTGTATGGCGCGAGGGCGGTCTGGAGAGGATAAGTATACGCTGGACTACTTTGAGGACGTTAAAGCCTTCCACGACGCCTGTCTGCCGCAAATTACCCGCCAGTATGGCTCAAAGCTGCTGACGCATCAGGTCCAGTCGGGTTTTGCATGCCCAAAAACGCTGGCAGATGCGGTAACAGCAAAGCTGGAATAGAGAGTGCTGTAGTATTTACTGTTTCTCCAAAAGCAAAAAACTGTTTTCGGGAGGGCTCTTTAAGTAGTTGAGCCCGGACCCGGACTAACGTCGAAGGCGTTGAACAGCGCGCTTGGCGCGCTGGCCCCGAAGGGGTGAGCAGCTGGCAGCGAATAATCGAACGTAGTTCGATGGAGAGTCCAGAACCCCAGAAAGCAAAAAACCAGCCCTAAGGCTGGTTTTTCTAAATAGTGGTGCCCGGACCCGGACTAACGCCGCAGGCGTTGAACAGCGCTCTTGGCGCGCTGGCCCCGAAGGGGTGAGCCGCTGGCGGCGAATAATCGAACGTAGTTCGATGAAGAGTTCGGAACCCCAGAAAGCAAAAAACCAGCCCTAAGGCTGGTTTTTCTAAATAGTAGTGCCCGGACCCGGACTAACGCCGAAGGCGTTGAACAGCGCGCTTGTCGCGCTGGCCCCGAAGGGGTGAGCCGCTGGCGGCGAATAATCGAACGTAGTTCGATGGAGAGTCCTGAACCCCTGAAAGCAAAAAACCAGCCCTAAGGCTGGTTTTTCTAAATAGTGGTGCCCGGACTCGGAATCGAACCAAGGACACGGGGATTTTCAATCCCCTGCTCTACCGACTGAGCTATCCGGGCAACGGGGCGAATTAAACCCGATCCGCCTCGTGCCGTCAACGGAATTTGTTGAATTCGCTACCGACCGCACACTCTCTCGCCAGTTTGCTGCTATCTCAGGCAAAAAACGCGGTCCACAGGGCAGAAAGGGGCATGGCGATCACCAGCGCTGGTAGCATATTTACCACCGCAAACATCTTAATTCCGCATATTCGCAGCCCTGTTGCCAGCAGCAGCAAACCGCCGACAGCGGTGAAGTCTGCCATCATCGCTGGCGTGGTCAGGGGTAAGATTAGCGTGGCGCAGGTTGCGAGGGCGAGCTGGATAAGCAGCATCGGCACGCAAATCGCGGCCACGGCGATACCCAGCGTGGTCGCAAAAATCGTCGCGGTAAAGAAATCCAGGAAGGCTTTGGCGATAAGAATGCTGGGGTCGCCGGTCATCCCCTCCTGCATCGAACCAAAGATCCCTGTGCCGCTGGCGCAAAACAGAATGATAATGGCAACATAATTCTGGATATAGGAGTCATGAGCGCCGCCCTTATGCTGACCGCGCGAGAGCAGGTTTTTCGCTCTGCTGACGGCGCCGTTAATTCCCTTCTCCAGATAGCAGAACTCGCCAATCAGTGCCCCGAGCAGCGTTGCCAGCACCATCACTGGCAGGTTAGCGCACTTGATGACCAGCAGAATACCAATTCCCAATGAGGCCAGGCCAAAGATAGAGGGCATTGAAGAGCGAATACGCTCCGGTAATCGCTGGCTGAGCACGGCGCCAAGTACGCCGCCCAGCAGCACGGCTCCCGCATTGATAAACGGTCCAATAACCACTGTGAACTCCTGTTATTTACTCATTGATCTTGCATTATTATTACTCTTTTCAGGGAGTAATCGCCAAGTGTTATCCCGTTTTTTGCATAATGATTCCTTCTTGCGCCCCCTGGCGAAAGGTGACATTATTGCGCGAATTTTCTCCTCTCAGATACGGGGCCGCCGATGAACAGACTCTCTTTTGCTGCGCGAATGGCTGGCCGTATCGACACATCTTATTCTACGCTCACCATGCGGTGAGGGTAATGCAGGCTCACTGCAGGACATCAGTAAAACCAGACGCGTTCTGTTTTTACTGATGTCTGGCGGTCGGAGCTGAACTCCGGTCAGACACATTCGTTGGACAGGGGGACTCCCTGTCCGGGGCTTTTTCTCGCCTTGCACGGGTATTTGCGCTTATGAAATCAATGAAAATTGCCGTCAGCCGTGAGCTGGCGTCCGCGTTGTCCACGCACCGGGAAGTGGTGACGCTGGATAACACCGATTTTACGGATGTGGCGGCAGTCGTCATTACCGTCGCTGACAGTCACAGCGGCATCCTCGCGTTACTGAAACGCACCGGCTTTAACCTGCCTGTATTTATGTTCTCGCCTCAGCCTGTTGAGATCCCTGCGGGCGTTGATGGCGTGATCGACGGCAAAGCGCAGGAGTGGTTAGAGCTGGAAGCCGCAGCCTGTCGCTACGAAGAGAACCTGCTGCCGCCGTTTTTCGACACCCTCAGCCAGTATGTGGCCATGGACAACAGCACCTTTGCCTGTCCTGGGCACCAGCACGGAGCGTTCTTTAAGAAACACCCGGCCGGGCGTCAGTTTTACGATTTCTTTGGTGAAAATGTTTTTCGTGCCGATATGTGTAACGCCGACGTGAAGTTGGGCGATCTGCTGATCCATGAAGGTTCCGCCAAACACGCGCAGAAGTTTGCCGCAAAGGTGTTTAACGCCGACAAGACCTATTTCGTGCTCAACGGGACTTCGGCCGCCAATAAGGTGGTGACCAATGCGCTACTCACCCGTGGCGATCTGGTGCTGTTTGACCGCAACAACCATAAATCTAACCATCATGGTGCGCTGATTCAGGCCGGGGCCACGCCCGTTTATCTCGAAGCGGCACGCAACCCGTTTGGCTTCATTGGCGGTATTGATGACCGTTGCTTTGACGAGACGTACCTGCGGGAGCTGATCCGTGAAGTTGCACCGGAAAAAGCCCGTGACGCGCGTCCGTTCCGTCTGGCAGTGATCCAGCTCGGCACCTATGACGGCACTATCTATAATGCCCGTCAGGTAATCGATAAAATCGGCCAACTGTGCGACTACATCCTGTTTGACTCCGCATGGGTAGGTTACGAGCAGTTTATCCCGATGATGGCCGACAGCTCGCCGCTGTTGCTGGAACTCAACGAGAACGATCCGGGGATCTTTGTCACCCAGTCAGTGCATAAACAGCAGGCCGGTTTCTCCCAGACCTCGCAGATCCATAAAAAGGATAACCATATCCGCGGCCAGGCGCGTTTTTGCCCGCATAAGCGGCTCAATAACGCCTTTATGCTGCATGCCTCTACCAGCCCGTTCTATCCGCTGTTTGCGGCCCTCGATGTGAATGCCAAGATCCATGAAGGGGATAGCGGGCGTCGGCTGTGGGCTGAGTGCGTTGCGCTGGGTATCGAAGCGCGCAAGGCGATCATTGCCAACTGCAAAATGATTAAACCTTTTATCCCGCCGGTGGTGGCCGGGCGTCCGTGGCAGGATCATCCTACCCACGCGATTGCCAGCGAGCTGCGTTTCTTCAGCTTTGAGCCGGGTGCGAAATGGCACGGTTTTGAGGGCTATGCCGAGGAACAATACTTTGTCGACCCATGCAAGCTGCTGCTGACCACCCCGGGCATCGATGCTGAAAGCGGGGAGTACACTGACTTTGGCATCCCGGCGACCATTCTGGCGCACTACCTGCGCGAGAAAGGCATTGTGCCGGAGAAGTGCGATCTCAACTCCATACTCTTCCTGCTCACCCCGGCAGAGAGCGCAGAGAAGATGGCGCAACTGGTGGCAATGCTGGGTCAGTTTGAACAGCACATCGAGGACGACACTCCGCTGGCGGATGTTCTGCCAACCATCTGGAAGAAATACCCGGTGCGCTATCGCGATTACACCCTGCGTCAGCTCTGCCAGGAGATGCACGATCTGTACGTCAGCTTTGACGTGAAGGATCTGCAGAAAGCGATGTTCCGCAAAGAGAGCCTGCCCACCGTGGCAATGAACCCGCAGGATGCTAACCAGGCCTTCATTCGCGGTAATGTCGAGCTGGTGCGCATCAGCGAAGCCGAAGGGCGCATTGCGGCAGAAGGGGCGTTGCCATACCCGCCGGGCGTGCTGTGTGTCGTACCGGGCGAACTGTGGGGCGGGGCGGTGCAGCGTTACTTCCTGGCGCTGGAAGAGGGCGTTAATTTGCTGCCTGGTTTTTCACCGGAATTGCAGGGCGTTTACAGCGAGAAAGATGCGGACGGGATTAAACGGTTGTACGGCTATGTACTGAAGTAAATGTATTGAAGTAAAAAAATTCCCCCCTCAGCAGGAGGGGGGAACGTAACAGATTAATGCGCGATGCTCTGCGCACCTGTTGGAGTACGAACATGTTTGTACTTGAACAACACCATGAAGGCGAAGGCCAGTACCAGTGAGTAGCCTGCAAAGATCAGCCACACCGGCTGCCAGTCAGTAATACCGTTAGTGGTATACATCTCTACAACCTTGCCGCTCACCACGCCGCCGAGAATACAGCCGAAGCCATTGGTCATCATCAGGAACATACCCTGGGCGCTGGCGCGGATTTCCGGGCGAACCTCTTTTTCCACAAACACGGAACCAGAGATGTTAAAGAAGTCGAAGGCGCAGCCATAGACAATCATCGACAGCACCAGCAGCACAGTACCGAAGGCTGACGGGTCGCCGTAGGCAAACAGACCGAAGCGCAGCATCCACGCGAAAATACTGATCATCATTACGTTCTTAATACCGTAGCGGCTCAGGAAGAACGGGATGGTCAGGATGAACAGCGTTTCGGAGATCTGCGAAATCGACATCATTACCGACGCATGCTCAACGATAAAGCTCCCGGAGAACAGCGGGTCGTTATCGAAACTGTGCAGGAAGGTATTGCCGAACATGTTGGTGATCTGCAGTTCCGCACCCAGCAGCATGGAGAAGATAAAGAAGATCGCCATACGTTTGTTTTTAAACAGCGCGAAAGCATCCAGGCCGAGCATCGCGCTCCAGCTCTGGTTTTTCTGCTGGTTAGAAACCGGAATATGCGGCAGGGTCAGGGTGAACAGCGCCAGCAGGAGAGACAGCGCAGCACCGATATAGAGCTGCATGTGGCTCAGTTCAAAGCCTGCGAAGCTCACTGCCCACATCGCCATAATGAAGCCAATGGTGCCCCAGATACGGATCGGTGGGAAGTCGGTCACGATATCCATACCGGCGTCTTTCAGACGGTAGTAGGAGATGGTGTTAATCAGGCCCAACGTTGGCATATAGGCCAGCGAGTTAAGCAGGATCACCATAAACATCGCCCCTGGCGTAGTGACCTCGGCCGCCATAAATAGTGTACCCGCCCCTACCAGATGGCAAAGCGCGTACACCCACTTGGCGCTTATCCACTTATCCGCCACGATCCCGAGCAGAGTCGGCATCAGGACGGCGGCGATACCCAAAGAACTGTAAACGGCACCGATAGAGGCGCCATCGAACTTGAGCGTGACAAACATGTAGGAGCCGAGCGTGGTTAGCCAGCTCCCCCACAGACAGAACTGCAGAAACGACAAGATTTTAAGCTGCAGCTTAAGGTTCATGTTACTTTCCTCACAAGAGAGCGGGCTGTATGTTGGTGTAGAAACATTTAGGTTTTGTATTTGATGCAATTCTATCAGCGAGTGACGTGATGTTTTGTTACCTCCCGCAAAAAAATGCAATCCACATTAATTTGCAGTTTGGATTGTGATGCAAATAACACTTTCCTATGGATGAGGCAGCGACAGGGGAAGTGAATCTTTACCCTCTCCGGGGAGGAGAGGGTAAAAGAGAGAATGTTACTTTCTACGATAGCCCTTTTGCGCCGTATTGACCTTGTAAAGGTAGCGCCGGGACTCTGCGGAAGGGTGACGGCTGGTCAGGGTCTGGTAAACATCCCCTGGCGTCATGCTGTTGATGATGTTTGCCGCCTGGATTTTGTCGCTGGAGAAGACCCGCAGCACGCTGCCCGCGCCACCGTTATAGGCGGTGATCACCGCATAGCGACGCGAGGTCGGGTTATCGATGCCGCTCAGATAGACATTATTCAGCATGGCCAGATAGGCGGTGCCGGTATCAATGTTGCTGGCAGGATCAAACAGATAACTGCGGCTTGGTGTGCCCGATCTTCCCTGCGAACGGAACACATCTTTCCCGGCGCTGTGCTGAACAACCTGCATCAGGCCCAGGGCGTCGGACCGGCTCACCGCGTACGGGTTAAACGAGGATTCAGTCTGCATAATCGCCAGGATCAACGATTCGTCCACCCCATATTTACGCGAGGCCTGACGTACCATCCCGACGTATTTATGCGCACGTTTATCAAGGTGGTTGGGTACCAGATTAATGGTCACGCTGTAGATAACGCGCAGACCATTGCTGCGGCTCTTCAGACGCGTTTGCAGCAGATAGTTGGCAAAGTTATTGGCACGACCTTCCCAGCGAATCGATTGACCGGTTTGGTCCACCACCTGGCCATAGAGGAACGGCTCTTTTGAGATGGTGATGTCGTCAGCGTCGGAGTAGAGGTCGATAGAGCCAGGATCGTCACCCATCAGCAAGGTTTTCACGATCGCCTCGCGTAAACGCGCCGCAGGATCGGTCCCGGCGATGGTTTCGACGGTGATGGTACCCTCGTCAAAGTTGATGTGGCTGCGGGTCTGGTAAGCGTCGGTGTACTTAACGTAGTCCTTTGGTCCGGCGATCAGAACCTCGTTAAATCCCCATATATTTTCGATGTTGTGGGCAAACTGCCCCATCAGAATGTCAAAACCGTTGGTGTCCTTGACCCAGGCTTCGTTATAGCTATCGCCTTTATTACTGGAGGAACACGAAACAAGTAACGGTGCAACAAGAGCAAGCGCTAAAAATTTTTTCATCATTCCGGGAGTGCGTGTTGTGTTTGCTTTGGCGCGAGTGGCAGGTGGCGTTACGCTTACCCGGCCTGGTTACCGTAGGCCTGTGCAAGCGTAGCGCCGCCGGGCATCAGCCCGCAGGGAATTATTTTTCCGGTGGTGTATAGCCTTCGATGTGAACGTCTTTGCCTTCAAACAGGAAATTCACCATCTCCTGCTCCAGCTGCTTGCGGTGTTCAACGTTCATCATGTTGAGCTTGCGCTCGTTAATCAGCATGGTTTGCTTTTGCTGCCACTGCGCCCATGCCTCTTTTGAGATCTCGTTATAGATGCGCTTACCCAGGTCCCCCGGATAAAGCTGGAAGTCCTGGCCTTCTGCGTCGCGTTGCAGGAAGGTACAAAAAATTGTTCTGGCCATACTGATTCCTCTTTGTCGCCCGGAGCTAAACCGTTGCTCCGACACGTAATTGCTGTAAAAGGCGCTCTACAGGAGCTGCCAGCCCCACTGATGGCGGTTGCGCTAAGTTATACCAGAGAGCGGTGCCTTCATCCATGCACGAGGTGAATGAGGACACGGGAAGCCACATCGGAACAATATCCAGATGGAAGTGGCTGAAGGTATGACGAAACGCCGTGAGTTGCTGAAGAGTATCGGCAGGGATGCCGCGTTGCGCCAGCCAGTCGCGAAGGCTCTCTTCATTCTCGAACTGCGGGAAGCAGAATAAACCGCCCCACAAACCGCTTGGTGGACGCTGAGCGAGGTATACCGTCTCTGCGTGCTGCATCAGCAGAAAATAGCCGGTTCGCTCAGGCAGCGTCTGCTTCGGTTTTTTACCGGGATACTGCGCCCAGCTGTGGTTGGCATAAGCCACACACAGATTATTCAGCGGGCAGAGTTCACATTTGGGCTTCGAGCGGGTGCAGACCATCGCTCCCAGATCCATCATTGCCTGGTTAAAGCGTTCGACGCCATTAGCGGGGGTCACTGCCTCACTGATTTCCCACAGACGCTTCTCCACCTCTTTCTTGCCCGGCCAGCCGCCAACGGCATAGCAGCGCGCCAGCACGCGTTTCACATTACCGTCGAGAATAGGAAAGTGTTTACCCAGCGAGAGGGAGAGGATCGCCCCCGCGGTAGATCGCCCGACACCCGGCAGGGCTGCCACCTCCTCGAACGTTTCAGGGAAGATGCCACCGTGCAGCGACACCACCTGCTGGGCGGCTTTATGCAGATTGCGGGCGCGGGCGTAGTAGCCTAGCCCGGTCCACAGATGCAGTACCTCATCAAGCGGGGCGTTAGCCAGATCGGTTACCGTTGGAAAACGCGCCATAAAGCGCTCAAAGTAGGGGATAACAGTCGCGACCTGCGTTTGTTGCAACATCACCTCAGAGAGCCATACTTTGTAGGGTGTTTTTTCAATTTGCCAGGGCAGGGTTTTACGCCCGTATTTGTCGTACCAGTCCAGCACCTGGGCTGAAAATTGAGAGGCTTGCATGGTCTTCGCTTCGCGATATCAGGGACGCAGATTGCAGCACAGAGGCCTGCGGCTGTAAACCGGATCTTTCCCATGCTTGCATCCCATCATTAACTTTGGATAATGCCCGTTTCCCGAACATTCTCACAAGCAGACTACTCTTTTATGAAAAACGACGTCATATCACCGGAATTTGATGAAAACGGCCGCCCGCTGCGCCGTATTCGCAGCTTTGTCCGCCGTCAGGGGCGCCTGACAAAGGGGCAGCAACACGCGCTGGATAACTACTGGCCGGTGATGGGCGTGGAGTTCACCGAACGGCCGCTCGACTTTGTGGAATTGTTTGGCCGCGACGCGCCGATTACGCTGGAGATCGGTTTCGGCATGGGCGCCTCGCTGGTGACAATGGCAAAAGCGCGCCCGGAGCAGAATTTCCTCGGTATTGAGGTTCACTCGCCGGGCGTGGGTGCTTGCCTGGCAACGGCTCATGAAGAGGGTGTCGAGAACCTGCGGGTGATGTGTCATGACGCGGTAGAAGTGCTGCACAAGATGATCCCTGACAATTCTCTGAACATGGTTCAGCTCTTTTTCCCTGACCCATGGCACAAAGCACGCCATAATAAACGCCGTATTGTTCAGGCACCCTTTGCTGAGCTGGTAAAGAGCAAACTGAAGCTGGGTGGTGTTTTCCACATGGCGACCGACTGGGAACAGTATGCGGAGCATATGCTGGAAGTGATGTCGTCACTCGACGGGTATAAAAACCAGTCGGCGAGCAATGATTATGTGCCGCGTCCTGACTCACGTCCGGTAACGAAATTTGAACAGCGTGGCCATCGTCTTGGTCACGGCGTATGGGACTTAATGTTCGAGAGGGTGAAATAATGGCAAAGAACCGTAGCCGTCGTCTGCGTAAGAAAATGCACATCGAAGAATTCCAGGAAATTGGTTTTTCGGTTGCATGGCGTTTCCCGGAAGGCACCAGTGTAGAAAAAATTGATGAAGAGGTAGATGCCTTCATCAATGAAGTTATCGAGCCGAACAAGCTGGCGTTTGACGGCAGTGGCTACCTGGCGTGGGAAGGTTTGATCTGCAAACAAGAGATCGGCCAGTGCACCGAAGAGCATCAGGCCATCGTGCGTAAGTGGCTGGAAGACCGTAAATTCGAAGAGGTACGCATCAGCGAACTTTTCGATATTTGGTGGGACTAATAGAACATAAGGGGCCAGCAATTGCTGGCCCGTTTTGTATAAGGGAGAAGATATGATGCGCAAAACGCTGCTCGCTGCGGCTTTAATGACGACGGCTCTGACCGCTCACGCCGACTACAAATGCGAAGTCACGCCGCGTGATGACGTGATCCTGAGCCCGCAAACCGTGCAGGTAAAAGGGGAGAACGGCAATCTGGTGATCACCCCGGATGGCAATGTCATGTTCAACGGCAAGCAGTACACGCTGAGCGCAGCCCAACGTGAACAGGCAAAAGATTACCAGGCCGATCTGCGTAGCGCGCTGCCGTGGATCGATGAAGGTGCTCTGACACGCGTAGAAAAAGGCCGTGTCGCGCTGGATAAGATCATCGCTAAAGAGGTGGGGGAGAGCAGTAATATGCGCTCGCGCCTGACCAAACTGGATGCCCAGTTAAAAGAGCAGATGAACCGTATTATTGAACATCGTACCGATGGCCTGACGTTCCACTATCAGGCGATCGATCAGGTGCGTGCTGATGGCCAACAGCTGGTTAACCAGGCGATGGGCGGCATTTTGCAGGACAGCATCAACGAGATGGGTGCCAAAGCGGTGCTGAAAGGCGGTGGCAACCCGCTGCAGGGCGTATTGGGTAGCCTGGGCGGCCTGCAAACCTCGATTCAGAACGAGTGGAAAAACCAGGAAGCGGATTTCAAAGCTTTCGGCAAAGATGTGTGCAAACGCGTAGTGTCGCTGGAAGAGAGCCGCAAGGGGCTGGTGGGGTCGCTGAAGTAGTGTAGTGCGGTCTGGACCCCTCACCCTAACCCTCTCCCCAAAGGGGAGAGGGAACAGTTTGCTCCCCGAGGTGAGCCCGGGGATGTTTTGCCTCCTTTCCCCATAGGGGAGAGGGAACAGTATGCTGCCCGAGGTGAGCCCGGCAAGGGTTTGCCTCCTTTCCCCAAAGGGGAGAGGGAACAGTTTGCAGCCCGAGGTGAGCCCGGCAAGGGTTTGTCTTCTCTCCCTTTCAGGGCGAGGGAACATTATGCTGCCCGAGGTGAGCCCGGCAAGGGTTTGCCTCCTTTCCCCACAGGGGTGAGGGAACAGCTTGCTGCCCGAGGCGTACCCGCTAATGTTTTGCCTCGTTCCCCCAAAGGGAAGAGGGAACAGTTTGCTGCCCGAGGTGAGACCGGGAAGGGTTTGCCTCCTTCCCCCAAAGGGAGAGGGAACAGTTTGCAGCCCGAAGTGAGCCCGGAAATGGTTTACCTCCTTTTCTCACAGGGCAGAAGGAGCAGTTTGCTGCCCGAGGTGAGCCCAGGTATGGTTTGCTCCCTCTCCCTTTCAGGGAGAGGGTCGGGGTGAGGGTAAAAGCGTTTGCAGCTTCTCTAAAATTTCATCCAATACCCCTTCCTCGTTATGCCAGATTTCGTTGTTCCAGAACCGAATCACCTGCCAGCCTTTTTGATTCAGCCAGACGGTTCTCTGCCGGTCATATTCTTCTCTTTCATCGTGTTGTCCTCCATCCAGCTCAATAGCCAGGCGGGCTTCGCAACAAACGAAATCCAGAATGTAATTCCCAACAGGATGCTGGCGACGAAATTTATAGTGAGCGAATCGACGACTACGTAACCGATACCAGAGTCGTTTCTCTTCTGTGGTCAGCTCACGGCGGAGCTGTTTTGCATAAGAGCGAATCATGTCCATCCCCGCACTCTGCCAGCTTTTCCCTCAGCCAGCAGAACGGGATGCAACATCCTGAATCAGGCTTCAGGATTCTTCGGCGAGGAACAGCTCAAGAAGGGAGTTTAAAAACAGTTTGCCATGCTCGGTGATCTGCCAGAACTCATCGCATTCGGTCAAATAACCTTGTGCCAGCGCTTCGTCAATCTGAGGACGAATCACCGACTCCGCTAAACCGGTATAGCGGGAAAACTCTGCGCGTGGCGCGGCTTCCAGCAGGCGGAAGCGGTTCATAAAGAACTCAAACGGTTTATCTTCGGCCTCAACGTCATGGCTGCGCTCCAGATAACGTCCTTCCATATAGCCACGCGGATGGCGCGTCTTGGCGGTTCGCAGAATACGTCCGTCCGGGAAGGTCACTTTACCGTGTGCGCCGCAGCCAATTCCCAGATAATCGCCAAAACGCCAGTAGTTCAGGTTGTGCTGACACTGGTAGCCTGGCTTCGCATAGGCCGAGGTTTCGTACTGCTGATACCCGGCGGCAGTCAGCAGCTGGTGGCCCTGCTCGAAAATATCCCACAGCGCGTCGTCATCCGGCAGCACCGGCGGGCGCGAACCAAACAGCGTGTTCGGCTCAATGGTCAGCTGATACCAGGAGAGGTGCGGCGGGTTCAGCTCAATGGCCTGGCGCAGATCGTCCAGCGCTTCGACCAGAGACTGATCCGGCAGACCGTGCATCAGGTCGAGGTTAAAGCTGCGCAGGCCCAGCCCGGTCGCCAGATGTGCGGCGCGCTTTGCTTCACCCGGGCCATGAATGCGTCCCAGACGCTTTAGCTTCGGCTCGCTGAAGCTCTGTACCCCAATGGAGATACGGTTTACCCCGGCGCGCTGATACTCGACAAAACGGTCGGCCTCAACCGTACCCGGATTGGCCTCCATGGTAATTTCTGCATCCGCTGCCAGATTAAGGCGCGCACGCACGCCATCCAGCAGCGTCTGCATCGCCGGGCCTGAGAGCAGGCTCGGCGTACCGCCACCGATAAAAATGGTCTTAACTTCACGTCCCTGTGCGTAAGCGACGTCGGCGTCCAGATCGGCAAGCAGATGCTGAACGTAATCGTCATGAGGCACTTCGCCTTTCAGCGCATGCGAATTGAAATCGCAGTACGGGCATTTCTGCACGCACCACGGGATGTGAATATAAAGACTCAGAGGTGGCAAATTAGCCATTACGTAACGCTTCCAGTAACAGTTTCAGTGCGCGCCCACGATGGGAAATCGCGCTTTTTTCTTCGCGGGTCAGTTCCGCAGCGGTTTTGCCCTCGGTCGGGACAAAGAAAATCGGATCGTAGCCAAAGCCGCCGTTGCCTGCCGCCTCGCGGGCAATGACACCCGGCCAGCTGCCGTGGCAGACAATTGGCGTAGGATCTTCGGCATGGCGCATATAGACCAGCACGCAGTGGAACTGCGCTTTGCGCTGATCATCGGGTACGTCCTTGAGCGCTTCAAGCAGCTTTTCAAGATTCTGCTGGTCGCTGGCATCGATGCCAGAATAGCGGGCTGAGTAGATCCCCGGCGCACCGCCAAGCACGTCCACCGCCAGACCGGAGTCATCGGCGATGGCCGGCAAACCGGTAACCTGCGCCGCATGGCGCGCTTTCAGAATGGCATTTTCAATAAAGGTCAGGCCGGTCTCTTCAGCAGAGTCCACGCCAAGCTCGGTCTGGGCGACCACATCCAGACCGAAATCATTTAACAGCGAGGCCAGCTCGCGCACTTTACCGGCATTACCGGTAGCGAGAACAACTTTTTGCATACGTTAGTCCTGTTGTATCAGGGCCGCGACTTCCGTCGGGATTTGTTGCGGATTGAGAATTTTGACCTGCTTGTGGCGACCCAGTTCACCCTTCTCGAGCAGTACCTGGCTTTTCGCGACGCGAAACTGCTTTGCCAGATACTTCACCAGATGGGCGTTCGCCTGGCCATCCACAGGAGGGGCGGTGATGGCGACTTTTACTTCGTCGCCATGCAGCCCGATAATGGTGTCACGGCTGGCTTTCGGCTGAATATATAGCCGTAAAACCAGCCCGTCGGCGCAGGTGCTGACAGCACTCATAACGCCATCCACAGCCCCGGCAGCAGAATGTTGCCCGTGGACTGCAGCAGTTCAGCGATGCCCATGTTGATCACGTACAGCAGCAGCACGAGGATCATCGGGGAGAAATCGATTCCGCCCATGGCAGGCAGCAGATTACGGATCGGGCGCAGCAGCGGGTCGGCAAGCTGAATAAGTGAATATTCCACCGGGCTACGGCCCTGGCTCACCCAACTCATAATTGCCATCAGCAACAGTACCCAGAAAATCAGCAGGCCGATCGTTTTTATCAGGATCAACACCGCCGCGATCCAGATGATCGGCTGGAAGGTAATGACCATAAACAGCACGATCGCTTTCACCACGCACAGGATCAGCGCAACCAGCAGGGAGGCGCTGTCAATCGGCCCCATCGGCGGGATCACCCGACGCAGCGGCCCGATGATGGGCTGGGTGACTTTAACGACAAACTGTGAGAAGGGGTTGTAAAAATCACAACGGGCCCACTGCATCCAGACGCGTAACAAAAGCACCATCGTATACAGTTCAATGACCGTTGAGAGCAGGAAGGTCAACGTCTTCATGGCGTTCCTCAGGTTTCCTTATTATTGGGTGTAATCGCGCGCACCGAAAATTGCTGTGCCGATGCGCACCATGGTGCTGCCAGCCGCAATCGCGGCAGCCATATCGTCCGTCATGCCCAGTGAAAGCGTGTCGACCGTTGGGAAGCGTGTTTTAAGCGCCTCAAATGCTACAGCCATTTGCCGGGCGACGGCAAACTGCCTGTCGTAATCTGACTCCGGGGCCGGGATCGCCATTAACCCACGAAGCTTAAGGCCCGGTAGCGCCGCCACCTCATCCGCCAGCTGATCCAGCGCCTCAAGCGCAATGCCGGACTTGCTGTTTTCGTCGCTGATGTTGATTTGAATCAGTACGTTAAGCGGCGGCATCTCGGCCGGGCGCTGCTCGCTCAGACGACTGGCGATGCGCAGACGATCGACGGTATGACACCAGTCAAAATGCTCCGCTACCAGTCGGCTTTTGTTCGACTGTAATGGCCCGATGAAATGCCATTGCAGATCCGCGGTGCCTTTTTCCCGGAAGTGGCGGATTTTTTCCACTCCTTCCTGCACGTAGTTTTCACCGAACATGCGCTGGCCTGCATCAATCGCTTCTGCGATGGCGCTCGCAGGCTTGGTTTTACTGACTGCAAGCAACGTAACTTCTTCTGAAGCACGGCCGCAACGTGTTGCCGCGGCTGAGATTTTATCCCTGACCTGTGCCAGGTTATGCGCAATGTCGTTCATTTTCCGAGGATCATTAAATGAATATGGAAGAAATTGTGGCCCTTAGTGTAAAGCATAACGTGTCGGATCTACACCTGTGCAGTAACGCACCACCTCGCTGGCGACGACGAGGAAAGATGGAATTGGCGCCTTTTCCGGGACCGGATGTGGTGATGCTGCTGAAAAGCTGGCTCAGCGATGAACAACAGGGGGCATGGTGTGCTCAGGGGCAGGTCGATTTTGCCGTCACTCTGGAGAGCCACCGGTTGCGGGCCAGCGCCTTCGCCCATACGCAAGGGTGTTCGCTGGCGCTCCGGCTGCTGCCGGAACAGTGTCCGCAATTGCGTACCCTAGGTACGCCGCAGGCGATCCCCGAACTGCTGACCAGGGATAACGGCCTGATTCTGGTGACCGGTGCCACCGGCAGCGGCAAGTCCACCACGCTTGCGGCAATGGTCGACTTTCTTAATCACCACAGCGACGGACATATCCTGACCCTGGAAGATCCGGTGGAGTTTATCCATCAGAGCAAACGTTGCCTGGTGCAGCAGCGGGAGATTGGCCTGCACTGCAACGCCTTTGCCGATGCGCTGCGGGCGGCATTGCGGGAAGATCCCGATGTGATCCTGTTAGGCGAACTGCGCGATAGCGAAACGATCCGCCTTGCGCTTACTGCCGCAGAGACCGGGCATCTGGTGCTGGCGACCCTGCATACCCGTGGCGCAGCCCAGGCGATAGAGCGGCTGGTGGATGCCTTCCCGGCGGAGGAAAAAGAGCCGGTACGCAAGCAGCTGGCCGGCAGTTTGCAGGCGGTGCTGGCACAAAAACTCGAAAGGGACAACCAGCAGGGGCGCGTGGCGCTGTTTGAGTTACTCATTAACACTCCAGCTGCGGCGAATTTGATTCGTGAAGGCAAAACCTATCAACTGCCTGGCGTGATCCAGACCGGGCTGCAGGCAGGGATGCAGAACTTCGAGCAGAGCCGTGCTGAACGCAAGGCGCAGGGGCGGCTTTAAAGCATGGGCAATTTACGGCAAAGAATGATTTTCACGGCCTTGTATCCTTCTGCGCGGGCGGTAAAATCGAGCCTCCGATTGCACACCTTAAAAGCGGCTATGTCATCACAACCGAACCAAAGTCTTATCGACGGCATTCGCTGTCTGCAATATCTGGTTTCCAGCGGCCGCGCCATTGGCTGCCGTGAACTTGCGCGGCTGATGGGGATCAACACCACCCGTGTTAACCGCTTGCTGATGACCATGGCCTCCATTGGCCTGACCATGCAGGACGAGCATCGGCGTTACCTGCCTGGCCCTGGCATTCATGCCCTGGCGGCCCAGTCTATCCGCGGTTCCGAGCTTTTCTCCCGCGCCTTGCCCCGGCTGGAGCGCGATGCACCACGCGATATCGTGGTGGCGCTGGGTGTGTTGTGGGAAGACCAGGTGATCTATATCTGGCACTCCGTGCCCGGCAGCCAGACCACCCAGGCGCTGGCAGGTTTCCACATGCTGCCTGCCTGGCAATCGGTGATTGGTATGTCACTGCTGGCGAGTGAGACGGACGAGGCGCTGATGTTGCGCTTTACGCCTGAGCAGTGGCAAAACCTTGCTCCGCATGTGGCGCAGCAGCGCCAGCAGGGGCATGTGGTCTGGCACCATGACGACGGCGAAGTATCGATGGCACTACCCGTGGGCGCGCATCACGCCGCGCTGGCCTTTGCCGGGATGTGGAATATTGATGATGAACAGGTTCGCACGCGTCTGGCTGAACTGACGACGCTTAACGCCACCTTGCTGGAACAATAAGAGGTCTTTGCCCGGGAAGCCGGGCAAAGGGAAGGGGGATCAGTAACCCTGCTCGAAGAAGCTTTCAAGGATAATCACCGCCGAAGCGGAATCGACGCTGCCTTTGTTGAGCGCGCGAAAACCGCCGTGCTCAAACAGACCGGCGCGGGCTTCTACCGTACTCAGTCGTTCATCGTGCAGCTTAATCGCCACGCCAAAGCGGCCATGAATTTTATTGGCAAAATTGCGTGCGCGTGCAGTTAATGGCTGTTCGGTGCCATCCATATTCAGCGGCAGCCCGACAATCACCACCTCCGGCTGCCACTCTTTCAGCAGGCGCTCAATCAGGTTCCAGTCCGGGGTGCCATTTTGTGCTTTCAACGCCGTCAGCGGGCGAGCGGTGCCGGTGATGCGCTGGCCGATCGCCACGCCGATACTTTTGGTGCCGAAATCAAAGGCGAGAAGCGTGCCGCTCATCAGGCATGCCCCGCTACGCCAGGCATTGTCTGGATATCAATGCCAATCAACTTTGCCGCATCACGCCAGCGATCGGCTATCGGGGTTTTAAACAGGATGTTCAAATCTGCCGGAGCCGTCAGCCAGGCGTTATCGAGGATCTCCTGCTCAAGCTGGCCTTTCTCCCATGAGGAGTAGCCCAGCGCCACCAGTACATCAGCAGGCTGTTTCTCTGTGCCCAGAGTCTCCAGCACGTCACGGGAGGTTGTAATCACAGTGTTGTCAGAGATACGGATACTGGAGGAAAACCCTGGCGGCGTATGCAGTATAAAGCCACGATCTTCTGCCAGCGGGCCACCCAGCATCACAGCTTTGTCGAGACGAATTTCAGGAACACGTTCGTCCTGGGAAATTTTTAATTTTTCCAGAATGCCTTCAACAGTAAGATTTTCCAGCGGTTTATTGATGATAATCCCCATCGCGCCATCTTCGCTGTACTCGCAGATGTAAACCACTGCACGACGGAAAATCGGATCCTGGAGAGCAGGCATGGCAATAAGAAAGTGATGCTGTAAATTCATTGTCAGAGGTTCTGTTTCCTGGTTTAAAAAGCGACAGCACCCAGTATGCGTACAAACCCGGATGCTGTCACTAACAGTATTGGCTGGGTTACTACTGCTTCAGCCGTTTTTCGATCGCATCCATCAGCATGCCGGTAATGGACACCGGGAACGCCGCTTCGATTTCACGAATACAGGTTGGGCTGGTGACGTTCACTTCTGTCAGACGATCGCCAATGATGTCGAGGCCGACGAAGATCAACCCTTTGGCTTTTAGCATCGGGCCAACGCGGCGGGCAATTTCCCAGTCGCTTTCGGTCAGCGGGCGCGGTTCGCCACGGCCACCGGCCGCCAGATTACCACGGGTTTCACCACCCTGTGGAATACGCGCCAGGCAGTATGGCACCGGCTCGCCGTCCACTACCAGCACGCGCTTATCACCATCAACAATGGCCGGAATATAGTTCTGCGCCATGCAGTAGCGAGAGCCATGCTCGGTCAGGGTCTCTGCGATCACACCGAGGTTCGGGTCACCCTCTTTGACGCGGAAGATAGATGCACCACCCATACCGTCCAGCGGTTTCAGGATGATGTCGCCGTGTTTCTGCCAGAAGGCTTTCAACTGCGTTTTGCTGCGCGTCACCAGCGTCTCTGGCGTCAGGTCAGAGAACCAGGCGGTGTAGAGCTTCTCGTTGCAGTCACGCAGGCTCTGCGGTTTGTTGACGATCAGCGTCCCTTTCTCTTCTGCACGTTCAAGGATATAGGTGCAGTAGATGTATTCGGTGTCGAACGGCGGATCTTTACGCATCAGGACGACGTCGAGTTCGGCCAGGGGCAGATCCTGCTCGGAACCAAACTCGTACCATTTATCGTAATTCTGCTCGACGTTGACAATGCGGGTGCGGGCACGCGCTTCGCCGTTAATCAGGTACAGGTCGCTCATCTCCATATAGTGGAGCTGGTAGCCGCGACGTTGCGCTTCCAGCAGCATAGCGAAGCTGGAATCTTTCTTGATATTGATGCTTGTGATGGGATCCATCACGATGCCGAGCTTGATCATTGTCTTCTCCGTTAATGCTTCAACCTAAATCGCCAAAACGCACCTGCAGGGCAGTAATGGCGGTTAGCGCGGTGGTCTCAGTACGCAGAACGCGGGGTCCCAACAGAATATCAGTAAACTGGTAGCGCGCGGTCATGGCAATCTCTTCTGCCGACAACCCGCCTTCCGGGCCAATCAACAGACGCACGCGTTCCACCGGCAGCGGCAGGGTGTTAATGCTGGCGCTGGCGCGGGGATGCAGATTGAGCTTCAGACCCTGCTCCTCTTCCGCACACCAGGCTTCGAGATCCATGACAGGTCGGATCTCCGGGACGCGATTGCGGCCACACTGTTCACAGGCGGCAACGGCGATTTTTTGCCACTGCTGGAGCTTCTTATTCAGACGTTCGGCATCCAGTTTAACGCCACAGCGTTCAGAAAAAAGTGGCGTAATGAGGCTTACACCCAGTTCGATCGATTTCTGGATAGTGAATTCCATTTTTTCGCCGCGTGACATCACCTGGCCTAAATGGATATGCAGCGGTGATTCCCGATCGTCGAGCTCGCCACGCAGGATACTCACCTGCACGCTTTTTTTATCGGCGCGGGTAATTTGTGCGTCAAACACCTGGTTTGATCCATCAAACAGCTGAATCGCCTGGCCTGCGCCCATGCGCAGCACGCGGCCAACGTGGTTGGCGGCCTCTTCAGAGAGGGCAATTTCACTGCCTGCAACAATCATTTCGGGATGATAAATACGAGGAACACGCATAGTTAAGAAGTCCATCAAGAGCTGAGTCCCTTGCACATTCTGTCTCCTCTCCCCTGAGGGGAGAGGGCGAGGGTGAGGGGTACACAAAGAAACAATTGCCGCTAGTGTAGGTTAGCTCTTTTGCGCCTGGCAAGCGCGCTGGACGTACGGATTGTGATTCCCCTGCACTTTGGCAATACGCTCGTCGCGCAGGCACTCCCAGGCGGTCACCGGATAGAGTTTATCCCAGGCATTGAAAAGCTGGGTTTGCTGGCGGGAAAGAGTCAGCTGATAGCGATCGCGCATGTAGAAGTAGGTGCGGGCGATGCTGCCCCGGGCGCGGGCCGGCGGCTCGGCGAGTTTGTCTTTGAAATCGACTTTCATGGCGCACTGGCCGTACTGGCCTTCGCCGCCGTTCCACTGGCTGTACATAAAGTTGCCGCGATCGCCATTCACCTCGCCCACGGCGGGCTGCAGGTTATGCATATCGCTCTCTATCTGACGATAGACCGGATCTTTGGCGCAGTTTTTTCGTCCGCCATCCTGCCAGCACTGACGCTGGTGCCCGAACTGCCAGGCCGGTACGACATGCTCCCATTCGATGCGGCTGGCGCGGTTCTCGTTTTTACGCACTTTGTAGCCGCAGGACGCCAGATCCACGACGCCTTTTTTGCCTTGCCAGTTAATTTTACAGCCACAGTAAAAATCGCCGGGGACATCGGCATTGACCTTTACGCCTGCAGTTTTTGCCTGAGAGAAACTATGGATACCTTCGGCCAGCACATGGCCTGAGAACGCCGTCGTCAGAAAAGCGACCGCGAGAGAGAAATTACGGGACATCGTGAGCTCCGTGTCAAAACGAGCCCGCAACGTAACGAAAGTTGTTCCTGTATGCAATCAGCTAGATCAGGAATGTTCCTGTTGGTTCTGCCGCTTACTCCGCCATAAGCGGTTCACCACATTTCACACAGCGGTAGGTGGCTTCGCCGCGCACCACCCGGTTGTGACGGCGCACGGTAAGCTGATGCTGCTGACACGAGCAACGATAAGGGAAGGTATTGCGCCGTACTGAATCAAGCTCGAACTGATGCGTGCGACGAGCCGGAACGCCCAGCACCGCTTCCATCATCCATTTCCACTCTTTGCCATGAGGGGCGACGCGGCCAAAATGTTTCCACACCAGCAGGTGCGCCAGTTCATGCGGGATCACTTCCTCGATAAAAGCCTGCTGGTTTTCCAGCATCAGGATCGGGTTGAGGCGGATCTCATACGCATCCAGCCAGGCGGTGCCCGCTGCGGTGCCGCGCTGCTGCCAGACCAGTTTCGGTTCAGGATAGTTCCGGGCGAGCTTCAGATTGGCCTGCGCCAGGTTGTCACGCAGGCTGCGCATGGCGGCTTGCTGAAGCGCAATGGGGAGACGGGGTGTTTTCATAACGGCAGAGCATAGAGCCTGTCGCGGAGCGGTGCAAGCGGGTTCCTCCCGAGGGGAGGAACCCGGCGGGATCAGTCGTGAGCGCCGATTTCGCGCAGGGGACGACCTTTCATCAGGTTACGTTCAATATGTTCCAGCGACACGTGTTTGGTTTCAGGAACCAGCCACAGGGTCAGCACGATAAACAGCAGGTTCAGACCGCCGTACACCCAGAAGGTATTGGCGTTACCCAGCGTATCGAGCATGGTCAGGAAGGTTGCGCCGACGATCATGTTGGCGATCCAGTTGGTAGCGGTGGAGCAGGTGATACCGAAATCACGCCCTTTCAGCGGCTGGATCTCAGAACACAGCACCCAAATCAGAGGACCTGCGCTCATTGCAAAACCAACGATAAACATCAGCAGCATCGCGACGGCGGCATACTGGCCGGTAGTGGAGTGGATGCCCATATGCATCATCGTTCCCAGCACGCCCATGCCGGCGGCCATCACCAGGAAGCCCAGCGTCAGCGTCGGTTTACGGCCCCAGCGATCCACCAGGCCGATGGCGATAAAGGTTGCCAGCACGTTGGTCAGACCGACGATCACCGTGCCCCACATCTGCTCGGTGGTATTGCTGTACCCCGCCAGTTCAAAGATTTTTGGCGCGTAATACATGATGACGTTCATCCCGGTAAACTGCTGCATCACCTGCAGCAGCACGCCAAGGAACACCGCCCGGCGGAAGTTGCTGTTCTCTTTAAACAGCGCCCAGCCACTCTGTTTGATCTTCAGGCTTTCACGGATCTCTTCCAGCTCGTGTTTCGCTTCTGCACTGGTATCGCGCAGGCGTAGCAGCACGCGCTCCGCATCGTTAAAGCGCCTTTTGGCCGCAAACCAGCGTGGGCTGTCAGGCAGGAAGAAGACACCGATCAGCAGCAGGATCGCCGGGATAATAATGACGCCCAGCATCCAGCGCCATGCGCCGCTATAGCTGAATGCGGTATCGGAAAGGTAAGCACCCAGAATCCCGATAGTGATCATCAGCTGATACATGGAGATCATGCTGCCGCGAATTTTCTCCGGCGCGATCTCCGACAGGTAAAGCGGCGCGGTGTAAGAGGCAACACCTACCGCCAGGCCGAGCAGCACGCGGGAGACAATCAGCACTTCCACGTTTGGCGCTGCTGCGGAAAAGAGCGAACCGGCGACAAACAGAATGGCGCCAATCATCAGGCTTTTTTTACGCCCGAGTTTGAAGGAGAGCCAGCCGCTGCCGACTGCGCCGACGGCCGCGCCGAACATCATCGAGCTGACCACCCATTCCTGCGTGTGAGAATTGATCTGGAATTCATCCGTGATAAACGGCAATGCCCCGGCAATAACGCCGATATCAAGACCGAAAAGTAATCCTGCCAGAGCGGCAAGGAAGCAGACGAAGAACGTCATCGTCTTGTTAGACGTCCGCCCCTGTTTTTTATTGTCAGGCATTTTGCCCTCCATTTGGCTTAGCTGTTTCATCAATGTAAAGATTTTATGAGGAGACAGTAAAAATATGTCAGAGGGTCAGGAGTGACAAAGAGAGTATTCCGAAAGGGACTGATTTTATTTGGGTGTAAGCGATTTCATGGCGGGCGTTGTAAAGCTGAAAACAAAAAGGCCAGCACGGGGCTGGCCTTTCAGAAAGACTGTCAGTCGATTATTTCAGACCGGCAGCTTCACGCAGTTGGGCAGCTTTGTCGGTTTTTTCCCATGGGAAATGTTCGCGACCAAAGTGACCGTATGCAGCGGTTTCTTTGTAGATTGGGTGCAGCAGATCCAGCATCTGGATCAGACCGTATGGACGCAGGTCGAAGAACTCGCGCACCAGCAGGGTCAGCTGCTCAGTTGCCACTTTCTCGGTGCCGAAAGTTTCAACCATGATGGAGGTCGGTTCTGCCACGCCAATTGCGTAGGAAACCTGAATCTCACAACGGTCAGCCAGGCCAGCCGCAACGATGTTCTTGGCAACATAACGTGCTGCGTAGGCTGCGGAACGGTCTACTTTAGACGGATCTTTACCGGAGAACGCGCCGCCACCGTGACGGGCCATGCCGCCGTAGGTATCAACGATGATCTTACGACCGGTCAGACCGCAGTCGCCCATTGGTCCACCGATAACAAAGCGGCCGGTTGGGTTGATGAAATATTTAGTAGAAGCATTCAGCCACTCGGTCGGCAGAACCGGCTTGATGATCTCTTCCATCACTGCTTCCTGCAGGGATTTCTGATCAATATCTTCGGCATGCTGAGTGGACAGAACCACCGCGTCGATGCCGACAATTTTGCCGTCATCGTACTGGAAGGTTACCTGGCTTTTCGCATCAGGGCGCAGCCATGGCAGGGTGCCGTTTTTACGCACTTCAGCCTGACGCTGCACCAGACGGTGAGCATAGGTGATAGGGGCTGGCATCAGCACGTCGGTTTCGTTGGTGGCGTAGCCAAACATCAGGCCCTGGTCGCCTGCGCCCTGTTCCAGCGGATCGGCACGGTCAACGCCCTGGTTGATGTCAGGGGACTGTTTGCCGATGGCGCTCAGTACGGCGCAAGAGTTGGCATCAAAGCCCATATCAGAATGCACATAGCCGATTTCACGCACGGTGTTACGGGTGATCTCTTCGATATCAACCCATGCACTGGTGGTGATTTCACCGCCAACCATCACCATGCCTGTTTTGACATAGGTTTCGCAGGCGACGCGCGCTTTTGGATCCTGTTCGAGGATCGCATCCAGCACTGCATCGGAGATCTGGTCAGCAATTTTATCAGGATGTCCTTCTGATACAGACTCGGACGTAAACAGGTGTTTTGCCATGTTTTAATTTACCTAAGGAGAATTTGTTTAGCTCAAACTGTCGTGTGGGATAGCCGCGGCAGGGTTTTCCACCAGGGCTTGCAAACGATGACACTGGCAGTCTGAGTGTTAATCAGTATGGATGGATTAACATCTGGACGGCTATTTTAGGTCACTTCTTCGCCCGATTTCCAGCTTTTTTTGTCGGTGCGCCTACGACCCTGAAAACCCGACTGGAAATTTTTACTGACGGTCCTGGCAATGCACGCATTTATATTTTGCATTTTCCCTGTCTTGTCGGTATAAAACGCGGCGCGCGGCTCATACAAAAAAAGCACACGACGTTTCTTCGTGTCGCCACTTCCAGCCGGGTAAAGCAGTGAACTTTTAGCTTTAACTTGTCGCGAGTTTGCTTAAGCTTGCGTGGAGGTGATACGAGATAATGAACCGTCGTTTTCCGCTTAAACAGTTCTGCCTTTCAGGCTGGAACATGCTCCCCGCCATTCGCATTTCTAATCTGCAAACCTGCCGATGTTATACCCATCTCGGCGCTTCTCAGGATTCCAGGGCAGGCACTACGCTTTGTGAAGTCTGAACAAGGGCGCTCTTGTAAATACAAGAGTTTTCTCGTGGTTTCGCCGGACCTTGTCATACAGAGTTCGGATACGTGTTTTACAATGATATGAATAAGAAACCGGTCGCACGCCCCGGCTTTCAGCATTCTGTGCTGGAAATCCGGTCGGATAATGGGTTGTTATCGCAGATTGACGCTGCGATAGTAGTCAACTGTTTTACACTGAATAGTAAGAGTTGAGGTTCGCTATGTCTGACGACATGTCTTCTTTTTCGCCTTCGTCAGCAGGCGAACAGGGTGTACTACGTTCTATGCAGGAGGTTGCGATGAGCTCCCAGGAAGCCAGCAAGATGCTGCGCACTTACAATATTGCCTGGTGGGGCAATAACTACTACGACGTCAATGAACTGGGCCACATCAGCGTTTGCCCGGATCCTGACGTACCGGAAGCGCGCGTCGATCTCGCCAAACTGGTGAAAGCGCGTGAAGCGCAGGGGCAGCGTTTGCCTGCACTGTTCTGCTTCCCACAGATCCTGCAACACCGTCTGCGTTCTATCAACGCCGCCTTCAAACGCGCGCGCGAATCTTACGGTTACAACGGCGACTATTTCCTGGTTTACCCGATCAAGGTGAATCAGCATCGTCGCGTTATCGAATCTTTAATTCACTCCGGCGAACCGCTGGGGCTGGAAGCCGGTTCCAAAGCCGAGCTGATGGCGGTGCTGGCGCATGCCGGCATGACCCGCTCGGTGATCGTGTGTAACGGCTATAAAGACCGTGAATACATTCGTCTGGCGCTGATTGGCGAGAAGATGGGTCACAAGGTCTATCTGGTCATCGAGAAGATGTCCGAGATTAATATCGTGCTGGAAGAGGCCGAGCGCCTGAACGTGGTGCCGCGTCTTGGCGTGCGTGCGCGTCTGGCCTCGCAAGGCTCCGGTAAATGGCAGTCCTCCGGCGGTGAGAAATCCAAATTCGGCCTCGCGGCGAACCAGGTTCTGCAGCTAGTGGAGATCATGCGTGAACGTGGTCGCCTGGACAGCATCCAGCTCCTGCACTTCCACCTCGGTTCGCAGATGGCCAACATCCGCGATATCGCGACGGGCGTGCGTGAGTCGGCCCGTTTCTACGTCGAGCTGCACAAGCTGGGCGTGAACATCCAGTGCTTTGACGTGGGCGGCGGTCTGGGCGTGGATTACGAAGGGACCCGCTCGAAGTCCGACTGTTCCGTAAACTACGGCCTGAACGAGTACGCCAACAACATTATCTGGGCCATTGGCGATGCGTGTGAAGAGAACGGCCTGCCGCACCCGACGGTGATCACCGAGTCCGGGCGTGCGGTGACCGCGCACCACACGGTGCTGGTGTCTAACATCATCGGCGTCGAGCGCAACGAATACACCGAAGCCACGCCACCGGAAGACGATGCCCCACGCGCGCTGCAAAGCATGTGGGAAACCTGGATTGAGATGCACGAGCCGGGCACCCGTCGTTCCCTGCGTGAATGGCTGCACGACAGCCAGATGGACCTGCACGATATTCACACCGGCTATTCATCCGGCGCGTTCAGCCTGCAGGAGCGTGCCTGGGCAGAGCAGCTGTATCTGAACATGTGCCACGAAGTGCAGAAACAGCTCGACCCGAGCAATCGTGCGCACCGTCCGATTATCGACGAACTGCAGGAGCGAATGGCGGACAAGATGTACGTCAACTTCTCTCTGTTCCAGTCGATGCCGGATGCCTGGGGTATCGATCAGCTGTTCCCGGTCCTCCCGCTGGAAGGGTTGAACCAGGTGCCTGAGCGTCGCGCAGTGCTGCTGGATATTACCTGTGATTCAGACGGGGCTATCGATCACTACATTGACGGTGATGGCATCGCCACCACCATGCCGATGCCGGAGTACGATCCAGAGAGTCCACCTATGCTGGGCTTCTTTATGGTCGGGGCATATCAGGAGATTCTGGGCAACATGCATAACCTGTTCGGGGATACCGAAGCGGTTGACGTGTTTGTCTTCCCTGACGGCAACGTCGAAGTGGAGCTTTCTGACGAGGGCGACACCGTGGCGGATATGTTGCAGTACGTGCAGCTCGATCCGAACAAGCTGCTGACGCAGTTCCGCGATCAGGTGAAAAACACCGATCTTGACGATACGTTGCAGAAGCAGTTCCTGGAAGAGTTTGAAGCGGGTCTGTACGGCTACACGTATCTGGAAGACGAGTAAAGCATTCGCGCTTTCCCCTTTTCCAGCCTGCTTTTTAAAAGGGAGCAGGTGTTCACATCCCCTCTTCTTTTTGGGGAGGGGTAGGGTGAGGAGCAAAGCGCGCGCGATGCTTTATACTCTCTTGAACCCGTATGAATTAGCGGCGATAATCCGCCGCAACAAGCACTATTCGAATCAATCCCTTCCTCGTCGGGTTTAACGACGCGGAAGGGATTTTTTTTCATCTATTTTTAATGTATCGACTTTAAAAAGAGGTCAGGACATGAGCACTTTAGGCCATCAGTACGATAACTCCCTGGTATCTAACGCCTTTGGTTTTTTACGCCTTCCGATGAATTTCCAGCCGTACGACAGCGATGCGGATTGGGTAATTACCGGTGTGCCGTTTGATATGGCGACATCCGGTCGTGCCGGTGGCCGTCATGGCCCGGCGGCCATTCGTCAGGTCTCTACTAACCTGGCCTGGGAGCACAATCGTTTCCCGTGGAACTTCGACATGCGCGAGCGCCTGAACGTGGTTGACTGCGGCGACCTGGTGTATGCCTTCGGTGACGCGCGTGAGATGAGTGAAAAACTGCAGGCCCACGCAGAAAAACTGCTGGCTGCCGGCAAGCGTATGCTCTCCTTCGGGGGTGACCACTTCGTGACCCTGCCGCTGCTGCGCGCCCACGCGAAGCACTTTGGTAAGATGGCGCTGGTGCATTTCGACGCCCATACCGACACTTACGCGAACGGCTGCGAATTTGACCACGGCACCATGTTCTTCACCGCGCCGAAAGAAGGTCTGATCGATCCTAACCACTCCGTGCAGATTGGTATCCGTACCGAGTTCGACAAAGACAACGGCTTCACCGTGCTGGATGCCGGTCAGGTGAACGATCGCGGCGTGGACGACATCATCGCGCAGGTGAAACAGATCGTGGGTGATATGCCGGTATACCTGACCTTCGACATCGACTGCCTGGATCCGGCCTTTGCGCCAGGTACCGGCACCCCGGTCATCGGTGGCCTGACTTCCGATCGCGCCATTAAGCTGGTACGCGGTCTGAAAGATCTGAACATCGTGGGTATGGACGTGGTAGAAGTGGCTCCGGCTTACGATCAGTCTGAGATCACGGCGCTTGCCGCTGCGACGCTGGCGCTGGAAATGCTCTACATCCAGGCTGCGAAAAAAGGCGAGTAATAAAGAAACAGGCCGGGACACGTTGCCCGGCCTGATTATCGCTGTTACTTAATGCCGTCTGTGGCCATGCGATCGCGAATATGCTGCGCACGTGCTGCAGAGGCAGGATGGTCGTCAAACATTGAGCTTTGACGGCCTGCTTCCTGTTGAGCCAGTTTTTCGAAGCTGGTGGCTAAACCGGACGGGTTAATGCCGCGTTTGCGCAACAGATCGTAAGAGTAGTCATCGGCCTCAGATTCCTGACGCTGGGAGAACTGGGAGTTGACCAGTTTTTCACCGAGATCGCCAAGCTGTGACTGAGACAGGCTCCCGACAATGCCCCCGGCAGACGCCGCCGCCACGCGAACGGCGTTGGTGCCAAGCGCAACCTGCATTCCTTTCTTCACGTGGCCGAGCGCAACGTGACCCATTTCATGCCCGATAACCGCTTCAACTTCGTTGTCGGTCATCATGTCCATCAGCCCGCTGTAAACGCGGATGCAGCCGTTGGCCATGGCGAAGGCGTTGACGTCTTTGGCCATATAAACCTTGTAGTTCACCGGCTGGCCATTGATGTTATTGCCAAGCGCAGAAGCAATCTTATCCAGACGCTGAGCGTAAGTGCTGCCTGCCGGCGCGATGGTAGCTTTACCGTCCATCTCCTTACAGGCCTCATCGCTTAATGTTTTAACCTGAGCATCGCTCAGGGTGTAGGCCTGAAACGCCTCTGCACCGGAGCTCATCAGACCGTTCGAGTCCATATTCTGACATCCGCTCAGCAGGAGCGTTGTTCCCAGAGCCAGCACTATTGCACGCATTTTCATTAGGTTGCTTCCGCACTCGTTAAACACGATAAATTCTGAAAGTACATCACGGCAGCGAGGCCGGAGTATGGCTAAGTATAAAGAATATAAACGACGGCGAGCGAGAAGATTGCGCAACGTGCGAGCGTGTTCCAGAGATTTCTTAACCGGCAAAAGAATGGTCCATGTACATGCTTTGTCGCTTGGGTTACATTGTTGGCACTTTTTTCTGGCGTAGCCCAAAACGCGCTGTCGTCAAGCCGAAACGGGTATGGCCTTCAACATCCGATCTGGAGTCAAAATGTCCTCACGTAAAGAGCTTGCCAATGCTATTCGTGCGCTGAGCATGGATGCTGTACAAAAAGCTAAATCCGGTCACCCGGGTGCCCCGATGGGTATGGCTGACATTGCCGAAGTACTGTGGCGTGATTTCCTGAACCACAACCCGAATAACCCGGCCTGGGCTGACCGTGACCGTTTCGTACTGTCCAACGGCCACGGCTCCATGCTGATCTACAGCCTGCTGCACCTCACCGGCTACGACCTGCCAATCGAAGAGCTGAAAAACTTCCGTCAGCTGCACTCTAAAACCCCAGGCCACCCGGAAGTGGGTTACACCGCAGGTGTAGAAACCACCACCGGTCCGCTGGGTCAGGGTATTGCTAACGCCGTGGGCATGGCGATTGCTGAGAAAACGCTGGCGGCGCAGTTCAACCGTCCGGGTCATGACATTGTTGACCACTTCACCTATGCATTCCTCGGCGACGGCTGCATGATGGAAGGTATCTCTCACGAGGTATGCTCCCTGGCCGGTACCCTGAAGCTGGGTAAACTGGTTGCGTTCTATGACGACAACGGCATCTCCATCGATGGTCACATTGAAGGCTGGTTCACCGACGATACCGCAGCACGTTTCGAAGCCTACGGCTGGCACGTGGTGCGTGGTGTTGACGGCCATGATGCTGAAGCGATTAAACGCGCAGTAGAAGAAGCACGCGCTGTGACCGACAAACCGTCCCTGCTGATGTGCAAAACCATCATCGGTTTCGGTTCCCCGAACAAAGCCGGTACGCACGACTCCCATGGCGCACCACTGGGTGACGCAGAGATCGTCCTGACCCGCGAACAGCTGGGCTGGAAACACGCCGCGTTTGAGATCCCGTCTGAGATCTACGCGCAGTGGGATGCCAAAGAAGCGGGCCAGGCGAAAGAAGCTGCATGGAACGAGAAATTCGCGGCCTACGCTAAAGCCTTCCCACAGGAAGCGGCTGAATACACCCGCCGTATGAAAGGTGAAATGCCAGCAGACTTCGACGCGAAAGCGAACGAATTCATCGCTAAACTGCAGGCGAACCCGTCCAAAATCGCCAGCCGCAAAGCATCCCAGAATGCCATCGAAGCCTTCGGCCCGTGGCTGCCAGAGTTCCTCGGCGGCTCTGCTGACCTGGCGCCAAGCAACCTGACCATCTGGTCCGGTTCCAAAGCGATCAACGAAGATGCTGCCGGTAACTACATCCATTACGGTGTACGTGAATTCGGTATGACCGCGATTGCTAACGGTATCTCCCTGCACGGTGGTTTCCTGCCTTACACCTCCACCTTCCTGATGTTTGTGGAATATGCCCGTAACGCGGTGCGTATGGCTGCGCTGATGAAACAGCGTCAGGTGATGGTGTACACCCACGACTCCATCGGTCTGGGCGAAGATGGCCCGACTCACCAGCCGGTAGAGCAGGTTGCTTCCCTGCGTGTGACCCCGAACATGTCCACATGGCGTCCATGTGACCAGGTTGAATCTGCGGTAGCGTGGAAATATGGCGTTGAGCGTCAGGACGGCCCGACCGCACTGATCCTCTCCCGTCAGAACCTGGCTCAGCAGGATCGTACCGAAGAGCAGCTGGCGAACATCGCCCGCGGTGGTTACGTGCTGAAAGACTGCGACGGTCAGCCTGAGCTGATTTTCATCGCGACCGGTTCTGAAGTTGAACTGGCGGTTGCGGCCTGGGATCAGCTGGCAGGCGAAGGCGTTAAAGCGCGCGTGGTTTCCATGCCGTCTACCGACGCCTTCGACAAGCAGGATGCGGCATACCGTGAGTCCGTGCTGCCGAAAGCTGTTTCTGCCCGTGTTGCTATCGAAGCGGGTATCGCTGACTACTGGTTCAAATACGTGGGCCTGAACGGCGCTATCGTCGGCATGACCACCTTCGGTGAGTCTGCGCCGGCTGAGCAGCTGTTCGAAGAGTTCGGCTTCACCGTTGAGAACGTGGTCGCGAAAGCGAAAGAACTGCTGTAATCGTGGTTGATGCGGTGCGGGCAGATGCCTTCACCGCAGCCCCCTCCTTGTAAGAGAGGGCGCAAACACTAAAAACGGTAACCCTTTGGTTACCGTTTTGCTTTTACCTGCCCACCCGTCTTTTTGTGC
Source organism: Leclercia sp. 1548 (assembly GCF_050435045.1). Classification (NCBI taxonomy): domain Bacteria; kingdom Pseudomonadati; phylum Pseudomonadota; class Gammaproteobacteria; order Enterobacterales; family Enterobacteriaceae; genus Leclercia; species Leclercia sp. 1548. The sequence continues at coordinate 358,285 of NZ_JBNDJP010000004.1, read as the reverse complement.
ATCTTATTCCTCATAAATGTAATACGCCTGTAAGTTATTCCATTCAAAATGTGATATGCGTCATATAGCTGGCTTATTGCTCTGGACGGACATTCCCTTTATTCCATGTTTCGCTTATTCTAGCTGAAGCGTTTCAGTCGATTAAACGTTCGACAAATGACCAATCAGTTGGAGTTTGTGACAGGCGAGGATTCCCCTCAGAGCGTTGCTGGATTACTCTGTCAGCCACCTCGAATCAGGGAAAGCTTTGCAGGAGACTTATGACCGTACGCGTAGCGATTAATGGTTTCGGTCGCATCGGACGCAACGTGGTTCGTGCTTTATATGAATCCGGGCGTCGGGCGGAAATGACCGTGGTGGCCATCAATGAACTGGCGGATGCCGCAGGCATGGCGCATTTATTGAAATATGACACCAGCCATGGGCGCTTTGCCTGGGACGTTCGTCAGGAGAGAGAGCAACTGTTCGTCGGTGATGACGTGATTCGTGTCCTGCACGAGCAGACGATCGACGCCTTACCCTGGCGTGAGCTGGGCGTAGATGTGGTGCTCGACTGTACCGGCGTTTACGGTAATCGCGCGCATGGCGAAGCCCATCTGGCGGCTGGCGCTAAGAAAGTGCTCTTCTCACATCCGGGCAGTAACGATCTCGATGCTACGGTGGTTTACGGCGTGAACCATCATGAGTTGCAAGCGGAACACCGCATCGTCTCCAATGCTTCCTGCACCACCAACTGTATTATTCCGGTCATCAAACTGCTGGACGATGCCTACGGCATTGAATCGGGCACCGTGACCACGATTCATTCCGCTATGCACGATCAGCAGGTCATTGACGCATACCACCCGGACCTGCGACGCACTCGCGCGGCGAGTCAGTCGATTATCCCGGTGGATACCAAACTGGCGGCCGGAATTACCCGAATTTTTCCCCAGTTTGAAGACCGTTTTGAAGCCATCGCCGTACGTGTTCCAACGATCAACGTGACGGCGATTGACCTCAGCGTGACCGTGAAAAAACCGGTAAAAGCCTGTGAGGTCAACCTGTTGCTGCAAAAAGCGGCACAGCAAGCATTTCATGGTATAGTTGACTATACGGAATTACCGTTGGTCTCAGTAGATTTTAACCACGATCCGCATAGCGCCATCGTCGATGGCACCCAAACGCGCGTAAGTGGGGCACATCTGATCAAAACGCTGGTCTGGTGTGATAACGAATGGGGCTTTGCTAACAGGATGCTCGACACCACGTTAGCCATGGCCGCACAAGGTTTCAGGTAAGACGCCTGTTGCGTCTGCAAAACTTTAAGAATCAACGAGAGGATTCACCATGTCTGTAATTAAGATGACCGATCTGGATCTGGCAGGTAAACGCGTTTTCATCCGTGCGGATCTGAACGTACCGGTTAAAGATGGGAAAGTAACCAGCGACGCGCGTATCCGTGCCTCTCTGCCAACCATCGAACTGGCACTGAAGCAGGGCGCAAAAGTGATGGTAACCTCCCACCTGGGTCGTCCGACCGAAGGCGAGTACAACGAAGAGTTCTCTCTGCTGCCGGTTGTTAATTACCTGAAAGACAAACTGTCCAGCCCGGTACGTCTGGTTAAAGACTACCTGGATGGCGTGGAAGTGGCTGAAGGTGAGCTGGTTGTTCTGGAAAACGTTCGCTTCAACAAAGGCGAAAAGAAAGACGACGAAACTTTGTCCAAAAAATACGCTGCACTGTGCGACGTGTTCGTAATGGATGCTTTCGGTACTGCTCACCGTGCGCAGGCTTCTACCCACGGTATCGGTAAATTCGCCGACGTCGCTTGTGCAGGTCCACTGCTGGCTGACGAACTGGAAGCTCTGGGCAAAGCCCTGAAAGAACCTGCTCGTCCAATGGTTGCTATCGTTGGCGGTTCTAAAGTTTCTACCAAACTGACCGTTCTGGATTCCCTGTCCAAAATCGCTGACCAGCTGATTGTGGGTGGCGGTATCGCTAACACCTTCGTGGCTGCTCAAGGCCATAACGTTGGTAAATCCCTGTACGAAGCAGACCTGGTTGACGAAGCCAAACGCCTGCTGACCACTTGTGATATCCCTGTCCCAACTGACGTTCGCGTGGCGACCGAGTTCTCTGAAACCGCAACCGCTGAACTGAAATCTGTCTCTGACATCAAAAACGAAGAGCAGATTCTGGACCTGGGCGACGCCTCTGCAGAGAAGCTGGCTGAGATCCTGAAGAATGCGAAAACCATTCTGTGGAACGGCCCGGTTGGCGTGTTCGAATTCCCGAACTTCCGTAAAGGTACTGAAATCGTGGCTAACGCGATTGCAGACAGCGAAGCGTTCTCCATTGCTGGTGGCGGTGATACCCTGGCAGCAATCGATCTGTTCGGTATTTCCGACAAGATCTCCTACATCTCCACTGGCGGCGGCGCATTCCTCGAATTCGTGGAAGGCAAAGTTCTGCCAGCAGTAGCCATGCTCGAAGAGCGCGCTAAGAAGTAAGCCATTTTAGGGCAGGGAAACCTGCCCAATTTTCAGCGTGCTTTTAATAGCTCGCCCCTTTCCAAGGCCGAAGATACAGGACTCGCAACATGTCTAAAATTTTTGATTTCGTAAAACCTGGCGTGATCACTGGTGATGACGTTCAGAAGGTGTTCCAGGTAGCAAAAGAAAACAACTTTGCTCTGCCAGCGGTTAACTGCGTCGGTACCGACTCTATCAACGCCGTACTGGAAGCCGCAGCAAAAGTTAAAGCGCCGGTAATCGTTCAGTTCTCCAACGGCGGTGCTGCGTTTATCGCAGGTAAAGGCGTGAAAACTGACGTTCCTCAGGGTGCGGCAATCCTGGGCGCAATCTCTGGCGCACACCACGTTCACCAGATGGCTGAGCACTACGGTGTTCCGGTTATCCTGCACACTGACCACTGCGCGAAGAAACTGCTGCCGTGGATCGACGGTCTGCTGGACGCGGGCGAAAAACACTTCGCTGCAACCGGTAAGCCACTGTTCTCTTCTCACATGATCGACCTGTCTGAAGAGTCTCTGGAAGAGAACATCGAGATCTGCTCTAAATACCTGGCGCGCATGGCCAAAATGGACATGACTCTGGAAATCGAACTGGGTTGCACCGGTGGCGAAGAAGACGGCGTGGACAACAGCCACATGGACGCTTCTGCCCTGTACACTCAGCCAGAAGACGTTGATTACGCTTACACCGAGCTGAGCAAAATCAGCCCGCGTTTCACCATCGCTGCTTCCTTCGGTAACGTACACGGCGTGTACAAGCCAGGCAACGTGGTTCTGACCCCAACCATTCTGCGTGATTCTCAGGAATACGTTTCCAAGAAACATAACCTGCCGCATAACAGCCTGAACTTCGTCTTCCACGGCGGTTCCGGTTCTTCTGCTCAGGAAATCAAAGACTCCGTAAGCTACGGTGTTATCAAAATGAACATCGATACCGATACCCAATGGGCAACCTGGGACGGTATCCTGCAGTACTACAAAACTAACGAAGCTTACCTGCAGGGCCAGCTGGGCAACCCGAAAGGCGAAGACCAGCCGAACAAGAAATACTACGATCCACGTGTATGGCTGCGTTCAGCGCAGACCTCTATGGTGACGCGTCTGGAGCAGGCATTCAAAGAGCTGAACGCGGTTGACGTTCTGTAATTTGCGCTGCTAACAGCCTCAAAAAGCCCGCATTAATCGCGGGCTTTTTTTATGCCTTTCAACTGTCTACGGACACTATTTATGTGATCTGTTTGGCAAAAAAACCCGCTTTTGTTTACCCTTTACTAACTTGCCTGCCTCGATGGGGGATGTATTTCTATGGTTTGCTTAGATAAGGAATATTGAATGGAAGATCTCGGTGTTGTAGATAGCATCAATAACGCGGGTTCCTGGCTGGTGCGCAACCAGGCGTTGCTGCTGAGTTATGCCGTTAACATTGTGGCGGCCATCGCGATTATCGTCATCGGTATGATCGTGGCGCGCATCATCTCTAACGCCGTTAACCGCGTAATGCGGGCGCGTCATATTGATGCCACGGTGGCAGATTTCCTCTCCGCGCTGGTGCGCTACGGTGTTATCGCGTTTACGCTGATTGCGGCCCTGGGGCGTGTCGGGGTGCAAACAGCATCGGTTATCGCAGTACTGGGTGCCGCAGGTCTGGCTATTGGTCTGGCGTTGCAAGGCTCGCTGTCGAACCTGGCCGCAGGCGTGCTGTTAGTAACCTTCCGTCCGTTCCGCTCCGGCGAATATGTTGATCTCGGCGGTGTGGCCGGTACTGTGCTGCAGGTGCAGATCTTCTCTACCACGCTGCGCAGCGCGGATGGTCGTATGGTCGTGATCCCGAACGGCAAAATCATCGCCAATAACATCATCAACTTTTCCCGTGAACCAGTACGTCGTAATGAGTTCATTATTGGCGTGGCGTATGACTCTGATATCGAAAAGGTGAAGCAACTGCTCACCAACATTATCGAATCGGATGATCGCATTCTGAAAGATCGTGAGATGACCGTACGCCTGAATGAACTGGGTGCTTCATCCATCAACTTTGTGGTGCGCGTCTGGAGCAACAGCAGTGATTTGCAGAGCGTTTACTGGGATGTACTGGAACGCATCAAGCGCGACTTTGACGCCAACGGCATCAGCTTCCCATATCCGCAGATGGACGTTAACTTCAAGCGTGTGAAAGAACCGGCAGAATAACGTTTCTCCGTTACCCGGCGCGCGCAATGCGTGCCGGGCTTATTAGCTTCACTTATTACCAATTAATATTATCCATTTCCTCTTATTATCCCCCCGCAGTATAGTTTGCCCTCAGACAGTTTATTGAGATTGATTCCGATGTTATCTTTTTATATTCAAGGGCTTATGATTGGTGCGGCAATGATCCTGCCCCTCGGTCCGCAAAATGCGTTTGTAATGAATCAGGGGATTCGCCGCCAGTATCACCTGATGATTGCCTTGCTCTGCGCGGTAAGCGATATGCTTCTGATCTGTGCCGGTATTTTCGGCGGCAGCGCACTGCTGATGCAGTCACCCTGGCTGCTGGCGCTGGTGACCTGGGGCGGTGTCGCGTTTCTGCTGTGGTATGGTTTTGGTGCCCTGAAAACGGCGATGGGCAGCAATATTGAGTTGGCCAGCGCCGAAGTGATGAAGCAGGGGCGCTGGAAAATTATTGTGACCATGCTGGCGGTGACCTGGCTTAATCCACACGTCTATCTGGATACTTTCGTGGTGCTGGGTAGCCTTGGAGGGCAACTGGATGCCGAGCCGAGACGCTGGTTTGCGCTGGGTACCGTCAGCGCCTCTTTCCTGTGGTTCTTTGGCCTGGCGCTGCTCGCTGCATGGCTGGCTCCCCGTCTGCGCACCGCTAAAGCTCAGCGCATTATCAACGCACTGGTGGGCCTGGTGATGTGGTTTATCGCTTTTCAGCTGGCGAAAGAGGGGATTCATCATATTCGTGAACTATTCTACTAAGCGTTGTCTTATGGACATTCGACCAGCAGGCGCTAAGCTTGCTGGCATGCGCCCTGTTACATGGGCACTCTTCGCAACATGGAGGAATAAAAGTGAAGTTGAATGTAATCGCCCTGGCGGCATTAATGGGTTTTGGCGCAGCATCCGTTCAGGCCAGTGAACTGCCTGATAGCCCGCACATTGTGACCTCTGGTACCGCAAGCGTGGATGCGGCACCCGATATCGCAACCTTAGCCATCGAAGTGAACGTGGCGGCAAAAGATGCGGCCACCGCCAAGAAACAGGCAGACGATCGCGTTGCGCAATATCTCTCTTTCCTGGAGCAGAACGGCGTCGGTAAAAAAGACATCAACTCTGCCAACCTGCGTACCCAACCGGACTATGACTATAAGGATGGCAAAAGCATCCTGAAAGGTTACCGCGCGGTGCGTACCGTGGAAGTGACGGTGCGTCAGCTTGATAAGCTTAACTCTCTGTTAGATGGCGCGCTGAAAGCAGGTCTGAACGAGATCCGTTCTGTGTCCCTGGGTGTTGCGCAACCTGAGAAGTATAAAGATGAAGCGCGTAAAGCGGCAATTGATGATGCCGTGCGTCAGGCGCAGCAACTGGCTTCTGGCTTCAACAGCAAGCTTGGCCCGGTTTACAGCGTGCGTTACCACGTCTCTAACTATCAGCCCAGCCCGATGGTTCGCATGATGAAATCTGAAGCGGCACCGGTCTCTGCGCAGGATACCTACGAACAGCCAACGATTCAGTTTGACGATCAGGTTGATGTGGTGTTCCAGCTGGAGCCAGCTCAGGGCCAGCAGCAGAGCACGCAGGCTCACCAGAACGAGCAGCCTCAGCAGACTCAGGAGCAAGATACGGCGACCAAAGCACCGTAAGTCTTGTTTGTCAGCACAAATACAGGCCGGGTTCGCGTTAATGCGACCCGGCTTTTTTATTAATCCTGGCGCAGGACCTTATGGCCATGGGCCAGCAGTGCATCGGTGACGTTGCGCATCATCCGGCTTTCTGGCGCAAAGCGGTGCCAGTAGAGCATACGGCGCTGGTGTAAGCCTGGCGTCAGGTCGATCAGCTCGCCGCTGTTCAGCTCTTTCTCGATCTGCAGATGTGGGATCATGCAGCAGGTCGTGCCCTGACGTGCCAGCTGCACGAAGGCTTCGGAGGAGTTAACGATATGGCAAGGTACGCTGCCCGGCGGCAGGTCGAAGTTCTGCTGTAAAAATGCCTGATGCATATCATCAAGATGGTCAAAGGCCACGGCAGGCGCTTTCAGCAGGGCGGCACGGGTAACGCCGTTCGGGAAGTAACGCTCGGCAAAGGCTTTCGAGGCGACGAACAGGTAATCCAGAGCCCCCAGCTGATCCACCAGGCAGCTTGGCAGCGCCTGAGGCTGGATACTGACCGCCCCGACCACTTCACCGCGGCGCAGGCGCTCCTGGGTACGGGTTTCGTCTTCTACCTGTAAATTTAGCCGGATAGGCGAATCAGCCAGCACCGGAGCGAGGGCAGGAAGAAGCCAGGTTGCCAGACTGTCGGCGTTGACCGCCAGAGAGAGCAGCAGCGGCGTGGAGCCGGTCTGTTCATCGCCCAGCCACTCATCCTCCAGCAGCTCAACCTGACGCAGCAGCGCCAGCAGCTTCTGCCCCTGTTCGGTTGGGCGCGGCGGCACGGTACGAACCAGCAGCGGCTGCCCGAACATGTTCTCAAGCTGTTTGATTCGTTGTGAAACAGCGGATTGGGTAATGCACAGCTTTTGTGCTGCGCGTTCGAATCCGCGTTCACGAATAACGGCATCAAGCGCCTGTAATGTTCTGTAGTCCGGACGTTTCATTGCTCTGGCTGACTCCCAAAAAATACGATACTTCGCACTATGACATAAATTTATGTTTGATACAGACGAAATTGGTGACCTCGCAGATCACATGGCGCAGGCGAATGCTCTATAATGCGCGTCACGCAAAATCACCACGGGCAAGAGATCATGACGCAGGATGAACTGAAAAAAGCAGTAGGATGGGCCGCTCTCCAGTATGTACAGCCGGGTACCATTGTCGGCGTGGGCACAGGTTCAACGGCAGCACACTTTATTGATGCGCTGGGCACGATGAAAGGCCAGATCGAGGGCGCCGTTTCAAGCTCCGATGCATCCACGGAAAAACTGAAAAGCCTGGGCATCACTGTGTTCGATCTGAACGAAGTTGACCGCCTGGGGATTTACGTCGACGGCGCGGATGAGATCAACGGCCATATGCAGATGATCAAGGGCGGCGGTGCGGCACTGACGCGCGAGAAAATCATCGCCTCCGTGGCAGACAAGTTTATCTGTATTGCGGATGCCTCCAAGCAGGTCGATATCCTCGGCAACTTCCCGCTGCCAGTTGAAGTGATCCCAATGGCGCGCAGCGCGGTTGCCCGCGAGCTGGTGAAACTGGGTGGTCGCCCGGAATACCGCCAGGGCGTGGTAACGGACAACGGTAACGTGATTCTGGATGTTCACGGTCTGGAGATCCTCGACGCCGTGGCGCTGGAAAATGCCATCAATGGCCTGCCAGGCGTGGTAACGGTAGGGTTATTCGCTAATCGTGGCGCGGATGTCGCGCTGATCGGCACCGCCGATGGCGTTAAAACCATCGTGAAATGATCTGACGGGGGGAGCCTCCCCCCGCTAACTTTTTTTGCAACAGCGATATTCGGTGACTTGTGTCACATTTCTAACCCTCTCCTGACGATCCTACCGCTTTCGTATTGCTCCACAGCATTTTTCACTGCCATTTGGCGCTGTATGACATTTCTTCAGAGTGCCGACGCAAACGTTCATATTGCTGCAATAGTTTTTTTTGATATGTTGGCGGGAGCGGATTTTAAATCAGCACAACAACAGTTCAGACAATCAGACAGGGTCGGGGAAATGGCAAAGGTATCACTGGAGAAAGACAAGATTAAATTTCTGCTGGTCGAAGGGGTGCATCAGAAAGCACTGGATAGCCTTCGTGCGGCAGGTTATACCAACATCGAATTCCACAAAGGTGCGCTGGATACCGAACAGCTGAAAGAGTCGATCCGTGATGCTCATTTCATCGGCCTGCGATCCCGTACCCACCTGACCGAAGATGTCATTGCCGCAGCAGAAAAACTGGTCGCGATTGGCTGCTTCTGCATCGGCACCAACCAGGTTGATCTCAATGCTGCCGCGAAGCGCGGTATTCCGGTCTTCAACGCGCCATTCTCCAACACCCGTTCCGTGGCGGAGCTGGTCATCGGTGAACTTCTGCTGCTGCTACGCGGCATCCCTGAAGCCAACGCCAAGGCCCACCGTGGGATCTGGAATAAACTGGCATCTGGCTCTTTCGAAGCGCGTGGTAAAAAACTGGGCATTATCGGTTACGGCCACATCGGCACGCAGCTGGGCATTCTGGCGGAATCGCTGGGGATGCACGTCTTTTTCTACGATATCGAAAACAAGCTGCCGCTGGGTAATGCCACCCAGGTTCAGCATCTCTCCGACCTGCTCAATATGAGCGATGTGGTGAGCCTGCACGTGCCGGAAAACGCCTCCACCAAAAACATGATGGGTGCGGAAGAGCTGGCGCTGATGAAGCCGGGTTCACTCCTGATCAACGCCGCGCGCGGTACGGTGGTGGATATCCCTGCGCTGTGCGAAGCCCTGAAAAGCAAACATCTGGCGGGCGCGGCGATTGACGTCTTCCCGACCGAGCCTGCGACCAACAGCGACCCGTTCACTTCGCCGCTGTGCGAGTTCGACAACGTGATCCTGACGCCACACATCGGTGGCTCTACGCAGGAAGCACAGGAAAATATCGGTCTTGAAGTGGCTGGTAAGCTGAGCAAATACTCTGACAACGGTTCAACCCTGTCTGCGGTCAACTTCCCGGAAGTCTCTTTGCCGTTGCACGGCGGGCGTCGCCTGCTGCACATTCATGAAAACCGTCCAGGCGTACTGACGGCCATTAACCAGATCTTCGCTGAGCAGGGTGTGAACATCGCGGCACAGTATCTGCAAACTAACGCGCAGATGGGTTATGTGGTTATTGATATTGAAGCGGATGAAGATGTTGCAGAGAAAGCGTTGCAGGCGATGAAGGCCATTCCGGGCACTATCCGCGCGCGTTTGCTCTACTAAGTGAGTGCCATCTGATCCCCGGCGGCGCTTCGCTTGCCGGGCCTGCGGGTCTTACAGGCCGGGTAAGGCGGAGTCGCCACCCGGCTTTTTTCACCACTGCCAGATCTTCGACGGTGTCACCACCGCTGGCAGCGGAATATCCCATTTTTCCACCGGCAACTTTTCAACGCCCTGGCAATCATGTGCGTAGCCCACCGGTTGCAGGCCATGCTGCTGCCAATTCTGCAACGTGCGATCGTAAAATCCTCCGCCCATACCTAAACGCTGACCGCTTTTATCAAAAGCCACCAGCGGCGTTACCAGCACATCCAGTTGCTCAAGCGGCAACACGTCGCGCACGTCCAGTTTCGGTTCGGTGATTTTCAGACGATTCACCACCAGTTCGCTATGAGGATGGTAGTGCAGAAACAGCAGATTTCCCGGACTGAAAGGGTGCAGTACCGGCAGGTAAACTTTTTTTCCGGTGCGCCAGAGTTCATCGATCAGCGGTTGGGTGTCGAGTTCGCCATCAAAAGAGAGAAACAGGGCGACGGTGTGCGCCATTACGACGGGCGGATACGCCATCATGCGGGCCGCGGCTTGTTGCGCAAAATGGGCTTGCTGTTCAGGCGTTAAGGCTCTGCGATGCTGACGAATTAACTGACGAATGTGTTGACGTGAGGCAGGAACTTCAGGAAGTTGCGTCATGGTAGTCGCTGGGTAGAAAGGTGAGGGAATCTCCGAGATGCCGCCGCAGGCTGTAACCCTTGAACCCTTGGTTCAAGGTGAATGTGTCGTCATGATTTTAAGGCTTCTCGGACGAACCGAGCATGCTCACCAACCATGGAGCGCCACATTCTTGTGGTATGAAATATCGGCTCAGGGGACTGGCCCGCATGCGAACATCTCAGAGAAATTTTTCCTTCAGGGTCACTCTACCATAGTAGACCACGAAGTGTTATTCAAAGTTTTGCCCCGGTCTGTCTGTAATGCGACCCTGATCAAGCAATGCCTGTTCAATGGTCTGCTGGAGCATTTTAATGCGTTGTTCCATGCTCGCCGCGTAATCGCGAGTCTTCGCTTTTTCCTGAGCCAGTTCATAACTGATGTTCAACGCGGCGATGAAGACCAGTTGCTCAGTATTTGTGACTCTAGTGCGTTCTTTTAAATCTTGCAACCGCTGATTCAAATCATCCGCAGCCTGATTCAAAGCATCCCTTTGTTCAGGCGGACAATTCACTCGCAGCGAACGGCCAAAAATTTGGATATCGACGGGTTGTGCAGACATGCCACCTTCCTGCTGTTTGACTGCGCTGCCTTCACATCCGCTTCCGGGGGCTGCGAAGGGGCGACACTATAGCTACCCTGGTGCGTAGATACAAGCCCTATTCTGGTTCACCAGGGTCCAAAGTGGTAGCATATCATGAATATTCCTCCCATTGATGACGAATGCCATGTCTATACAGAACGAAATGCCTGGTTACAACGACGTTAGCCAGTTACTGAACCAGCAAGGCGTGGGGTTAACGCCGGCTGAAATGCACGGTCTGATCAGCGGGATGCTGTGTGGTGGAAACAACGACAGCTCATGGCTGCCGCTGGTTCACGACCTGACGAACGAGGGTCTGGCGTTCGGCCACGATCTTGCCCAGGCGTTGCGCAATATGCATGGCGCAACCAGCGATGCGCTCGAAGATGACGGTTTCCTTTTTCAGCTTTATCTGCCTGATGGAGACGGCGTCAGCGTATTCGACCGCGCCGATGCGCTGGCCGGTTGGGTCAACCACTATCTGTTAGGATTGGGTGTGACGCAGCCTAAGCTCGAGAAAGTGACGGGCGAAGCGGGAGAAGCGATCGACGATCTGCGTAACATCGCTCAACTGGGCTACGATGAAGACGAAGATCAGGAAGAGCTGGAGATGTCCCTCGAAGAGATCATCGAGTACGTGCGCGTTGCGTCTCTGCTCTGCCACGATACCTTTACGCGCACACAGCCCACTGCGCCGGAAGTGCGTAAACCAACCTTACACTAATAAAAACTACTGGAGGGTGTCATGACTCAGCAAGAGTATCTTCGCCGCCGTCAGGCGCTGCTGGCTACGATGCAGCCGGGCAGCGCCGCGTTGATTTTTGCCGCACCGGAAGCCACACGCAGCAACGATAGCGAATATCCTTACCGCCAGAGCAGTGATTTCTGGTACTTCACCGGCTTTAACGAGCCGGAGTCGGTGCTGGTGCTGATTAAAAGTCACGATACCCACAACCACAGCGTGCTGTTTAACCGCGTCCGGGATCTCACCGCCGAGATCTGGTTTGGTCGCCGTCTGGGCCAGCAGGCCGCGCCGGAAAAGCTGGGCGTCGATCGCGCCCTGGCGTTCAGCGAAATCAACGAGCAGCTTTACCAGTTGCTCAATGGCCTGGACACGGTCTACCACGCGCAGGGTGAATACGCTTATGCCGACGAGATTGTCTTTGCCGCGCTGGATAAGCTGCGTAAAGGTTCCCGGCAAAACCTGAAGGCTCCCGCAACCCTCACCGACTGGCGTCCTGCCGTCCACGAGCTGCGCCTGTTTAAGTCAGACGAAGAGCTGGATGTCATGCGTAAAGCGGGGGAGATTAGCGCTCTGGCCCATACCCGGGCGATGCAAAAGTGCCGTCCGGGGATGTTCGAATATCAGCTGGAAGGCGAAATTCACCATGAGTTTACGCGCCACGGCGCGCGCTATCCGGCGTACAACACCATCGTTGGCGGCGGTGAAAATGGCTGCATTCTGCATTACACCGAAAACGAGTCTGAACTGCGGGATGGCGATCTGGTGCTGATTGATGCCGGATGCGAATTTAAAGGCTATGCCGGTGATATCACCCGCACCTTCCCGGTGAACGGCAAGTTTACCCCGGCCCAGCGCGAAATCTACGACATCGTGCTGCACTCGCTGGACACCGCGCTGATGCTGTTTCGTCCCGGCACTTCCATTCAGGATGTCACCGGGGAAGTGGTGCGGATTATGGTTAGCGGGCTGGTGGAGCTGGGTATTCTTAACGGCGACGTCGATCTGCTGATTGCTGACAATGCTCACCGTCCCTTCTTTATGCATGGCCTGAGCCACTGGCTGGGGCTGGACGTGCATGACGTGGGCGTGTATGGCCCGGAACGTTCGCGCGTGCTGGAGCCGGGAATGGTGCTGACCGTTGAACCGGGTCTGTATATTGCCCCGGATGCCGATGTGCCCGCCCAGTATCGCGGTATCGGCATTCGTATTGAAGATGACATTGTGATCACCGAAACCGGTAACGAAAACCTGACGGCCTCCGTGGTGAAAAACGCCGACGAGATTGAAGCCCTGATGGCGGCGGCACGCTCATGAGCATCATCATTGTTGGCGGAGGCATGACGGGAGCAACGCTGGCGCTGACCCTCTCCACGCTGACCCAGGGTAAGCTTCCGGTCCATCTGGTGGAAGCCGTGGCACCACAATCGACCGGCCATCCGGGGTTTGATGGCCGTGCCATCGCCCTGGCGCAAGGGACCTGCCAGCAGCTGGCCCGCAGTGGCATCTGGCAGGCGATTGCCGATTGCGCCACTGCTATCGAAACCGTTCATGTCAGCGACCGGGGCCACGCCGGGTTTGTCACCCTGGAAGCGCAGGATTATCGCATTGATGCGCTGGGGCAGGTGGTCGAGCTGCACGACGTGGGGCTGCGCCTGTTCCGTCTGTTGCAGGATGCTCCAGGCGTAACGCTACATTGCCCGGCACGTGTCGAGCACTTTACCCGCAGCGAAACGTCGGTCAGCGTCACGCTGAATGACGGCACTACGCTCGATGGCCAACTGCTGGTGGCGGCCGATGGCTCCCGTTCGGCGCTCGGCGAGCAGTGCGGAATTCAGTGGCAGCAACAGCCGTACCATCAACTGGCGTTGATTGCTAACGTGGCCACCGCCGAGCCGCACCGTGGCCGCGCCTTTGAACGTTTTACCCAGCATGGCCCGCTGGCCATGCTGCCTATGTCGCAGGGGCGCAGCTCGCTGGTCTGGTGCCATCCGCTGGAAAAAGCGGATGAAGTGCAGGGCTGGTCTGACGAACGCTTCTGCGCCGAACTGCAAAAAGCCTTTGGCTGGCGGCTGGGGCGTATCACCCAGGCCGGGAAGCGTTCGGCCTATCCGCTGGCATTAACCACGGCATCGCAGTCTGTCTCCCATCGCGTCGCGCTGGTAGGCAATGCGGCGCAGACGTTACACCCTATCGCCGGACAGGGCTTTAACCTCGGACTGCGCGATGTAATGACCCTTGCCGAAACGCTGGCGCAGGCATTTGACCAACAGCAGGATTGCGGAGCATATCCGGTGCTGTGCCAGTATCAGAAACGACGTCAGGCAGATAAAGAGGCGACCATCGGCGTGACCGACGGGCTGGTACATCTGTTTGCCAATCGCTGGGCACCGCTGGTTGTCGGGCGTAACCTGGGGTTGATGGCGATGGAATTATTCATTCCGGCACGCGATGTGCTGGCGCAGAGGACTCTCGGTTGGGTCGCTCGCTAAGGAGTAAACAAAGTGCAGAATGTTGATGTTGCCATTGTCGGTGGCGGAATGGTAGGACTGGCGCTGGCCTGTGGTTTGCAGGGCAGCGGTCTGCGCGTGGCGGTGCTGGAGCAGAAACAGCCTCAGCCAGTCGCTTCTGATGCGCCGCCTGAACTCCGTGTTTCGGCGATCAACGCCGCCAGTGAAAAGCTGCTGACGCGGATCGGCGTCTGGTCAGACATTATTGCCCAGCGCGCCAGCCGTTATCACGGCATGGAAGTGTGGGATAAAGACAGCTTCGGGCATATCGCTTTTGATGATGAAAGCATGGGCTACAGCCATCTCGGCCATATCATCGAAAACGCCGTAATTCACCATGCATTGTGGCAGAAAGCGCAGCAGTGCAGCGACGTTACGCTGATTGCCCCCGCGCAGCTACAGCAGGTCGCCTGGGGCGAAAACGATGCGTTCATTACCCTGCAAAGTGGCGATATGCTGACTGCTCGCCTGGTGGTGGGGGCCGACGGGGCAAACTCCTGGCTGCGTAACAAAGCCGACATTCCGCTGACGTACTGGGACTACCGCCACCATGCGCTGGTGGCTACCATTCGCACCGTGGAGCCGCATCAGGCCGTGGCCCGGCAGATTTTCCACAATGATGGCATTCTCGCTTTCCTGCCTCTCAGCGATCCGCACCTTTGCTCGATCGTCTGGTCGCTTTCACCCGAGAAGGCGCAGCAGATGCAGGAGGCATCAGCCGACGAGTTCAATCAGGCGCTGTGCATGGCCTTCGATAACCGACTGGGACTTTGCGCCGTCGAAAGCGAGCGGCAGGTGTTCCCGTTAACCGGTCGCTATGCGCGCCAGTTCGCGGCGCATCGTCTGGCGCTGGTGGGTGACGCGGCACACACCATTCATCCGCTGGCCGGACAGGGAGTAAACCTGGGCTTTATGGATGCTGCCGAGCTGGTGAGCGAACTTCGCCGCTTACAGCGTGACGGCAAGGATATCGGCCAGCATCTTTATCTGCGCCGGTACGAGCGCAGCCGTAAACACAGTGCGGCCATGATGCTGGCTGGCATGCAGGGCTTCCGTGAGCTGTTTGCGGGTGCCAACCCGGCGAAAAAACTGCTGCGCGACCTCGGCCTGAAGCTGGCTGATACCCTCCCGGGTGTTAAACCACAGCTCCTGCGTCAGGCGATGGGTCTTAACGATCTACCGGACTGGCTGCGCTAAAACATACTGCATCCTTCAGGTTGCCTCTGCGTTGGCTGCGTCTGCTTACTGACCAGAGTGAGCGTCTGGGGATGCTGAGGCTTGCCACGTTACCCGGCCTCGCCCCTTTAAGGCCCGTGCCAGCGTTGTTCAAAAACGTTGTAATGGTTTTTGTGCTGCAATCTGAATGACGTTGTCTATTTGACCCCCGTCACACTTTATTCTCCCGGCCTGTGGGCCGGGAGAATTCCTTCGTTTGAAATAATCTAATTTCACCGACTTTTTCGCATTAGATAATCTAATCTCTCGATTTTTATGTTGCGGAAATTTCGCGCATTTTTCCGCACTAAATATCACCCTGTGCTGAATCCCATCTTCCCGGCTTTGCGTTTGTGCGGAATGTTTCGCATTTTTGTAGTGAATAACTCTGTACGCTTTGTTGGCATTTTTGACCATAAGCTAATGTGATGGCCCGTTTTTCCTTATGGTTAACCACCGTTTTCAGTGGTAAGTTCAGGTAAAAGAGAACGTTTGCGTCGGTGTCCGGGAGTGATGCCGATGCCGGGTTTTATGGTGAATTTTTCAGCATAAAACGCATGACAGCCCTGCTCATTCAACGAGGATAAGATGGCTCAACAGACGCCTTTGTACGAACAACACACCTTATGCGGTGCTCGCATGGTCGATTTCCATGGCTGGATGATGCCGCTGCATTACGGTTCGCAGATTGATGAGCATCATGCGGTGCGCACCGATGCCGGTATGTTCGACGTCTCGCATATGACCATTGTCGATCTGCACGGCAGCCGCACCCGGGATTTTCTGCGTTATCTGCTGGCGAACGACGTGGCGAAGCTCACGAAGCCGGGCAAAGCGCTCTATTCCGGCATGCTGAATGCCTCCGGCGGCGTGATTGACGACCTGATCGTCTATTACCTCTCCGATGATTTCTTCCGCCTCGTTGTTAACTCTGCCACCCGTGAAAAAGACCTCGCCTGGATCACCCAACACGCTGAACCTTATGCCATCGACATCACCGTGCGTGATGACCTGTCGCTGATTGCGGTGCAAGGGCCGAACGCGCAGGCGAAAGCCGCGTCACTGTTCAGCGATGAACAGCGCCAGGCCACCGACGGCATGAAGCCGTTCTTTGGCGTGCAGACGGGCGATCTGTTTGTGGCTACCACCGGTTACACCGGTGAAGCGGGCTATGAAATTGCGATGCCGAACGAAAAAGCGGCCGACTTCTGGCGTGCCCTGGTGGAAGCGGGCGTTAAGCCAGCCGGTCTGGGCGCGCGCGACACGCTGCGTCTGGAAGCGGGCATGAATTTGTACGGCCAGGAGATGGACGAAGGCGTCTCCCCGCTGGCGGCCAATATGGGCTGGACCATCGCGTGGGAACCGGCCGATCGCGACTTTATCGGTCGTGAGGTGCTGGAGCAGCAGCGTGAGAAGGGCACCGAACAGCTTGTTGGCCTGGTGATGACCGAGAAAGGCGTGCTGCGCGGCGAGCTGCCGGTGCGTTTCACCGATGCCAATGGCAACCACTGCGAAGGCATTATCACCAGCGGCACCTTCTCACCGACGCTGGGTTACAGTATTGCTCTGGCACGTGTGCCGGCGGGTATTGGCGAGACTGCCGTGGTGCAGATCCGCAACCGCGAAATGCCGGTCCGCGTGACCAAACCGATTTTTGTTCGCGCCGGTAAGCCGGTCGCCTAATCATTTTTATCAGGAGAAATTCAATGAGCAATGTGCCAGCAGAACTGAAATACAGCAAAGAACACGAGTGGCTGCGCAAAGAAGCCGACGGTACTTATACCGTGGGCATCACCGAACACGCCCAGGAGCTGTTGGGTGACATGGTGTTTGTAGATCTGCCCGACGTTGGCGCGACCGTAAGCGCGGGCGATGACTGCGCAGTGGCCGAGTCGGTAAAAGCCGCTTCTGATATCTATGCCCCGGTGAGCGGTGAAATCGTTGCGGTAAACGACGCGCTGAGCGACTCCCCGGAACTGGTTAACAGCGAACCGTATGAAGGCGGCTGGATCTTTAAGATCAAAGCCAGCGACGAAGCGCAGGTTGCCGCGCTGCTGGATGCGACCGCGTACGAAGCATTACTGGAAGACGAATAAGCCTTTTCCCTCTCCCCTGTGGGGAGAGGGTAGGGTGAAGGGAACAGACGACACCTTCACCCCAGCCCTCTCCCTTAGGGAGAGGGAGAAAACACATTCACTGCACGTTTCAGGAACCATCGCTCATGACACAGACTTTAAGCCAGCTTGAAAACCGTGGCGCCTTCATTGAACGTCACATTGGGCCGGATGCTCAGCAACAGCAGGAGATGCTGAAGACGGTTGGCGCGGATTCGTTAAACGCACTGATTTCGCAGATCGTGCCAAAGGATATTCAGCTCGCCACCCCACCGCAGGTGGGTGAAGCCACGACTGAATTTGCCGCGCTGGCAGAACTGAAGGCCATTGCCGGCCTGAACAAGCGCTTTAAGTCTTACATTGGCATGGGCTACACCAACGTGCAGTTGCCGCCGGTTATTCTGCGCAACATGCTGGAAAACCCGGGCTGGTACACCGCGTACACCCCGTATCAGCCGGAAGTGTCGCAGGGCCGTCTGGAAGCACTGTTGAACTTCCAGCAGGTGACGCTGGATCTGACCGGTCTGGACATCGCCTCCGCCTCGCTGCTGGATGAAGCCACCGCCGCCGCCGAAGCAATGGCGATGGCAAAACGCGTCAGCAAACTGAAGGGGGCGAACCGCTTCTTCGTTGCCGCCGATATTCACCCACAAACCCTCGACGTGGTACGTACGCGTGCCGAAACCTTTGGTTTTGAAGTGATTGTGGATGACGCAGAGAAAGTGCTGGATCACCAGGATGTGTTTGGCGTGCTGTTGCAGCAGGTGGGCACTACCGGTGAAGTTCACGATTACACGACTCTGATTGCCGAGCTGAAAGCGCGCAAAGTTGTCGTCAGCGTGGCGGCTGATTTTATGGCGCTGGTGCTGTTAACTGCCCCGGGCAAACAAGGCGCAGACATTGTCTTCGGCTCCGCACAGCGCTTCGGCGTACCGATGGGCTACGGCGGTCCACACGCGGCCTTCTTCGCCGCTAAAGATGAATTCAAACGCTCCATGCCAGGCCGTATTATCGGTGTGTCGAAAGATGCCGCAGGTAACACCGCCCTGCGCATGGCGATGCAGACGCGCGAGCAGCATATTCGTCGTGAGAAGGCGAACTCCAACATCTGTACCTCACAGGTGCTGCTGGCTAACATCGCCAGCCTGTACGCCGTCTTCCACGGCCCGGTTGGCCTGAAACGTATCGCCAGCCGTATTCACCGTCTGGCCGATATCCTGGCCTGCGGTCTGCAGCAGAAAGGACAAAAACTGCGCCACGCGCACTTCTTCGATACCTTGTGTGTCGAAGTGGCCGACAAAGCGGCGGTGCTGGCACGCGCTGAGGCAGCAGAGATTAACCTGCGTAGCGACATTCTGAATGCCGTCAGCATCACGCTGGATGAGACCACCACCCGTGAAGATGTTCAGGTGCTGTTCAACGTCCTGCTGGGTGATGACCACGGTCTGAACATTGATACCCTGGACAAAGAGGTGGCGCATGACAGCCGCTCAATCCAGGAGACCATGCTGCGCGACGACGCGATCCTGGCCCATCCGGTATTCAACCGCTACCACAGCGAAACCGAGATGATGCGCTATATGCACTCTCTGGAGCGCAAGGATCTGGCGCTGAACCAGGCGATGATCCCGCTGGGCTCCTGCACCATGAAGCTCAACGCCGCCGCCGAGATGATTCCGATCACCTGGCCGGAGTTTGCTGAGCTGCACCCGTTCTGCCCGGCAGATCAGGCGGAAGGCTATCATCAGATGATCAACCAGCTCTCCGACTGGCTGGTGAAACTGACCGGTTACGATGCGCTCTGCATGCAGCCGAACTCAGGCGCACAGGGTGAATACGCGGGTCTGCTGGCGATCCGTCACTACCACGAGAGCCGCAACGAAGGCCATCGTGATATCTGCCTGATCCCAAGCTCTGCCCACGGCACCAACCCGGCTTCTGCACAGATGGCAGGGATGGAAGTGGTGGTCGTGGCCTGTGATAAAAACGGCAACATCGATCTGGCCGACCTGCGCGCTAAAGCAGAACAGACCAGCGATAAACTCTCCTGCATCATGGTGACCTATCCGTCTACCCACGGGGTGTACGAAGAGACTATCCGCGAAGTGTGCGAAATTGTGCACCAGCATGGCGGCCAGGTTTACCTCGATGGTGCCAACATGAACGCCCAGGTGGGGATCACCACACCAGGCTTTATCGGCGCAGACGTATCTCACCTGAACCTGCACAAAACCTTCTGCATTCCGCACGGCGGTGGCGGCCCGGGCATGGGGCCGATTGGCGTCAAAGCGCACCTGGCACCGTTCGTACCGGGTCACAGCGTCGTGCAGATCGAAGGCATGCTCACCCGTCAGGGCGCGGTTTCCGCGGCTCCGTTTGGTAGCGCCTCTATTCTGCCAATCAGCTGGATGTACATCCGCATGATGGGCGCAGAAGGGCTGAAGCAGGCAAGCCAGGTGGCGATCCTGAATGCTAACTACATCGCGACTCGCCTGAAATCTGCCTTCCCGGTGCTCTACACTGGTCGCGATGGCCGCGTGGCGCACGAATGTATTCTCGATATTCGCCCGCTGAAAGAGCAGAGTGGCATTAGCGAACTGGATATCGCCAAGCGCCTCATCGACTACGGCTTCCACGCGCCAACCATGTCGTTCCCGGTTGCAGGTACGCTGATGGTGGAGCCAACCGAGTCTGAGAGCAAAGCCGAGCTGGACCGCTTTATTGATGCAATGCTGGCGATCCGCATGGAGATCGATCGCGTGCTGGACGGCGAATGGACGCTGGAAGATAACCCGCTGGTCAATGCGCCACACACGCAGCACGAAATGGTGGCAGAGTGGAACCACGCTTACAGCCGCGAGCTGGCGGTCTTCCCGGCAGGCGTAGCGAACAAATACTGGCCAACCGTGAAACGTCTTGATGACGTCTATGGCGACCGCAACCTGTTCTGCTCCTGCGTACCTATGAGCGAATATCAGTAATCGCTCAGCTAGAGTAAGGTATTGATGTAGGCCGGGTAAGGCGAAGCCGCCACCCGGCTTTTTTTCTTTCTGGAGGTGTGTAATGGCAATTGCACTTGTAACCGGTGCCAGCCGCGGAATTGGCAAAGCAACTGCGCTGCAACTGGCGAGGGAAGGCTACACCGTGGCGGTGAATTATCACCACAACATCAAAGCTGCAACCGACGTCATCGCACAGATTGTGGAAGAGGGCGGCAAGGCCTTTGCCTTGCGCGCCGACATCAGTGACGAAGCGCAGGTCATGGCAATGTTCGACAGCCTCGATCGTGAAGGCGAACCCCTCACGGCGCTGGTTAACAACGCCGGGATCCTGTTCGAGCAGAGCACTATCGAAAATCTTTCTGCCGAGCGTATCAACCGGGTGCTCGGCACCAACGTGACCGGGTATTTCCTCTGCTGTCGTGAAGCGGTAAAACGCATGGCGCTGAAACATGGCGGAAAGGGCGGGGCGATTGTGAATGTCTCGTCTGCCGCCTCGCGGCTTGGTGCGCCGGGGGAATATGTCGATTACGCGGCATCGAAAGGTGCTGTGGATTCTCTCACTACCGGGTTAGCGCTGGAAGTAGCCGCGCAGGGCATTCGGGTTAACTGTGTTCGTCCTGGGCTGATCTACACGGAAATTCATGCTTCTGGGGGTGAGCCGGGCCGTGTGGATCGGGTGAAGTCGATGCTGCCGATGCAGCGCGGCGGCCAACCTGAAGAGGTGGCGCAGGCGATTGTCTGGCTGTTGAGCGAGAAGGCGTCGTACGTGACGGGCAGTTTTATTGAGTTAGCGGGCGGGAAATAACCCTCTCACCCCAAAGGGGAGAGGGGATCAATCGTAGGCCCGGTAAGCGCAGCGCCACCGGGCAAAAAATTACAATGTCTCGCCGTTGCTGGCAATCACGCCTTTATACCATTCGAAGCTCTTCTTACGGGAACGAGACATATCGCCCGTACCGTCGTCGTGCTTGTTCACGTAGATAAAGCCGTAGCGTTTGCTGTACTGACCGGTGGTGAAGGACACGCAGTCGATGCAGCCCCACGGGGTGTAGCCCATCAGATCCACGCCATCATACGTCACCGCTTTGATCATCTCTTCCACGTGGGCACGCAGGTAGTCGATACGATAGTCATCGTTGATGCTGCCGTCCTCTTCCACTTTGTCATACGCGCCAAATCCGTTTTCGACGATAAACAGCGGCTTCTGGTAACGTTCATACAGCTCGCACAGGGCGTAGCGCAGGCCCACCGGGTCAATCTGCCAGCCCCAGTCAGAAGCTTTGACGTGCGGGTTCGGAACGCTGCCTTCGAAGCCGGAGATCGCATCGCCCGTACCGCCTTCCGCTTTCACCGCGTTGGTCATGTAGTAGCTGAAGCCCAGATAATCACAGGTGCCTTCACGCAGGATCTGCTCATCGCCCGCTTCCATATTGATGGTGAAACCGCGACGCGCCCATTCGTTCAGCACGTAGGATGGGTAGTAACCACGCAGTTGTACGTCGGTAAAGACATAGCGCTCACGCATTGACTCCTGGGCGAACATCACGTCTTCAGGTTTGCAGGAGAACGGATAGAGCGCCACCATTGCCAGCATGCAGCCGACTTTCATTTCCGGGTTGATGCGACGCGCGGCTTTTACCGCCAGGGCGCTGGCCACGAACTGGTGATGCAGCACCTGGTACATGGTCTCTTCCGGGTTTTGATGCTCGGTATAGACCACGCCGGAGCAGCAGTAGCCGAACAGCGGGGCGCGCCAGTTACGCTGGTTGTTGATCTCGTTGAAGGTCATCCAGTATTTGACCTTGCTCTTGTAGCGCTCAAACACCACTTCAGCGAAATTAACGAAGAAATCGACCACCTTACGGTTGGTCCAGCCGCCGTACTCCTGCACCAGATGCAGCGGCATTTCGAAGTGGGAGAGGGTGATCACCGGCTCGATGTTGTACTTCAGCAGCTCATCGAACATGTCGTCGTAGAATTTCAGCCCCTCTTCGTTCGGCTGGGTTTCATCACCTTTCGGGAAGATACGGGTCCAGGCGATGGAGGTACGGAAGCATTTGAAGCCCATCTCGGCAAACAGCTTGATGTCTTCTTTATAGTGGCCGTGGAAGTCGATGGCTTCATGGTTCGGGTAGTATTTACCCTCAACCACTTCCTGGGTGATTTCACGCGGCACGCCGTGAGCGCCGCCGGTCAGCACGTCACAAATGCTCGGGCCTTTACCGCCCTTGTTCCAGCCGCCCTCTACCTGGTGCGCCGCCACTGCGCCGCCCCATAAAAAATCTTTTGGTAAGGTGAGTTTTTTCATCTTTGCTAATCTCATTTATTGTCTTATTTGGAGTCTAACAAAGGGGAATAAAAAGTCACGATATAACAATTTGCAGACATTGTGATTTGTTACGGCAAAAAAACAGGGTGTTTTATTCCGTTAATTTCTTCGCCAGTTTGCGCCCCAGAGATTCAAGAATATAAATCACCGGGATTTGCGTGGTAATATCATAGACGCCCGCGATACGCGTTTGCGGCACATGCCACGAGAGATTAAAGTCTGCCAGTTTTGCCAGCCGTGAATGTTCGTGGCTGGTGATGGAGAGCACCTTGCAGTGATGCAGGCTGAACTGGCTGGCGAAGCGCAGGATCTCTTCGGTTTCGCCAGAGACGGAGAGCACAATCGCCAGGGCGTTTTTCGCCATATCGTTGGTCACCGGGAAATAAGGATCGTCGATATGGTTGCTGAATTTACCAATATTGGAAAAGAAACGTGCACCATATTTTGCCAGCGAGCCTGATGTACCTGCGCCGACAAATATAATACGCTCCGAGGATAAAATAATATCTACGGCGTTATTTAAAAGCGTATCAAACTCGTCGTTGTTTACGCTTTTGAAAAAACTGATAATCTCACTGGCACCAAAATTGGCCTGCTGCGGTTCGTTTTGTTCAAGATATAATTTAAAACGGACACGGAATTCAGAATAGCCATCGCATTTCAGCTTGCGGCAAAAACGCAGCACGGTGGTGGTGGAAACCCCCGCCGCATCAGCCAGTTCGCGAATGGTCATGTACATCACCTGGTCACGGTTTTTAATGACGGTGTTGTAGACCATCATCTCCAGATTATTGAGACTGGCAATGGCGGAATGGGAGAACATGCTCACAGTGGCTAAACTCACTCATCAGACTTCATCTTCAGGGAATAATAACATGCAGCCAAACGACATTACTTTTTTTCAGCGCTTTCAGGATGACATTCTGGCCGGACGTAAGACCATCACCATCCGTGATGAGAGCGAGGCGCACTTCAAAGCGGGCGATGTTTTGCGGGTGGGGCGTTATGAAGATGACGGCTACTTTTGCACCATTGAGGTAACAGGCACTTCAACCGTGACGCTGGACACGCTGACCGAAAAACATGCCCAGCAGGAAAACATGACCCTCGGTGAACTTAAGCGGGTGATCGCAGAGATCTACCCGAATCAGCGTCAGTTTTATGTTATTGATTTTAAATGCGTTTAATGTTTATCGTGAACATCTGTTAGCTGAAAATATCATTCAACTATATGATTAAATTAAATAAATATCTGGAGGATATTTATTTTAGCTAACAGGTGTTCACTGGAATCATTCTCAGTTAGCATAGTCAGCGATGCAGTATTCACTTATGTTTTCCCGGAGTTATCTATGGTTAGCAAACCATTAACCACACAGGGATATTCGCTGGCTGAGGAAATAGCCAACAGTATTAGTCACGGGGTAGGTCTGGTGTTTGGCATCGTCGGGCTGGTATTACTCCTGGTTCAGGCCGTCGACACGAACGCCAGCGCGCTGGCGATCACCAGTTATAGCCTGTATGGCGGAAGCATGATTCTGCTGTTCCTGGCGTCCACTCTTTATCATGCCATTCCGTATCAGCGGGCCAAGATCTGGCTGAAAAAATTCGACCACTGCGCCATCTATCTGCTGATTGCCGGGACTTACACACCGTTTTTGCTGGTGGGGTTGGATTCACCGCTGGCGCGCGGATTAATGATTGTTATCTGGAGCCTGGCGCTACTGGGGATCCTGTTTAAGCTGACCATCGCGCACCGTTTCAAGGTGCTGTCGCTGGTGACCTATCTGACCATGGGCTGGCTGTCGCTGATTGTCATCTATGAGCTGGCGGTAAAACTCGCGGCGGGTGGGGTGACGCTGCTGGCGGTGGGCGGAATTGTCTATTCGCTGGGGGTAATTTTTTACGTCTGTAAGCGCATACCCTATAACCACGCGATCTGGCACGGGTTTGTGCTGGGCGGCAGCGTGTGTCACTTCCTGGCGATTTATCTGTACGTTGGACAGGTTTAATTAAGATTGTTGGGTGCGGCCTGATGTCCTCACGCCAACCCTCTCCTGCGGATAGCGGCGCAAACATTAAAAACGGTAACCCTGGGGTTACCGTTTTGCTTTTACCTTTGCCACCCGGTACTCACAACATCACTCTTCCAGGGAATATGGCAGCGGCTCAATGCTCAGGGTATTGACATCTTCACGCACGCGGAAAACGCTGTCTGGCTCCATATCATTGTTCATGACGGCCTGTACAAGCAGACGGCCATCATCAAGCTGAACGGCGGCAAGCACGGTGCCGGTACGGCGCCAGTTGTCACCCATTTTCAGCTCCAGATCTTCGCCGGCTTCCGGTACGCGGCTGGCCTGGCCCGCCAGGTACCACAGCGCACGTTTGTTGGCGCCGCGGAACTTCGCGCGAGCCACCATCTCCTGGCCGGTGTAACAGCCTTTTTTAAAGCTGATCCCACCGAGCGCCTGCAGGTTAGTGGCCTGCGGAATAAACTGCCCGCTGTTGGCGGCATCGATAACTGGAATGCCCGCTTCAATGTTCAGTGACAGCCACTGCTGGCTATTATTCAGCTGTGCTTCGCCACGCAGGGCCTGGGTTACGCGCTCTGCGGTGGCGACATCGGTCACCAGCAGGAAGCGTTCCGCCGGGTGTTCAAACCACAGCAGCGAAGTAACACCGTCGTGAGTGACCTGGTTGTCAGCATCAGGAAGGTCGCTGAACAGGTTTTTCAAGGCTGCGCGCGCCTGGAATCCGGCCACGCCCAGCAGCACCAGTTCGTCATCGGCAGCGATGGTGACCTTGGAGAACACCGCATACTTTTTCAGCTCGGTAAGCTGCGCGTCACGCAGGCTGCGGCGCTCGATCAGGGCAAAGCCGTCCTGACGGCGGAAAATGCGCAGGTTGCTCCACATCTTGCCTTTCGGATCGCAGTGCGCGGCCAGCAGATGTTGGTGTTCGGTCATTTGACTGACATCAGCGGTCACCTGGCCCTGCAGGTACTTTTCGCTGTCCACGCCGACAACGGTTGCCAGCGCCCAGTCATCAAGAGTCATAAGCGTCAGCGGCAGACGCGCAGAGGCGACAGGCTGGCGCGGAGAAAACGGTGTAAATGCCATAGTGAGGTCCTGAATTGCATAACGCTTTGTTGATGCCTAATGGTAAAAGAGACTGTAGCCATTGCAAGCGGTTTCAACAGGCTATTCGTGCCCTTGCGCCATTCTGCATAACGCTACGCAAAACGGATGAATACCCGTATTTGTTGTGGTTTTTTCTGGAAGAGTGCGCCAGGAACATAATATTCCAGTAATGAAACAGCAAAAAACACGTTACACTAAGAGCCGTTTCTTCCCGGTGGACTCTCTTTCTCAGCCGATACGAACGGAACACTGCCTGAACTCAACGTTATGCAGGAAAATACACATGGACATTACTAACAAAGCCCGCATTCATTGGGCATGCCGTCGCGGTATGCGCGAACTCGATATCTCCATCATGCCGTTCTTCGAATACGAATACGACACCCTGAGCGATGAGGATAAAAAGCTGTTTATCCGCCTGCTGGAGAACGACGATCCTGATTTATTTAACTGGTTAATGAATCACGGCGAACCCGCCGACGCCGAACTGCAACGGATGGTGCTTTTAATTCAAACACGGAATCGGGAACGTGGTCCTGTGGCAATCTGATTTACGCGTCTCGTGGCGCGCCCAGTGGATGTCTCTTTTGCTCCACGGCCTGGTTGCGGCTTGCATCCTGTTGATACCATGGCCGCTAAGCTACACCCCGTTATGGTTAATTTTACTGTCGCTGGTGGTGTTTGACAGCGTACGCAGCCAACGGCGCATCAATTCCCGTCAGGGCGAAATCAAGCTGTTCATGGATTCCCGCCTGCAGTGGCAGGGTAGCGAGTGGGAGATTATCGGTACGCCGTGGATGCTCAATTCCGGCATGATGCTCCGCTTACGCAAGGGCGACGGGAAACGCTACCAGCATTTGTGGTTGTCGGCAGACAGCATGGATGAAGGGGAGTGGCGGGATCTGCGCCGGATGCTTTCGCAGCAACCGACGCACGGGCGGTAGGGGATTAGCTGAACTGCTCCGCCATTTCGCCAAGGATCTGCTCGCACCAGCTCTGCAGGCGCTCTTCGCTCAGATCGTATTGATTCGTCTCATCAAGGGCCAGCCCGACAAACAGCTGGCCGTCGGCAATGATCGGTTTCTTACTGGTAAACTCATAGCCCTCGGTCGGCCAGTAACCGATGAAGGTCACGCCTTTCGGCGCCAGCTTATCGTGCAGCATCCCCAGCGCATCAAGGAACCACTCGCCGTAGCCTAACTGGTCGCCCATGCCGTACAGCGCGATAATTTTGCCTTCCAGCTTCAGGGAATCAAGCTGATCCCAGATGGCTTCCCAGTCTTCCTGCAGTTCACCAAAATCCCAGGTTGGGATGCCCAGAATCAGTACGTCGTACTGTTCCATCATCGTCGGGGCGTCGTCTTTGAGATTATGGAGGGTGATCAGTTCCGGACCGATAATGTCGCGAATTTTCTCTGCCGCCATCTCGGTGTAGCAGGTGCTGGAACCATAAAACAGACCAATATTCATCGCTAAAATGTCTCAATACTTGCTATGACTTTGCGTGTAGTGTACCAGAAACAACCCGCATTCAGGCATAATGCACCCATTGCAGAACGAAAGAGGCTGACGTGGAAAAGGATCTCGCACTCATCGAGCAGTTTCTCGATGCGCTGTGGCTTGAGAAGAATCTTGCCGAAAATACCCTCAGCGCCTACCGACGCGATCTGGGCATGCTGGTGGCCTGGTTGCATCACCATCAACTCTCTCTTGCGACGGCCCAAAGCGACGATCTGCAGGCGCTGCTTGCCGAGCGTATGGAGGGAGGCTATAAAGCTACCAGTTCCGCGCGACTGCTAAGCGCCATGCGGCGTCTGTTTCAGCATCTGTATCGTGAGAAATTACGTCCCGACGATCCCAGCGCCGTACTGGCGTCGCCAAAACTGCCGCAGCGTCTGCCGAAGGATCTCAGCGAAGCACAAGTTGAGAGATTATTACAGGCGCCGGTGGTTGACCAACCGCTGGAGTTACGCGATAAAGCGATGCTTGAAGTGTTGTACGCGACGGGACTGCGTGTCTCTGAACTGGTTGGGCTGACGATGAGCGATATCAGCCTGCGTCAGGGCGTGGTACGGGTGATCGGTAAAGGCAACAAAGAACGTCTGGTGCCGCTGGGGGAAGAGGCGGTTTACTGGCTGGAGAACTATCTTCAGCATGGGCGTCCGTGGTTGCTTAACGGTGTCTCCATCGATGTGCTGTTTCCGAGCCAGCGTGCGCAACAAATGACGCGCCAAACCTTCTGGCATCGCATCAAACATTACGCCACACTGGCGGGTATCGACAGTGAAAAACTTTCGCCGCACGTTCTGCGTCACGCTTTTGCGACCCATCTTCTGAACCATGGCGCCGACCTGCGCGTGGTCCAGATGCTGCTTGGGCACAGTGACCTTTCAACGACGCAAATCTACACGCATGTCGCCACGGAACGCCTGCGACAGCTCCACCAACAGCATCACCCACGCGCGTGAGTGGTGACGTGTAACAGGAATCAATATGAAAAAGACTTTAGTGCTGTTCTCTCTGCTGGCAGCCTCATTATCCGGCCTGGCGCATGCAGACGATGCAGCCATCAAACAATCTCTGGCGAAGCTTGGCGTCACCAGCAGCGATATTCAGCCTGCGCCAATTCCTGGGATGAAAACCGTGATGACCAGCGGCGGTGTGTTGTACGTTACCGAAGACGGTAAACATTTTCTGCAAGGGCCGCTGTATGACGTAAGCGGCGCCCAGCCGGTTAACGTGACGAACCAGATGCTGATGAAAAACCTGAACGCGCTGGAAAAAGAGATGATTGTCTACAAAGCGGCGCAGGAAAAACATGTCATCACCGTGTTTACCGACATCACCTGCGGCTACTGCCACAAGCTGCACGAAGAGATGAAAGACTACAACGCGCTGGGGATCACCGTGCGTTACCTCGCTTTCCCGCGTGCGGGCGTGCAGAGCCAGCCTGAGCAGGACATGAAGGCCATCTGGTGTGCGAAAGATCGCAACAAAGCCTTTGATGATGCCATGAGCGGCAAAGGCATTCAGCCAGCCTCCTGCGATATCGACATTGCCAACCACTACGCGCTGGGCGTGCAGTTTGGCGTGACCGGTACGCCAGCTATCGTACTCAGCAACGGTTACGTGGTGCCAGGTTACCAGGGGCCGAAAGAGATGAAAGCCTTCCTCGACGAGCACCAGAAACAGTTTGGCGGTAAATAATTCGCGTGAAATCTTCGATACAACTCCGTCGTCGTGAAGTGAACGACAGCGCCGCGTTACCCGCGGATCTGTCGCCCCTGTTGCGTCGACTGTATGCCAGCCGTGGCGTGCAAACGGCAGACGACCTTGAGCGAAGCGTAAAAGGCATGTTGCCCTGGCAGCAACTGAGTGGCGTCGATACGGCCACGGAGCTGCTGTATAACGCCTTTCGCGAAGGGACGCGCATCATCGTGGTGGGGGATTTCGACGCCGATGGTGCCACCAGTACCGCGCTGAGCGTGCTCAGCCTGCGAGCGATGGGGTGCGATAACGTCTCTTACCTGGTGCCGAACCGCTTTGAGGATGGCTATGGCCTCAGTCCTGAAGTGGTTGATCAAGCGCATGCCCGTGGCGCTCAAATGATCCTGACGGTCGACAATGGGATCTCATCCCACAACGGTGTCGATCGTGCACACTCGCTGGGGATCCCGGTGCTGGTCACCGATCACCATCTGCCCGGCGACACGCTGCCGGCGGCGGAAGCGATCATCAACCCTAACCTGCGAGACTGCGCCTTCCCGTCGAAATCCCTGGCAGGCGTGGGGGTGGCGTTTTACCTGATGCTGGCGCTGCGCACGAAGCTGCGGGATAAAGGCTGGTTCGAGGCGCAGGGCATTGCGCCGCCGAATCTGGCGGAATTCCTCGATCTGGTGGCGCTGGGCACTGTGGCGGACGTCGTGCCGCTGGATGCCAATAACCGCATTCTCACCTGGCAGGGTTTAAACCGCATTCGGGCGGGCAAATGCCGTCCGGGCATTAAGGCGCTGCTGGAGATCTCCAACCGGGATCAACAGCGGCTGGCGGCCAGCGACTTAGGTTTTGCCCTTGGCCCGCGTCTTAACGCCGCCGGGCGTCTGGATGATATGTCAGTCGGAGTGGCGCTGTTGTTGTGCGATAACATCGCGGAAGCGCGCGTGCTGGCCAACGAACTGGACGCGCTGAACCAGACCCGTAAAGAGATCGAGCAGGGAATGCAGGCCGAAGCGCTGACCCTGTGCGAAAAGCTGGAGCGCAGCGGCGAAACGCTGCCCGGCGGGCTGGCGATGTATCATCCTGAGTGGCATCAGGGCGTGGTCGGGATTTTGGCCTCGCGTATCAAAGAGCGTTTTCACCGCCCGGTGATTGCCTTTGCTCCCGCAGGCGACGGCACGCTGAAAGGATCGGGCCGATCCATTCAGGGGCTGCATATGCGCGATGCGCTGGAGCGGCTGGACACGCTACATCCGGGGCTGATGATCAAATTTGGCGGTCACGCGATGGCGGCGGGTCTGTCACTGGAGGAGGCGAAGTTCGATCAGTTCCAGCGCCTGTTCAGCGAGCTGGTCACCGACTGGCTGGATCCGGCCCTGTTGCAGGGCGAAGTGGTCTCCGACGGCCCGTTAACGCCAGCCGAAATGACCATGGAAGTGGCACAGATGCTGCGCGATGCCGGTCCGTGGGGGCAGATGTTCCCGGAGCCGCTGTTCGATGGCCGCTTCCGTCTGCTGCAACAGCGGCTGGTGGGTGAACGCCACCTGAAAGTGATGGTAGAACCGGTAGGCGGCGGCCCGCTGCTGGACGGTATCGCCTTTAACGTCGATACCACCATCTGGCCGGACAACGGCGTGCGCGAAGTCGAACTGGCCTACAAACTGGATATCAACGAGTTTCGCGGCAACCGCACGCTGCAAATCATCATCGACCATATCTGGCCACTTTAGCATCACTATTCCGCTATAAAAAAGGGCGTGAATCCGGTACAATTCCGCCCTTATAACCGCATTTTGACTCGTCCATAAAAGAAAACAGACCATGTTTGAAATTAATCCGGTAAAAAACCGCATTCAGGACCTCACGGAGCGCTCCGACGTTCTTAGGGGGTATCTTTGACTACGATGCCAAGAAAGAGCGTCTCGAAGAAGTAAACGCCGAGCTGGAACAGCCGGACGTCTGGAACGAACCTGAACGCGCACAGGCGCTGGGTAAAGAGCGTTCCTCTCTGGAAGCTATCGTTGATACGCTGGATCAGATGGCACAGGGTCTGGATGACGTTTCCGGGCTGCTGGAACTGGCCGTTGAGGCCGACGACGAAGAGACCTTCAACGAAGCCGTAGCAGAACTCGACGGTCTGGAAGAGAAGCTGGCACAGCTGGAATTCCGTCGTATGTTCTCCGGTGAATACGACAGCGCCGACTGCTACCTGGATATTCAGGCAGGTTCCGGCGGTACAGAAGCACAGGACTGGGCCAGCATGCTGACCCGTATGTACCTGCGTTGGGCTGAAGCCCGCGGCTTCAAGACCGAGATCATCGAAGAGTCTGAAGGTGAAGTGGCAGGCCTGAAATCTGTCACCGTCAAAATCATTGGCGATTACGCCTACGGCTGGCTGCGTACGGAAACCGGCGTTCACCGCCTGGTGCGTAAAAGCCCGTTCGACTCCGGCGGTCGCCGTCACACCTCTTTCAGTTCCGCGTTTGTCTACCCGGAAGTGAAGGACGATATCGACATCGAAATCAACCCAGCGGATCTGCGTATCGACGTTTATCGCGCCTCCGGTGCGGGTGGTCAGCACGTTAACCGTACGGAATCCGCGGTGCGTATTACCCACATTCCGACCGGGCTGGTAACACAGTGCCAGAACGACCGTTCCCAGCATAAAAACAAAGACCAGGCCATGAAGCAGATGAAAGCGAAGCTTTATGAACTGGAGATGCAAAAGAAAAATGCTGAGAAGCAGGCGATGGAAGATAACAAATCCGACATCGGCTGGGGCAGCCAGATCCGTTCTTACGTCCTTGATGACTCCCGCATCAAAGACCTGCGTACCGGTGTCGAAACCCGTAACACGCAGGCGGTGCTGGACGGCAGCCTGGACCAATTTATCGAAGCAAGTCTGAAAGCAGGGTTATGAGGAACCAACATGTCTGAACAACAAGCACAGGGCGCTGACGCGGTCGTCGATCTTAACAATGAACTGAAAACCCGCCGCGAGAAGCTGGCTGCACTGCGCGAGCAGGGTGTGCCGTTCCCGAACGATTTTCGTCGCGATCATACCTCAGACCAACTGCACGCTGACTTCGACGCTAAAGAGAACGAAGAGCTGGAAGCGCTGAACATCGAAGTGGCCGTTGCAGGCCGCATGATGACCCGTCGTATCATGGGTAAAGCGTCTTTCATCACCCTGCAGGACGTTGGCGGCCGCATTCAGCTGTACGTCTCCCGCGACGATCTGCCGGAAGGGATCTACAACGAGCAGTTCAAGAAGTGGGACCTGGGCGATATCCTGGGCGCTAAAGGCAAGCTGTTCAAAACCAAGACCGGCGAGCTGTCCATCCACTGCACCGAGCTGCGCCTGCTGACCAAAGCCCTGCGCCCGCTGCCGGACAAGTTCCACGGTCTGCAGGATCAGGAAGCGCGTTATCGTCAGCGTTACCTGGATCTCATCTCTAACGATGAATCCCGCAAGACCTTCAAAATTCGCTCCCAGATTATGGCTGGCATCCGTCAGTTCATGGTGGGCCGCGACTTTATGGAAGTGGAAACCCCAATGATGCAGGTGATCCCGGGCGGTGCGTCTGCGCGTCCATTTATCACGCATCACAACGCCCTGGACCTGGACATGTACCTGCGTATCGCGCCGGAACTGTACCTGAAGCGTCTGGTGGTGGGCGGTTTCGATCGCGTATTCGAGATCAACCGTAACTTCCGTAACGAAGGCATCTCCGTACGTCATAACCCAGAGTTCACCATGATGGAACTCTATATGGCTTACGCGGATTACAAAGATCTGATCGAGCTGACCGAATCCCTGTTCCGTACGCTGGCGCAGGATATTCTGGGTACCACTGAAGTGCCTTACGGCGAAGAAGTCTTCGACTTCGGCAAGCCGTTCGTTAAGCTGACCATGCGCGAAGCGATCAAGAAATACCGTCCTGAAACCGAGATGGCTGACCTGGATAACTTCGACTCTGCGAAAGCGATCGCTGAAAGCATCGGTATCAAGGTTGAGAAGAGCTGGGGTCTGGGCCGTATCGTGACCGAGATCTTCGAAGAAGTGGCGGAAGCGCACCTGATTCAGCCTACCTTCATCACCGAATACCCGGCAGAAGTTTCTCCGCTGGCGCGTCGTAACGACGAGAACCCGGAGATCACTGACCGCTTTGAATTCTTCATCGGTGGCCGCGAAATCGGCAACGGCTTTAGCGAGCTGAACGATGCAGAAGATCAGGCGCAGCGCTTCCAGGATCAGGTTGATGCGAAAGCGGCGGGTGACGACGAAGCCATGTTCTTCGATGAAGACTACGTGACCGCGCTGGAACACGGCCTGCCGCCAACAGCGGGCCTGGGCATTGGTATCGACCGTATGGTGATGCTGTTTACCAACAGCCACACCATCCGTGATGTGATCCTGTTCCCGGCGATGCGTCCGGTTAAGTAAGCCACAGCTACCAGAAAGCCCCGGCGTTAATCGCGTCGGGGCTTTTTTATTGCTTCGCGTCTGCTGCGAAGCGGACCAAACCCTCTTCTGCCGCTCTCGCTTCCATCACCATCCACGGGCTAAAGGCCCAAGGGGTGGCTTCCAGCGCGCGTAACAGTGCTTCAAGCGTTACCCACTGATACTCCATCACTTCGTCGCGATTGATGTTTACGTCGTTGACAGCATGTGCCGCGAAGACCGGGCATATTTCGTTTTCAACAATCCCGGAGGGATCGGTTTCGCAGTAGCGGAATGCGGGTGCGACCGGAATAATCCCGGCAATCTCGACGCCCACTTCGTAGCGGCAGCGGCGGATTATGGCCTGTTCTGACGTTTCACCCTGTTGCGGATGGCCGCAAACGGAGTTGGTCCAGACACCGGGCCAGGCTTTTTTGCTCATGGCGCGACGGGTGACCAGACACTCACCCTTGTCGTTGAAAAGCCAGCAAGAGAAGGCCAGATGTAGTGGGGTGTGAGAGGTGTGTGCAGCGTACTTTTCCTGAGTGCCGATTATCTTTCCCAGGTCGTTGACCAAAATGACGTGTTCGTGTGTGTCCATTGTAACTCCGTGCTGAAATCGTCAGGCGATACTGACTTGTTAGTGTTCCACTAAGTTCAGCGCGGCCTGACCCGGGCGATTATATCGCAATCGGCATTAAACTGTTTGTCGCATAGGGTGCTCTTGGGCATCCGCGGTGGGGCTGCTATGATAGCGCGGCCATTCACGTTGACCGAGGAACTGTTTTGTTTGCAGGAAGCCCGACGAAAAACCCTGTTTCTGCTCTGTTTTGCCTGATCCTGGCCCTGTTGCTGGCGGGATGCGCAGGCAATCAGTCATCGGATTCTGGTGCTGTGTATACCGTTAAACGCGGCGATACGCTGTACCGCATCTCGCGTGCGACTGGCACCAGCGTGAAGGACTTGGCGCGCCTGAACAATATTTCGCCGCCTTACACCATTGAAGTGGGGCAAAAGCTGAAGGTTAACGGCAGCAGCGCCACAGCTAAAAAATCCTCTTCACGTAGCAAAGGTAAAACCGCCGCAGTCACTCCTTCTTACGTCGTGCCTAAGTCCTCCTGGCCACCCGTCGGACAGCGCTGCTGGATCTGGCCCGCCAGCGGCAAAGTGGTGATACCGTACTCCACCTCGGAAGGGGGCAACAAAGGGATTGATATCGCGGGCACCCGCGGATCGCCGGTCTACGCCTCCGATGCGGGCAAGGTGGTCTATGTCGGCAACCAGCTGCGCGGCTATGGCAACCTGATCATGATTAAGCATGGCGAGGATTACATCACCGCCTATGCACATAATGACACCCTGCTGGTGAATAACGGACAAAACGTGAAGGCCGGGCAGAAGATCGCCACCATGGGCAGCACCGGCTCCAACACCGTGGCGCTTCATTTCCAGATTCGTTATAAGGCAACCGCCATCGACCCGGTACGCTATTTACCGGCGCCGGGCGGCAAACCGAAGTGCTAAGTGGTTATTTAATCGCCGGTTAGCGCAGGGGAGTCTTGTCAGAAGGGGCGTAAGGTCTATAATGCTTTACGCACCTCAAAGCGGGCGTAGTTCAATGGTAGAACGAGAGCTTCCCAAGCTCTATACGAGGGTTCGATTCCCTTCGCCCGCTCCAGCATCTCTTCTTACGTTCCCTTATTTCCTGCCAATTTACACCAGTAAGATCTGAATCAGCATTTGTACGAAATAGAGCGCACAGGCGATCTGTATTACCCGAAAACCCCATCTGACATAGCGCCATGCCTGGCGTTCCCGGGCATCAGCGTGTGCAATGGCGGGATCCGCAGGCTGCTTTTTGCGTTTTGCTCTAATGATATCCCACGCCCATAAGGCGAGCAGTAAAACAACTAATCCTTTTAAAAATAGCGGGTTATCCATGGTGATTCAGACGCTCCGGGTAGTCTGCTGATAAAAAACAGACTACCTGAAAGACACCACCTTAACGTTGATTAATAGCATGATTTCTCAGTCAGAATTCTGCCCCGCTTAAGGCACTGGATCATTCTATTAAATAAATGTTAACTTTTTGGTTCTCACAGCCAGCATCATCCCTATTCCCGAAAGCATAATAACGACAGAGGCAATGTCATGGATAACGATCTCCTGCAAGCCGGGTACCGGGCCTATACCGGTGAGAAAATTGATGTCTACTTCAACACCGGTATCTGTCAGCACGCGGGAAACTGCGTGCGCGGCAGCGCCAAACTCTTCAACCTGAAACGTAAACCGTGGATCATCCCTGATGAAGTGGATGTTGATACGGTCGTGCGTGTGATTGACACCTGCCCAAGCGGCGCACTTAAATACCGCCATAAATAAGCGAGAAAACATGGAAATTCAGGAAGGTCATAACAAGTTTTATGTGAATGATGCCGACGGTAACCAGGTCGCGGAGATCGTTTTTGTTCCCACCGGCGAACACCTCAGCATTATTGAGCACACCGATGTCGATCCCAGCCTGAAAGGGCAGGGCGTGGGCAAACAACTGGTCGCGAAGGTGGTGGAAAAAATGCGCGCAGAAAATCGCAAAATCATCCCGCTGTGCCCGTTCGCGAAACACGAATTTGATAACAACCGCGAGTATGACAGTATCCGCGCTTAATGTTGAACAGCACGCTGCCGCAAACCAGCGTGCTGCCTCCTGGTCAGGCGATAAACATCACCGACACGCATAGCACCCCAACGATCAGCGTCAGCACATTGCCAACGGAGCGGTAAGGTTTCAGGGCCGGAATAAGGAAGGTGGACAGGGTCGGCATGATAAACAGGATCATGGCGATAAGCGGTCCGCTGATGGCATAGATCATCGAGATAGCATTCGGGTTAATGCAGCACACCGCAAAGGTGATCAGCGAAACACCCATCACCGACACGGCTCGATTGAAGGCCCGGCTTTTCTTGACGCCAACCTGATTTAACCCCGATTTCACTATCTCCGTAGCCCCCTCAATCACCCCAAAATAGGTGCCGAGAAACGACTTCGACATCGCGATGATGGCCACCACAATGCCGGAGATCCCAAGCCACGAAGGGGAAGAGGGCATCATCGAGAGGGCAGAGAGAATGGTAACCCCTTGCTCTTTAGCGGCCACGATGTAAGACGGAGGGATCGACAGCAGGCAGCTGAAGACAAAGAACAGCACGCTCAGGCAGATAATCAGGTACGCCACCTTCATGATGCGGGTACATTTGCCCATCGCGGCGTCGCCATATTTCTCACGTCGGTCAACGGCAAAGGTCGAAATAATCGGGGTATGGCTGAAGGCGAACACCATTACCGGAATGGAGATCCACACCTGGTGCAGGGTGTGCTGATCAACGCTCATCTGACTGGTGAGCAGCGAGGGCTGCCAGCTCTGGGTGAGATACAGCGACACCAGCAGGAAGTAGGCGATCAGCGGAAAGACCAGAAAACCCATCACCCGGATGGTGACATGACGCCCCATCAGAAAGGTCAGATTCAACGTCAGCACGACGCCCAGACTGACCAGCACCCGCACGGTCATGTCTACCGGGATATGCTTCGCCAGTTGCTCAGTCAGAGAGTTAGTGATCGCCACGGCATAGATCTGCACCACCACAAAAAAGGCGACAAAGTAGAGCGTGGTGATCAGATTGCCGATCTTTTTCCCGTAGTAGTGCGTCACCGCACCGGTGATCCCTTCGCTGCCTTTCGTTTTCGCTGAGAGGATAAACTGACATAACGCTTTGTGGGGCCAGTAGGTGAATGGATACGCCACAAGGGCGGTGATGAACAGGACGACAGCGCCCGCAGATCCTAACTGGATGGGCAGAAACAGGGTTCCTGCGCCCACGGCTGTGCCGTACAGGGCAAAGCTCCAGAGGGTCTCTTCTTTAGACCAGATTTTCGACATGAGAGAAACGTATCAACTATGAAACCAACAAAAAGGAGACTATTTTACCATAATTACCCGTAGGGGTCGCAGTTGGCGCTGAAGGGAGCGGGCCGGAAAGCATTTCCGGCCGGAGGGATTAAGACGTGGCAGCGTGCTGCTGCTGGCGGCGCTTCATGATGCGATCGCGCAGGGTGTCGTACGCCCAGTTATAGACCATGGTGTACGGCAGGAAGAAGATAAAGAAGCCAATCTCTAAGGTTAACGCCTGCAACAGGCTCACGCCCAGCACCAGCGAAACAATGCCGACGCCGATAAAAATAAACCCGACTTCGAAGCCAAGGGCGTGCAGGGCACGAACTTTGGCGGTGCGGGTAACGATATGCCGCGGCCACAGTCTGTCAAAACCGGCGTTATAGATGATGTTCCAGATCATCGCCGTCGTGGCGAGAAGAATGGTTAACCCGCCCATCTCGAGCACCGGACGTTGCATCAGCCAGGCGGTGGTGGGGGCCAGGATCGCCGTGGCAATCCCTTCGAATAAGACGGCGTGGAAGATGCGTTCCGGCAGTTTTCTGCGCTGAATATCGTTGTGCTGCATAACCTGATACCTCATTAACCTGCCAGGATGGGCAGAGCCAGGGCGCTATTTTTATCGCTAAAACTGATATATTAAAGTTAGATTCCATCGATAAAGTAGATACATCATGCGCTACTCACCCGAAGCCTTAACGGCATTTGTCGAGACGGTTTCCGCAGGCTCGTTCTCCGCCGCCGCCCGCCGCCTGCGTAAAAGCCAGTCCACCATCAGTACTGCCATCGCCCATCTGGAAGATGACCTCGGCTTTGCGCTGTTCGATCGCAGCGCCCGCCAGCCGGTACTCACCCCCCAGGGCAAGCAAGTGCTGGGCTACGTCCAGTCGATCCTCGCGGCCAGCGCAAGGCTCGACGAACTGGCGGTCTCCCTCAGCGAAGAGACCGAAGCGCGCCTGACCTTTGTTCTCTCGGACACCCTGCACCCGGACGTGCTGGAGGAGATGCTGTTTCGTTTTGACGCGCGATTTCCCCATACCGAGTTCGAATGCCTGATTGGTGAGGAGGAAGATGTCATCGACCTGCTACAAAAGGGGCGGGCGCATATCGGCCTCACCGAGGCGCGGGAAAGTTATCCTACCGACATTGCCGCTATCCGCCTGCCGATGCAGACCCACATGGCGATCTATACCTCCGCCACGCATCCCCTCGCCGCGCAAAGCCGCATCGAAGCCGACGAGCTACACGGCTGGCGGGAGCTGCGCCTGAATACCTATCTGGAGCGCGAACCGGTGCTGGCGCAAGGGCCGGTGTGGTCGGCACCCAACTACCTGCTATTGCTCAGCATGGCGGTGCAGGGCTTCGGCTGGTGCGCGCTGCCCTCTGCGCTGGTGGAGGAGTTTGCGCCTGCGAAAACGCTGGTGCAGCTCAACGTGTCGGGCTGGCCGCGTTCGGTGGCGATCGATCTGGTATGGAATAAACGCTCCCCGCCAGGCACGGCGGGAAACTGGCTGCGGCACTATCTGCAGCACAAGGCGGATCCCGTGTGACGAATACGACATTTTCCTGATCGGTAGCAAAATCTAAAAGGTCTACACTGAATGGGGTAAATTAACCGACTGAGAAGAGACATGGCCGCTAACAACCAGATAACGCCCCGGGTGTTGATGCTCTCGTCAAAAGACTGGGTGCCGAATAATCCCCATCTGCCGGTACTGATTTATAAAGGGGCAGTTACGGATGGCGATTTTGCCAGTCAGTTTGAACAGCGCTTTGCCGACAACGGCTGGCCGCCTCAGTGGCGCGATGGGATTTTTGATTATCACCATTACCACTCCACTGCGCATGAAGTCCTGGGGGTTTCCCGCGGTGCGGCGCGCCTGGTCATCGGCGGTCCAGGGGGAGAAGAGGTGGAGGTCGAAGCCGGGGACGCCCTTTTATTGCCTGCGGGAACCGGACACTGCCGCTTATCGGCGACGCTCGATTTTCAGGTAGTGGGCGCTTATCCGCCGGGCATGGAGTTCGATCTGTGTAAGCAGGCAGCGACGCCCGCAGTCCTGTCGCGTATCGTCTCGCTGCCGTTTCCTGAGCAGGATCCGGTGAATGGCAACTCGCTCCCCTTAACCCAGTACTGGAAAACCCCGCCCTTCAGCCCGTGAAGGGCGGGATAGCATTACTTGCCGGTATAAATATCAAAACTAAAGTATTTGGCAGCAAGCTTTTTGTAGGTTCCGTCGGCCAGGATCGCCGCGATCGCCCCGTTCAGCTCCTGGCGCAGCTGATCATCCTCTTTGCGCAGACCAATGGCTGCCCCGGCACCAAACAGCGCATCGTCCTGCAGCGCGCCGCCAACAAAGGCGAAATCTTTCCCCTGCGGTTTGTTGAGGAAGCTGTATTCTGCCATCACCCCGGAGAGCACCGCGCCGTCAATACGCCCGGATTCGAGGTCGCGGATCACCTGGTCAGCGCCCTGATAGGCCACGACGTTGACACCCTTGCCGCGCCACTGTTCATTAGCATAGGTTTCCTGAGCGGAACCTTGCTCCACGCCGATGGTTTTCCCTTTCAGCTGATCCACGCTGGCGCTGGTAAGGCTGTTTTTACGCGCCACCAGGAAGGCCGGGCCGCTGTAAATTTTATCGCTGAAGGCAATCTGCTCTTTACGTTTCTCAGTGATGTACATCCCTGAGAGGATGGCATCAAATTTACGCGCCTTCAGGGACGGAATAATGCCGTCGAAGTTGCTTTCAACCCAGACGCATTTGGCCTGTAGCTGCTGACAAATGGCATTGCCCAAATCAATATCAAAACCGACCACCTCGCCCTGCGGGTTTTTTGACTCGAAGGGTGCAAAGGTGGGATCCACGCCAAAGCGCAGCTCTTTCGTCTCGGCTGCAAAAGCAGACGACGCTGCCAGTAACGCGACCAGCGGTAAAAGGTATTTTTTCATTTCAGGTCCCTGTTTTAACGGCAGTAGTTTTCAACCAGACGAGCAAAGAAGGAGGCCCCGGTTGTGATGATCTCATCATTGAAGTCGTAGCCGGGGTTATGCACCATGCAGCCGCCTTTTTCCCCTTTCTCGCCGTTGCCGAGCAGGAAATAGCTGCCCGGACGTTGCTGAAGCATAAAGGCAAAATCTTCACTGCCGTTGGACGGCGAGACGCTGTCGAGTACCGCATCTTCGCCAAAAAATTCGACGGCCAGCTGGCGGGCGAAGGCAGTCTGCTCGGCATCGTTCACCAGTACCGGGTAGGAGTCATAGATCTCCACTTCGCTGGTGGCACCGTAGCTGCGGGCGGTAAAATCGGTAAGCTCCTGAATGCGGCGGATCAGCAGGTCGCGGATCTCCGGTTTCATTGAACGCACCGTCAGCTCCATTACCGCGCTGTCCGGGATCACGTTGGAGGCAATGCCCGCCTGGAAAGTCCCTACGGTCACCACGGCGGTTTCACCCGGCGGCACGTTACGCGCCACAATGCTCTGCAGGGACATGATCAGGGCGGCCCCGGTGACAATCGGATCCACGGTGCGTTCCGGGTGTGCGCCATGCCCACCGTACCCTTGCAGGGTAATTTTCACGGTATCGGCAGAGGCCATAAAGTTGCCTTCATAGAAGCCAAACTTACCGGTCGGCAGATAAGGCATATTGTGCAGGGCAAAAATACGATCGCAGGGGAAGCGGTCAAACAGCCCGTCTTTAATCATTAAATCAGCGCCGCCAATTGCTTCTTCGGCAGGCTGAAAAATAAGGTGTACGGTGCCATTAAACTGGCAGGCATCAGAGGCGATATATTTCGCCGCAGCCAGTAAAATCGCCGTGTGGCCATCGTGACCGCAGGCGTGCATTTTACCCGGCACGGTACTGGCCCAGGGTAAATTGGTGGCTTCAAAGATGGGTAAGGCGTCCATATCGGCGCGCAGGCCAATGGATTTGCTGCCCTGGCCTTTGCTGAGCGAGCCGACAACGCCGGTTTTCCCGATCTCCCGGGTCACCTGATAACCCCAGCCTTCCAGCTGGCGGGCAACCAGGTTACTGGTATTAAACTCTTCAAGGCTTAATTCAGGATTGGCATGTAAATGACGGCGGATGGCGATGATTTCGTCTTCTGATTCTTTTATTTCTGGAATGATACAGTCGGACATTTGTTACTCCAGTGTTAACGCGTGTTTGCATCTCCTAACTTATCGCCGCGCCGTCCCAATGCCAATGAGTTATCTAATAATTACCGTGAAAATCATAATTGGCGTGAATGCATACGGCAGCCCCGGCCCACACCCACGCGATGCTTTGTGATAAAACTCACTATTTTTAAACAATTACATCATTAGTTGATAACAATCCTCTACTATGTGCGGTGTCATTTTGCGCAGAGGTTGAGATGAAAGACGTCGTGATAGTGGGTGCGTTGCGCACAGCAATTGGCTGTTTCCAGGGAGCGCTCTCACGCCACTCGGCGGTAGATCTGGGCAGCGTGGTGGTTCGCGCGCTGGTGGAGCGCAGTGGCGTTGAGGCCCACGAGATCGACGAGGTGATCCTCGGTCAGGTGCTGACCGCCGGAGCCGGGCAAAACCCGGCCCGTCAGGCCGCGCTGAAAGGTGGCTTACCCAACACTGTCTCTGCGATTACCATCAACGACGTGTGCGGCTCCGGGCTGAAGGCGCTGCACCTGGCAACCCAGGCGATCCAGTGCGGTGAAGCGGATGTGGTGATCGCCGGCGGTCAGGAGAACATGAGCCGTGCGCCGCACGTCCTGACCGATAGCCGCACGGGTGCTCAACTGGGCAACAGCCAGCTTATCGACAGCCTGGTGCATGACGGGCTATGGGATGCGTTCAACGATTACCATATGGGCGTCACGGCTGAAAACCTGGCACGAGAATATGGTATCTCCCGTGAACGGCAGGACGCCTATGCGCTTAGCTCGCAGCAGAAGGCCCGGGCCGCCATCGACGCAGGCCGCTTCCGGGATGAGATTGTCCCGGTTAACGCGCAGAAGCAGAACGGTGAGCCTCTGTTGGTCGATACCGATGAACAGCCGCGCACCGACACCAGCGCCGAAGGGCTGGCGTTACTCAATCCTGCCTTTGATATCACCGGTTCGGTCACCGCCGGGAATGCTTCTTCCATCAACGACGGCGCCGCCGCGGTGATGATGATGAGCGAGAGTAAAGCTGAAGCGCTGAACCTGCCGGTGCTGGCGCGCATTAAAGCCTTTGCCAGCGTTGGCGTGGATCCTGCTTTAATGGGAATCGCGCCGGTGCATGCCACGCGTCGCTGTCTGGAGCGGGCAGGGTGGCAGCTGGCGGATGTCGATCTGATCGAAGTGAACGAAGCCTTTGCTGCTCAGGCGCTGTCGGTGGGCAAAATGCTGGAGTGGGATGAGCGCCGGGTCAATGTCAATGGCGGGGCGATTGCGCTGGGACACCCCATCGGCGCGTCAGGCTGCCGTATTCTGGTCTCGCTGGTGCATGAGATGGTGAAACGCGATGCCCGTAAAGGGCTGGCGACGCTGTGCATTGGCGGCGGGCAGGGCGTGGCCTTAGCCATAGAACGATAATATGTTTTGATATATATCAACCCCAATAAGCCTCCCGTCGCGGAGGCTTATTTGTTTGTGAGCCGTGTCATATTTTTCCCCTTGTAAGTAAATTCTCAAACACCCTCGAAATAATTATTGCATTCGCTGAATCAAAAATAAGATTTTAGTGTGATCCCGATCCGTTAAATTCCGCTTAAAACCCCTCTTTTGTTGATATTGCTCACGCCTGACTTTGCCAAAAAAAATGAAACAAATAATTACGATCGCGATCACTAAAATTACGTATTTAAAAAAATAAAATGCAATTCCATAAAAACGAAACATCATTTTAA
The DNA here is from genome assembly GCF_050435045.1 of Leclercia sp. 1548. Classification (NCBI taxonomy): domain Bacteria; kingdom Pseudomonadati; phylum Pseudomonadota; class Gammaproteobacteria; order Enterobacterales; family Enterobacteriaceae; genus Leclercia; species Leclercia sp. 1548. Next base: position 314,833 of record NZ_JBNDJP010000004.1, on the reverse strand, counting down.
ACGAGGGTTATTCCATGTTTAAGAAATCTCTGGTCCTTGCTTCACTTATTGGCGCTTCTTTCGCAGCTCAGGCTGTCACCGTGGATCTGCGTCACGAATATATTGATACCGGCACGAACGCAGACCGCGCGTCGGTTTCGCACCGTTTTGAAAATGGTTTTGGTTTTTCAGTAGAAGCAAAATGGAAATCCGGTGGCGATAAGGCTGACCAACCCTTTTCGGATGTGGTCGGTAATGGTCACGAAGATCAGATCAGCTGGCGCTGGAAAGCAACCCCGAATATTGCCTTAACCCCAGGCTTTACGGTTGAAAGTAAAGACAGTTTCACCATTTATAAACCGTATCTGCATGCGCAATATAGCTTTGATAATGGCTTCTACGTCGCCGCGCGTTATCGTTATGACTATACCCGTTATCCGTCAAGTGCCGATAAGGACGACGATAAAGTTAACCGTGGCGATGCATGGGTTGGCTGGGTGATGGGCGACTGGCGTACCGAGCTTAACTACGTATACGCGAAAAGCACCGAAGGCACTGTCCGTAATAACAACAAAGATTATTCCCAGGAATATAACGTCAAGCTGGCGTATAAAATCGACAAAAACTGGGCCCCGTATGGTGAAGTGGGCAACATTGGTGTGAAAGAGACCGATGAGCGTCAGACCCGTCTCCGTGTCGGTGTAGCTTATTCCTTCTAATAATAAACAGTATCTCCGGGATTAACCGGCTCGAAAGAGCCGGTTTTTTTATGTCTGCGATTTATTGCTGAAGCCATACGCAGATAAAAAAAAGCCCTCCATAAAGGAGGGCAAGGCCAGTTACAGGAACACAAACACAAACATTTATTCACGCAACAGTTCAGGTTGCTCAGGAAGCTTCGCAATATAAAGAGCCGGTTTACCGTCTTTATCGGAGCTAAACAGTACCGCTTTATCATCCGGGGTAAAGGATGGATGCGGATGGGTAACCTGGCGGCTGTTCGCCACGGTTGCCCAGGAGGTATCGTGGCGGGCGATACGGAAGTAAGCCTTCTTCGCCACGTCGAATGCATAGAGATAAGGATCGTTGTCGATGGTGTAACCGCTGGTGTCCTTCACATCTACCGGCGTACCGGAACCATCGCCGACCAGGAGGGTGCCGTCAAAGTTACTCATCAGGTGCGAACAGGCCGGCATTTTCATTACGGCGCTGTTTTCGCCAGTGTCCGGGTTAAAGCTATACACGGTACGGCCTTGCTCACCTTTCAGGTAAGAGACATACACCAGCGCCGAGCCGTTCGGTACCCAGAACTCATGGGTGCAGCTTTCACCTTCCGCATGCTCTTTTACCTTGCGCACGTTGCTGCCGTCTTCGTTGACCATCCACATACGGGCATCTACCAGATCGTGTGGGCCTTCATGGCAGAACGCGACGGTGTTGTCGTCAAACGGACGGTAGATAGGGTGGCCGAGCCAGTTTTTCTCTTCGTGGATCACGCTGCTTTCGCCGGTCTGCAGATCGACGCGCAGCAGGCGGCAGTGTGGGCCTTTATAGAAGAAATCATGGAAGATTTGCCAGTCGTTCAGCGGCGTCCAGTCACTTTTCGCAATTTCGATGCCGACCAGTTTAGTGCAGTCTGAGTTGGCAACCCATGTACCGTAGCCGACCCAGTCATCGCTGACGCGATAGACTTCGCGTTCCTCGAAGGTGGTCAGATTGACTTCCCGCAGAGTGCGATCATTCTTAACGTAGTAAAGCGATTTATCATCCGGTGACAGGAAACCGCCAAAGGTATTATCGCCCGCGCCTTCGGTTAACTGCACCGCTTCGGCCTTTTCCAGATCCAGCAGATAGTAGTTCCAGTGGCCATCGAATTCACCGGCAAACAGCAGATGGCTACCGTCGTTGAAAAAGCATTTTTGATAGAAGTAGTTACGATGACAAGTAACTTCAGGTGGTGTCAGGCGGGTTACTTCCACACCTGTATTCGGGTCGCGACTGACATCATAGTTCAGTTTGACCCGCATGCCTTTTGCCATAATGCGCTCCTTGAATTCGACGGCAGGATTTCCCTGCGGTTCACTCGGTATAATATGAGTTTAAAAACTGGGTGTTAAATTATCAAAACATCGTTTCAGTGTGTGTGACTGGTGGCGCACTTCTGAAGAAAAAGCCCGCAAAATCATCATCCTCTTTATATCTGTTCAGATTTGTATCATATCGGTATCGCTTTTTTTTCTATATTAACTTGTTGTTAAATTTGAAAATTAAAAATGTGCGGTTAAAAAATCGTTTAAACAACGCGATGTCAACTCCCTGACAATCGTGATCGCAACTGCAATTTTGAGATTAACTGACAGAAAAAGTGAAACATCGTTTTAAATGTAATTGAAAACCCATTTCACAGCAGATAATATGTGCCCATCATGAAAACGGAACACCGTTTTGTTAATTATCCAGGCCTTCGGGGCCGATAAATTCTGGAGGTTAATGTGGAAGTCAGACAAAGCATCCACAGCGCGCATGCAAAAACGCTGGATACCCAGGGACTGCGCGATGAGTTTTTAGTCGAGAAAGTGTTTGTCGCGGATGAGTACACCATGGTGTACAGCCACATTGACCGCATCATTGTTGGCGGCATCATGCCGGTGGCAAAAACGGTCTCTGTTGGGGGTGAAGTGGGCAAGCAGCTTGGCGTCAGCTTCTTCCTGGAGCGTCGTGAGCTGGGCGTGATTAACATTGGCGGCCCGGGCACCATCACCGTTGACGGTCAATGCTATGAGATCGGCCATCGCGATGCCCTGTACGTCGGTAAAGGCGCGCAGGAAGTGGTCTTCGCCAGCGTCGATAGCGGCAAACCGGCGAAGTTCTACTACAACTGCGCCCCGGCACACACCACCTATCCAACCAAAAAAGTGACCCCGGCAGAGGTCTCTCCGGTCACCCTGGGTGACAACCTCACCAGCAACCGTCGCACCATCAACAAATACTTCGTTCCTGATGTGCTGGAAACCTGCCAGCTCAGCATGGGCCTGACCGAGCTGGAGCCGGGCAACCTGTGGAACACCATGCCGTGCCATACCCACGAGCGCCGCATGGAAGTGTACTTCTACTTCAATATGGAAGAGGACGCCTGTGTATTCCACATGATGGGACAGCCGCAGGAAACTCGCCATATCGTCATGCATAACGAGCAGGCGGTGATCTCGCCAAGCTGGTCTATTCACTCTGGCGTGGGTACGCGTGCCTACACCTTCATCTGGGGCATGGTGGGTGAAAACCAGGTCTTCGATGATATGGACCATGTTGCCGTTAAGGATCTGCGCTAGTCGCGGACAGTTAAGCATAAACTTGCCTGTTCGTTCAGGCGCTGAAAGATAAAGGATAAAAAATGATTCTGGATGCATTTTCTCTGCAAGGTAAAGTTGCGGTCGTCACCGGTTGTGATACCGGTCTGGGCCAGGGCATGGCAGTGGGTCTGGCGGAAGCGGGCTGTGATATCGTCGGGATCAACATCGTTGAGCCGCAGGAGACCATTGAGCGTGTGACCGCGCTGGGCCGTCGTTTCCTGAGCCTGACCGCTGACCTGCGTAAAATCGACGCCATCCCTGAGCTGCTGGAGCGTGCGGTTGCTGAGTTCGGTAAAATCGACATTCTGGTTAACAACGCAGGTCTGATCCGTCGTGAAGACGCGATCAACTTCAGCGAGCAGGACTGGGATGACGTCATGAACCTGAACATCAAGAGCGTGTTCTTCATGTCTCAGGCAGCAGCGAAACACTTTATCGCGCAGGGCAACGGCGGCAAAATCATCAACATCGCCTCTATGCTCTCCTTCCAGGGCGGCATCCGTGTGCCTTCTTACACCGCGTCAAAAAGTGGCGTAATGGGCGTTACCCGTCTGCTGGCGAACGAATGGGCGCAGCACAACATCAACGTGAACGCCATCGCACCGGGTTACATGGCGACCAACAATACCCAGCAGCTGCGTGCAGACGAAGAGCGTAGCGCAGCGATCCTCGAGCGTATCCCGGCGGGTCGTTGGGGTCTGCCAAGCGATCTGATGGGGCCGGTTGTGTTCCTGGCTTCCAGCGCATCTGATTACATCAACGGCTACACCGTTGCCGTTGACGGTGGTTGGCTGGCGCGTTAATTCTCGCCCCTGCCAAAAGACCTCTGCCCCCGGGCGGAGGTTTTTTTTGCCCTGAATTAGTCATTGTCCATATTAATAAAAGAGAAAAATCCATAGTCTTTTTACGAAAAGGACGTGTATCACATTTTTAATTCATATAAATCATCTTGTTAACTAAAAGTGGTGAATCTTCATCTTTGTTTTAAAGTGTAATGTCCATCACAGATCGCCCTCTACCAGCCAATAAATCCATATTTTCACGTTATACGACCTGACACTTTTTCAGGGTTTCTCGTAATTTCATTTAACGTCTTACGCTGTTCAGGCAGGAAAATATGACATCTATTAACGACTCTACCTTTATGCCCCGCGCCCTTCGTGATACCCGAAGGATGAACATGTTTGTTTCTGTTTCCGCGGCGGTAGCCGGTTTACTGTTTGGGCTGGACATCGGCGTTATTGCCGGTGCGTTACCTTTTATCACCGACCACTTTACGCTGAGTAATCGCCTGCAGGAGTGGGTGGTGAGCAGCATGATGCTGGGCGCAGCAGTGGGTGCCTTGTTCAATGGCTGGCTCTCGTTCCGCCTGGGCCGAAAATACAGCCTGATGGTGGGTGCCATTCTGTTTGTGGCGGGGTCATTAGGCTCCGCGTTTGCCACAGGGGTTGAAGCTTTACTGCTTTCTCGCGTGCTGCTGGGCGTGGCCGTGGGGATTGCGTCCTACACCGCGCCGCTTTATCTCTCGGAAATGGCGAGCGAAAACGTGCGCGGAAAAATGATCAGCATGTACCAGCTGATGGTGACGCTGGGTATCGTGCTGGCCTTTTTGTCTGATACCTATTTCAGCTACAGCGGCAACTGGCGTGCAATGCTGGGGGTACTGGCATTACCGGCGGTACTGCTGATTGTGCTGGTGATCTTTTTGCCCAACAGCCCACGCTGGCTGGCGCAGAAAGGGCGTCACGTCGAGGCGGAAGAAGTGCTGCGGATGCTGCGCGATACCTCTGAAAAAGCGCGTGAAGAGCTGAATGAGATCCGTGAAAGCCTCAAGCTGAAACAGGGGGGCTGGTCCTTATTCAAAATAAACCGCAACGTTCGTCGCGCGGTATTTCTCGGCATGCTGTTGCAGGCGATGCAACAGTTTACCGGCATGAACATCATCATGTATTACGCCCCCCGTATTTTCAAAATGGCCGGGTTCACAACGACCGAACAACAGATGATCGCCACGCTGGTGGTTGGGCTGACATTTATGTTTGCCACCTTCATTGCGGTCTTTACCGTCGATAAAGCAGGCCGTAAACCAGCCCTCAAGATTGGTTTTAGCGTAATGGCGCTGGGGACGCTGATCCTCGGCTATTGCCTGATGCAGTTTGATAACGGTACGGCGTCCAGCAGCTTATCCTGGCTGTCAGTGGGGATGACCATGATGTGCATTGCGGGTTACGCGATGAGTGCTGCTCCGGTAGTGTGGATCCTGTGCTCTGAAATTCAGCCCCTGAAATGCCGCGACTTCGGGATCACCTGTTCCACCACCACCAACTGGGTGTCGAACATGATCATTGGCGCCACCTTCCTGACCTTGCTGGATTCTATCGGTGCTGCGGGAACTTTCTGGCTCTATACGGTGCTGAACGTGGCATTTGTTGGCATCACCTTCTGGTTGATTCCAGAAACCAAAGGCGTCACCCTGGAGCACATCGAGCGCAAGCTGATGGCCGGGGAGAAGTTAAGAAACATTGGCGTGTGAGGATAATGCCCGGCGGCGCGTCGCTCGCCGGGCCTGGAAGGTCAAAAGCCTTTATTCGTAGGCCGGGAGGGCGTAGCCGCCACCCGGCTTTTTTTACACCTGCGCGAGATACAGGGCTGGCATCCCTTCTTCGTCGGAGGTATACAGCACCCACTTATTATCCGGTGAAAACGATGGATGCGGATGCGTCACCTGGCGATCGCCATCCAGCACTTTCCAGCTGGTATTGTGCTGGCAGATGGCTTTTTGCGTCCCGTTTTTAATCTCGAACACCCAGATAAAGGGATCGTTGAGGCTAATATCGCCGGTATTGTGCGGGGCACCATCGCCCACAATCAGCGAGCCGTCGTGGTTGCTCATCAGGTGGGAACAGGGTGGGATCGCCATCAGCTGGCGGTTTTCCAGCGTCGCGGGATCGGCGCTGAACAGATAGCGCTGCGGATCGTTCTCTTTGTGCGCCACGTAATAGAGTGCCGAGCCATCTGGCACCCAGAATTCGTGGGTAAAACTCTCGCCCGCGTCATGCTGGCGCACCTTGCGCAGGTTGCTGCCGTCCTGATTAATCAGCCACATACGGGCATCGATAGCATCGCGCGGGCCTTCATGGCAAAACGCCACGGTATTGTCGTCGAATGGCCGGTAAATCGGATGCCCGAGCCAGCGTTTTTCCTGCAAAATCACCTGCCGTTCGCCGGTGTGCAGATCGATGTTGATCAGGCGGCATTCCGGGTTAGTGAAGTAAAACGCGCGGAACTTGCTCCAGTCGGTGAGCGGCTGCCAGTCGCTTTTCTTGATTTCGATACCCACCAGCTTCGTGCAGTCCGAGTTAGCCACCCAGGTACCGTAGGCCACCCACTCCTCATCGACCTCATACACCACATACTCTTCCAGGCTATGGAGATCCACGCGGCGCAGTTCGCGGCTGTTTTTCACGTACCACAGGGACTGGTCATCCTCAGAGAGAAAACCGCCAAAGGTGTTATCCCCGGCGCCGTCGGTCAGTTGGGTCGCCTGCTGTTGGTCGATATCTAACAGATAGTAGTTCCAGTGCCCCTCAAAGGCGCCACCAAAAAGGATCTTGCTACCCTCACGGGTAAAGCATTTCTGATAGAAGTAATTACGATGACAAATAATGTGTGGGGGCGTCATCCGTATCACGGTGTGGCCGGTCTGGCTGTCCTGACGGGTACGGAAGTTCAGGGGGATGATTTTTCCTTTCATTGTATGTTCCTTCAGATAAAAAAATACCCCACCGCGGAACGGTAGGGTATTGATAACCTAAGCTAATTAGCGCATTGCGCGTTTCAGGATACGTTCAGCCTGACGCTGGAAGTCAGCGGCAGTCTCTTCCACGGTTTTCTGGCCGTAGTCGATGTACTGCAGGGAGGTGCCGAACTGAGCCACGATCTGCGGATCGTCAAAGTATGGCGATACGGAGAGTTTGGCAGGCAGGGACTGCGCCAGACGCAGGCCGGAAACCGCCGGATCGTCCTCTTTGATGGTGCCGTTTTCGGTCAGGTATTTCACCGCCACTTTACTCAGCGGCACGCCACGCTCCAGACCCAGCGTCTCAACGCCTTCTTTGCTGTTCAGCAGGAAGTTGATGACTTTCGCTGCCGCTTCCGGGTTCTTGGTGGATTTACCGATAGAGAGCATCTGGGCTGGTTTGAAGAACAGACCGGCATCCGTTGCACCCGGCAGCATTGGGTAGCTACCCAGCTCCAGCTTCGCAGGTGGCTTCAGGTTGTCGGAGTATTTCTTGATGGTGGAGTTCCACATGTAGGTTCCGCCCCATTCACCCTCGATCCACGGCTTCATCTCGTACATGTTGCTCTTACCGAACGACGCATAGTACTTGGTGTCCGGCATTACGTGGCTATCCACCAGATTTTTATAGGTCTGGAAGAACTCAACCCACTGCTCTTTGCTGTAGGAGAATTTCTTCGTTTTCTCGTCTACCGCTGGGATGTTGTACTTCTGGATCATGTAGGAGTTCAGCAGCGCCAGGGTATCCTGGTGCTCCAGGACCACCGGATAATACTGTTTGCCCAGTTTGCTCTCGAAGGCTTTACCGGCCGCTTTCAGCTCATCCCAGGTTTTCGGGTATTCAACGCCCGCTTTTTTCCAGGCTTCATCATTGAAGTAGAACACGCGCGCGGTCACGGAGATCGGGATCCCGTTCAGCTTGCCGTTCACGGTGGTGGACTGCAGCTCTTTCGGATCGAACTGCGTCAGATCGATCACGTCCTTCATTTTGTTCAGGTCGTAGAAGCCGTCGCCGGTTTTGGAGAAGATCGGCAGCCAGTTCCAGTTGGTCTGCATTACGTCCGGCTCGGTGCCGCCCGCAATCTGCGTGGTCAGGCGTGACAGGTGACCGTCCCAGCCGGTGTATTCCGCCTTAACGTTAATATCCGGGTTCTGTTTGTGGAACTCTTCCAGAGCCTTCAGTGTGACCTGGTGACGGCCATTGCCGCCCCACCAGGACATACGCAAATCTGTGCTATCCGCAGCAAAAGTGGGTAGGGCACTCATTCCAAAAGTAGCGGAGATAACGGCGCTTAAAAGCACTTTTTTCATTTTTATAACTCCATTAGAGAGAGATGTTCTGTTCAGTTTTCGCGTCAAAAATATGACACTTATTCATATCAAACTTAAAGTACACCTGACGGTGAAGGCCCTTGTTGATCATAGGTTTAGCTTCATCGGAAGGAATTCGGGCAGTCAGTTCATACTCGCCAACTTTCAGGTAAACGAAGAATTCATGTCCCATGTTTTCGGCGCGAACCATCTCGCCGCTGCAGCAGCCCTGCGCGAAAGGCTCATCGGAGATCGAGACGAAGTCAGGACGAATACCGTAGAAAATATCCTGGTTGACGTAGCTGGCGACTTTCTCTTTCAGCTCCGGGCTTAACGGCATGGTCTGGTTGCCGATGGTCAGGGAGAGCTGGCCATCCTGTTCCACCAGCTTGCTGGCGCGGATGTTCATCTCCGGCGAGCCGATAAAACCAGCAACGAACATGTTTTTCGGTTTGTGGTACAGGTTATCCGGGGTATCCACCTGCATGATGTGGCCGAGCTTCATCACGCAGATGCGGTCGCCCATGGTCATCGCTTCGGTCTGATCGTGCGTCACGTAGACCGTGGTTGCCGGTTTGCCGGAGGCCTTTAGCTGCTTGTGCAGGTCAGAGATACGGATACGCATCGAAGCACGCAGTTTGGCATCAAGGTTAGACAGCGGTTCGTCGAACAGGAACACGTCCGGCTTTTTCACAATCGCACGGCCTACGGCCACACGCTGGGCCTGACCACCGGAGAGCTGGCGCGGCAGACGATCCAGCAGTTCATCCAGTTCCAGGATCTTGGCCGCTTCGTTAACCTGAGCCTCAATCTGCGCTTTCGGCAGCTTGCTCAGCTTCAGGCCAAAGGCCAGGTTTTCACGCACGGTCATGTGTGGGTAGAGCGCATAGTTCTGGAATACCATCGCAATCCCACGCTCTTTCGGCGCGAGGTTATTGACGATCTTGTCGCCGATACGCACTTCGCCGCCGCTGATGGTCTCAAGGCCGGCCAGCATACGCAGGGTGGTGGACTTCGCGCAGCCGGATGGGCCGACGATCACCATGAACTCACCTTCAGCGATTTTCAGGTCGATAGCATGTACCGCTTTGAAGCCGTTGGAGTAAACCTTTTCCAGTTTGTTGAAAATAACTTCAGCCATGATATTTCCCTCTTAACCTTTAATTCCGCTGCTGGTTACGCCCTGTACGAAGTAGCGCTGTGCCAGGAAGAAGACAATGATGGATGGCAGAATGGAGATGCTCGCCATTGCCAGAATTTCGTTCCACGGCGCACCTTCGGTGACGTCGATGGACATTTTCAGAGCCAGTGCAATCGGGTATTTATCCACGCTGTAGACGTAAATCAGCGGCCCGATAAAGTCGTTCATTGACCACATAAACTGGAACAGTGCGACAGAAATGATGGCCGGTTTCAGGATCGGCACTACCACGTACCACAACACCTGGATGGAGTTACAGCCGTCGATCTGTGCGGCTTCTTCCATGTCACGCGGTACGCCGCGCAGGAACTGGATCAGCATGAAGACGAAGAACCCTTGCGTGGCGAAGGCCAGCGGCAGGTACAGCGGCATGTAGCTGTTGAGCATGCCCATTTCACGGAACATCAGGTACTGAGGGATCAGCAGCACAGTGCTTGGCAGCAACATGGTGGTGATGAGCGTCGCGAACCAGAATTTCTTCCACGGGATCTCGAAGCGGGCAAAGCCGTACGCCACGATGGTGGAGGAGATAATGGTCAGGATCACTTTCGGGATCACATACTTAAAGGTGTTCAGCATGTAATGACCGAAGTTGTACTCGGTCCCGGTCTTCCAGCCATTGATAAAGCCGTCCCAGGTGGCATGGGCTGGCCACAGGCTCAGGGTGGTGAAGATCTCGTGGTTCGGTTTGAACGACGCCGAGAACATCCACACCAGCGGATAGAGCATCAGCAGGCCGACAAACAGCAGGATCACATAGCGAATGCTGGCGCTTATTTTTTCACGACGCAGCGTCCGGGCCACTTCACGTTCTGCGATGCTTCTCGCCGTGGAGAGTTGTTGAATATCAGCCATTTTTGCCTCCCTTATCGGCGGAGTAGAACACCCAGTATTTCGAAGACTTAAAGGCGATAGCGGCGAAGACAGCAACTACCAGGAACAGGACCCAGGCCAGTGCAGCGCCGTAACCCATGTCAAAGTACTTGAATGCGGTGTCGTAGATGTACAGTGAGAACAGGTAGGTGGAATAGGTTGGTCCACCGCCGGTAATAACATACGGCCCGGTAAATTCCTGGAACGCCTGAGTGGTCTGCATGATGAAGTTGAAGAAGATCACCGGGGTAATCAGCGGCACGGTGACTTTCATGAACATCTGCCATTTGGACGCGCCGTCGATCATCGCGGCTTCATACTGCGACTGCGGAACGTTCTGCAGGGCGGCGAGGAAGATCACCATCGCGGAGCCGAACTGCCAGACACGCAGCAGGGTCACGGACATCAGCGCCAGAGAGGGTTCGCCAAGCCAGTTCACTGCGTCAAAACCGAACACGCCAATAAAGCTGTTAAGCAGGCCATCAATGGCAAAGAGGGCGCGCCACAGCACGGCAATGGCGACGGAGCTGCCAAGGATCGACGGAATATAATACGCCGTACGGAAAAAGCCGATGCCGCGCAGTTTAAAGTTCAGAACAAACGCAATTCCCAGCGCAAAGGCCAGCTTCAATGGGATGGTTAAAAAGACGTAGGCAAAGGTCACGCCCATGGATTTCCAGAAGAGGGTATCTTCCGTAAACATGTAGCGATAGTTTTCAATGCCGTTAAATACCGGCGGGCTCATCAAATCGTACTCAGTAAAACTGAGGAAGAACGATGAAACGAAGGGGAAGGCGGTGAAGAGTATCAGCCCAATTATGTAGGGTGATATCCACGCCAGCCCCAGCATCTTGTTTTCATTCATACATACCTACCTGGTAATTAATGGTTTAAAACGGAATCTGTGCGGTGAGCCATTTTTAAAACATATGAACCGGTGTTTTCAATTTGTAAAACATCGTTTTAATTTATTTTATTGCGATTTAAATCCACGTCATTCGATAAATAGTGGAAATGTGATCGCGGTCGAAACAGCGTTTCAATAAGGTGAGATGGGTGGCATTTTTATCGGCTTGCGAAGAAAGGCGATGAGAAAAAACCAGTTAAACAGGGACTTTACGCCCGTATTCTGGAAACTATCGGCGGCAGTTACAAACTACTAACATTTGTAGCAAGTGGGGGGCTACAAATAAGGTAGCGAGGATATAATTTACTTGTTGAATGATTGGGGCATAAGGCGCGGACCAAAAAAGCGATGCCGAAGCATCGCCTTTTCATTATTTCAGGAAGTCTTCACGAACCGGGGTAAAGGTATCCAGCAGAGTGCCCGGCTTCAGGCAAACGCAGCCGTGCATGACATGAGGCTCTTTATATAGCGTGTCTCCGGCAGTGACGACATGTTTCTCTTCACCAATGGTAAATTCGAATTCACCGGATAATACGTAGGTCAGCTGCTCGTGCGGGTGGTTATGCATCGGGCCAACGGCACCCTCTTCGAAATTGACTTCCACCGCCATCATTTTGCCGTCATGGGCCAGAATGCGACGTGAAACGCCATTACCCAAATCCTGAAGCGTGGTCTCTTTGTGGAAAATAAACATGCTCATATCCTGTTATATAGTGAAACACCGTTTCATTTAATTTATCCCAGTGCCGGGTAAAAGGAAATGTGAAACCAGAGAACTGGAAACTCGATCACAAGTTTGCTTCACTGGGTAAAACCGGAAAGGAGAGCGCAATGAAAACGATTGGCCTGTTGGGAGGAATGAGTTGGGAATCCACCATTCCGTATTACCGTCTGATTAACGAGGGGGTGAAGCAGCGCCTGGGGGGATTACACTCGGCCAGCCTGCTGCTGCACAGCGTCGATTTTCATGAGATAGAAGCCTGCCAGTCCAGCGGTGACTGGGAGAAGGCTGGCGCGATCCTGGCGGAGGCAGCGCTGGGGTTGCAGGGAGCAGGGGCGGAGGCCATTCTGCTTTGTACCAATACCATGCACAAAGTCGCCGGGCAGATTGAAGCGCGCTGCTCGCTGCCGTTCCTGCATATCGCCGACGCCACCGGGCGGGCCATTACCGCAGCGGGCATGAACCGTGTGGCGCTGCTCGGCACCCGCTACACCATGGAACAGGATTTCTACCGCGGAAGGCTGACGGACCAGTACGGCATCGAGAGCCTGATCCCGGACGAGGCAGATCGGGCGCGTATCAATCAGATTATCTTTGAGGAGCTGTGCCTCGGCACCTTCAGCGACGCATCGCGGCACTACTACCTGAGCGTTATCCAGAAGCTGGCCGATCGCGGGGCGCAGGGGGTGATCTTTGGCTGCACCGAGATCGGCCTGCTGATCCCGGCGGATGAAAGCCCGATCCCGGTGTTCGATACCGCTGCGATCCACGCCGCCGATGCAGTGACGTTTATGCTTTCGTAGCGTGCGAAGTTAAAAGCCGCTCCAGCGGATCAACGAGGGTGCTCAAGCCCTGTTGCAAATGGGCGCTAAAGGCATCCACCAGTGCCGAGGCCGGGCGGTGCAGGGGGCGGATCAGGCTCACCGTAAAGGGCACCGAAATACTGAACCGGCGGATCGCAATTCCGCTGTCGGCATAATCCAGCGCCGTCAGCGGATTCACCACTGATATCCCTACTCCCGCGCGCACCATCGCGCAGATCGAGGCGGCGCTGTGCGTCTCCACCACCATGCGTCGTTTCACCTGATGTTCGGCAAACAGGGTATCCAGCAGCTGCCGGTAACTGTCGGTGCGCGACAGGCTGATGTAGTTCTCGCCCTGAAAGTCTGCCGGCGTCAGCACCGCTCTGGCAGCAAGCGGATGCCCGGCGGGCAAAACGCACACTTCATCTAATGACAGCAGCTCGTGGCGCGCGGTGCCCGCCGGGGTCGCGAGAGTTTCGGTCAGGCCCAGATCGTGGCGCTGGGCCGAGAGCCACTCCTCCAGCAGGGGCGACTCCTGCGGGACGATCGTCAGGTTCACGTCCGGGTAGCGGGCGAGAAACGGCTGCAGCAGGGCGGGCAAAAACGACTGGGAAAAGACCGGCAGGCAAACGACAGACAGCTCGCCCTGGCGAAATTCGCGCAGGCTGTCGGCGGCACTGACGATGCGATCCAGCCCGTACCAGGAGCGCTGCACCTCCTCGAACAGCCGTAACCCCTGCACGGTGGGATGCAGCCGCCCGCGTGTGCGCTCAAACAGCGTCAGGCCGATCACCTTCTCGAAGCGCGCCAGCTCGCGGCTCACCGTCGGCTGCGAGGTGTGCAGCAGGCGCGCGGCTTCGGTGAGGTTTCCGGCGGTCATCACGGCGTGGAAAATTTCAATATGGCGTAAGTTTACTGCGGGCATGGAAGGCGACCTGGTTGCGCGTAATCCATATCATTTTTGCATAGACTGCCGATAAAACGATATTTTTTATTCTCTTCGGGCTGTGGCGTAATCATAAAAAATTGATTTCCCGGAGAGCACCATGCCACGCCCGCTGAACAACACCGATACCGATCTGAACGCCAACAATTTGCTGCGCCTGCCTGCGGAGTTTGGCTGCCCGGTCTGGGTCTATGACGCGCAGATTATCCGCGACAAAATTGCGGCACTGCATCAGTTTGACATGGTGCGCTTTGCCCAGAAAGCCTGCTCCAACATCCACATTCTGCGCCTGATGCGTGAGCAGGGCGTCAGGGTCGACTCCGTGTCGCTCGGTGAAATCGAGCGTGCGCTGGCGGCAGGCTACGATCCGCAGGCCGACCAGGATTCCATCGTCTTTACCGCCGATCTGATCGACAGCGCCACCCTTGCCCGGGTGCATGAGCTGCAGATCCCGGTCAACGCCGGTTCGGTGGATATGCTGGAGCAACTGGGGCAGGTATCGCCGGGCCATCGCGTCTGGCTGCGCGTCAATCCGGGCTTTGGTCACGGTCATAGCCAGAAGACCAACACCGGCGGCGAAAACAGCAAACACGGTATCTGGTACAGCGATCTGCCCGCGGCACTGGAAGTATTGCAGCGTTATAACCTGAAGCTGGTGGGTATCCACATGCACATTGGCTCCGGCGTGGATTACGGTCACCTTGAGCAGGTGTGCGGCGCGATGGTGCGCCAGGTGATTGAGTTTGGTCAGGATCTGGAGGCGATCTCCGCGGGCGGTGGGTTATCCATTCCGTATCGCGAAGGGGAAGAGGCGATCGATACCGATCACTACTTCGGTTTATGGAACGGCGCGCGAGACAAAATTGCCGCCCATCTGGGTCACCCTGTGAAGCTGGAGATCGAGCCGGGGCGTTTCCTGGTGGCGGAATCAGGTGTGCTGGTGGCCCAGGTGCGCAGCGTGAAAGCGATGGGGAGCCGTCACTTCGTGCTGATCGACGCGGGCTTTAACGATCTGATGCGTCCGTCCATGTACGGCAGCTATCACCACATTACCGCCCTGGCGGCGGACGGCCGGGATTTAACCCAGGCACCGGTGGTGGAGACGGTGGTGGCCGGGCCGCTGTGCGAATCCGGGGATGTCTTTACCCAGCAGGAGGGCGGGAAAGTGGAAACCCGCGCACTGCCGCAGGTGGTGCCGGGGGATTATCTGGTGCTGCACGATACCGGCGCGTACGGTGCGTCGATGTCCTCAAACTACAACAGCCGTCCGCTGCTGCCGGAAGTGCTGTTTGATAAGGGCGAGGCGCGGCTGATCCGCCGTCGCCAGACCATTCAGGAACTGCTCGCGCTCGAACTGTTCTGATCGAACCAGGGTCCCGTCGCCACCGAATCGCGCAGTACCAGCGTGCCGGTAAACGGCGGGATCGCTTCGATCGGCTCGTTCTTGGTCAGCCGGATCGCCTGATCGATAGCGGTGGTGATCATGTTGTCGATCGGCAGATAGACGGTAGACAGCGCCGGTTCCAGCCACTTCGCGCAGGGCGCGTCATCAAACCCGAATAACGACACGTCCTGCGGAATGCGCAGCCCGGCCTGGTGCAGCGCCTTCGAGGCTCCCAGAGCCATATCATCATTACAGGTAAACAGGGCGCTGAACGGCACCTTGTCGTTCAGTAACTCCTGACACAGCTCATAGCCGCGGGTCATCCCCGAATCGCCATATTTTACCCGGCTCTCATCCCAGGGAATGCCGTGCTTTTCCAGCGCCTTGCGATAGCCGGCCAGTCGCGCCTTGCCGGTGGGGGTGTGGATCGGCACCGTCATACAGGCGATCTCCCGGTGCCCCTGGCTTATCAGGTACTCCACGGCACTGAAGGCCGCCGACTGCTGCTCGAAGAACACGCAGCGTTCCCGGGCCTGGCTGACGTCGCGGTTGATCGCGATAAGCGGCATCTGCACGCTGTTGATGAGCTTCATGATCGCTTTTTCGCTCATGTAGCGGGTATAAAGCACGATGGCATCGCACTGGCGATCGGCCAGCATCTGCACCGCTTCCTCTTCCCGCTCCGGGGTATCGTGACCGTCGGTGACAATCAACTGTTTGCCGTGCGTTTCGGTCTGACGCGAGGCCTGCTGCAGCAGGCGGCCAAAGTAAAAACCGTCAAAGGTCGAGACCACCAGACCAATGCTGTTGCTGGTCCGGTTCGCCAGCGATCGCGCCAGAAAATTGGGGCGATAGCCCAGCTCTTCCATCGCGTTAAACACCTGCTGACGGGTACTCTCTTTGACCTGACCTGTGCCGTTCAGTACGCGCGACACCGTGGCTTTCGACACGCCCGCGCGCAGTGAGACATCCAGCATTGTTGCCATTTGTTCTTCCTGCTTCCACGTTATGCTCGCAAGTTTATCACAGACGTTCAGGGGCATAAGCCGGGCGGGAGGGGCAAAACCCCCATCAGGATCACGCTTTCTGGTAACGAGTCGCGGACAACGTAAAAGTGGCATACCAAAGTGATTATAAATTACTCTCTGGGATACCTCTTCCCGCGTTGGGAGCTTAATCACAGAACAAATCGTGACTGGAAGCTATTTTTGGTATGCCAATAGAAGCCGGCTGTACACCTTATCCCAATAAAGGCCCTTTTACTGAGGTATTACCCCATGGCATTACAGGAAAAACTGATCAACTCTCTGGGCAGTTTCGCCACTAAGTTCAACAGTTATCGCTACATCATGGCGATAAAGTCCGCCTTCATCACCTTAATGCCGGTCATCATCGTGGGCGCGTTTTCGGTGCTGATCTCCAACATGGTGCTGGATCCGAAAAACGGCTTAGCCAGCTTTCAGTCGCTCTCGTTTCTTGCCACGCTAAAACCGATCACCAGCGCCCTGAACTACGCCACGCTGAACTTCCTTAATATCGGAGCCGTGTTCTTAATCGGCATCGAGCTGGGGCGCATCAACGGCATTAAGTCCCTGTTCCCGGGGCTGCTGGCGGTGATCTGCTTTATCTGCGTCACCCCCACCACCGTTGAGATGATGGTCGATGGCGAAATACACATCGTAAAAGATGTGCTGCTGCGCCAGTTCTCCGATACCCGCAGCCTGTTCCTCGGCATGTTTATCGCCATCCTGTCGGTGGAGATTTACTGCTGGCTGGAGGGACGCCCGGGGCTGAAAATCAGAATGCCTGACACCGTGCCGCCGAACGTGTCGGCCTCGTTTTCGGCGCTGATCCCGGCGATCATTACTACTACCCTCATCGCCACCTTTGGTTTTGTGTTCCATCAGGTGACCGGCATGTACCTGTACGATGCGGTCTACCAGGTGGTGCAGCAGCCGCTGGAGCGGGTGGTACAAAGCCTGCCGGGGATCCTGCTGCTGATGTTCGTCGCTCAGTTGTTCTGGGTGATTGGTATCCACGGTAACCAGATGATCAAACCGATCCGCGAGCCGCTGCTGCTGGGGGCGATCACCGTCAACATGAGCGCCTTTGAGCAGGGCAAAGAGATCCCGAACATCATCACCATGCCGTTCTGGGATGTTTACATGAGCATCGGCGGCTCGGGCCTGACCATCGGCCTGCTGATCGCCGTGATGATCGGTACCAAACGCAAAGAGATGAAGGAGATCGCCAAGCTCTCCATCGGCCCGGGGATCTTTAACATCAATGAGCCGGTGATCTTCGGTATGCCAATCATGCTCAACCCGATTCTGGCGATCCCATTCATCATCACCCCGCTGGTGACCGGCTCCATCGGTTACTTCGCCACCGTCACCGGTTTTGCCGGTAAAGCCGTGGTGATGGTGCCCTGGACCACACCGCCGCTGATCAACGCCTGGCTCTCCACCGCCGGTTCGATGGGTGCGGTGGTCACGCAGGGTATCTGCATCATTACTGCCGTCCTGATCTACCTGCCGTTTGTGAAAATTGCTTCACGCCGCGCTGAGCAGGCTGCGATTCAGGCCGCCAACAAGGAGGCGACAAATAACGCATGAGCATAAAACAGATGACTATCCCCGAGGATTTTATCCTTGGGGCGGCGGCCTCCGCCTGGCAAACCGAGGGCTGGAGCGGCAAGAAAGCCGGGCAGGATTCGTGGATCGATCTCTGGTACAAAAACGATCGTCAGGTGTGGCATAACGGCTACGGCCCGGCGGTCGCGACCGATTTCATCAACCGGTTCCGTGAAGACGTGGCGCTGATGAAGCAGGCCGGCCTGACCCACTACCGCACCTCGATCAACTGGTCGCGTTTTCTTACCGATTACGAAAACGCCACCGTGGATGAGGAGTACGCCGCCTATTACGACGCGCTGTTTGCGGAGATGCACCGCCAGGGCATTGAGCCGATGATCTGCCTTGAGCACTACGAGCTGCCGGGCGTCTTGCTGGAAACCTACGGCGGCTGGGCGTCAAAGCATGTGGTGGAACTGTTCGTGCGCTATGCCGAAAAAGTGTTTGCCCGCTATCACCATCAGGTGAAGCGCTGGTTCAGCTTCAACGAGCCGATTGTGGTCCAGACCCGGGTCTATCTCGACGCGCTGCGCTGGCCGTATGAACAGAACACCAGCACCTGGATGCAGTGGAATCACCATAAGGTGCTGGCGACGGCGAAGGTGGTGAAGCTGTTCCGCGAAAAAGGTTATCGCGGCAGCGTGGGCTGTATTCTTAACCCGGAGGTGACCTATCCGCGGTCGCGCGCGGCCCATGACGTGAAGGCCGCTGAGATCTACGACCTGTTCTACAACCGGGTATTCCTCGATCCACTGGTACACGGCCACTACCCGCAAGAACTGTTTACCCTGCTGGAGAAACATCAGGTGCAGTGGGAATACAGCGCCGAAGAGCTGGCGCTGATAGCGGACAACACCGTCGATGAGCTGGGGATCAACCTCTATTACCCGCATCGGGTTAAGGCCCCGTCCCGGGCATGGCATCCTGACACACCTTTCCATCCGGCCTGGTACTACGACCCCTTTGAACTGCCGGGGCGGCGGATGAACCCCTCCCGTGGCTGGGAGATCGCCCCGCGGATTATTTACGACATGGCGATGCGGATCAAAAACGACTACCGCAACATCGACTGGTTTGTCGCCGAAAGCGGGATGGGAGTGGAAAACGAAGGCCAGTACCGCAACCGCGACGGGATCATTGAGGACAGCTACCGCATTAACTTCATCAGCGAGCATCTCTATTACACGCTGCTGGCGCGGGAGGAGGGGGCAAACTGCCACGGCTTCATGCTGTGGGCCTTCACCGATAACGTCTCGCCAATGAACGCCTTTAAAAACCGCTACGGCCTGATTGAGATCGATCTGGCGGATAACCGCGCCCGACACCCCAAAAAGTCGGCCAGCTGGTTCCGGCAACTGCGTGATGAGCGTGTGCTAACTCTGACCATTGATGACGAATGGAAGTAGCCGCAGATCGCGACGCTTCTGGTAACATAGTGCGCAAACTGGCCGGGAGGATGCCCGGCCCGCGCATTAACTCACAGTACAGGTGATAACGTGGATAAGGCTGTCGTCCCGGCGGAAAAGAAGCAGTACCAGGAGATTGGCGAAGATTTACGCGCCCAGATCATCCAGGGGCACTATCCCGTAGGCTCGCGTCTGCCGCCGGAGCGCAATATTGCGGAAACCTACGGCGTCAGCCGCACCATCGTGCGGGAAGCGCTGCTGATGCTGGAGCTGCAGGGCACCGTGGATATCCGTCAGGGGTCCGGCGTCTACGTGATGCGCATCCCCGACGAGCATGAAAACGAGGAAGAGCGTCTGTTAAAAAGCGACGTTGGCCCGTTTGAAATCTTACAGGCGCGCCAGCTTCTCGAAAGCAACATCGCCGCTTTTGCTGCCAAAATGGCAACCCGCGCCGATATCGACAACCTGCGTCGCATCATCGAGCAGGAGCAGCGGGCGATCGCCGCCAATGACAACAGCCAGGACAACAGCAAGATGTTTCATCTGGTGCTGGCAGCCGCCACGCAGAATCAGATGCTGCTGGCGACGGTTGAAAGCGTCTGGCACCACATGGACAGCAGTCCGCTGTGGCAGCAGTTCAACGTCCATATTGCCAGCCGGGCATATCGCCTGAAGTGGCTGGGCGACAGACAAACTATTCTCGCCGCCCTCCGCCGCCGCGACGTAATGGGAGCCTGGCAGGCCATGTTCCAGCATCTGGAAAATGTCAAAAAGAGCCTGCTGGAGTTCTCCGATGAAGACGCCCCGGACTTTGACGGTTATCTGTTTGAGTCGGTGCCCCTTTTCCAGGGGAAACTGGTGTGAAGATCCAACCGCTGTACGCCGCCCCGCAGCATGCAGAGCAGGTGATCGACTGGCTGTGGCAGGCCTTTGGCGACGGCCTGTCGCGCGATTTTTTCGCCAGCGTCGTGACCTACAGTCAGACTCCGGGCGCGCTGCCGCTCACCTTTATTGCCACCGAGGGCGAGCAGTTACTTGGCACGGTGGGGTTATGGCGCTGCGATCTGATCACCCGCCAGGATCTCTACCCCTGGCTGGCGGCGCTCTATGTGGATGAAGCGGCGCGCGGGCAGGGGCTGGCGGGCAAATTACAGCATCATGTGCAGAGGTATGCCGCAGAGAACGGGCATCGCGAGCTGCATCTCTGGTCAGCCTGCCGCGATTTCTATGAACGCTACGGCTGGCACTACATCGGTGACGGCCTGGAGTACCCGGACAAAACCGTGCACCTGTACCGCTATTCGCTGGTGGACTCTGCCGGCGGCGTGACCGAGTGACGGCGCACCAGCGTCGGGCTGAACACGTGGGTGATCTCCGGCGGCTGGCGTTTATCCGCCAGTGACAGCGCCAGCTCCGCCGCCTGGGTCGCCATTGTGACAATCGGGTAGCGCACCGTGGTCAGCCGCGGGCGAACATAGCGGGAGATAAGAATGTCATCGAAGCCGATTAGCGAAATATCCCCCGGCACGTCAATCCCGTTATCGTTTAATACGCCCATCGCCCCGGCCGCCATTGAGTCGTTATAGCAGGCAATCGCCGTAAAGTTACGCCCGCGTCCCAGCAACTCCGTCATGGCCTGCTCGCCGCCGCGCTCATCGGGTTCGCCATAGGTGACCAGACGATCGTTGCAGGGCAGGTCGTTTTCGCGCAGCGCATCGTAATAACCCTGTAGTCGGTCTTCGGCATCAGAGATGGGGTGGTTAGAGCAGAGGTAGCCGATGCGGGTATGACCCTGCTGGATCAAGTGGCGAGTGGCAAGCCAGGCGCCATAGCGATCGTCCAGAGCCACGCAGCGCTGTTCATAGCCGGGAATAATGCGGTTCACAATGACCATGCCGGGGATCTGCTTCATCAGATGGACGAGCTCATCATCCGGCAGCTTCTTCGCATGCACCACCAGCGCCGCGCAGCGGTGACGAATCAACTGCTCAATCGCCTGACGCTCTTTCTGTTCGTTGTGGTAACCATTGCCGATCAGCAGAAAATTGCCGGTGTGGTAGGCGACCTGCTCCACGGCTTTCACCATCGCGCCGAAAAAGGGATCTGACACATCGCCCACCACCAGCCCGACGGTATCGGTAGACTGCTGGGCCAGTGCCCGGGCGTTGGCATTAGGGTGATAGTTCAGTGATTCCATCGCAGCCAGCACCGCCTGACGGGAGGTTTCGCTGGCTTTGGGTGAATTGTTGATGACGCGTGAAACCGTGGCAACAGAAACACCCGCCAGTCGGGCCACATCCTTAATTGTCGCCATTCTCTACCTTCTCATTGGGGTAAGCGTTTACACACTAATTAGTGTTGCGGAAAAGTCAGGTGTATTCAAGCGCAGGGCGGTGAGGCATTTCACAAAGGTGATACAGGGCTGCGGAAATTGTGTAATCGTTACACAGCGAAGCGTGACAAAGGCGGGTGAATTTGAATCTTTGGTTACACTTTGCCTCAGGCTGTTGCGATTGTCTGCTGGCAGGGAAAGAGTCGCCATTGCTACATTTGAGATCCCAGAGGTATTGATAGGTGACGTTAACCCGCGGTTAACTGCCAAGCTTTACACCAGCCTGCGTTCTTACGCAGGTTTTTTTTGCTTGTTGTTCAACATGTAACAGCCGCAGATAAAATTCACACCTGGTTGCACTTCGGCTCATTCGCTTGCTTTTTAGCACTGGAGAAGTCGGGTGCCAGACGCCACAATCAAGATCCCAGAGGTATTGATTGGTGAGAATTCTTAGTACGTACTGCGTACTCATCTCTTGCACCAACCTGCGCAGATGCGCAGGTTTTTTTTTGTCTCTATCCGGCTGTCGCTC
This sequence comes from Leclercia sp. 1548, assembly GCF_050435045.1. Classification (NCBI taxonomy): domain Bacteria; kingdom Pseudomonadati; phylum Pseudomonadota; class Gammaproteobacteria; order Enterobacterales; family Enterobacteriaceae; genus Leclercia; species Leclercia sp. 1548. The sequence goes on along the minus strand of NZ_JBNDJP010000004.1, from coordinate 292,656 downwards.
CTGCTGCACTTCTCGTGTAATCTGCCACAATTTACCGTAACCCGACAAATTGAAAGGCAAAGGGAGTTGAGATGTTATTTGGGTTCTTCCGCACGCTGTTCCGTATTCTTTTTCGTGTCCGTCTGACGGGCGACACCCAGGCATTGCACGCCGGGCGCGTTCTTATCACCCCCAATCATGTCTCCTTTATTGACGGCATTCTGCTGGCGCTGTTTTTACCCGTGCGGCCGGTGTTCGCGGTCTATACCTCTGTCAGCAAGCAGTGGTACATGCGCTGGCTGACATCACTGATTGATTTTGTTCCGCTCGACCCGACCAAACCGATGATGATCAAAAACCTGGTGCGTCTGATTGAGCAGGGGCGTCCGGTGGTGATCTTCCCGGAAGGGCGCATCTCTATCACCGGCTCGCTGATGAAAATCTATGACGGCGCGGGTTTTGTGGCGGCGAAATCCGGTGCCACCGTGGTGCCGGTGCGCATTGAAGGCGCGGAGCTGACCTTTTTCAGCCGTCTGAAAGGGCTGGTGAAACAGCGCTTGTTCCCCCGCATTACCCTGCATCTGCTGCCGCCGACCACTTTGCCGATGCCCGATGCACCTCGCGCCCGCGATCGACGTAAAATCGCCGGGGAGATGCTGCATCAGGTCATGATGGAAGCCCGGATGGCGGTGCGCCCTCGCGAAACCCTGTACGAGTCGTTGTTGTCGGCGATGTACCGCTATGGCGCAAAGAAACACTGCATCGACGATATCAATTTTGCTCCTGACAGCTATCACAAGCTGCTGACCAAAACCCTGTTTGTTGGCCGTATCCTTGAAAAATACAGCAAGCAAGGGGAAAAGATCGGCCTGCTGCTGCCGAATGCCGGGATCAGCGCCGCGGTGATCTTTGGTGCCGTCTCCCGCGGGCGTATTCCGGCGATGCTGAACTACACCGCAGGGGTGAAAGGACTGAGCAGCGCCTTCACCGCCGCGCAAATCAATACTGTGTTTACCTCACGCACGTTTCTCGATAAAGGCAAACTCTGGCATCTGCCTGAGCAGCTCACCCAGGTGCGCTGGGTCTTCCTCGAAGATCTGAAAGCAGAGGTCACCGCGGGCGATAAGCTTTGGATTTTTGCTCACCTGCTGATGCCGTACCTGGCGCAGGTGAAACAGCAGCCGGAAGATGCCGCCGTGATCCTCTTTACCTCCGGCTCGGAGGGGAACCCGAAAGGGGTGGTCCACAGCCATAAAAGCCTGCTGGCCAACGTCGAGCAGATTAAAACTATCGCTGACTTCACCGCCCGGGATCGCTTTATGTCGGCGCTGCCGCTGTTCCACTCCTTTGGACTGACGGTGGGGCTGTTCACGCCGCTGCTTACCGGTGCCGAAGTGTTCCTCTATCCTAGCCCGCTGCACTATCGCATTGTGCCTGAGCTGACCTATGACCGTAACTGTACGGTGATCTTTGGCACCTCGACCTTCCTCGGCAACTACGCCCGTTTCGCCAATCCGTATGATTTTCACCGCGTGCGTTACGTGGTGGCCGGGGCGGAGAAATTACAGGAGAGCACCCGCCAGCTGTGGCAGGACAAGTTTGGCCTGCGCATCCTGGAAGGCTACGGCGTGACCGAGTGCGCGCCGGTGGTCTCTATTAACGTGCCGATGGCGGCGAAGCCCGGCACCGTCGGGCGCATTCTACCGGGGATGGACGCGCGTCTGCTCGCCGTTCCGGGCATTGAAGAGGGCGGACGCCTGCAGCTGAAAGGGCCGAACGTCATGAACGGCTACCTGCGGGTAGAAAACCCGGGCGTGCTGGAAGCGCCAACGGCAGAAAATATCAACGGCGAGGTCGAAACCGGCTGGTACGACACCGGCGATATCGTACGCTTTGACGAGCAGGGCTATGTGCAGATCCAGGGCCGCGCAAAACGCTTTGCCAAAATCGCCGGGGAAATGGTGTCGCTGGAGATGGTTGAACAGCTGGCGCTGGCCGTTTCGGCGGACAAAATGCACGCCACTGCAGTGAAAACCGATGCCAGTAAAGGCGAGGCGCTGGTGCTCTTTACCACCGATAGCGAGCTGAAGCGCGAGCAGTTGCTTCAGAAGGCGCGAGAGCATGGCATTCCTGAGCTGGCGGTACCGCGCGATATTCGCTACTTAAAACAGCTTCCGGTGCTGGGCAGCGGCAAGCCGGATTTTGTCACCCTCAAAGGCATGGTTGACCAGGCGGAGCCGCATAATGAGTGAGTCAGTACACACTAACACCTCAATCTGGTCGAAAGGAATGATGGCGGTCACCGCCGCCCAGTTCCTCTCTGCCTTTGGCGATAACGCACTGCTGTTTGCCACCTTGGCGCTGCTCAAATCCCAGTTTTACCCGGACTGGAGTCAACCGATCCTGCAGATGGTGTTTGTGGGCGCTTACATCGTTTTCGCCCCCTTTGTGGGTCAGGTCGCGGATAGCTTCGCGAAAGGGCGAGTGATGATGTTCGCCAATAGCCTGAAACTGCTGGGTGCTGCCAGCATCTGTTTTGGCGTGAACCCGTTTATTGGCTATACGCTGGTAGGGATTGGGGCGGCAGCCTACTCACCGGCTAAATACGGCATCCTCGGCGAGCTGACGACCGGGGATAAGCTGGTCAAAGCTAACGGGCTGATGGAAGCGTCAACCATTGCGGCGATCCTGTTGGGTTCCATGGCGGGTGGGGTGCTGGCAGACTGGCATGTGCTGGCGGCGCTGGGCGTTTGTGCCGTGGTGTATGGCGGGGCGGTGATCGCCAACGTCTTCATCCCGAAACTGCCGGCGGCGCGTCCGGGGCAGTCCTGGCGTTTTACGCCGATGACCGCCAGCTTCTTTAACGCCTGCCGCGTACTGTGGCAAAACGGTGAAACCCGCTTCTCGCTGATGGGGACCAGCATGTTCTGGGGCGCAGGGGTCACGCTGCGCTTCCTGCTGGTGCTGTGGGTGCCCACAGCGCTGGGCATTACCGATAACGCCACGCCAACCTATCTCAACGCAATGGTAGCGGTGGGGATCGTTCTCGGCGCGGGTGCCGCGGCGAAGCTGGTGACGCTGCAAACGGTGGCCCGCTGTATGCCTGCCGGGATCCTGATTGGCGTGGTGGTGCTGATCTTCGCCCTGCAACATGCGCTGTTACCGGCCTATGCGCTGCTGTTCCTGATGGGGATCTGCGGGGGCTTCTTCGTGGTACCGCTCAATGCGCTGCTGCAGGAGCGCGGGAAACATACCGTTGGCGCAGGCAATGCCATTGCGGTGCAAAACCTCGGTGAAAACGCCGCCATGCTGCTGATGCTCGGGCTTTACTCGCTGGCCGTGAAGGTGGGGGTGCCGGTGGTGGGCATTGGCGTTGGATTTGGTGGCCTGTTTGCGCTGGCGATTGCGGCGCTGTGGGTGTGGCAGCGTCGGCGTTAATACCGCGCCGGGCTGTCCGGTCTGATGCCCTCATCCTGAACCATTCTCCTTGAGAGAGGGCGCAAATATTAAATAAGGCAACTCAGGTTGTAATGCCAGTCAGTTAAACGATTCGGTATTTATAAGTGACTGAAGTGGACAGGTTCCGTTCACTAAAGCACCTCTGCTTTATGCCCCCTCCGCTGCGGTGAACGTGCCAGGGGGCTCGCCGCCTCCCCCTCCTGGCTACCCCGGCTCCCGGCCAGGAAAATCGCCGCTTCGCGGTGCACTCAGCTTATTCCTTCAGGCTTTCGGGTCGGGCACCAGCCTGCATCCCTGCAGGCTATGCCCTCCCGGCCTTACGGAAACGCTTCGTCGATTTTCAGCCGGATTCACGCTCCCTCACGCTTCGCATTCGTCTGAAAGGGGCTCGGGTGTTGAGTCCCCGCTGAAACCGGCGAACCGGAGACCGGATGACAAGGACTGGACGCCAGGGATGGTGGCCAGAGGCGAATCGAGACAGGATGTCGAGTTGAGCCGACCGCAGGCAGCCGGTCGGGAGGTGAGCGCAGTGCGGAGCACCGGTTTCATTGCGGGGCCGCGGGGATTGACAAGGGGGACCCGGCGGCCCCCCTTGTCACGTTCACGGGTTGTGTAATGCCATGTTCTGCTGAACATGAGGTGAACGGAACAATCCGCCGGGCTTAACTGACTGGCATTACAACTCAGGTTGCCTTTTTGCTTTTATTACGGCGCCGGGTAGGTATACACCTGATGCACCGCTTCAATCTCCGCTAACACCTCTTCGCTCAGATCCAGATGGAAGCTTTCAATGTTCGTTTTCAGCTGCTCCAGGGTGGTCGCGCCCAGCAGGGTGCTGGCAACAAACGGCTGACGGCGCACAAAGGCCAGTGCCATCTGCGCCGGATCCAGCCCGTGACGTTTAGCGATATCGACGTAGGCTGCCACCGCTTTCTGCGTCTGCTCACCGCTGTAACGGGTAAAGCGGCTAAACAGCGTATTACGTGCTCCCGCCGGTTTGGCACCGTTGAGATACTTACCGGTCAGCGTCCCGAAGGCCAGGCAAGAGTAGGCCAGCAGTTCAACGCCTTCATACTGGCTCACTTCCGCCAGACCCACTTCATAGCTGCGGTTCACCAGGCTGTACGGGTTTTGAATGGTCACGATGCGCGGCAGGTCGTGCTTATCCGCCAGGTGCAGATAGCGCATGACGCCGAAGGCCGTTTCGTTAGAGACGCCGATGTAGCGGATTTTCCCCGCGCGCTGGCATTCGGTTAAGGCTTCCAGCGTTTCCAGCAGGGTGACGACCGGCGCGCTATCGCTCCAGCTATATCCAAGCTTGCCGAAGCAGTTGGTCGGGCGCTGAGGCCAGTGGACCTGATAAAGGTCGAGATAATCGGTCTGTAAACGCGTCAGGCTGGCATCCAGCGCGGCGCGGATGTTTTTCCGATCGAGCATCTGATTCGGGCGAATGCCGCTGTCATTATTGCGCGACGGGCCGCTGACTTTGGAGGCGACAATCAGCTTTTCGCGGTTGCCGCGTTTTGCCAGCCAGTTGCCGACATAAGTTTCGGTTAAGCCCTGGGTTTCCGGGCGGGGTGGCACCGGGTACATCTCTGCGACATCAATCAGGTTAATGCCCTGGCTGACGGCGTAATCGAGTTGGGCATGGGCATCGGCTTCGCTATTTTGTTCACCAAATGTCATCGTGCCCAACCCCAGTTGGCTTATCTCAAGAGCGCTATGGGGGATACGGTGATAATGCATAGCCGGCTTCCTTATTTGACATGTTAAGCGCATCAGGAAGGAACTTCCCGACAAAGAACATACCCTACAAAATTCGAGTTGCAGGAAGGCGGCAGGAGAGCGAATCCCCAGGAGCATAGATAACTATGTGACTGGAGCGAGCAAGCGCAGCCAACGCGTCTGTAACCTGAAGTATGACGGGTATACAAACATGGCAGAGGGGAAGCGAAAGGGGAAGAGAAAAATCAAAAGGCCAGCAAGCTGCTGACCTTTACGACTATCTTTCAATAATCTGTGAAACGTCGTCGCGGTTAATCTGCATATTATTACCCTGCTGATCCCGGTAGCTGACCAGACCGGTATCATCGTCGACTTCGGGTTTGCCGTCGGTCAGGATCATGCGGCCATCTTTCGTCGCCATGACGTAATCGCTGCTACAACCTGAAACGGCAAACGCTAAACCAACAGCCGAGATTATTACTGCCCATTTCTTCATTTTTATTACCTCCACCTGGCTCGTATCACATCTTAGTGTAGTAATAACTCGGGCTTAGGTTTTAACAAAGCGGTGAAATCTGAAAAAACGGGCAATTATGTGATAAAAGACATAATTCTGGCTAAAAAGTCACGTGTTCAGCAGAAAGTGACGGGCTAACAGAGCACCTGTGAAGTTCTTTTTCAAATAAAAGCCACGGGGCAGCGTCAGGATCGGTTCGCCGCGCGCGCCGATGGCCTCGGTGAGGGCTTTACTGTTTGCCGCTTTGGGTCGCAGCTGGAGCACTTCGCCGTGACGGGCGGTGATACGCTCAACCTGACCCAGCACGATCATGTCCATTAACTCTTCCCAGTCCAGCCGCAGCTGACGATCTTCATCTTCATCCGGGCTCCAGATCAAAGGCGCGCCGACGCGCCGTGCCGCCAATGGGATCGCACGATCCCCCTCTACCGGGATCCACAGCACCCGCTTCAGCTTATGCCGCACGTGGCTGCTCTCCCAGGTGATCCCGGTATTGCTGGTTAAGGGTGCCACGCAGACAAAGGTCGTCTCCAGTGGGCGACCGAGGCTGTCGATTGGGATAGTCTTCAGTTCCACCCCCAGGGCGGCAAAATCCTGTTCTGGTTTGCTGCCCGCGCTGGCCCCCAGCCACAGCTCCAGCAGAACGCCCGTCCACCCTTTATCACGCTTCAGATCGGGCGGAACAGGCAGACCGGCCAGAGCGGCGAGCTCTCCCAGCGAATATCCCGCCAGGCGCTGCGCTTGTTGCAATAGTGCCGCTTCCGTTGCGGGGGGGGAGGTCAGTGGAGCGAGGGGAAGCATGGTGATTGCCTTTTGGTTAAAAAATGAACAGCAGTTTTCCACTGCACAAACAGAGTTTAACTTTTTCTTTTTGCCTGTGCCAGGTGGATGATTTATCAGAATTTTTATCAACTGCTAACCCGTTTAGGTACGAGATATATCCCAGTTGTTCAAATCTGGTCACTGACAATAAACAGGATCTTACACCCTGTTATCCACAGAAAAATGGGATAACTGGGCATAACCCCCACTACTGTTTCCATTTACAGCCTTGACGTGGGATGAAAATCGAAAAATCAGACAAAATGTGCCTAACTTATTGGCACAATCTGTGGATAAAACCGACGTTGTTCGATCTTTCATCAGTACGACGATCTTTAAAGTGACCTGCATCACACTAAGGCCTGTAATTCAGGTAATCCACAGTTTAACTCTATGAAATATAGTCCTTTGTAAAAATCAGTCTTATCTGCAATATTCAGAGTGATCTGGGTTGTCCATCGGTAATTCCACACTTCTTCACAACTCTATCCACAGAAAAAGTGAATAAAATTGCCCTTCTGACCGGTCATCTGTTTATAACTCTGATGATAATTGTGAGTTATTCAAATGTTATTCGGCTCCAGGCCAGAAAGAGAGTGGTTTACCGCCTCACTGGAGTGTGAAACAATCATTTATATATAAGGTTTAGTTTGGGGTAGTCCGGTGATTGATGACGATGGCTACCGCCCGAATGTAGGTATCGTAATTTGTAATCGCCAGGGTCAGGTTATGTGGGCCCGGCGATATGGTCAGCACTCCTGGCAATTTCCCCAAGGTGGGATTAATCCAGGAGAGTCAGCAGAGCAAGCGATGTATCGGGAGCTGTTCGAAGAAGTTGGCTTAAGCCGCAAGGATGTCCGCATTCTGGCTTCGACCCGCAACTGGTTGCGTTACAAGTTACCGAAGCGTTTGGTGCGTTGGGACACAAAGCCGGTATGTATCGGCCAGAAACAGAAATGGTTTCTTCTGCAATTGGTGAGCAGCGATGCGGATATCAATATGCAAACCAGCAGCACGCCCGAATTTGATGGCTGGCGCTGGGTCAGCTACTGGTATCCCGTTCGTCAGGTCGTGTCCTTTAAGCGCGACGTTTACCGTAGGGTGATGAAAGAGTTCGCAAGTGCCGTGATGATGCTTCAGGAGGCCCCTCCTAAGCCGCAGAGCGCACCTGCCTGGCGACGTAAAAGAGGTTAAGCTACGCACATTATGCTCACCCGCCTGCGCGAAATAGTCGAGAAGGTGGCCAGTGCCCCACGGCTCAACGAGGCGCTGGATATTCTGGTCACGGATATCTGCCTTGCGATGGAAACCGAGGTGTGTTCGGTCTATCTGGCCGATCACGACCGCAGGTGTTACTACCTTATGGCCACGCGCGGATTAAAAAAACCGCGTGGTCGTACCGTTGCGCTGGCATTTGATGAAGGCGTTGTAGGTCTGGTCGGGCGTCTGGCGGAACCCATCAACCTTGCCGATGCGCAGAAACACCCCAGCTTTAAATATATCCCCTCCGTCAAAGAGGAGCGCTTCCGCGCCTTCCTCGGCGTGCCGATTATCCAGCGCCGTCAGCTACTTGGCGTGCTGGTGGTACAGCAGCGTGAGCTGCGCCAGTATGATGAAAGCGAAGAGTCGTTCCTCGTTACGCTGGCCACGCAAATGGCCGCCATTCTTTCCCAGTCTCAGCTGACGGCACTGTTTGGTCAGTACCGGCAGACGCGCATTCGCGCTTTACCGGCCTCACCGGGTGTTGCGATTGCAGAAGGCTGGATGGACGCCACGCTGCCGTTAATGGAGCAGGTTTACGAAGCCTCGACGCTGGACACCGCTCTTGAGCGCGAACGTCTCACCGGCGCGCTGGAAGAGGCCGCGAACGAGTTTCGCCGTTACAGCAAGCGTTTTGCTGCCGGGGCGCAGAAAGAGACGGCGGCGATCTTCGATCTTTACTCTCACCTGTTGTCCGATGCCCGCCTGCGCCGGGAGCTGTTTAACGAGGTCGACAACGGCGCGGTCGCCGAGTGGGCGGTTAAAAAGATCATCGAAAAATTCGCCGAACAGTTCGCCTCCTTAACTGACGGCTATCTGAAAGAGCGTGCCGGGGATCTGCGCACCTTAGGCCAGCGTCTGCTGTTCCATCTGGATGACACCATTCAGGGCGCTAATACCTGGCCGCCGCGCTTTGTGCTGGTGGCGGATGAGCTCTCGGCAACCACCCTCGCAGAGCTGCCGCAGGACCGACTGGCCGGGATCGTGGTGCGCGATGGCGCCGCTAACTCTCACGCCGCCATTATGGTGCGTGCGCTAGGGATCCCGACCGTAATGGGGGCCGATATTCAGCCATCGGCGCTGCATCGTCGCACGCTGGTGGTCGATGGCTATCGCGGCGAGCTGCTGGTCGATCCTGAACCGGTGTTGTTGCAAGAATATCAAAAGCTCATCAGCGAAGAGAACGAGCTGAGCCGTCTTGCCGAAGATGACGTTAATCAGCCTGCCGCGCTGAAAAGCGGCGAGCGGATCAAAGTCATGCTCAATGCCGGGTTAAGCCCCGAGCATGAAGAGAAGCTCGGCAGCCGTATTGATGGCATCGGCCTCTACCGCACAGAAATTCCGTTTATGCTGCAAAGCGGCTTCCCCTCCGAAGAGGAGCAGGTGGCGCAGTATCAGGGCATGTTGCAGATGTTCAACGACAAACCGGTGACGCTACGCACCCTGGATGTCGGTGCGGATAAGCAACTGCCGTACATGCCGATCAGCGAAGAGAACCCCTGCCTGGGCTGGCGCGGGATCCGCATTACCCTCGATCAGCCGGAGATCTTCTTGATCCAGGTGCGCGCCATGCTGCGCGCCAATGCCGCGACCGGTAACCTCAGCATTTTGTTGCCGATGGTGACCAGCATCGACGAGATCGACGAAGCCCGCCGTCTTATTGAACGTGCCGGGCGCGAAGTCGAAGAGATGATCGGCTACGAAATTCCGAAACCGCGGATTGGGGTGATGCTCGAAGTCCCCTCGATGGTCTTTATGCTGCCGCAGCTGGCGAGCCGCGTCGATTTCATCTCGGTGGGCACTAACGACCTGACCCAGTACATGCTGGCGGTGGATCGTAACAACACCCGGGTGGCGAGTATTTACGATAGCCTGCATCCGGCGATGCTCCGTGCGCTGGCGATGATCGCCCGCGAGGCACAAGAGCAGGGCATCGATCTGCGTTTGTGCGGCGAGATGGCCGGTGACTCGATGTGTGTCGCGATCCTGATCGGCCTCGGTTTCCGTCACTTATCCATGAACGGACGCTCTGTCGCCCGTGTGAAATATCTGCTGCGGCATATCGATTTTGAAGAGGCGCAGCTGCTGGCAAAACGCAGCCTTGAAGCGCAGCTGGCGACGGAAGTACGTCATCAGGTGGCGGCCTTTATGGAGCGTCGCGGTATGGGTGGCCTGATCCGCGGCGGACGTTAAACGCCGGGTATCCCTCCTCCCCGGGGGAGGGACACAAACTACGCGAAGTCTCTATACACATCTTTTACATCTCGGGCGCAACCTCCTCGCTCGCTTGTGCTATGATTCGCACCTTTGGAGCGCAGGGTACGCCTTTGCGCGCATCTCTACCGCTGTCCACTTTCAGCGGAATAACAACATCTTGTGGTGACAGATGAACAGTGGCTATCTGCATTTTCCGGAGTTTGATCCGGTCATTTTCTCAATTGGACCCGTCGCGCTTCACTGGTACGGCCTGATGTATCTGGTCGGTTTCGTCTTTGCCATGTGGCTGGCTGGCCGTCGCGCCAAACGCCCTGGCAGTGGCTGGACCAAAGACGAAGTGGAAAACCTGCTGTATGCCGGTTTCCTCGGCGTTTTCCTCGGTGGACGTATCGGCTATGTGCTGTTCTATAACTTCCCGGTCTTCCTGGCCGATCCGCTCTACCTGTTCCGCGTCTGGGATGGCGGCATGTCCTTCCACGGTGGCCTGATTGGTGTCATCCTGGTGATGGTCATCTTCGCTAAACGCACCAAACGCAGCTTCTTCCAGGTGGCTGATTTTATTGCGCCATTAATCCCGTTTGGTCTGGGTGCGGGTCGTCTCGGTAACTTCATCAACGGTGAACTGTGGGGCCGCGTCGATCCGAGCGTGTCGTTTACCATGCTCTTCCCGCAGTCGCGTGCCGAAGATATGGCGCTGCTGCCATCGCACCCGGAGTGGCAGTCCATTTTCGATACCTACGGCGTTCTGCCGCGCCATATGTCCCAGCTGTATGAAATGGCGCTGGAAGGTGTGGTGCTGTTTATCATTCTGAACCTGTTTATTCGCAAGCCGCGTCCGACCGGCTCCGTATCGGGCCTGTTCCTGATCGGTTATGGCGCGTTCCGCATCATCGTTGAGTTCTTCCGTCAGCCGGATGCGCAGTTTACCGGGACGTGGGTTCAGTACATCAGCATGGGGCAGATCCTCTCCATTCCGATGATTATCGCGGGCATTGCAATGATGGTCTGGGCGTTCCGTCGTCCACAGCAACAGGTCTCCTGAGGAATCATGAAACAGTATCTTGAACTGATGCAAAAAGTGCTCGATGAGGGCAAGCCAAAGAACGATCGCACCGGCACCGGGACGGTCTCCATTTTTGGCCACCAGATGCGCTTCAATCTGCAGGAAGGCTTTCCGCTGGTCACGACCAAGCGCTGCCATTTACGCTCCATCATTCATGAACTGCTCTGGTTCCTGCAGGGCGATACCAACATTGCCTATCTGCGTGAGAACAATGTCTCCATCTGGGACGAATGGGCGGATGAAAACGGCGATCTTGGCCCGGTCTATGGCAAGCAATGGCGCGCCTGGCCAACGCCGGATGGCCGCCATATCGACCAGATCACCACCGTGATGAATCAGCTGAAAAACGATCCAGACTCGCGCCGTATCATCGTGTCTGCCTGGAACGTGGGCGAGCTGGATAAGATGGCGCTGGCCCCGTGCCACGCGTTTTTCCAGTTCTACGTAGCGGATGGCAAGCTCTCTTGCCAGCTCTACCAACGCTCCTGCGATGTGTTCCTCGGACTGCCGTTCAACATCGCCAGCTATGCACTGCTGGTGCATATGATGGCGCAGCAGTGTGACCTGGAAGTGGGTGATTTTGTCTGGACCGGTGGAGATACCCACCTGTACAGCAACCATATGGAGCAGACCCACCTGCAGCTGACCCGTGAGCCGCGTGCGCTGCCGAAGCTGGTTATCAAACGTAAACCGGACTCCATTTTCGACTATCGCTTCGAAGATTTCGAAATTGAAGGTTACGACCCGCATCCGGGTATCAAAGCGCCTGTGGCAATCTGATGCCACAATCGTGACATAACCGGCGCTCTTCGCGCCGGTTTTTTTATGCCCGCGTGATGGTTTTGCGAGGCTGCATCCGTGAGGATTGCAACGCGCTGCAATTCCGCTAAAAGTGCTGAAACCGCCTCGTAATCTGCCTTTCTGCCGCTCGAACCGTTTTTTTCCTCCGGGCACACTGCTGCCATGAAAAAGGAAAAGGGCTTTACCCTCATGGAAATGCTGATCGCCATCTCGCTGATCCTGACGCTCAGTGCGGCAGGTCTCTATGGCTGGCGGCGCTGGCAGCAGCAACAGCAGCTGTGGCAGACGGCGCGCCAGGTGCGTGATTATCTGGTGGTGCTGCGAAATGATGCCTGGCGAAATAACCTGGACAATACCGTGACCCTGAAACAGGACGGCAAACGGTGGTGTCTGTTAAAAACTGGCATTCCGGCCTGTCAGGCAGACAATGCGTTTGTGATTACGCCACAGTGGCCTGGCATTCAGCTCACCGAGTTAACGCCTGGGCTGGGATTTTACGGTTTACGGGATACCGCCTGGGCTGGCCGCATACGCCTGCAAAGCCAGGCCGGGGAGTGGCTAATTCTCGTATCCTCGTGGGGGCGTATCCGTATGTGCAACGGAAAGGGAGAGTTCGCATGCCGCTAAAGCAGCAGGGATTTTCACTGACCGAAGTGCTGGTCGCGATGGCGATAAGCAGCGTACTGCTGATGAGTGCGGCGCGATTCTTGCCCGCGCTACAGCGGTCAGTAGTGCTGCTCACGAAGCAGCAGGAGCTGGAAGAGGAGCTATGGCTGCGCATAAACGGCATAGGTAAACACCTGCAACGGGCGGGATATTGCGCGGGCAAGTGCGAGGGACAGCCGTTGACGATTGGTCAGCGGGGCGAATGCGTCATTGTTCAGTGGGACGAAAACAGTAATGGCCGCTGGGAAACCTTGCCATCAGCCGCCGCAGAGCAGACTGGTTTTCGCCTGAGCGACGGCGCACTGGAAACTTTGCGAGGTGCGACGCAGTGCGGCGGTAAGGGTTGGGAGAGAATAACCGACCCTGACAGGATCAGGGTTCAGCGTTTTCAGGTGCAGCGGATTTCACGTGCGGGCTTTGCGCCGGAGCTGAGCCTGACGCTGGCGGCTTCTCTCGACGGAGAGCATCAGCGCCAGTTCGAGGCGCGCCACACCGTGACCGGGTTTAATCTGTGAACCGTCAGCAGGGAATGTCGTCGCTGGCGCTGGTGCTCCTGCTGTTGATTCTCGGCAGCCTGATGCTGGCCGGGCTTAACCAGCAGCTTGCTGCGCTGACGCGAATCGTCAGTACGGAACATCAGGCGATACAGCATCAGGCGATAGCCCAGTCAGCGCTGGAGTGGGGCAGAATGCTCTCCTGGCCAACTCAGACTGAGCCCACATGCCGACAGCATCCGCAGCAACCGTGGCGCGTCTGCTTACGCATCCTTGAAGGGCGCGCGTTACTTATTGCCAGCAGCGGCAGCGTGACGATGTGGCGGTTGGGCGAAGTAAAGAATGACGGAGTCTCTTTCTCGCCGCAGGGCTGGAGCGATTTTTGTCCCCTGAAGGAGACGGCGTTATGTCAGCAACCGTAGCGAAACAGAAAGGGTTCAGCATCGTCGAGGTCTTGCTGGCCATGATGCTGATGGTCATGGTCGTTACCGGGCTGGCAGGTTACCATCGTGTTTTAGCCAGCCGCTTTGTCGCCCTTGAGCAGTATCGCCAGCTCTGGCGTCATGTCTGGTCGCAGTCACAGCTGGCCGCCGGGGAGATGCCTTCGGGCTGGCAGGTAAACAGGGTGCAGACAACACCGGCCGGATGTGTCAGCATCTCGGTCTCACTTATTTCTCCATTGGGTCGGCAGGGTCAAATAACGCGCCTGCACTGCCCGGTTAGCCAGTAGTTGGGAGCAGCAATGTTAAGGGTCTACCACTCAAACCGTCTTGATGTGCTGGAAGCACTGATGGAATTTATCGTCGAGCAGCAGCGGCTCGACGATCCCTTTGAACCGGAGATGATCCTGGTTCAAAGCACCGGTATGGCCCAGTGGCTGCAAATGTCCCTGTCACAAAAGTTTGGCATTGCCGCCAATATTGATTTCCCGCTGCCCGCCAGCTTTATCTGGGATATGTTTGTTCGCGTGCTGCCGGACATCCCAAAACAGAGCGCGTTCAACAAACAGAGCATGAGCTGGAAGTTAATGGCGCTCCTGCCAGAGATGCTGACGCATGACGAATTCGCCATGCTGCGCCACTACCTGAACGACGATACCGACAAACGAAAACTGTTTCAGCTGGCGTCGCGTACTGCGGATCTCTATGACCAGTATCTGGTCTACCGCCCGGAATGGTTAACGCGCTGGGAAGCGGGCGAGCTGATTGACGGTCTCGACCAGGCGCAAGCCTGGCAGGCACCGCTGTGGAAAGCGCTGGTAGAACATACTGAAAAGCTGGGCCAGCCGCAGTGGCACCGTGCCAACCTTTATGAACGTTTTATCTCGATGCTGGATTCGGCCTCTGTGCCACCAGCCGGACTGCCGTCCCGGGTCTTTATCTGCGGGATCTCCGCCTTACCACCGGTTTACCTGAAAGCGCTTAATGCGCTGGGTAAACACATCGATATTCATATCCTGTTTACCAACCCGTGTCGGCATTACTGGGGGGATATTCAGGATGCCCGTTGGCTGGCCCGCCTCGTTACGCGCCAGCGTCGTCGCCTGTTCGACGAACACGCGGTGCCGCTCTTTAAAGACAGCGAGACGGCGGCGCAGCTCTTTGATGAACAAGGTATCCAGGACTTACCGAATCCGCTGTTGGCCTCCTGGGGAAAACTGGGACGCGACTATATCTATATGCTCTCGGAGCTGACCGCTTCCGGCGAAGGGGATGTCGATGCCTTTGCGGATATCACCCCGGACAGCCTGCTGCATAACGTGCAGCGGGATATTCTGGATCTGGAAAACCGCGCGGTGGCCGGTGTTACCGCCGCCGAGTTTGCCAGTAGCGCTAACAAGCGTCGGCTCGATCCCGACGATCGCAGCGTATCTATCCACCTGTGCCATAGCCCGCAGCGAGAAGTCGAGGTGCTGCATGACAAACTGTTGGCGATGCTGGAGGACGATCCACAGCTAACGCCGCGCGATATCGTGGTCATGGTGGCCGATATCGACACCTACAGTCCCTATATTCAGGCGGTGTTTGGCAGCGCGACGGGCGATCGCTATGTGCCGTTTGCGATATCGGACCGCCGTGCGCGCCAGTCCCACCCGGCCCTGCAGGCGTTTGTCAGCCTGCTTTCCCTGCCGGACAGCCGCTTCGTACCTGAAGATGTACTGGCCTTGCTCGATGTTCCGGTACTGGCGGCCCGTTTTGATATCGACGAGGACGCGCTGCGTTATCTGCGCCAGTGGGTCAACGAGTCGGGCGTACGCTGGGGAATGGATGATGACAACGTGCAGGAGTTTGAACTGCCGGTCACCGGCCAGCATACCTGGCAGTTTGGCCTGACGCGCATGCTGCTCGGCTATGCCATGGAGAGCAGCCAGGGGGAGTGGAATGCCGTTCTGCCGTATGACGAATCCAGCGGCTTAATCGCCGAACTGGTCGGCCATCTGGCTTCGCTGCTGATGCAGCTTAACCGCTGGCGGCGGGAGCTGGTGAAAGCACGTTCGCTCGAGGAGTGGATGCCGGTATGCCGGGAAATGCTCAATGATTTCTTCCTGCCGGATCAGGAAACAGAAGCGGCGATGGCGTTAATCGAGCAACAGTGGCAGGCCATTATTGATGAGGGCATCTCTTCGCACTATGGCGAAGCTATCCCGCTGTCACTGTTACGCGATGAATTAACACTGCGTCTCGACCAGGAGCGTATCAGCCAGCGCTTCCTCGCCGGGCCGGTGAACATCTGCACCCTGATGCCGATGCGCTCCATTCCGTTTAAGGTGGTCTGTCTGCTGGGCATGAACGACGGCGTCTACCCGCGCGCGCTGGCGCCGCTGGGGTTTGATTTAATGAGCCAACAGTCCCAGCGTGGCGACCGTAGCCGCCGCGACGATGACCGCTATCTGTTCCTTGAGGCGCTGATCTCCGCGCAGCAGCAGCTCTATATCAGCTACATCGGCCGCTCCATCCAGGACAACAGTGAACGGTTCCCGTCGGTGCTGGTTCAGGAGCTGGTGGACTACATCGGGCAAAGCCATTACCTGCCGGGCGATGAGCAACTTAATTGTGATGAAAGCGAACAGCGCGTGAAAGCGCATATTACCTGCTGTCACAGCCGTATGCCGTTCGATGCCGTCAACTATGAGAACAACGAACAGCAGAGCTACGCCCGGGAATGGCTGCCCGCGGCGAAGCGGGAAGGGGTGGCCCATGGTGACTTTATCCAGACGCTGGATCCGTTGCCGCTGGATACGGTGGCGTTTGAACAGCTCCAGCGCTTTTGGGCGCACCCGGTGCGGGCCTTTTTCCAGTTGCGGTTGCAGGTTCATTTCCGTTCCGAAGAGAGCGAGATCCCGGATGCGGAGCCGTTTACCCTGGATGGGTTAAGCCGCTACCAGTTAAACCAACAGTTGCTTAACGCGCTGGTGGAACAGGAGGATGCGCAGAAGCTGTTCCGCCGCTATCGCGCGGCGGGCCAGCTGCCATATGGCGCCTTCGGGGAAATCACCTGGGATGCCCAGTGTGAGGAGATGCAGGTGCTTGCAGACCGGGTGATAGAGTGCCGCCAGCCCGGTACAAGCATGGAGATCGATCTCAACTGTAACGGCGTGAATCTGACGGGGTGGCTGCAACATGTGCAGCCAGATGGCTTGCTGCGCTGGCGTCCGTCGATGCTCAGCGTTTCGCAAGGTTTGCAACTTTGGCTGGAACACCTTGTCTATTGTGCAAGCGGTGGCGAAGGCGAGAGCCGGTTGTTTGTGCGCAAAGACGGTGAATGGCGCTTCCCGGCGCTGCCTGCTGCACAGGCAATGGAGTATCTGTCGCAGCTGGTTGAGGGTTACCGGCAGGGGATGAATACACCGCTGCTGTTGCTGCCAGAAAGTGGGGGGGCGTGGATTAAAACCTGTTATGACGCCACAAATGATGCGATGTTAACGGATGACGCGACCCTGCAAAAAGCGCGCAGCAAATTTTTGCAGGCCTACGAAGGCAACATGATCGTGCGTGGGGAAGGGGACGACGTCTGGTATCAACGCCTGTGGCGAACCCTTGAGCCAGAGTACTTCCAGACCATTACAGACGAGGCCCGTCGCTACCTGTTGCCGCTGTATAAATTTAATCAGTCCTGACCTTGTATAAAAATTGCGCAGGTTTGGGCATTCATTTATGATGCCCATCTTGTCATGGACTGATGTACACCACAAAGAGATGCTGGCCTGTCCGGCACGAAGCGTGTTAATGATGATGTCCGTGATGAAGAGGTAGTGAATGCCAGGCAGCACCTTGTTGAAAACCTTAGTTTTGTTCGTCGCTCTTTGGGCACCCCTCAGTCAAGCAAATACCGGTTGGCAACCTATTCAGGAAACGATCCGCAAAAGCGATAAAGATACCCGCGAATATCAGGCGATCCGCCTTGATAACGGGATGGTCGTATTGCTGGTTTCCGATCCCCAGGCCGTCAAGTCATTGTCGGCGCTGGTGGTGCCTGTTGGCTCGCTGGAAGATCCTGAATCCCATCCTGGGCTTGCGCACTATCTTGAACATATGACCCTGATGGGTTCAAAAAAGTACCCGCAGCCTGACAGCCTGGCCGAATTTTTAAAAATGCACGGTGGCAGCCATAACGCCAGCACCGCGCCCTACCGTACGGCCTTTTATCTGGAAGTCGAAAACGATGCGCTGGACGGCGCGGTCGATCGCCTTGCGGATGCCATTGCCGCCCCATTGCTGGATAAAAAATATGCCGATCGCGAACGCAACGCCGTTAATGCCGAGCTGACGCTGGCCCGTACCCGGGACGGTATGCGTATGGCGCAGGTCAGCGCCGAAACCATCAACCCCGCGCACCCTGGCTCCCGTTTCTCCGGCGGTAATCTTGAAACCCTGAGCGATAAGCCAGGCAGCCCGGTGCTCGATGCGCTGCACGCGTTCCGCGACAAATACTACTCCGCCAATCTGATGAAAGCGGTGGTGTACAGCAACAAACCTCTGCCGGAGCTGGCGAAACTCGCCGCCGAGACTTACGGCCGCGTACCGAATAAAGACATTACCCGCCCTGAAACCACCGTACCGGTAGTCACCGATGCGCAGAAAGGCTTGATCATTCACTATGTTCCCGCGATGCCGCGAAAGGTGTTGCGCGTTGAATTCCGCATTGATAACAACACGGCGCAGTTTCGCAGCAAAACCGATGAACTGGTTAACTATCTGATAGGCAACCGCAGCCCGGATACCCTGTCCGACTGGCTGCAAAAGCAGGGGCTGGTGGAAGGTATTCGCGCAGATTCTGATCCCATCGTTAACGGCAACAGTGGTGTGCTGGCTATCTCCGCGACCTTAACCGATAAAGGGCTGGCCCATCGTGATGAGGTGGTCGCCGCGATTTTCAGCTACCTGTCGCTGCTGCGTGATAAAGGTGTCGATAAACGCTATTTCGATGAATTGGCGCACGTGCTGGATCTCGACTTCCGTTATCCCTCCATCACCCGCGATATGGACTACGTTGAGTGGCTGGCGGACACCATGATCCGTGTGCCGGTTGAGCATACGCTGGATGCCGTCAATATCGCGGATAAGTATGATGCGGATGCCGTCAAAGCCCGTCTGGCGATGATGACACCGCAGAACGCCCGTATCTGGTATATCAGCCCGGACGAACCGCATAACAAAACGGCCTATTTTGTGAATGCTGAGTACCAGGTGGATAAAATCAGCGAGCAAACTTTTGCTGACTGGCAGAAGAAATCTGCCGCCATCGCGCTCAAGTTGCCGGAAGTAAACCCCTATATCCCGGACGACTTCACGCTGATCAAGCCCGCTAAAGCGTACCCTAAACCGCAGCTGATTGTGGATGAGTCTGACCTGCGTGTGGTCTATACCCCGAGCCGCTATTTCGCCAGCGAGCCAAAAGCCAATGTCAGCATGGTGCTGCGTAATCCTGCGGCGATGGACAGCGCTAAAAACCAGGTAATGTTTGCCCTGAATGATTATCTGGCCGGTATCGCCCTGGATCAGCTCAGCAATCAGGCTGCCGTGGGCGGGATCGGTTTCTCGACCAACGCCAACAACGGCCTGATGCTCAACGCCAACGGTTATACCCAGCGTCTGCCACAGCTGTTTAAGGCATTGCTGGAAGGCTATTTCAGCTACACCGCCACCGAGGAGCAACTGGCGCAGGCCAAATCCTGGTATGCACAAATGATGGACTCCGCTGAGAAGGGCAAAGCGTTCGATCAGGCCATTATGCCAGTGCAAATGCTGTCCCAGGTGCCTTACTTCCAGCGCGAAGATCGGCGGGCGCTGCTGCCGTCAATTACGCTGGACGAGGTGATGGCCTACCGCGCGGCGCTGAAAACCAACGCCAGACCAGAGTTCCTTGTGGTGGGCAATATGAGCGAAGATCAGGCGAAAACGCTGGCGCAGGACGTCCGCACCCAGCTGGGGGCTAAGGGCACTGAATGGTGCCGCAACCAGGATGTGCTGGTGGATAAACAGCAGAACGTGATATTCGAGAAACCCGGCAGCAGCACAGACTCTGCGCTGGCGGCGGTCTTTGTCCCGACCGGCTATGACGAATATGCCAGCTCGGCCTACAGCGCCGTGCTCGGACAGATCGTGCAGCCGTGGTTCTATACCCAGTTACGTACCGAAGAGCAGCTGGGCTATGCCGTGTTTGCCTTCTCGATGAACGTGGGCCGCCAGTGGGGAATGGGCTTCCTGCTGCAAAGCAGTGATAAACAGCCAGATTATCTCTGGCAGCGTTTCCAGGCATTCTTCCCGCAGGCAGAAGCGAAGTTGCGGGCCATGAAGCCAGAAGAGTTTGCTCAGATCCAGCAGGCGGTGATCGCCCAGATTACGCAGCCGCCGCAAACCCTGGCCGAAGAGGCATCAAAGATCAGCAAAGATTTCGATCGGGGTAATATGCGCTTCGATTCGCATGATAAAGTAGTGGCCCAGATAAAACAGCTCACGCCGCAGAAAGTGGCTGACTTCTTCCACCAGGCGGTGGTTGCCCCGCAGGGGATGGCGATCCTGTCCCAGGTCTCGGGTAGTCAGAGTAAAAAAGCCGACGTCACCCCGCCTGCAGGCTGGACAGTCTGGAAGAGCGTGAGCGCATTGCAGCAATCTTTGCCCAGGAGTAAGAACGAATGACCGATACCGCCGAGTCCCTTGATCCCCTACGTTTACCGTTACAGGGGGAGCGACTGATAGAGGCCTCAGCGGGAACCGGAAAAACCTTCACCATTGCGGCACTCTATCTGCGTCTGCTGCTCGGACTGGGCGGCAGCGCAGCCTTCAGCCGCCCGCTCAGCGTAGAAGAGCTTTTGGTGGTGACCTTCACCGAAGCCGCAACGGAAGAGCTACGCGGCCGTATCCGCGCTAACATTCACGAATTGCGGATTGCCTGCCTCAGACAGAGCACAGATAACCCGCTATATGCCAGCCTGCTGGACGAGATCGAAGATACCCAGCAGGCGGCGCAGTGGCTGCTACTGGCGGAACGCCAGATGGACGAGGCCGCCGTGTTCACCATCCACGGCTTCTGTCAGCGGATGC
This sequence comes from Leclercia sp. 1548, assembly GCF_050435045.1. Taxonomy (NCBI): domain Bacteria; kingdom Pseudomonadati; phylum Pseudomonadota; class Gammaproteobacteria; order Enterobacterales; family Enterobacteriaceae; genus Leclercia; species Leclercia sp. 1548. Next base: position 272,109 of record NZ_JBNDJP010000004.1, on the reverse strand, counting down.
TCAGCCTGAACGCCTTTGAATCCGGCATGCTCTTTGAGCAACAACTGATCGAAGATGAATCCCTGTTGCGCTACCAGGCGTGCGCCGATTTCTGGCGTCGTCACTGCTACCCCTTGCCACGTGATATTGCCGAAGCGGTTCATGGTTTATGGAAAGGGCCGGAAGAGTTACTCCGCTCCATCGATCGTTATCTGCAGGGCGAAGCCCCGGTCATTAAATCCCCACCGCCTGCGGACGAAACGCTGGCCTCCCGCCATGAGAAGATTGTCGGCTTAATTGCCACCATGAAGCAGCAGTGGTGCAGCAGCGTGGCGGAAATCGACGCGGTTATTGAACGTTCCGGTATCGACCGGCGTAAGTTCAACCGCGGCAACCAGGCAAAATACATCGAGCGTGTGACGGCCTGGGCTCAGGAGGAGAAGCACAGCTATCAACTGCCTGACGCGCTGGAAAAGTTCTCGCAAACGTTTCTTGCGGAGCGGACAAAAGCGGGCGGCGAAGTGCCGCAGCACCCTCTGTTTGCCGCCATCGACATTCTGTTGGCTGAGCCGCTGACCCTGAACGATCTGATGATCACCCGCGCGCTGGCAGAGATCCGCGCCGCAGTGGCGCGGGAAAAGCGCCGCCGTGGCGAGCTGGGCTTTGACGATATGCTCAGTCGTCTCGATGAGGCCCTGAACAGTGATAATGGTGATGCGCTGGCTGCGGCTATTCGTGGCCGTTTCCCGGTGGCGATGATCGATGAATTTCAGGATACCGACCCCCAGCAGTACCGGATTTTCCGCCGGATCTGGCGTCAGCAGCCAGACACTGCCCTGCTACTGATTGGTGACCCGAAACAGGCGATCTATGCGTTCCGTGGGGCAGATATCTTTACCTATATGAAAGCGCGTGGAGAAGTCGCTGCGCACTATACGCTGGATACCAACTGGCGCTCAGCGCCCGGAATGGTAGAAAGCGTGAATACCCTCTTTTCACAAATGAACGACGCCTTCATGTTCCGTGAAATCCCGTTCCTGCCGGTCAAATCGGCCCCGAAAAATGCCGGGCTGCGCTTTGAGCTGCGGGGTGATTTTCAGCCAGCGATGAACGTCTGGCTGATGGAGGGCGAGGGATGTGGCGTCGGAGATTATCAGGCCTTTATGGCCCAGCACTGCGCGGCACAAATCCGCGACTGGCTGAGTGCGGGTGTTCGCGGTGAAGCCATCCTGCATCGGGGTGACGAGGCCCGGCCGGTAAGAGCCTCGGACATCACGGTGCTGGTGCGCAGTCGTCAGGAAGCGGCGCTGGTTCGCGATGCGCTGACGCTGCTGACCATCCCTTCGGTCTACCTCTCCAACCGCGACAGCGTGTTTGAAACGCTCGAAGCCCAGGAGATGCTCTGGCTGCTGCAGGCGGTGCTGGCACCCGAGCGTGAAAGCATCCTGCGCAGCGCGCTGGCAAGTTCCATGCTCGGGCTTACCGCTCGCGACATCGACATGCTGAATAACAGTGAAACCCTCTGGGATGAGGCGGTAGAAGAGTTTACCCACTACCGCGAACGCTGGCAGAAGCGGGGCGTGATGGCGATGCTGCGCGACATCATGACGCAGCGCAATATTGCGGAAAATATGCTGGCCACCGCCGGCGGCGAACGCCGTCTGACTGATATTTTGCACATCAGCGAGTTGCTTCAGGAAGCGGGAACGCAGCTGGAAAGCGAGCACGCACTGGTGCGTTGGCTGGCGCAGCATATCGCCGAACCTAACAGCAATGCCTCCAGCCAGCAGATGCGCCTCGAAAGCGATAAACATCTGGTAAAAATTGTCACCATTCACAAATCGAAAGGTCTGGAGTACCCGCTGGTCTGGCTGCCCTTCATTGCCAACTATCGGGTGCAGGATCAGGCCTTTTACCACGATCGCAAAACCTTTGAAGCCGTGCTCGATCTCAGCAAGGCGGAGGACAGCGTTGAGCTGGCCGAAGCCGAGCGGCTGGCGGAAGATTTGCGCCTGCTGTATGTGGCATTAACCCGCTCGGTCTGGCATTGCAGTCTGGGCGTCGCGCCGCTGTTTCGTCGTCGTGGCGACAAGTCTGGTGACAGCGATTTCCACCTCAGTGCGCTGGGTCGCCTGATCCAGCGCGGTGAGCCGAAAGATGCCGTCGGGCTGCGTCAGTGTCTGGAAACCCTGTGCACTGGCCCTCTTGCGCTGCAGATTGCCGGGGTGGCCGATAACGCCCGCTGGAACATGCCGGAGTCAACAATGCCGGATCTGCAGGCGCGGCAGGTGGCTCGCGTACTGTTCGATGACTGGCGGGTGACCAGTTATTCCGGGCTGCAACAGCGCGGGCACAGTATCGCCCAGGATTTGATGCCGCGCCTCGACATCGATGCCGCAGGCACTGGCGAGGTCGTACAAGAGCCGGAGCTGACGCCACATCAGTTCCCGCGCGGCGCCTCGCCGGGCACCTTTTTACACAGTCTGTTTGAAGCGCTCGATTTTACCCAACCCGTCTCGCCGGAGTGGGTACTGGAGATGTTGCAGAAAGGCGGCTATGACGCCCGCTGGCAGCCGGTGTTAACCCAGTGGATCACCCAGGTTCTGCAGACACCGCTCAATGAGGAGGGGGTCTCGCTGAGCCAGCTATCAGCCACCGATAAACAGGTTGAGATGGAGTTTTACCTGCCGGTTGCCGGGCCGCTTACCGCCGATGCGCTGGATGCATTGATCCGCGAGTACGATCCGCTGTCACGCGACTGCCCGCCGCTCGATTTCCGCCAGGTGCGCGGTATGCTGAAAGGCTTTATCGACCTGGTGTTTCGCCATAATGGCCGCTACTACCTGCTGGACTATAAGTCCAACTGGCTGGGAGAAAATGGCGAGGCCTATACCCCGGAGGCGATGGCGCGCGCGATGCAGTCCCACCGCTACGATCTGCAATATCAGCTCTACACGCTGGCGCTACACCGTTATCTGCGCCACCGTATCGCTGATTATGACTATCAGCGGCATTTCGGCGGGGTGATCTACCTGTTTTTACGCGGGATGGACGGCAGCTCGCCGGGGGCCGGTTGCTTTACCACCCGCCCGGATGAAATGTTAATAAATCAAATGGATAGCTTGTTTTCTGCAAGCCGAGAGGAGCTTGTGTCATGACGATGCAGGAATTATTGCTGGAGGCCGTAGAACAGCGCGTGTTGCGTCGTCTGGATGTGCAGTTTGCGATGATGGTGGCGGGGAATGATGAACCCTCCGTGATGCTGGCGACAGCCATCTTGAGCCGGGATACCGGCGAGGGGCATGTCTGCCTGCCGCTGTCACGCCTGCAGGCGGAGGCGAAAACCGCCGCCCTGCAGGCCTGTTTTGCCCTGCATGATGAAACGCTGGACTGGCCCACAACGCTGATGCGTTCCCGGGCTGTGAGCGCAGGGGACGAGCCAACGCCGCTGGTGCTGACAGGGGACCGGCTCTACCTCAACCGCATGTGGCGCTATGAGCGGGCTGTGGCCAGTTTCTTTAGCGAAGCCAACCAGCCGTTGCCTCATGACAGTGCTGACGTTCAGCGTACCCTGAACGCGCTGTTCACCTCTGACGAAGCCGTTAACTGGCAAAAGGTGGCGGCGGCCGTGGCGTTAACGCGGCGCATTTCGGTGATTTCCGGCGGACCGGGCACCGGTAAAACCACCACCGTCGCCCGCCTGCTGGCGGCGCTGATCCAGATGGCGGGAGAGGAGAAGTGCCGTATCCGGCTGGCCGCCCCAACCGGTAAAGCCGCCGCGCGCCTCACCGAGTCTCTGGGTGGTGCGCTGCAACAGCTCCCGCTGTCCGATCTCCAGCGTCAGCGTTTCCCGACCGAAGCGAGTACCCTGCACCGTTTGCTTGGCGCTCAGCCGGGCAGCCAGCGTCTGCGCTACCATGCCGGGAATCCGTTACATCTGGATGTGCTGGTGGTGGATGAGGCCTCGATGATCGACCTGACCATGATGTCTCGTCTGATTGACGCCTTGCCGCCTCATGCCAGGGTCATCTTCCTCGGCGATCGCGATCAGCTGGCCTCTGTCGAAGCGGGTGCGGTGCTGGGCGATATTTGTACCTGGGCCAGCGCCGGTTTTACCGTGCAGCGTGCCCAGGAGCTGGCCGGGATGACAGGATGCCAGATGGAAGGCAACATCAGTCCGGTCGCGGGTGCGCTGCGCGACAGCCTTTGCCTGCTGCAAAAAAGCTACCGATTCGGCAGCGACTCCGGCATCGGGCAGCTTGCGGCCGCGGTCAACCGCGGCGATCGTCACGCTATTCGCTCAGTATTTGACGGCACGTTCAGTGATATCGAGAAAAAGCAGCTCCAGAGCGGGGAAGAGTATCTGGTGATGCTGGAGGATGCCCTGCAGGGTTATCACCATTTCCTTGACCGGGTGCAACATCAGGCCTCCGAAGAAGAAATTCTGGCGGCATTTGGCAGCTACCAGCTGCTGTGCGCCTTACGTGACGGGCCTTTTGGCGTGGCCGGACTCAACGAAAGGCTGGAGCACGTGCTGGTGCAAAAACGCCGCATCAGCCGTCAGCCACATTCACGCTGGTATGAAGGACGCCCGGTGATGATCTCGCGTAACGACAGTGCGCTGGGGTTGTTTAACGGTGATATCGGCATTGCGCTGGATCGGGGGCAGGGGCTGCGCGTCTGGTTCCAGATGCCGGATGGCAGCCTGAAGTCCGTGCAGCCGAGCCGCCTGCCGGAGCATGAAACCGCATGGGCGATGACGGTGCATAAATCCCAGGGTTCTGAGTTCGATCATGCGGCGCTGATTTTGCCTACTCAGATGTCCCCGGTGGTCACCCGCGAGCTGGTCTATACCGCCATTACCCGCGCACGGCGGCGGCTATCACTGTATGCGGATGACGGTGTGCTGGTACAGGCGGTTACCACCCGAACGGAGCGACGCAGCGGCCTGAGTGCGATTTTCGAAGCCTTATAAGCCTGTGAAAAGCCGGGCAGCGCTTGTGCTCGCCCGGCCTGGCATCCTGACCCTTATCCCAGATCCGCCATCAACACCTTCGAACGACGCTGATAGTTGTACATCTCTTTCTTGGTTTCCGGCAGGGAATCAATGTCCACCGGCGTGAAGCCGCGCTCCTGGAACCAGTGAATGCTGCGGGTAGTCAGCACAAACAGCTTACTCAACCCTAGCTGCCGCGCCTGGAGCGCGATACGCTCCAGCAACACTTCGCCGCGCGACGAACTGCGGTAGTCAGGGTGTACCGCCACGCAAGCCATCTCGCCAATCTTCTCTTCCGGGAAGGGGTAGAGTGCCGCACAGGCGATGGTGAGGTTGTCGCGCTGAATAATGGTGAACTTGTCGATCTCCATCTCCAGCTGTTCGCGGGAGCGACGCACCAGGATCCCCTGCTGCTCCAGCGGGCGAATCAGTTCCAGAATGCCGCCGATGTCGTTGATCGTGGCGCGGCGGATCTGTTCGGCGCTTTCCATCACGATCTGCGTTCCGATCCCGTCGCGGGAGAACAACTCCTGCAGAAGGGCGCCATCTTCCTGATAGCTGATCAGGTGGCTGCGGCGCACGCCGCTGCGGCAGGCTTTGATGGCGCCGCGCAGGAAACGCACGGTACCAGAGTAGTAGTCGCCTTGCTCCTCAAGCGCCTCGACGCGCGCCTGGGCTTCGTTCGGGAACAGCTCGGAGACGATATTCCCCAGCTCGTTAGTGACACCCTGCGAGGAGCAGAAGCCGATCATTTTTTCTGCTTTCAGCTTAATCGCCAGCTGAGTGGCAATCTCTTCCGAGGTGAGGTTGAAGCTTTCGCCGGTCACCGAGACGGCAACCGGGCCGGTCAGCACAATCGCGCCGCCGTCGAGCTGGCGGTGGATCGCCTCTTCATCGATACGACGGATTCGACCGCTGTGGCAATAATCCACCCCGTCGTCCACCCCCAGCGGCTGAGCGATAATGAAATTGCCGCTCACCACGTTAATGTGTGCCCCTTGCAGCGGGGTATTGTTGAGACTCATCGACAGCCGCGCGGTAATGTCCAGCTGCAGCTGGCCGGCAGCCTGCTTAACCAGTTCCAGCGTTTTGGCGTCGGTGACGCGGGTGTGTTTATGGTAAATCGGCTCATGGTGATGTGCGGCCAGATTGGCTTCGATCTGCGGGCGAGCGCCATAAACGACGACAAGGCGAATTCCAAGGCTGTGCAGCAGGCCGATGTCATTGACAATGCTGGAGAAGTTCTCATGCTCAATGGCTTCGCCACCCAGCATAATGACGAACGTCTTCCCCCTGTGGGTGTTGATATAGGGAACAGAATGGCGGAATCCCTGGACCAGTTCGATTCTACGTTCCTTCACCACGGCACAACCCCTCAATGAATGTTTATTCGTAATTTTTGTATTTTTATTCGAATATGCACCTGCGTGCAAGCCAAACTTTTCTGCGAGGCAAATAAAATCCTCAGTGAAGTAATCGTTAACGCATGATTGTTTACCCTTTTAGGGATGACAGTTTATGCATCATTCGTTAAAGTTTTCGGTCAATTTGGACGTTATGAGAAGTTATTCGATATCTTTGCTCGGGAGAAGCATGTCGGGATCCAGTAAAGCATTAAGTCGTCGCCGCCTGCTACAAGGGGCCGGGGCAATGTGGTTGCTTAGCGTAAGTCAGGTAGGGCTTGCCGCCGTCAGTCAGGTCGTCGCGGTGCGTGTCTGGCCGTCTTCAACCTATACACGCGTGACGGTAGAGTCCAACCGGATATTGAAATATAAGCAATTCGCCCTGAGTAACCCGGAGAGGGTGGTGGTGGATATCGAAGGAGTGAACCTCAATTCTGTCCTCAAAGGGATGAGCGCCCAGATCCGGGGCGACGATCCCTACATCAAGTCAGCGCGGGTCGGGCAGTTTGATCCGAACACCGTGCGCATGGTCTTTGAACTGAAGCAGAACGTTAAGCCGCAGCTGTTTGCCCTGGCGCCCGTGGCGGGTTTTAAAGAGCGTCTGGTAATGGATCTCTATCCTGCCAACGCGACGGATATTCAGGATCCTTTGCTGGCGCTGTTGGAAGATTACAACAAAGGCGATCTTGAAAAGCAGGTTCCGCCTGCGCAAAGTGGTCCGCAACCGGGCAAAGCCGGACGGGATCGTCCGATTGTGATCATGCTCGATCCGGGTCATGGCGGGGAAGACTCCGGCGCGGTGGGCAAATACCGCACCCGGGAAAAAGACGTAGTGCTACAGATCGCCCGTCGCCTGAAGGCGTTGATCGACAGAGAAGGCAACATGCGCGCCTATATGACGCGCAACGAAGATGTCTTTATTCCGCTAAAAGTGCGCGTGGCGAAAGCGCAAAAGCAGCGCGCGGATCTGTTCATCTCTATTCATGCGGATGCTTTTACCAGCCGCCAGCCCAGCGGGTCATCGGTGTTTGCGCTATCAACCAAAGGGGCAACCAGTACGGCGGCAAAACTGCTGGCAGATTCGCAAAACGCCTCTGACCTTATCGGTGGCGTCAGCAAGAGCGGCGATCGCTATGTCGACCACACGCTGTTTGATATGGTGCAGTCGCTGACCATCACCGATAGCCTGAAGTTTGGTAAAGCCGTGCTGGGTAGACTGGGTAGGGTTAATAAACTGCACAAAAACAGTGTCGAGCAGGCCGGGTTTGCGGTACTAAAAGCGCCGGATATCCCGTCGATACTGGTCGAAACCGCCTTTATCAGTAACGTGGAAGAGGAGCGCAAGCTCAAGACGGCCGCCTTCCAGCAGGAAGTGGCGGAGTCGATACTGGCAGGGATTAAAGCTTATTTCTCAGATGGGGCGACACTCGCCAGACGAGGCTAATCAGCCAGGCCGGGTTGACGCCCGGCAAAATGACAAACTTCAGATACAAAAAAACACCCGGAAGGGTGTTTATTGTTTTTAGAAGTGTTGGTTGCGGGGGCCGGATTTGAACCGACGACCTTCGGGTTATGAGCCCGACGAGCTACCAGGCTGCTCCACCCCGCGTCCGTCATTCTACTCTGTAGAATCTTACTTCTTTAAATTTGATTGGTTGCGGGGGCCGGATTTGAACCGACGACCTTCGGGTTATGAGCCCGACGAGCTACCAGGCTGCTCCACCCCGCGTCCGTCTTTTCGCTTCGTATTTCAAACCACATCTGCGTTGGCTTTCCTCGTTCACCTCAGTCACTTACTTGATTAAGTTTCTAAGGATTCACTGCGTCGCCGCCTTGCTGCGTTTCGAACTACTTCGCAAAAATTTCTACTGTCGTAGAAGGTACTTCATCAAATTTTAATTGGTTGCGGGGGCCGGATTTGAACCGACGACCTTCGGGTTATGAGCCCGACGAGCTACCAGGCTGCTCCACCCCGCGTCCGTGGAAGCGCACTATACTCTGCTGACTTTTTGTTGCAACCCTTTTTCGTAAAAATCACCAAATTAGGTGTTGATTGTACGCTCTGGCGACAATTTGACTGTTTTTTATGCAAAATTTGCGTAAGGGGCGGTAATCGCATTTCATTACCCCTGCCGGTTTGTTATCTTCATTACGCAGAATCGGGCAACTTAAAGACGGGATATAATGAAAGGACGTTGGGCGAAGTATCTGATGACGGGCGCGATGGTAGCCATTCTGGCTGCCTGCTCCTCCAAACCGACCGACCGCGGTCAGCAATATAAAGACGGGAAACTGACCCAGCCTTTCTCTTTAGTGAATCAGCCGGATGCCGTGGGCGCGCCCATCAACGGCGGTGACTTCGCAGAACAGGTAAGCCAAATCCGTACCGCATCGCCGCGGCTGTATGGTTCCCAGAATGCCGTGTATAACGCCGTACAGGATTGGCTACGCGCCGGGGGCGATACGCGCACCATGCGTCAGTACGGTATCGATGCCTGGCAGATGGAAGGCACCGATAACTACGGTAACGTCCAGTTTACTGGCTACTACACCCCGGTAGTGCAGGCGCGCCATACCGCCCAGGGTGAGTTCAAATACCCGATTTACCGCATGCCGCCAAAACGTGGCCGCCTGCCGTCCCGCGCCGAGATCTATTCCGGGGCGTTAAGCGACAACTACATCCTGGCCTACAGCAACTCGCTGATGGATAACTTCATCATGGATGTGCAGGGCAGCGGCTACATTGATTTTGGCGACGGCAGCCCGCTTAACTTCTTCAGCTACTCCGGCAAGAACGGCCATGCTTACCGCAGCATCGGCAAGGTGCTGATCGATCGTGGGGAAGTGAAACGCGAAGATATGTCGATGCAGGCGATCCGCGAGTGGGGCGAGAAGCACAGCGAATACGAAGTGCGTGAACTGCTTGAGCAAAACCCTTCATTTGTATTCTTTAAACCGCAAAACTTTGCTCCGGTGAAAGGGGCGAGCGCGGTCCCGCTGATTGGCCGTGCATCGGTGGCCTCTGACAAGACAGTGATCCCGCCGGGTACGACGCTGTTAGCAGAAGTGCCGACGCTGGATAACAACGGTAAATTCTCCGGCCAGTATGAACTGCGTCTGATGGTCGCGCTGGATGTGGGTGGGGCCATCAAAGGCCAGCACTTCGACATCTATCAGGGGATTGGACCTGATGCCGGTCACCGCGCAGGCTGGTATAACCACTACGGGCGCGTATGGGTTCTGAAAAGCGCAGCAGGCGCGGGCAACGTGTTTAGCGGCTGAGTGTGGTAATATTGACGCCATGTTTTCCGGGGTGAGGGGTAACTCTCACCCTTTTTACATCTGAGGTCTTATGTCTGTGGTAATGAGCGAAGCCTGGCGCCAGCGTTTTGGTGGCACCGCGCGTTTATATGGTGAAAAAGCCCTGCAACTGTTTGCCGATGCGCACGTCTGCGTGGTCGGGATTGGCGGCGTTGGCTCATGGGCGGCGGAAGCGCTGGCACGAACCGGGATCGGCGCCATTACGCTTATCGACATGGATGATGTCTGCGTTACCAACACCAACCGGCAGATCCACGCCCTGCGCGACAGCGTCGGGCTGGCAAAATCCGAGGTGATGGCGGATCGCATTCGCCAGATAAACCCGGAGTGCCGCGTCACGGTGATTGATGATTTTGTGACGGCCGATAACGTCGCTCAGTACATGGGGGCGGGTTACAGCTACGTCATTGACGCCATCGACAGCGTGCGCCCGAAAGCGGCGCTGATCGCCTGGTGTCGTCGTAATAAAGTGCCGCTGGTCACTACCGGCGGAGCGGGCGGGCAGATCGACCCGACACAGATTCAGGTCACCGATCTGGCGAAAACTATCCAGGATCCTCTGGCGGCCAAGTTGCGCGAACGTCTGAAAAGCGATTTTGGGGTAGTGAAGAACAGCAAAGGGAAGCTGGGCATAGACTGCGTCTTCTCAACGGAAGCCCTGGTCTATCCGCAGGCAGACGGTTCGGTGTGTGCCATGAAGAGCACCGCCGAAGGGCCAAAACGAATGGACTGTGCCTCCGGGTTTGGCGCGGCCACCATGGTGACCGCGACCTTTGGTTTTATCGCCGTGTCTCACGTCCTGAAAAAAATGATGGCGAAGGCGGACCGTCAGGCCTGACGCGCCGCCTCCAGCACCGCCTCGCTCAGCGCATTCAGTCCCTGGCTGCGCGAGGCGCTCAGTTGTCCGCGTAAACCCAGTTCATCAAACAGCGCCAACGGGCTTTCGCCAAGGATCTGCGCAGCGCTTTTTCCCTCTATTGCCGTCAGCAGCACGGCCAGTAAGCCACGCACTATGCGGCCTTCACTGTCGCCATAAAAGTGCAGCTTCTCCCCAACGGGCGTTACCCCAAGCCAGACGCGGTTCTCACAGCCGGGGATCTCTTTTGCCTGTGCTTTTAGCTCATCGGACAGCGCAGGCAGCTGTTTGCCCAGCAGGATCAGCTGGCGATATTTGTCTTCCCACTGGCTCAGCGGGGCGAAGGTCTGTTTTAACGTCTCTTTCGTGATAACGGTGCCGAACGGGTGTCCGGCGAGGATTGGGCTTGTCATTCATCCACCAGTAAAGCAAGGGCGCGATCGACGGCGGCAACCAATGCCTCGACATCGCTTTGGGTGTTATAGGGAGCAAACGAGACGCGCAGCGTACCGTTGACACCAAGCGCCGCCAGCAGCGGCTGGGCGCAGTGCTGTCCGGCGCGCAGGGCAATGCCATAACCCGCCAGCAGGGTCACCATGTCGCTGTGATGCACCCCGGCAAAATCGAATGCCAGCAGGCTCGAGTCCTGGACGCGGAAAGAGCGAAAACCGGGGCGCTTTTTCAGCGCTTCTTCCGCCAGCGTCGCCAGCCCGCGGCTCCAGCTCTCGGCCTGCTGCAGATCGATATCCGCCAGCCACTCCAGCGCTGCGCTCAGGCCAATCACCCCGGCGACGTTTGGCGTCCCGGCTTCCAGGCGATACGGTACCGCCTGGGTTTTAAAGCCGTCGAAGGTCACTTCGGTGATCATCTTGCCGCCGCCTAGCCACGGCGTCATTTGCTCCAGCAACTCCGCTTTGCCGTACAGCGCGCCGATGCCGGTTGGGCCATACAGTTTATGCCCGGAGAAGGCATAGAAATCGATGTCCAGCTGCTGCACGTCTGCCGGGAAGTGCACGACGCCCTGTGCGCCATCGACCATCACCACCATGCCGCTGGCATGGGCAAGCTGGATGGCGCGGGCCAGATCCGGGCAGCCGCCGGTGACGTTGGACATCTGCCCCAGGGCAAGAATGCGGCTGCGCGGGGTGATCAATTCGGGGAGGCGGGTAACATCGGCTAAGAAATCTGCGCCGAGGGGTAACTTCACCACCCGCGCACCGGTCTGTTCAGCCACCATCAACCATGGCACCAGATTGGCATGATGTTCTGCCTCGCTGACGATAATCTCATCGCCCGGTTGCAGGCGTGGTCGGGCATAACACTGCGCTACCATGTTGATGGCTTCGGTGGTGCCCCGCGTCCAGACAATGTTTTTACCGCTTTCGGCATTAAGAAGTTGTGCGACCTGATCGCGGGCCGCTTCATAGCGCGCGGTTAAGCGTTGCGCCTCGGCAAACTGGCTGCGATGCACATTGCCTGCGCTCAGGCTGTAAAATTGGTGCGTGGCATCGATCACCGCTTGTGGCTTGAGGGCTGTCGCAGCGCTATCAAGATAGACACCGGCATCGGCCAGCGCCGGGAACTGTGCGCGGAAATGGGCAGGGCTGAATGCGTTCATTGAATTCCTCTTCATCGTGAATAGATCGTCGCGCAAATTCAGTGGAAGGGCAAGAAGGTTGATCTCTATCGGATTTGTCTGTTTATCCTGGCGTAACAGACGAAGCAGGTTATGCTGAAATAGAGTCAGGAGAATGTTTTAGCCTGTTATGAAACATGCTTTTAATAGCATTAATTGCTAAAGGAGATAAAGATGAAAAAGACTATCGCAATTGCCTCTGCTTGTATGCTTACTTTTGCCCTGAGCGCCTGTTCCGGTAACAACTACGTGATGCATACCAATGATGGCCGTTCAATCGTGTCGGAAGGTAAGCCACAAACCGATAATGATACCGGCATGATCTCGTATAAGGACGCAAACGGGAACAAACAGCAAATCAACCGTAGTGATGTGAAAGAGATGGTTGAGCTGGATCACTAACAGAATTGCAGACAAAAAAAAGCACCGCAATTGGGCGGTGCTACATTAATCACTATGGACAGACAGGGTAAATGTACAGGAAGTGAAAAATTGGTAGCGTAGCTACCGAGGTCTGAATCGCAGACCAATTGCAAACACAACAACACAACATCACAACCGTAAGCCAAAAGCCCTTCAGAACACGCATTCCAAAAAAAGCTTTTCGTTCCGGCTCAGGAAGTGCCGCCACTATAGGTATTTGCTGGTAGTTCCTCAACGGACAATTTATAATGGCTCAGATAAAAAAAACTAATAGGTTAAACGTTGTTTCCTGTTTGTTAAAAGCCGTTAACATCTAAGCCAGATAACCATGTCCAAGCGATTACCACCACTGAATGCATTACGTGTATTTGATGCAGCCGCCCGCCATTTAAGTTTCACGCGCGCGGCCGATGAGCTTTTTGTGACGCAAGCCGCAGTAAGTCATCAAATCAAGTCTCTTGAGGATTTTCTGGGCCTCAAGCTGTTCCGCCGCCGCAATCGTTCCCTGCTTTTGACCGAAGAGGGGCAGAGCTATTTTCAGGATATTAAAGAGATCTTTTCCCAACTGACGGAGGCTACCCGTAAGTTGCAGGCGCGCAGTGCTAAAGGCGCACTAACAGTAAGTTTATTGCCCAGTTTTGCCATTCAGTGGCTGGTGCCGAGGCTCTCAAGCTTTAACTCAGCTTATCCGGGAATCGACGTCCGAATCCAGGCCGTCGACCGTCAGGAAGACAAGTTGGCAGACGACGTTGACGTGGCGATTTTCTATGGTCGCGGCAACTGGCCAGGCCTGCGTGTCGAAAAATTGTACGCAGAATATTTGCTGCCGGTCTGCTCGCCTCTACTCTTAACAGGCGAAAAAGCGTTAAAAGCACCCGCCAACCTGGCGCAGCACACGCTTTTACATGATGCTTCTCGCCGCGACTGGCAAACTTATACCCGCCAGCTCGGTCTAAACCATATAAACGTGCAGCAAGGCCCCATCTTTAGCCACAGTGCAATGGTGTTACAGGCTGCCATTCACGGACAGGGCGTAGCGTTGGCAAACAACGTCATGGCGCAGTCCGAAATTGAGGCCGGCCGCCTGGTCTGCCCCTTTAATGATGTTCTGGTCAGCAAGAACGCTTTTTATCTGGTTTGTCATGACAGTCAGGCAGAACTGGGTAAAATAGCCGCGTTTCGCCAGTGGATCCTGGCAAAGGCGGCCAATGAGCAAGAAAAATTCCGCTTTCGGTACGAGTAACACTTTCTTTTGCGCGCAGGACGCGCATAACTTCAGGACAGAAACATGACCAGCCGTTTTATGCTGATTTTTGCCGCGGTGAGTGGCTTTATTTTTGTTGCCCTGGGCGCTTTTGGCGCACATGTCTTACGCAAATCATTGGGTGTGGTGGAGATGGACTGGATCCACACCGGTCTGGAATATCAGGCGTTTCATACTCTGGCGATCTTCGGGTTAGCCGTGGCGATGCAGCGTCGTATCAGTATCTGGTTTTACTGGAGCAGCGTATTTATGGCGCTGGGTACCGTGCTTTTCAGCGGTAGCCTGTACTGCCTTGCGCTGTCGCATTTACGCCTGTGGGCGTTTGTTACCCCGGTCGGCGGCGTCAGCTTCCTGGTCGGGTGGGTTTTAATGTTAATCGGTTCGTTCCGTCTGAAACGCAAGGGCGTTGTTCATGAATAAAGTTGTCTTATATTGTCGCCCGGGCTTTGAAAAAGAGTGTGCCGCGGAGATCACTGATAAAGCCGCGAAGCGCGAAGTGTTTGGTTTTGCCCGTGTGAAAGAGAATTCGGGCTATGTCGTTTTTGAATGCTACCAGGCAGATGATGCAGAAAAACTGGTTCGCGACTTGCCGTTCACCTCGCTGATTTTTGCCCGCCAGATGTTTGTCGCGGGTGAGCTTCTGAAAGACCTTCCACCTGAAGATCGCATTACGCCAATTGTTGGCATGTTGCAGGGCGTGGTGGAGAAGGGTGGCGATCTGCGCGTTGAAGTTGCAGATACCAACGAAAGCAAAGAGCTGATGAAGTTTTGCCGTAAGTTCACCGTGCCGCTGCGCGCGGCATTACGTGACGCGGGCGTATTGACCAACTACGAGACACCAAAACGTCCGGTGGTGCATATCTTCTTTATCGCCCCTGGCTGCTGTTATACCGGTTATTCGTACACGACCAATAACTCACCGTTCTTTATGGGCATTCCACGTCTGCGATTCCCGGCGGATGCACCCAGCCGTTCAACGCTGAAACTTGAAGAGGCGTTTCACGTCTTTATTCCTGCTGATGAGTGGGACGAACGCCTGGCAAACGGTATGTATGCGGTCGATCTCGGTGCCTGTCCGGGCGGCTGGACCTATCAACTGGTGAAACGCAACATGTGGGTTTCCTCCGTCGATAACGGCCCGATGGCGCAAAGCCTGATGGATACCGGGCAGGTCACCTGGCTGCGTGAAGATGGTTTCCGCTATCGTCCAACCCGCAACAACATCTCGTGGATGGTGTGCGATATGGTAGAGAAACCGGCCAAAGTGGCGGCCCTGATGGCCTCCTGGCTGGTGAACGGCTGGTGTCGTGAGACCATTTTTAACCTCAAGCTGCCAATGAAAAAGCGCTATGAGGAAGTTTCGCAGAATCTGGCCTACATTCAGGAGCAGATGGATGAGCACGGTATTAACGTGGTTATTCAGGCGCGCCAGCTGTACCACGATCGCGAAGAAGTCACCGTGCATATCCGCCGCTGGTGGGCTGCCGTCGGTGGGCGTCGCGACGAGAGGTAATACAGGTTCCCTTACACCACACCTCTCCCATCTGGAGAGGGGATCGTGACTCCATGCCCGGTAAGCGTAGCGCCACCGGGCATGAACTCAAACGCGATCTAACCTGAGCTGCTGCAAATTCCCGTCCAGCTGTAAATCCGTCTGCAACCGCGCCACATCCCGGCAGATAAATGCCATCTCTTTATGCACTTCCAGCTTTTTGCGCCACTTCTCCGGCACCTCATTCAGGTGGGCGTAAATTCCTTCCAGATCCTGAAAGTCGGTGAGTAGCTGGGCCGCGCTTTTCGGGCCAATGCCTGCCACACCCGGCACCTTTGAGCTACTGATCCCCGCCAGCCCCCAGTAGTCCGGTAGCTGCTGCGGTGAGACGCCAAACTCACCGGCAATGAAAGGGGCATCGAGCCAGCGTTTCTGGAAATAATCGCGGATGCGAATGGTAGGGGAAAGCAACTGACAGTAACCCTTGTCCGTCGAGACAATGGTGGCCTGATGCCCGGCGCTGGCCACTTTTACCGCCAGCGTGGCGGCCAGATCGTCGGCTTCGTTGCCCTGGGCACCCCAGCAGGGAACCCCGCGCTGCTCAAAGGCGGCGCGGATGGTGGGCATTTCGGCGTGCAGATCGTCCGGCATAGGTGCGCGTCCGGCTTTGTAATCCGGCAGACGCTGATGTCGCCAGCCGCTGTTACGCGCTTCATCGTCAAATACGGCGACCACGTGGCTGGGCTGACTGTGGCGAATAAGCTGCTCCAGCGCATGCAGGCAGGTATCCTTGCAGGGCGTACCCTGAACCGCGTGGATGCGCCGGATAAGATTCAGCGCGTCGACAATAAGCAAATGAACGGCCACAGATTTTCTCCCTTCTGTTCAGTCAAATAAGGGTAACACTGTCGGCAGGGGGAAACTACGTGTGGCGGGGCATTCGGGAAGGAGCCTCGCAAAACAAGGCTCCTTTTTAGGCTTAATCGCAGGTGACAATCTTCATCGCCAGACCACCGCGGGAGGTTTCGCGGTATTTGGCGTTCATGTCTTTCCCGGTTTCATACATGGTTTCGATCACTTTATCGAGGCAGACACGCGGTTCACTGGTACGGCGCAGCGCCATACGTGCGGCGTTGACCGCCTTCACAGAGGCAATCGCGTTACGCTCGATACACGGCACCTGCACCTGGCCGGCCACCGGATCGCAGGTCAGACCGAGGTTATGCTCCATCCCGATCTCTGCTGCAATGCAGACCTGCGCCGGGCTTCCGCCCAGCAACTCGGCAAGACCCGCAGCCGCCATAGAGCAGGCTACGCCCACTTCACCCTGGCAGCCCACTTCCGCGCCGGAGATGGAGGCATTCATCTTGTACAGCGAGCCAATGGCGCTGGTCACCAGCAGATAGCGAGCCAGTGAGTTAGCATTCACTTCACGGATGAACTTGTCGTAATAGGCCAGCACCGCCGGAACGATACCGCAGGCACCGTTAGTCGGCGCAGTGACCACGCGGCCACCCGCGGCGTTCTCTTCGTTCACTGCCAGCGCGAACATGTTGATCCAGTCCACGACCGCCATCGGATCGCTGGTGGTTTTATCACTGCTGACCAGCATACGGCGCAGGGCTGCAGCACGACGTGGAACGCGCAGTTTGCCTGGCAGAACGCCCTCGGTGGTGATACCGCGTTCAATACCGCCGCGCATGACCTCCCAGACGCTGGCAAAGTGCTGTTCCAGCTCTTCTTTGCTGTGCAACGCCAGTTCGTTTTGCATCATCAGGCCGGAGAGTGACAGACCGCTTTCCTGGCAATGGCGCTGGAGATCGGCCGCCGATTTATATGGATAAGGCACTGCCACAGGCGCGTCGTCGCTCTGTCCAAAATGATCTTCGTCGACGATAAAACCGCCGCCG
Organism: Leclercia sp. 1548; assembly: GCF_050435045.1. Taxonomy (NCBI): domain Bacteria; kingdom Pseudomonadati; phylum Pseudomonadota; class Gammaproteobacteria; order Enterobacterales; family Enterobacteriaceae; genus Leclercia; species Leclercia sp. 1548. The sequence goes on along the minus strand of NZ_JBNDJP010000004.1, from coordinate 254,829 downwards.
ATGGAGTAATAGGTTTGGCTGTAAATTACCTTATCGCCTGCCAGCGCGGTGATGCGCATGCCGTTTTCGTGCAGCGACAGGTTGTCGGCATGGAAATTCATGCAGCGATCAACCGGGAACTCAACTTCGTGTTCACCTTTCGCCAGCATCAACCGGCTATGGGTATTAACGTCCTGGATAAACCCAGGAATGGCGTCAATATCGACGCTATCCGGCAGGTTACCCGCCAGACCCATAATAATGGCGATATCGGTGTGGTGACCTTTGCCGGTCAGCGACAGGGAGCCGTAAACATCCACCACCACACGGGTCGTGTCGTGCAGCATACCGCGCGCAATAAGATCGTCCGTAAACTGTTTACCAGCTTTCATTGGCCCGACGGTGTGCGAGCTGGAAGGGCCAATACCAATTTTGAAAATATCGAAAACGCTAATCATGATGCGTCCGTTGTTTTACGTATTGGGAGAAGAGTGCGCCGTCCGAAGACGGCGCGGGAGGAATTAAGCGAACAGCGAGAAGAAGATAGCGGAAATAGCAATCAGACCCATAACCACAACGAAGACGTTGCTGATCTGGCCGCTGTATTTACGCATTGCTGGCACTTTCTGAATCGCGTACATCGGCATCAGGAACAGGATCATCGCGATAACCGGGCCGCCCAGGGTTTCGATCATGCCGAGAATGCTCGGGTTCATGGTCGCAACCGCCCAGGTGGTCAGCAGCATGAACAGCGCAGTGATTTTGTTCAGTTTGTTGATTTCAATGCTCTTGCCTTTACCGCGCAGAGATTTAATCACCATGCCGTTAAAGCCTTCACGTGCGCCCAGGTAGTGGCCGAGGAAGGATTTAGTAATCGCGATAATGGCGATGATAGGTGCCATCCAGGCAATAACCGGTGCATTAAAGTGGTTTGCCAGGTAAGAGAGAATCGAGATGTTCTGTGCTTTGGCTTCTACCAGATCCGCCGGGGAGAGGCTCAGTACGCAGCTGAAAACGAAGAACATTACGGTGATAACCATCATCACGTGAGCGCGAGCCAGGATGCTGGAACACTTCTTCTCGGCGCCCTGACCGTACTCTTCACGCTTCGCCACGGCGAAGGAGGAGATGATCGGGGAGTGGTTGAAGGAGAACACCATCACCGGAATAGCCAGCCACAGGGTCATCCACAGGCCGTTGCCGCTAGCAGATGCGCTGCTCAGGGACAGGGTTTCCAGCGCTGCGCCGTTCCACTGTGGGATCAGGTAGCAGGCCAGCACCATCAGAGCGATAACGAACGGGAACACCAGCACGCTCATCGCCTTCACAATCATCTGCTCACCGAAGCGCACGATGGTCATCATGCCGACGATCAGGATCAGCGACAGAATGGCGCGTGGTGGCGGGGTCATGCCCAGCTGGTGAGTCATGAAGCTGTCAACGGTGTTGGTAATCGCCACGCTATAAACCAACAGGATTGGGTAGATAGCAAAGAAGTAGAGCAGGGTAATCAGTTTACCGGCACCCACACCGAAATGTTCTTCAACAACTTCGGTGATGTCTTCGCCCGGATTCTTACCAGAGAGCACAAAACGGGTCAGGCCGCGGTGTGCAAAGTAGGTCATCGGGAAGGCGATGATTGCCATGATGATCAGCGGAATTAAGCCGCCCACACCTGCGTTAATAGGAAGGAAAAGAACACCAGCGCCGATTGCTGTGCCGTACAGGCCAAGCATCCACATGGTATCTGTTTTACGCCATCCACTTCGGGTTTCAATCGAAGCAACGGTGCTGGTTTGAGTGGTTTCCATCTGTGTCTCCAGGAAGTAGCTAATGTCAGGTTTCTGGTCAAATTTGGTGCAAAAAGGGCTAATCGTAATATGAAATTCGCTCAGCGACGGTTTTTATATAATTTTTCTCCGTAACTATCGGCGGGCGGAAAGATACATTTTAGTAATGGATCTATCAGTGATCCCGATCTCAAATGCGATAATCTACTTATGAAGTGGGTATCTTTAGACCATTTATCTGCTAAGAAAACGTCATGACGAATTTCTGGGCGCGAAGGCTACCATTAACGATATGGAGCGAGATAGATCCCATTGAAAGATAGGAGGCATACGCTGTAAAAGCGGTGGTTTAGAGAATTTTTTCATGCTTTAGGGCTGTTAGGGCTGATAAATCGCGCTTTAGAAAACTGAGTAATCGTTTGCGTTAAGGCGGGTAATCGTCAAAAGATAAGTTGTGGTGATATCAAAAGCGAGGCCATGTGACTGAAGGCAATAAAAAAGCCGGGAGGCAAAGGGCCATTCCCGGCTGGAGCAGGCACCCGGCATAGGTGCCGGGCAGGGGGTTACGCAGAAATCTCGTAACAGGGGATATAGGCAGAGCCTGGAAGCTTCATACGGTGCTGGGCGACAAAGCCCTGCAGCAGATCGTCCATGCGGCGCATCATGTCGCGGTCACCATGAATTTTATACGGGCCAAACTCTTCAATGGCCTGTATACCCACCTCTTTCACGTTACCCGCAACGATGCCTGAGAAGGCGCGACGCAGATCGGCAGCCAGTACTTCCACTGGCTGATCGGGATAGAGTTTCAGGTTGGCCATGTTTTCGTGCGACGGCTCAAACGGGATCTGCAGGTCCGGTGAAATGCGGATCGACCAGTTAAAGCTGTAGGCATCCCCGGTATCGCGGCGGTTCTCTTTCACCAGCGGCATGGCCTTTTTCATCAGGCGGGCGACTTCTGCAGCATCATCAATAATGATGCGATAGTGTCGGCGCGCCGCCTCGCCCAGAGTATGCACGATGAATTCATCCAGTACGCGGAAGTAATCTGCGCTCTCTTTCGGGCCGGTCAGGATCAGCGGTAGCACCTGATCCTGGTTGGCCGGATGCATCAGTATACCCAGCAGATAGAGCAGCTCTTCAGCCGTCCCTACGCCGCCCGGGAAGATGATAATCCCGTGCGCGATACGGACAAACGCCTCAAGACGCTTCTCGATGTCCGGCATAATGATCAGTTCGTTGACCAGCGGGTTCGGCGGCTCAGCGGCAATGATCGACGGCTCGGTCATCCCGATGAAGCGGCCATCTTTGTAGCGCTGTTGGGCATGACCCACCGCTGCGCCCTTCATCGGCGCTTCCATCGCGCCTGGACCGCAGCCGGTGCAGATGTTTAGCTCGCGCAGACCCAGCTGGGTACCCACGCGACGGGCATAGAGGTATTCGGTTTCATTAATGGAGTGACCACCCCAGCACACGACCATGCTTGGAGCTTCGCCTACGTGCAGGGCGCGGGCGTTACGCAGAATGGAGAAGACCAGGTTGGTAATATGGGCCGAGCTTTCCAGGTTCAGATGCTGGAAACGACCGGCGTTACTGATCTGGCCATTCACAAACAGAATGTCGCGCAGCACGGCAAACAGGTTGGCCTGCAACGCACGAATAATGCGCCCGTCAACAAAGGCATCTTCCGGCGGGTTAATCAGCTCCAGCTTCACGCCACGTTCACGGCGCAAGACGTTAATATCAAAGCTTTCAAAGCGGGACAGCAACTCTTTGCTGTTGTCAGTGAGACTACCGGAGTTCAGAACGGCAAGTGAACAGTTGCGAAACAGTTGATAAAGATCGCTGCTGGCCGTGCTCTTGAGCATGTCCACTTCCAGCTGCGATAACATGTCCATTGAGCCAAGCGGGCTTATATGTGTAATCAAGTGAGCTCCTTACGGGACGTTTATCGTCTTTCCCTGTTGATTACAATAGCCCTGGCTTATGACCTTTAACAACCCAAAGCGCGGAACGAACCGCGCATATTGTGAATTTATTTCTCTTACTGGCGGACTAAACGACCGATCGCCGGGACAAAATCGCTGTTGCTGCGCCACGGATTAATATCCAGCCCACCGCGGCGGGTATAGCGGGCGTAGACGCTCAGCGTCTCTGGCTGGCAGAACTGCAGAATGTCGTTAAAGATGCGCTCCACGCACTGTTCATGAAACTCATTGTGGTTACGGAAGGAGACCAGATAGCGCAGCAGCTTTTCACGATCGATTTTAGCGCCGCGATACTGGATCTGTACCGAACCCCAGTCAGGCTGGTGGGTGATGAGGCAGTTGGATTTCAGCAGGTGGCTGACCAGCGTTTCCTCTACCACTTTGCCGCTGGCGGCATTTTCCAGCCAGGCGGTATCAAACTGATAGTTGTCGATTTCTATGTCCTGCTCATCAATGCAGGTGCCGTGGAAGTGGGCGATGGGCTGACCTTCCAGCTCGTCAATGCGGTAGAGGGCAACGGTCACTTTTCCCTGCGCACAGGCGCTTAAGTCGCGTTCCAGCGTGCGTTGCACCGCTTCCCAGCTGTCAAAGCGGGTCTGGTTGAAGCTGTTGAGATAGAGCTTGAAGCTTTTAGACTCCACCAGATTCACGCTGGTGTAATCCAGTTCAACGTGACCCACCGCCACCTGCGGTAAACCGCGAGCGTTAAGCCAGGAAAGCTCGTACAGCGTCCAGATATCGCCGCCATGAAAGGGCAGGGCGTCTGCTTTCAGGCTCAGCGGATCGCGGTTGAGACTACGCGGCACGCCCTGTAACAGACTGGCATCGTAGGTGTCGCGGTAGGCGGTGCTTTTGCCCAGGGTTAAACCCGATAAGGCATCATGATTTTCGTAAGACATGTTTCGTTGTCACTTTAAAGGTAAACTATGGCGCTGAGTGTATCCTGACTTATATGAAGAGAGAAACCGGTGGATAAAGAGACTGCTGCTGCCTTAACCGCGTTTACGGCGCGATACTGTGACGCCTGGCATGAACAGAAAGGCACATGGCCTCAAAGCGAGGCGCTGTATGGCATCCCATCACCTTGTATTATCACCTCTTCCGGGGATACGGTACTCTGGCAACCCCAGCCTTTTACCGCGGAGCAGAGTGTAAAGGCGATTGAACGCGCAATGGACATTGTGGTACAACCTGCGATCCACGCGTTCTACACCACACAGTTCGCCGGGGATATGTACGCTCGCTTTAATAACGAGATGCTGACCCTGCTGCAGACCTGGAGTGAAGATGATTTGCTGCGCGTGCAGGAGAACCTGATTGGGCACCTCGTGACCCAGAAGCGCCTGAAGTTATCGCCAACGCTCTTTATCGCCACGCTCGACAGCGAAATGGACATCCTCTCTGTCTGCAACCTGACAGGGAACGTGGTAAAAGAGACGCTGGGTACCCAGAAACGCCAGGTCCTCTCTGACTCTCTTACGGATTTTCTCAACCTACTACATCCCGTCGTGTAATCCTGAATACCACTGCGCGTGTGAGAGATCTCTTACAAAGCTTGTAAGAGATCGGCGTTATTACTGCTTAACCCAATATATTATGCTGGCAAAGAAGCCATTGTTTATCAGTGTGTTGACTGCTTATAAGCCAGAAATAAGATGAAACATCTGTTTAATTTGCTTTACGGAGTACCTTGTAAGACGAAGCGGAATAGAGGATTCTATGTCCGTCGACAGGACGCCGACACGAGAAACGAACATTAGGATGATGGCGTTTCTTACTCAGGACACGTCAGGAAGGCGTTACAAGGAAGGCTTCAGGACGAAGCAAGAGGATAACGCAGGATGCGTTGAAGGACACCTCCAGGAAGGAGAATGAGAGCCGGTACGGATGTCCGGTGGGGCAGGGAGACCCGGACGTTTCAGGATGAAACAGTCACATCAGGATGATGTGCGCAGGATGCAGCGGTCAAAGGAAGACCAGACCTTCGGGTCAGAGGAAAAGTTGTCATGGATGAGCAGGGAGCACTAAAAGTAGCTGGATTGCTGCGAAACGAACCGGGAGCACTGTTTTTACAGTGCTCCCTTTTTTTATTTCTGCGTGGTCTTTGCTATGCTGCCCGCCGTTCAGATTTTCCCTTGAGGTTTTCATGACGCAACATGACCACGTGCGTGCGCAGCTGCACGCTATCGAAGCTTTATTGCGCGATCATCAACTGTGGCAGGAGACGGCGCCGCAGCCTGAGGCGTTTGAGAGTACGCAACCTTTCTTCATGGATACCCTGGAGCCGTTTGAATGGCTGCAATGGGTGCTCATCCCCCGCATGCATGCCCTGATTGAGGGCGGGCATCCGCTGCCACAAAGCTTTGCCGTCGCGCCCTACTATGAAATGGCGCTGGATGCGGCCCATCCCTCCCGTGAGGCGGTGCTGGCGGCATTGCTGGCGCTGGATACGCTCTTTGGCGACGAAGCATGATTGAGATCCTTTATCAGGATGAGTGGCTGGTTGCGGTCAATAAACCCTCCGGCTGGCTGGTACACCGCAGTTGGCTGGATCGCGATGAAAAAGTGGTGGTGATGCAGACGGTGCGCGACCAGATTGGTCAGCATGTCTTTACCGCTCACCGTCTCGACAGGCCCACTTCCGGCGTACTGCTGATGGGATTATCCAGCGAAGCCGGACGACGTCTGTCGCAGCAGTTTGAGCAGCATCAGATCCAGAAACGTTATCATGCGATTGTCCGGGGCTGGCTGACCGAGGCCGCGACGCTCGATTATCCGCTGATCGAAGAGCTGGATAAAATCGCCGACAAATATGCCCGCGATGACAAAGAGCCGCAGCCTGCGATAACGGATTATCGCGGCCTGGCGACCACCGAAATGCCTGTTGCCACCAGCAAGTTCCCCACCACGCGCTACAGCCTGGTCGAGCTGGAGCCGAAAACCGGGCGTAAGCACCAGCTACGACGCCATCTTTCGCATCTGCGCCATCCCATCATCGGTGACAGTAAGCACGGCGATCTGCGCCAGAACCGCAGCGCCGACGAGCACTTCGGCTGTAACCGTCTGATGCTGCACGCCAGCCAGTTGGACCTGGTTCATCCTTTTACCGGCGAGCCGCTGACCATTCGGGCTGGGCTTGATCCAGTGTGGATGCAGGCGCTGTCACACTTTGGCTGGCGCGGGCAACTCCACGAAAATGAAAGGGTTGAGTTTGATCCCGCCAACGTTCAGGATGAACGTTAATTGCATTCATTGAGGGAGTAAACCATGGCTGTGGTCGGAATTTTTGTCGGTACGATGTACGGCAATTCGCTGTTGGTGGCCGAAGAAGCTGAAGCAATCCTCTCGGGAATGGGCCATAAAGCCACGGTCTATGAAGATCCCGAGCTGGCCGACTGGGAAAAATACCAGAGCCAGTATGCGCTGGTGGTCACCTCGACAACCGGGCAAGGCGATCTGCCGGACAGTATCGTACCGCTGTTCCAGGGCATTAAAGATAAGCTGGGTTACCAGCCGGAGATGCGCTACGGCATTATTGCGCTTGGGGACAGTACCTACGCCAATTTTTGCGGTGGCGGCAAGCTGTTCGACGCCCTGTTACAGGAGCAAAGCGCTCAGCGCGTGGGTGAGATGCTGATGATCGATGCCTCTGAACACCCCGAGCCGGAAAGCGAATCTAACCCCTGGGTTGAACAGTGGGGCACATTGTTAAAATAAGTTTCTGCCCTCCCTGTAGCGGAGGGCAAAAACTCGTTGCCAGTTAACAAAGCGACCTTACAGCCAGTTTAAGGCCATTGAATCGATTAAGCCCTGGGCAATTGCCTGTAAGGCCCTGCGTAAAGTGCGGCTATTAGCAGGCATTTTCACTGCGTCAAGCGACCTGTTTCACACTCCCGTCAATCCCTCTCTTCAGCTCGCCGTTTACCGGTAAGCAGTTTTCATTTCCGTGAAGTCTCTTCCATTAGCCTGGGCTTTTGCCACAAACAACCGCACAGGGCTGTACCAATGTTGTGTTGTTGCACGGTGAGGGGGGCCTGGATCCTTACTTATACTTTTTCCGCCAGTTAATAAAAATGCAGTCAGTAAGGCATAAGACCTCAACGTTCAAAACTGCAAAAACACATACACGTCATTCTGATTACCCTACCGGTTGTGCTGTTCAGAATGAACGTAGCGATAAAAGCTATGATTCAGGAGTGCAAGAATGAGTTCATTAAGCCAGGCGGCGAGCAGCGCTGAAAAGCGCACCAACGCGCGCTATTGGATAGTGGTGATGCTGTTTATCGTCACATCCTTTAACTATGGCGACCGTGCCACCCTGTCGATTGCCGGTTCCGAAATGGCAAAAGATATCGGTCTGGATCCGGTCGGAATGGGTTATGTTTTCTCCGCATTTTCATGGGCCTATGTTATCGGCCAAATTCCTGGCGGTTGGCTGCTTGACCGCTTCGGCTCAAAACGCGTTTATTTCTGGTCCATCTTTATCTGGTCCATGTTTACCCTGTTACAGGGCTTTGTCGATATCTTTAACGGCTTTGGCATTATTGTCGCGCTCTTCACCCTGCGCTTCCTCGTCGGGCTGGCAGAAGCGCCATCCTTCCCGGGTAACAGCCGTATAGTGGCAGCCTGGTTCCCGGCACAGGAGAGGGGTACGGCGGTGTCCATTTTTAACTCCGCACAATACTTCGCTACCGTGATCTTCGCCCCTATCATGGGCTGGCTGACCCACGAGGTGGGCTGGTCACACGTGTTCTTCTTTATGGGCGGTCTGGGTATTGTCATCAGCTTTGTCTGGCTGAAAGTGATCCACGAGCCGAACCAGCATCCGGGCGTAAACCAGAAAGAGCTGGATTACATCGCCGCAGGCGGCGCGCTGATCAACATGGATCAGGCGAAAAGCAAAGAGAAAGTGCCGTTCAGCCACAAGTGGGGTCAGATCAAACAGCTGGTTGGCTCCCGCATGATGGTGGGGATCTACCTTGGTCAGTACTGCATCAACGCCTTAACCTACTTCTTTATCACCTGGTTCCCGGTCTATCTGGTACAGGCACGCGGCATGTCGATTCTGAAAGCCGGGTTTGTGGCCTCGGTTCCGGCAATCTGCGGCTTTGTTGGCGGCGTACTGGGCGGAGTAATTTCCGACTGGCTGATGCGTCGTACCGGTTCACTGAATATCGCCCGTAAAACGCCAATCGTGCTGGGCATGTTGCTCTCCATGTCGATGGTGGTCTGTAACTACGTTGATGCCGAGTGGATGATTATCGGCTTTATGGCGATGGCCTTCTTCGGTAAAGGTATCGGAGCCCTGGGCTGGGCGGTGATGGCAGATACCGCGCCGAAAGAGATCAGCGGCCTGAGCGGCGGTCTGTTCAATATGTTCGGTAACATCTCCGGGATCGTCACGCCAATCGCTATCGGTTATATCGTCGGCACGACGGGTTCGTTTAACGGAGCGCTGATCTACGTCGGAATTCACGCTCTGGTGGCGGTACTGAGCTACCTGGTGCTGGTGGGTGATATCAAACGTATCGAACTGAAACCTGTCGCGGAGCGTTCATGATGAGTACGCAATCAAGCCCAATTGTCACCGAAATGAAGGTGATTCCGGTTGCCGGTCAGGACAGCATGCTGCTGAATATCGGCGGCGCACATAACGCCTGGTTTACCCGCAATATCGTGGTGCTCACCGACAGCGCCGGGAACACCGGCGTCGGGGAGGCCCCCGGCGGCGAGGTGATCTATCAGACCCTGGTGGATGCCATTCCGCAGGTGGTGGGTCAGGAGGTGGCGCGGCTGAACAAAGTGGTACAGCGCGTCCACAAGGGCAACCAGTCTGCCGATTTCGATACCTTCGGCAAAGGGGCCTGGACATTTGAACTGCGGGTCAATGCCGTGGCGGCGCTGGAAGCGGCACTGCTGGATCTGCTGGGCAAAGCGCTGAACGTACCGGTGTGCGAACTGCTCGGGCCGGGCAAGCAGCGTGATGCGGTCACCGTGCTGGGTTATCTCTTCTACCTGGGCGATCGCACCAAAACCGATCTGCCTTATCTGGAACGTTCGCCAGGCAGCCACGACTGGTATCACCTGCGCCATCAGGAGGCGCTCTCCAGCGAGGCGGTGGTTCGTCTGGCAGAGGCGGCGCAGGATCGCTACGGCTTTAAAGATTTCAAACTGAAAGGCGGCGTTCTGCCGGGCGAACAGGAGATTGACAGCGCCCGCGCCCTGAAAAAACGTTTCCCGGATGCGCGCATTACCGTTGATCCCAACGGCGCCTGGTTGCTGGACGAGGCCATCGCACTGTGCAAAGGCCTGGGCGATGTCCTGACCTACGCCGAAGATCCGTGCGGTGCCGAACAGGGCTTCTCTGGCCGTGAGGTGATGGCAGAGTTCCGCCGCGCCACCGGCCTGCCGGTAGCGACCAACATGATTGCCACCAACTGGCGCGAGATGGGTCATGCCGTCATGCTGAACTCAGTGGACATCCCGCTGGCCGATCCGCACTTCTGGACACTCTCCGGGGCGGTACGCGTGGCGCAACTGTGCGACGACTGGGGCTTAACCTGGGGTTGCCACTCTAACAATCACTTCGATATCTCGCTGGCGATGTTCACCCATGTTGGTGCCGCTGCACCCGGCACGCCAACAGCTATCGACACCCACTGGATCTGGCAGGAAGGCGAAGCGCGCCTGACCAAAAATCCACTCGAAATTAAACACGGCAAAATTGCCGTACCGGATGCACCGGGACTTGGCGTGGAGCTTGACTGGGATCAGATCCACAAAGCCCACGAAGCCTATAAGAAACTGCCCGGCGGCGCGCGTAATGACGCAGGCCCGATGCAGTACCTTATTCCCGGCTGGACATTTGACCGTAAACGCCCGGCGTTTGGTCGCCACTGATTAAAGGATTGAATTATGAGCACATTTACTACGCCTGTTGTCACTTCCATGCAGATCATCCCGGTTGCCGGTCATGACAGCATGTTGATGAACCTGAGCGGCGCCCATGCCCCGTTCTTCACCCGTAATATCGTAATTATCAAAGATAACTCCGGCCATACCGGCGTGGGCGAGATCCCCGGTGGCGAGAAGATCCGCAAAACCCTGGAAGACGCGATCCCGCTGGTGGTCGGTAAAACCCTGGGCGCGTACAAAAATATCCTGAATGCGGTACGTAATGAGTTTGCCGACCGTGATGCGAGCGGCCGCGGGCTGCAAACCTTTGACCTGCGCACCACCATTCACGTGGTGACCGGTATTGAAGCGGCAATGCTCGACCTGCTGGGCCAGCACTTGGGCGTCAACGTGGCCTCCCTGCTGGGCGACGGGCAGCAACGCAGCGAAGTCGAGATGCTGGGTTACCTGTTCTTCGTCGGCAACCGTAAGCTTACCCCACTGCCGTACCAGAGCCAGCCGGATGAGCAGTGCGACTGGTATCGTCTGCGTCATGAAGAGGCGATGACTCCGGATGCGGTTGTCCGTCTGGCGGAAGCGGCCTATGAGAAATACGGCTTTAACGATTTCAAACTGAAAGGCGGCGTGCTGGCCGGGGAAGAGGAAGCCGAATCTATTATCGCGCTGGCGAAACGCTTCCCGGAGGCGCGCGTTACCCTCGATCCAAACGGGGCCTGGTCACTCGAAGAGGCGATTCGTATCGGTAAACGCCTGAAAGGCGTGCTGGCGTATGCGGAAGATCCGTGTGGCGCTGAGCAAGGGTTCTCGGGGCGCGAAGTGATGGCCGAGTTCCGCCGCGCCACCGGTCTGCCAACCGCTACTAACATGATCGCTACCGACTGGCGTCAGATGGGTCATACCCTCTCTCTGCAGTCCGTCGATATTCCGCTGGCGGATCCGCACTTCTGGACCATGCAAGGCTCAGTACGTGTCGCCCAGATGTGTCACGAGTTCGGCCTCACCTGGGGTTCACACTCCAACAACCACTTCGATATTTCACTGGCGATGTTCACCCATGTGGCCGCGGCCGCGCCGGGCGATATCACCGCTATCGACACCCATTGGATCTGGCAAGAGGGCAACCAGCGCCTGACCAAACAGCCGTTCGAAATCAAAGGCGGTATGGTGCAGGTGCCGACCACCCCAGGTCTGGGCGTTGAGCTGGATATGGATCAGGTAATGAAGGCGCATGAACTGTACCTGCAGCACGGTCTGGGCGCGCGCGACGACGCAATGGCGATGCAATACCTGATCCCGGAGTGGACCTTCAACAACAAACGCCCTTGCATGGTGCGTTAAGTCCGGTGCCGATTCCTGCGGGAGCCGGCATTTTCTCTTGCGTGACAGGTATATGCTTATGGTAGTCAACATGCGTAAGGACGGCTTATGAAAATAGTTATCGCGCCGGACTCTTATAAAGAGAGCCTGAGTGCCCTGGCTGTGGCGACGGCGATAGAGCAGGGATTTTGCGAGATTTTTCCTACGGCAGAGTATGTCAAACTGCCGGTCGCCGATGGCGGTGAAGGCACTGTGGAAGCGATGGTTGCCGCCACTCAGGGAGACATTATTCAGGTGCGGGTAACAGGCCCGCTCGGTGAGCATGTTGACGGTTTTTATGGCCGTTCCGGTGACGGCAAAAGTGCGTTTATCGAGATGGCGGCGGCCAGCGGTCTGGAGCTGGTCCCCGCGGCCCAGCGTAATCCGCTAAAAACCACCTCCTGGGGAACCGGCGAACTGATCCGCCACGCGCTGGATGCGGGTGTGAAACATATCATCATTGGCATTGGCGGCAGCGCCACCAACGATGGCGGAGCAGGGATGGTGCAGGCGCTGGGCGCAAAGCTGTTAGACGAGCAGGGGAACGCCATAGGTGCTGGCGGCGGCGAGCTGGAGAAGCTGGCGCGCATCGACATCAGCGGTCTGGATAAACGGCTGGCGGCGTGCCGGATTGAAGTCGCCTGCGATGTCACCAACCCCCTGACCGGTGAAAACGGCGCAACGGCCGTGTTTGGCCCACAGAAAGGGGCAACGCCGGAGATGATTACGCGCCTCGATGGCGCGCTGACACAGTATGCCCGGATAATCGCCCGCGACCTCGATGTTGATGTGCTGGGCCTTGCTGGCGGCGGTGCCGCAGGCGGCATGGGGGCGGCGCTATACGCTTTTTGCGGTGCGCAGCTACGCCAGGGCATTGAGATTGTGACCGATGCGCTCAACCTCGACAGCCTGGTGGCCGATGCCGATCTGGTGATCACCGGGGAAGGGCGGATCGACAGCCAGACCATTCATGGCAAAGTGCCGGTGGGGGTAGCGAAGATCGCGAAACGCCACAATAAACCGGTGATCGGCCTGGCGGGCAGCCTGACGGCGGATGTCGGCGTGGTGCACGATCATGGCATCGACGCGGTGTTCAGCGTGATCTACACCATCTGCACGCTGGAGGAGGCGCTGGAAGATGCCGAAGAAAACGTGCGGATGGCGGCGAGGAATATTGCGGCAGTGCTGAAGGTCGGAATGGGCGTGTAGCGTTATTATCTTCTGAAAATTTATACCCCCGGCTCCCTTTATCTTGAGGGAGTCGAGGGTAAAGGGGGAACTCAGGATCCCAGCACCTTCATCGCTTCCCGCGTGACGTTATCCATCTCATCAAGCAGCTCCAGGAACTCCGGCTCCAGTTCGCTTTCCGGCGTCCCGGAACGCAGCTGTTGTTCCAGCAAATGACAAAGATTCTTCAGGCGCGGCACACCACTGTACCCACAGCTGCCGTGTAGCTTATGGATCGCGTCGACGAGGTCTTCCGGGTTCTCACCCACCAACTGTTCCTCCACCTTATTGCGGATCTCCGGCAGGAAGGCCACCAGCATCTGCAGCATCTCCCGAGCAAGGTCGTTTTTGCCCGCCGCCTGGCGCAGCGCCAGCTGCCAGTCGAGGGTGGCATTTTCATTGACCGTGATTTCGGCGGCTTCCGCAGGGGCGACCCAGTTGCCCGCGGCTGGACCAGGCTTGTAGCGCAGCAGCAGGGTGTGCAACTTCTCTTCTTCGATGGGTTTTGCCAGATAGTCGTTCATCCCGGCGCTTAAGAGCTTCTCTTTCTGGCCCGCCATCGCGTGCGCGGTTACGGCGACCACCGGCGTTTGCTGCTGGTGGGGGAGCTGGCGTATCAACTCGCAGGCGCGGATCCCGTCCATGCCGGGCATCTGAATGTCCATCATGATCAGGTCAAACTGCATCTGCTTCGCCAGCTCAACAGCCTGCAAGCCGCTCTCGCACAGTTCGACGTGCTGAACCTGATCCTCCAGCAGGGCGCCGATCAGCTTCAGGTTGGCCGGGTTGTCATCCACCGCCATCACGGTCATCGGCAGCTTACTCTCATCGGCGACGATCGGTGCGGCGTGATAGTTCAGGCGGCAATATTCAGTCAGGGTCGGCAGCAGGCGCGTGGCGGTGAGCGGCTTCAGCAGACAGGCGGCCGCGCCGTCATGTTTAAGCTCTTCGGCGTTGATCTGCGCATGGCACGGCAGGGCCAACAGCAAATAGTCGGTCATCGAAGCGGCTTTCGCCAGCCGCTCCTGCTGCATGGTCAGCTCGCCGGTAAAGGTCACCGGGATCCCCATCAGCAGAATGTCGTAATGCTCAACCGGCAGCGAGGAGAATCCCGGGCTGTAAACCACCTCCAGCGGGGTGGTACTTAAGACATCCAGGGTACTTTGCGCGGCGGCGGTATTAGGCTCTACATACGCCAGCCGTTTACCCTGCAGACAATCCATCACCGGTCGGTCGCTCAGGACATTCGGGTTCAGGTCGAGATTGATATGGAACCAGAAGGTCGAGCCGCGGTTAGGCTGGCTGTGGAAAGAGATATCCCCCCCCATCTCGTTGACCAGTTTCTGGGTGATCACCAGCCCCAGGCCGGTGCCGCCATGACGCCGTGAGATACTGGCGTCGGCCTGACGGAAGGCCTGGAACAGCCGGGACTGATCGCGCTCAGGAATACCAATCCCGGTATCGCGGATCTGCACTTCAATCTGCACTTTGGTATTGCTGATGGCGCGCTTTTCCACCAGCACATCAATGTTACCGCGCTCGGTAAACTTGATGGCGTTCCCTACCAGGTTGGTGATCACTTGCTGCAGGCGCAGCGGATCGCCAATCACGTTATCCGGCACATCATTTTTAATGTTCAGCGTCAACTCCAGCCCTTTGTCGTGGGAGGAGTGCGCCAGCAGGGTGACGACTTCATCCAGCGTGTTGCGCAGCGGGAACGGAATGCTCTCAAGGATCAGCTTGCCTGCCTCGAGCTTGGAGAAGTCCAGCACGTCATTGATGATCGCCAGCAGGTTGTTGGCCGAACGTTCAATGGTATGCAGATGGTCGCGCTGGGTCGGGTTTAGCTCTGTCTTCAGGGTCAGGCGGGTAAAGCCAATGACGCCGTTGAGGGGGGTACGTAGCTCATGGGACATGTTCGCCAGGAACTCCGACTTAATACGGGCCGCCTCCTGGGCGCGCTTTTTGGCCAGATCCAACTCGACGTTCTGGATCTCCATCTGCTCCAGGGTTTCACGCAGGTCTGACGTGGCCTGATCGACGTTATGCTGCATCTCTTCATGGTAGGCCGCCAGCGACATGGCCATCGAGTTGATGCCGTTTTTCAGCATATCCAGTTCGCCGAGCATAAAGCCTTCGACGCGGCTGTCGAGCTGGCCCCGGCGGATACGGTCAACGGTATTAACCATGTTGCGGATCGGGCTGGTCACATCGCGCATCAGGCGCCAGCCGAAAATCAGCGCAATACCGATACAAAACAGCATCATCACCGTGGAGATAAAAATTTCCCGGTACTGCTGCAACCGCACGGACTTGAGATCCAGCTCCAGCGCCACATATCCCAGCATGTTGTTATTGGTCTTGGCATCCGATTCGGCAGATTCATCCTGTGAATAGCTTTCCGAGAGGATCGGCGTGCGCAGGATCAGCTTCTCGTCCTGGCGGATCACGCTCAACCGCTTCGGGAACGCCGTGCCGCTCGGGAGCTTCAGTACGCCGGGGTCCTGCTGGATATTAGAGGTCACAAACAGGCGATTATGTTGGTCATACACAGAGATCACCCGCACAATATCCGAATGGCGGCGGTGCAGGATGCTGATGAGCTGGCCGATAGACTCGCGATTTTGCAGGGCCATGCCGTATTCGCTGGAGACCGCCAGAGGCTCAATAATACTGGCTCCGGCATCTTCGAGCTGGCGCTGCAGATCGTTATAACGGTGCACCACAAAGAAGGTACTCAGCAGCAAACCAATGAGTACGGTAGGGGCGAGGATCAAAATCATCATGCGCGCACGCAGGCTGTAGTTGGTCATGGAGTTCCGTTATGGGACAATTAGAGTCAATATATTCATTTGAGAAAATACCTGGTAATGGCGCAATTCTACTCTGCAAAGCGGCGCGTGACGACGCGTCAGATCATAACTGTTGATGTGACAGACCTCGATCCCTTCGGTCAGGGGGTGGCGCGCCATGATGGTAAAGCCCTTTTTATTCCGGGTCTGCTGCCCGACGAGCGCGCAGAGATCACCCTGACGGAAGAGAAACGTCAGTATGCGCGCGGGCAGGTAAAACGCCGCCTTAATGACAGCCCCCAGCGCGAGACGCCGCGCTGCCCGCACTTTGGCGTCTGCGGCGGCTGCCAGCAGCAGCATGCCAGCGTCGCGTTACAGGAGCGCAGCAAAAGCAATGCTCTGGCGCGGTTGCTGAAGCACGACGTCAACGAAGTGATCGCCGATAAACCCTGGGGCTACCGCCGCCGGGCGCGCCTGAGCCTGAACTATCAGCCCAAAACTGCGCGTCTGGAAATGGGCTTTCGCAAGGCTAATTCCAGCGACATCGTTGATGTCAAACAGTGCCCCATTCTGGTGCCCCAACTTGAGGCATTGCTGCCAGAAGTGCGCAAATGCCTCTCTGAGCTGCAGGGCGTTCGCCACCTGGGCCATGTCGAACTGGTGCTGGCCAACAGCGGCCCGCTGATGGTCCTGCGTCATACTGCACCGCTTTCGGCAAAAGATCGCGAAAAACTGGAACGCTTTTCGCATTCCCATGAGCTTGACCTTTATCTCGCCCCGCAAAGCGAGATACTTGAGCAACTGAGCGGTGAAACGCCCTGGTACGATTCAGACGGGCTACGCTTAACGTTCAGCCCGCGCGATTTCATTCAGGTCAATGATGGTGTTAACCAGCAGATGGTAGCCACCGCACTGGCCTGGCTGGATATTAAGCCTGAGGACCGGGTGCTCGATCTGTTCTGCGGAATGGGTAACTTTACCCTGCCGCTGGCAAAACGGGCGCACAGCGTGGTGGGTGTTGAAGGCGTGGCGGCGCTGGTGGAGAAAGGGCGTGACAATGCCGTTAATAATGGGCTGCAAAACGTGACATTTTTTCACGAGAATCTGGAAGAAGATGTCACCCGGCAACCCTGGGCCGCGCACGGCTTCGACAAAATTCTGCTGGATCCGGCACGTGCAGGTGCGCCAGGCGTAATGCAGCATATTATTAAACTGGCCCCTAAACGCGTGGTCTATGTTTCCTGTAACCCGGCGACGCTTGCCCGGGACAGCGAAGCATTATTAGCGGCGGGTTACCAGATTCAGCGTCTGGCAATGCTTGATATGTTCCCGCACACTGGGCATCTGGAATCAATGGCGTTGTTTGAACACAACTGATGAGTTTCGGCTTGTCGAATTCGACAGGCAAGGGTCCCTAAAGGAGAGGACAATGGTTGCGGTAAGAAGTGCACATCTCAATAAAGCTGGTGAGTTTGACCCACAAAAATGGATCGCAAGTCTGGGGATTGCCAGCCAGCAGTCGTGTGAACGCTTAACCGAAACCTGGGCTTATTGTCTGCGCACCACCACGGGGCATCCTGATGCCGAGCTGCTGCTGTGGCGCGGCGTGGAGATGGTGGAAATCCTCTCCATGCTGAGCATGGATATCGACACTCTGCTTGCCGCCATGCTGTTCCCGCTGGCCGACGCTGAAGTGGTTTCCGAAGAGGTGCTGCGCGAAAGCGTCGGTAACTCGATCGTGTCGCTGATCCACGGCGTGCGCGACATGGCGGCCATCCGCCAGCTTAAAGCTACCCACACGGATTCCGTCTCGTCCGAACAGGTCGATAACGTTCGCCGTATGCTGCTGGCCATGGTGGATGACTTCCGCTGCGTGGTCATAAAGCTTGCCGAACGTGTTGCCCATCTGCGGGAAGTGAAGGACGCGCCGGAAGACGAGCGCGTGCTGGCGGCGAAAGAGTGCACCAATATCTATGCCCCTCTGGCAAACCGTCTGGGTATCGGGCAGCTGAAATGGGAGCTGGAAGATTACTGCTTCCGCTACCTGCACCCGGCAGAATACAAACGCATTGCTAAACTGCTGCACGAACGCCGTATCGACCGGGAACACTACATCGAGGAGTTTGTCGGCGGCTTACGTAAGTCAATGAAAGAAGAGGGCGTGAAGGCCGAAGTTTATGGTCGTCCGAAGCATATCTACAGCATCTGGCGCAAAATGCAGAAAAAGCATCTCGCCTTTGATGAGCTGTTCGATGTGCGCGCCGTGCGTATCGTTGCCGAGCGTTTGCAGGACTGCTACGCCGCACTGGGGATTGTTCACACCCATTACCGTCACATGCCGGATGAGTTTGACGATTACGTCGCCAATCCGAAGCCGAACGGCTATCAGTCGATCCATACCGTGGTTCTGGGGCCGGGCGGTAAACCGGTCGAAATCCAGATCCGCACCAAACAGATGCACGAAGAGTCCGAGCTTGGGGTTGCCGCCCACTGGAAGTACAAAGAAGGCACCTCAGGCGGGGCGCGTTCCGGCCACGAAGATCGCATCGCCTGGCTGCGAAAGCTGATTGCGTGGCAGGAAGAGATGGCCGACTCCGGCGAGATGCTTGATGAAGTACGCAGCCAGGTCTTTGATGACCGGGTCTATGTCTTTACGCCGAAAGGCGATGTGGTTGACCTGCCGGCAGGCTCAACGCCGCTCGACTTCGCGTACCACATCCACAGTGACGTGGGGCATCGCTGCATCGGCGCTAAAATCGGCGGTCGTATTGTGCCCTTTACCTACCAGTTGCAGATGGGCGACCAGATTGAAATCATCACCCAGAAGCAGCCAAACCCAAGCCGCGACTGGCTTAACCCGAACCTGGGCTACGTCACCACCAGCCGCGGGCGCTCTAAAATTCACGCCTGGTTCCGCAAACAGGATCGTGACAAAAACATTCTGGCTGGCCGTCAGATCCTCGACGACGAGCTGGAACATCTGGGCATCCACCTGAAAGAGGCAGAAAAGCAGCTGCTGCCGCGCTACAACTTCAACGAGCTGGATGAGCTGTTGGCCGCCATCGGCGGCGGGGATATTCGTCTTAACCAGATGGTGAATTTCCTGCAGGCGCAGTTCAACAAACCGAGCGCGGCTGAGCAGGATGCGGCGGCGCTGAAGCAGCTTCAGCAGAAGAGCTACACCCCGCAGCACCGCAGTAAAGAAAAAGACAACGGTCGGGTGGTGGTGGAAGGCGTCGGTAACCTGATGCACCACATTGCCCGCTGCTGCCAGCCAATTCCGGGTGACGAGATCGTCGGCTTTATCACCCAGGGGCGCGGGATCTCTATCCACCGCGCGGATTGCGATCAGCTGGATGATTTACAGTCCCACGCGCCGGAACGTATCGTCGATGCGGTGTGGGGCGAGAGTTACTCCGCGGGCTATTCGCTGGTGGTGCGGGTTTCTGCCAACGATCGCAGCGGCCTGCTGCGGGATATCACCACCATTCTGGCGAACGAAAAGGTCAACGTGCTGGGTGTTGCCAGCCGCAGCGACACCCGCCAGCAGCTCGCCACCATCGATATGACTATCGAAATCTATAACCTGCAGGTGCTGGGCCGGGTGCTCGGCAAGCTGAACCAGGTACCCGATGTCATCGACGCCCGTCGTCTGCACGGCGGATAGTCACACCTTCTTTTGTAGGCCGGGTAAGGCGCAGCCGCCACCCGGCATTTTTTTTATCAGGACCGAATTATGAATCAAATTGACCGCCTGCTCGGCATTATGCAACGCCTGCGCGACCCGGAAACCGGCTGTCCGTGGGACAAAGAGCAGACTTTTGCCACCATCGCCCCCTACACCCTGGAAGAGACCTACGAAGTGCTGGACGCCATCTCCCGGGAAGATTTTGACGATCTGCGCGGCGAACTGGGTGACCTGCTGTTCCAGGTGGTGTTTTACGCGCAAATGGCCCAGGAAGAAGGGCGCTTTGATTTCAACGATATCTGTGCCGCCATCAGCGATAAGCTGGAACGCCGCCACCCGCACATCTTTGGCGATGCCAGCGCTGAAAACAGCACCGAAGTGCTGGCCCGCTGGGAGCAGATCAAAAGCGCCGAACGCGCTGAAAAATCTCAGCATTCGGCGCTGGACGATATCCCTTTAAGCCTGCCTGCGCTTATGCGTGCCCATAAGATCCAGAAACGCTGCTCGACGGTCGGGTTTGACTGGACTTCTTTAGGCCCGGTGCTCGACAAAGTGCATGAAGAGATCGACGAGGTGATGCACGAAGCGCAACAGGCGGTCGTGGATCAGGATAAGCTGGAAGAGGAGATGGGCGATCTGCTGTTTGCCACCGTCAATCTTTCACGTCATTTAGGGGTCAAAGCCGAAGTGGCGCTGCAAAAAGCTAACCTCAAATTCGAACGTCGCTTCCGGGAAGTGGAACGCATTATCGCCGCCCGTGGCCTGGAAATGACCGGTGTGGACCTCGAGGCGATGGAAGAAGTGTGGCAGGAAGTAAAACGCCAGGAATCTGATCTCTAACGGGTTTTTGCGATCAAGCGCAATTTGTGTGATTTTTTAAATGACAAGCGCTTGATTTGCGTCAAAAACATTTACCCAAAAGGGGCTATTTTCTCACTCCCAATATGAGTCAAAGCCTGAGACAGGAGACGGAGAATGAAAGTTTGTGGCGCTCGCCGTGTTCGGGTATACTACTTTCCCGTCCTGGTTATTCCATCGTTTCACCCTAACTTCTCAGGTTCAGCATGACAACGAACTATATTTTTGTGACCGGCGGGGTTGTATCCTCTCTGGGTAAAGGCATTGCCGCAGCCTCCCTCGCAGCCATTCTTGAAGCCCGTGGCCTCAATGTGACCATGATGAAGCTGGATCCGTACATCAACGTCGATCCAGGTACCATGAGCCCGATCCAGCACGGGGAAGTGTTCGTTACTGAAGACGGCGCCGAAACCGATCTGGACCTGGGTCACTACGAGCGCTTCATTCGCACCAAAATGACCCGTCGTAACAACTTCACGACTGGCCGTATCTACTCCGACGTTCTGCGCAAAGAGCGCCGTGGCGACTATCTGGGCGCCACCGTACAGGTTATCCCGCACATCACCAACGCCATCAAAGAGCGCATCATTGCCGGTGGTGAAGGTCACGACGTGGTGCTGGTTGAGATCGGCGGTACTGTCGGTGATATCGAATCCCTGCCGTTCCTTGAAGCCATTCGTCAGCTGGCGGTGGATATCGGTCGTGAACACGCGCTGTTCATGCACCTGACCCTGGTGCCATATATGGCTGCCGCAGGTGAAGTGAAAACTAAACCGACTCAGCACTCCGTTAAAGAGCTGCTCTCCATCGGTATTCAGCCTGATATCCTGGTTTGCCGCTCCGATCGTGCGGTACCGGCCAACGAACGTGCGAAAATTGCATTGTTCTGTAACGTGCCAGAAAAAGCCGTTATTTCAATGAAAGATGTCGATTCCATTTATAAAATCCCGGGCCTGTTGAAATCACAGGGTCTGGACGATTATATTTGTAAACGATTCAGCTTGAACTGTCCGGAAGCTAACCTGTCAGAATGGGAACAGGTTATTTATGAAGAAGCGAACCCGGCAGGCGAAGTGACTATCGGTATGGTCGGCAAGTACATTGAACTGCCGGACGCCTATAAGTCAGTTATCGAAGCGCTGAAACACGGTGGCCTGAAGAACCGCGTAACCGTCAACATCAAGCTGATTGATTCGCAGGATGTTGAAACCCGCGGTGTCGAAATTCTGAAAGATCTGGATGCTATTCTGATCCCTGGCGGCTTCGGCTACCGTGGCGTTGAAGGCAAGATCGCTACCGCACGCTATGCGCGTGAAAACAATATTCCTTACCTCGGCATTTGCCTGGGTATGCAGGTTGCGCTGATTGAATTTGCTCGCAACGTGGTGGGGATGGAAAACGCGAACTCTACGGAATTTGTGCCAGACTGTAAGTACCCTGTTGTGGCGCTTATCACCGAATGGCGCGACGAAGAAGGTAACGTTGAAGTCCGTACCGAGAAGAGCGATCTGGGTGGCACGATGCGTCTGGGTTCTCAGGCCTGTCAGCTTTCCGACGATAGCCTGGTACGTCAGATGTACGGCGCGCCGACAATTACTGAGCGCCACCGTCACCGTTATGAAGTCAACAACCTGCTGTTGAAACAAATTGAAGCTGCGGGTCTGCGTATTGCGGGCCGCTCCGGGGATGATCAGTTGGTCGAGATCATCGAAGTGCCGAACCACCCATGGTTCGTCGCATGTCAGTTCCACCCGGAATTTACTTCTACGCCGCGTGATGGACATCCGCTGTTTGCTGGCTTTGTGAAAGCCGCTAATGAGTTCCAGAAGCGTCAGGCGAAGTAAGAAAAGTTAGAACGGCAACGCGTACCAAAGGTACGCGTTGTTTGTCTGGAGTTTTAGTTTAACTTGTACTGAGGAAAATCTAATGTCCAAAATCGTTAAAGTCATCGGTCGTGAAATCATCGACTCCCGTGGTAACCCGACTGTTGAAGCCGAAGTACACCTGGAAGGTGGTTTCGTCGGTATGGCAGCTGCGCCGTCAGGTGCTTCTACTGGTTCCCGCGAAGCGCTGGAACTGCGCGATGGCGACAAATCCCGTTTCCTGGGCAAAGGCGTAACCAAAGCTGTTGGTGCGGTTAACGGTCCAATTGCACAGGCAATCCTTGGCAAAGACGCCAAAGACCAGGCTGGCATCGATAAAATCATGATCGATCTGGACGGTACTGAAAACAAATCTAACTTCGGTGCGAACGCAATCCTGGCTGTTTCCCTGGCGAACGCCAAAGCAGCAGCTGCTTCTAAAGGTCAGCCACTGTTCGAACACATCGCTGAACTGAACGGCACTCCAGGCAAATACTCTATGCCAGTTCCGATGATGAACATCATCAACGGCGGTGAGCACGCAGACAACAACGTTGATATTCAGGAATTCATGATTCAGCCAGTTGGCGCGAAAACCCTGAAAGAAGCGGTACGTATGGGTTCTGAAGTGTTCCACAACCTGGCTAAAGTTCTGAAAGCTAAAGGTATGAACACTGCAGTTGGTGACGAAGGTGGTTATGCACCTAACCTGGGTTCCAACGCCGAAGCACTGGCTGTAATCGCTGAAGCGGTTAAAGCAGCAGGCTACGAACTGGGCACCGACATCACTCTGGCGATGGACTGTGCAGCTTCTGAATTCTACAAAGACGGTAAATACGTTCTGGCTGGCGAAGGCAACAAAGCGTTCACCTCCGAAGAATTCACTCACTTCCTGGAAGACCTGACCAAACAGTACCCAATCGTCTCTATCGAAGACGGTCTGGACGAATCTGACTGGGATGGTTTCGCATACCAGACCAAAGTACTGGGCGACAAAATCCAGCTGGTTGGTGACGATCTGTTCGTAACCAACACCAAGATCCTGAAAGAAGGTATCGAGAAAGGCATCGTTAACTCCATCCTGATCAAATTCAACCAGATCGGTTCTCTGACCGAAACTCTGGCTGCGATCAAAATGGCGAAAGACGCTGGCTACACTGCCGTTATCTCTCACCGTTCAGGCGAAACTGAAGACGCTACCATCGCTGACCTGGCTGTTGGTACCGCTGCTGGCCAGATCAAAACCGGTTCTATGAGCCGTTCTGACCGTGTTGCTAAATACAACCAGCTGATTCGTATCGAAGAAGCGCTGGGCGAAAAAGCACCATACAACGGCCGTAAAGAGATCAAAGGTCAGTAATCCTGAACCCTAATCTTTAGAAAAACCCGCTTCGGCGGGTTTTTTTTTATCATCACACCGTCGGTACGCTACGACTTGTGCATACCGCCTGTTCAATAATTTCTGCAGCCCGTGGTGCCCCTCCGGCGTTTATCAGCTGAGTCTGGAGGGCGGTGATGCGCTGCGTGTACTGCTTATTTTCCAGCAGGTCGAGAAGATGCTGGCTGAGCGTGCGGCTCGGCGAAAAACGGCAGGCCTTAAGGCCAATGCCGCTGAAGACCACTCGGGCTGCGACGCCTGGCTGATCAAATGCCAGCGGCACGGCGAGGATAGGCGTGGCGGTGGCGATGGCATCCATAACCGTATTCAGTCCTGCGTGGGTAATGACGGCGCTGGCATCACGTAATACCGCCAGCTGATCGGCAAATCCTACAATTTGCGTTCCCGCACGCGCCAGCCGGGCGGTTTGACTTGCATTTAGTCCGTCGCAGTGGGCAATAAGCAAGGGCACACCAGCCTGTCGACAGGCGCGGGCAATCTTGCGGAACAGTCCATAGCGGTAGCCCTGGATCGTGCCTAATGACGCAAAAACAAACGGCTTCTTTTTGCCGGATGAAATCGTTGGTGGCTCGTAGCGTAGCGGGCCTACCGCATGGAAGCAGGCGGGCAAGGTACGTGGGAAATCAAAGCCTGGAATGGTCTGGCTGATTTGCGCCAACGGCGACAGGCATTGATCTGGTCTGCTGCGCGGAGGCAGACCAAACGCCCGGGCATGACGGGCAATTACCCGGCCTTGTCTCGACATCAGCCAGTCATAAACATCCGCGCTGGAGGCATATAATTTCCGGTAGCGCTCGCTTGTGCCATAGCGAAAAGGCATTACTGGCAGGGGGATGGTGTTATCCCGGTTTACCGGCAGGGCGCAGCAGACGGAGATAAAGGGCAGGTTGAGCGCTTGTGCAACCAGCCCTCCTGCCGGCTCCATCTGATCGACAATCACGGCGTCAATATTGTGCTGTCGGAAGGCGAGGGGCAGTTCACGGCACAGCATATCGGTAACGCTTGCCATACCTGATATCAGGTGAAAAAAACCCGGCTCTTGCATCGCAAACGGCGTCGGGTCACCCACAGCGATAAAGTGCGCCTGCGGTTCCGTGAGCAAGGTGCGGGCCTCTTCCTGCTGAAAAAAAGTGACCCGATGGCCACGCACGATAAGGTGTTTTGCCAGTGCTTCCATAGCGTGCATATGGCTGTATAACGGTAGCGTTATTACCGCAAAATGGCTCATTCTGCTTGTCCAGTATTCTGATGGCTACTCAGTCAAGGGGGTTAACGTCGACGCGTGCCGGATGGGCGATATCTTAAAAGCGTAGCGTAAATTTTAATGTTTTTAACATTCCCTTCTGACAACGGCTTCTACCTTAAGGCTGTTAGCCTGGCTATCCTTGAACTGACAGGAATAAAATCGTGGCCGGGGTTGTTTTGCCTGATTATGTGCGATCTGCAATAATGCCCACCCATAAATCTGACCAGAGATAACTATGCAGTACCCGATTAATGAAATGTTCCAGACCCTGCAAGGCGAGGGTTACTTCACCGGCGTTCCCGCTATCTTCATTCGTCTGCAGGGATGCCCGGTGGGTTGTGCCTGGTGTGATACCAAACATACCTGGGAAACGCTGGCGGATCGGGAAGTGTCACTGTTCAGCATTCTGGCCAAAACGAAAGAGAGCGATAAATGGGGCGCAGCAAACCCGGACGATCTGCTGGCGATTATTGGTCGTCAGGGCTGGACGGCGCGCCACGTGGTGATCACCGGCGGGGAACCCTGCATTCACGATCTCATGCCGCTAACCACCCTGCTGGAGAGCAACGGCTTTAGCTGCCAGATTGAGACCAGCGGTACGCACGAAGTACGCTGCTCCCACACCACCTGGGTGACGGTATCGCCAAAAGTGAATATGCGCGGCGGTTACGACGTGCTCTCTCAGGCGCTGGAGCGTGCCGATGAGATTAAACACCCGGTAGGCCGTGTGCGTGATATCGAAGCGCTGGATGAACTGCTGGTAACGCTGACTGATGACAAACAGCGGGTGATTGCGCTGCAACCCATCAGCCAGAAAGAAGATGCCACCCGTCTGTGCATTGAGACCTGTATTGCCCGTAACTGGCGTCTGTCGATGCAGACGCATAAATACCTGAATATTGCTTAAAAAAAAGCCCGGTTAAACCGGGCTTTTTTTTACTCGCCGCGATAAACGCAGCCAGCCGTACAAGTCTCTTTGATCATCACTGCGCTCAGCAGGGGCACCAGTGGCTTAATCTCATCCCAGATCCACTTCGCCAGCACTTCGCTGGTTGGATTCTCAAGCCCCGGAATATCATTCAGATAGTAGTGATCGAGGCGGTCATAGGTCGGTTTAAACGCGGCCTTCAACTCAGCAAAATCCATGATCCAACCGGTATGGGGATCGACTTCACCCGTGATCTCCAGGCGCACCATAAAGGAGTGCCCGTGCAGGCGACCACATTTATGGCCTTCCGGGACGTGAGGGAGATGGTGGGCGGCTTCGAAGATGAAATCTTTAAACAGTGTGGTGGACATCATGAACTCTCAAAAATGCGTAAAAAACCGCCGCATAATACCGGAAAGCACCTTTTTTATCATTACCTAAAACGGCCATTCACCCCCGGCTGGCTTTTCGTGGTTATCAAACCCATTTTTATCTTTTATTTTCATACGGTTAATTAATCGTTTTTATCGTTAAGAACGATAGCAAAAACAGGTTAGTCCATTTGGTTATTTATTATTTCCATCCTGTCTTTAATTGTTATGATCCGCGCCGTTAACCTTACACTCTGTTCTGTCTTTCAGATAAAAATTCAGCTTTGCTACTGGAACATAACGACGCATGACAACACAGGCCCCACCTTCAAATTTGCTTCCCCTGAACCCGGAGCAACTGGCACGCCTGCAGGCAGCCACCACTGATTTTTCGCCAACCCAGCTTGCCTGGGTCTCCGGTTATTTCTGGGGAATGCTCAATCAACAGCCGGGTGCTGTGGTGAGTGCTCCGGCTGCGGCCGTTGAGATCCCGGCCATTACGCTTATTTCCGCTTCGCAAACCGGCAATGCTCGTCGCGTGGCGGAAGCCCTGCGGGACGATCTGCTCGCGGCCAAACTGAACGTGAACCTGGTGAACGCCGGGGATTATAAATTTAAGCAAATCGCGTCAGAAAAACTGGTTGTCGTTGTGACCTCAACTCAGGGCGAAGGTGAGCCGCCTGAAGAAGCGGTTGCGCTGCATAAATTCCTGTTCTCGAAAAAAGCGCCAAAACTGTCGGGTACCGCCTTTGCGGTCTTTGGCTTGGGCGACTCCTCCTACGAATTCTTCTGCCAGTCGGGCAAAGATTTTGACAGCAAGCTGGCCGAACTGGGTGGCGAGCGCCTGCTGGATCGCGTTGATACCGACGTTGAATACCAGGCCGCGGCTGCCGAATGGCGTGCGCGCATTGTCGATGTGCTGAAAGCCCGTGTGCCGAAAGAGACCCCTGCGCAGGCCGCCATCACCGCCACTGGCGCGGTAAACGATATTCACACCAGCCCATATACCAAAGAAGCCCCGCTGACGGCGAGCCTCTCGGTTAACCAGAAAATTACCGGTCGCGACTCGGAAAAAGACGTGCGCCATATCGAAATCGATCTGGGTGACTCCGGTCTGCGTTACCAGCCGGGCGATGCCCTTGGTGTCTGGTATCAGAACGATCCGGCGCTGGTGAAAGAGCTGGTGGAGCTGCTGTGGCTGAAAGGTGACGAGCCGGTATCAGTAGACGGCAAAACTCTGCCGCTCTCTGAAGCGCTGCAGTGGCATTTTGAGCTGACCGTGAATACCGCGAATATCGTGGAAAACTACGCCACCCTGACCCGCAGCGAATCCCTGCTGCCGCTGGTGGGTGATAAAGCCAAACTGCAACAGTACGCCGCGACCACGCCAATCGTGGATATGGTGCGTTTTGCGCCAGCACAGCTGGACGCGAATGCGTTAATCGGCCTGCTGCGCCCGCTGACGCCGCGTCTGTACTCCATCGCCTCTGCCCAGGCCGAGGTGGAAAGCGAAGTCCACGTCACCGTGGGCGTGGTGCGTTACGATATCGAAGGTCGTGCCCGTGCCGGTGGTGCATCCAGCTTCCTGGCGGATCGTGTAGAAGAAGAGGGCGAAGTACGGGTCTTTATCGAGCACAACGACAACTTCCGTCTGCCTGCTAACCCGGAAACCCCGGTGATTATGATTGGCCCGGGCACCGGCATTGCGCCGTTCCGCGCCTTTATGCAGCAGCGCGCCGCCGACGAAGCGCCAGGCAAAAACTGGCTGTTCTTTGGCAACCCGCACTTCACCGAAGATTTCCTCTACCAGGTGGAGTGGCAGCGCTACGTGAAAGAAGGCGTGCTGAGCCGTATCGATCTGGCCTGGTCCCGCGATCAAAAACAAAAAATATACGTACAAGACAAACTGCGCGAACAGGGCGCAGAGCTGTGGCGCTGGATCAATGACGGTGCCCACATTTATGTCTGCGGCGACGCCAATCGCATGGCGAAAGACGTTGAGCAGGCGTTGCTGGAAGTGATTGCTGAATTCGGTGGTATGGATACTGAATCGGCGGATGAATTTTTAAGTGAGCTGCGCGTCGAGCGCCGTTATCAGCGAGATGTCTACTAATGAGCGAAAAACATCCTGGCCCTCTGGTGGTCGAAGGCAAACTGTCTGATGCCGAGCGCATGAAGGTTGAAAGCAACTATCTGCGCGGCACCATTGCCGAAGATTTAAATGACGGTCTGACCGGCGGTTTCAAAGGCGACAACTTCCTGCTGATCCGTTTCCACGGCATGTACCAGCAGGACGATCGCGATATTCGCGCCGAACGTGCTGAACAGAAGCTGGAGCCGCGTCATGCGATGCTGCTGCGCTGCCGTCTGCCGGGTGGCATCATCACCACCAAACAGTGGCAGGCGATCGACAAGTTCGCCCATGACAACACTATTTACGGCAGCATCCGTCTGACCAACCGTCAGACCTTCCAGTTCCACGGCATTCTGAAGAAGAACGTGAAGCCGGTACACCAGATGCTGCACTCCGTTGGGCTGGACGCCTTAGCGACCGCCAACGACATGAACCGTAACGTGCTCTGTACGTCGAACCCGTATGAGTCCGAACTGCATGCCGAAGCTTACGAGTGGGCGAAGAAGATCTCCGAGCATCTGCTGCCGCGTACCCGCGCCTATGCCGAGATCTGGCTGGATCAGGAAAAGGTCGCGACAACTGACGAAGAGCCAATCCTCGGCCAGACCTACCTGCCGCGTAAGTTCAAAACCACAGTGGTGATCCCGCCGCAGAACGATATCGATCTGCATGCCAACGACATGAACTTCGTGGCGATTGCCGAGAACGGCAAGCTGGTGGGCTTTAACCTGCTGGTTGGCGGCGGTCTCTCTATCGAACACGGTAACAAGAATACCTACGCCCGGACCGCGAGCGAGTTTGGTTATCTGCCGCTGGAGCACACCCTGGCGGTGGCCGAAGCGGTAGTGACCACCCAGCGCGACTGGGGCAACCGTACCGATCGTAAAAACGCAAAAACCAAATACACGCTGGAGCGCGTGGGCGTTGAGACCTTCAAAGCGGAAGTGGAGCGTCGCGCAGGCATCAAGTTTGAGCCGATCCGCCCGTACGAATTCACCGGTCGCGGCGATCGTATTGGCTGGGTAAAAGGTATCGACGATAAATGGCACCTGACGCTGTTTATTGAAAACGGTCGTATCCTGGATTATCCGGGTCGCCCGCTGAAAACCGGCCTGCTGGAAATTGCGAAGATCCACCAGGGCGAGTTTCGTATCACCGCCAACCAGAACCTGATCATTGCCGGCGTGCCGGAAAGCCAGAAAGCGAAGATCGAGAAGCTGGCGCGGGATCATGCCCTGATGGACGCAGTAAAACCGCAGCGTGAAAACTCGATGGCCTGTGTCTCTTTCCCGACCTGTCCGCTGGCGATGGCCGAAGCCGAGCGCTTCCTGCCGTCGTTCACCGACAAAGTGGAAGCGGTGCTGGAAAAACACGGCATTCCTGACGAGCATATCGTTATGCGCGTTACTGGTTGCCCGAACGGCTGTGGCCGCGCGATGCTGGCGGAGCTGGGTCTGGTGGGCAAAGCGCCAGGGCGTTACAACCTGCACCTGGGCGGGAATCGCAGCGGGACGCGCATTCCACGTATGTATCGCGAGAACATAACGGAATCAGAGATTCTGGTTTCGATCGACGAGTTGGTCGGGCGCTGGGCGAAAGAGCGCGAAGCGGGTGAAGGCTTCGGTGACTTTACGGTGCGTGCGGGCATCATTCGCCCGGTGCTCGATCCCGCAAGGGATTTCTGGGAGTAACTACGAGAGGTAATTATGTCCGTACTCGATCTAAACGCCCTTAACGAGCAGCCAAAAGTCGAGCGCATTCTGGCGCTGGCCGAAATCAATGCTCAGCTGGAAAAGCTGGACGCGGAAGGGCGTGTCGCCTGGGCGCTGGAAAACCTGCCTGGTGAATATGTGCTCTCCTCGAGCTTTGGTATCCAGGCGGCGGTCAGTTTGCATCTGGTGAATAAGATCCGTCCGGACATTCCGGTGATCCTCACCGACACCGGCTACCTGTTCCCGGAAACCTATCAGTTTATTGATGAGCTGACGGACAAGCTCAAGCTGAACCTCAAAGTCTACCGCGCCGAACAGAGCGCTGCCTGGCAGGAAGCACGCTATGGCAAGCTGTGGGAGCAGGGCGTGGAAGGCATTGAGAAATACAATGCGATCAACAAGGTCGAACCGATGAACCGGGCGCTCTCTGAGCTTAACGCAAAAACCTGGTTCGCCGGGTTGCGCCGCGATCAGTCAGGAAGCCGGGCGAGTTTGCCGGTGCTGGCGATCCAGCGCGGCGTGTTCAAAGTGCTGCCGATTATCGACTGGGACAACCGGACCGTTTATCAGTACCTGCAACAGCATGGCCTGAAATACCATCCCCTGTGGGATCAGGGCTATCTGTCGGTTGGCGATACCCATACCACCCGCAAATGGGAGCCGGGCATGGCGGAAGAAGAGACCCGCTTCTTTGGCCTCAAGCGCGAGTGTGGATTGCACGAAGGGTAATTGACGTGTTTCTCTCTAGCCCTTGCTGCCAGGCAAGGGCTTTTTATTGCAAGTTAATAGAAAATAACTTTTCTAAGTCTGTTTAAATCTAAAGTTACTCAATGTAATTAACGTTAAGCATTAATTCTCACTTCGGTTATTATCAGGCAGATTTATTTAATTAAATGATGTTAATTTTCTATGGCTGCTGTCTGGTGGCTCATGAATTATTGTCTTCTCCGCACCAGCCCGCATAAAGCTGAGAGCCAGTGCCAGGCGATCGGGCTTTTGTTTCCATCGAGGAGAGGCGGCGTACTGGCAAACAAAGGGTGCGTGTCAGCTGGCGCAAAAAAAGATTTAAGGGCGGATTAACCGCCCCTTTTTTTATGCTGTTACACGCTCGTTCCATGCGTCTGAGTGCTGAATGTTACCATCACAATAACGCCAGGTTATTTTTTCATAGCGCAATTGAATACCCTCATTATGATTATGTATCGCATGCGCTGGCTCTTTGCAGTTTTGCATTACAGGGGTGATGCTCACGATACGGACATTTTCAAGAAGCATGTTGAAATACTCCACTTCCTGGCCCGCGTCGTTGATCTTGTACCATTTGATCTCTGCGCTTTTAAGGGTCTGACCGGTGCTTACCGCCTTGTAGAGATACGGGCTGGAGCTATCAAACTCTTTTTCAATGACGAGCGGCGCATGTACGCGCGTGCCTGTTATTTTGCCGGTGTTGTTGTCGGTTGGTACTAAGAGACCGTGACTAAAAGAAAGCACCTCAATGCTCCCCTCTCGATTCTTTACATCAACAGATCCCTTAATGTGCGCGCCGCCGTCGTCTTTGAGCCATAAATAAGCAGGAATGGGCATTTTAAACTCCTTTTTGTGAAACGCTCATTAACTGATAAAAAGCGAAAGGGCGTGATACAAATTGTGTTATTTGTGACGGCTATTATTAGCTATAACAAATTGATTTATAGTATAAAAAGAATAATAAGTAGAGTTGATCCCGGACAGTACGCCGCGCCTTCCAGGCGTTTAATTTTTCCCTTTTCACAAAGGGAATATCAATATGGCTTGTATACCGATTTACCCGCCCCGTGGACTGGAAATACTGAAAGATCATATCAAACAGGCTCGCGCCCGACGCGAAGTTCAAAACATGGCCACGCCATTAACCTATATCTGGTTTTATCAGCGCGTAAGAAACCGCGGGCCGTGGGATTACAAACAGAAAAATAAGGTGTGGGAAAACTACGGTAATTTCCATTACGGGGCGGTTGGCTATGCAGCGGGTATCCCTGCCGAAATTTTACATACAGCCGCTGGCGCGGCCCAGGGGGTTGCAAAAACATCTGAGCCAGCATGGGGGAATTTCTTGCAGGGGCCACCGTTTGGGGATGACCCACACGATCAGTTTTGGATTAAGCAAGGCATAGACTATGTTAAACAGCACCACCTTTAAGGTCTTGCACTGGATCGCCACAATTCTAATGGCCCTGGTGATCGCTATTTATTGTTATTTCCAGCATGTCCAGCGCATAACAGTGCGGGATCAGCTCTACGAAGTGCGCCAGCTTACACCCCGCACCTGGCTCTACATCACACAATATAAAGACTCAAACATGACTACCGGTGAGGTGTATCGCTATTTTTTAGCGAGCAAGTTGGAGGGCGATCCGCTGGTGGCGCTTGAAAAACAGCATATCGCCCCTACGCTAACTGCGAACACCTCGCGCGCAAAAGTGGACGGTATCGGCAATAACGTCTCGTTTACTGTTTACGGTACTGTATATGACTTCATGTCGACTGCATTTTTTTATGATGCAGAAGGGATCGCCGTTTCGCCATCTATAGACCTCACCGCTCGCGGAGAAGGGTGGGACAGGGGTAAGTTCAGCCGATAAATCGTCTTCCCCGCCTTAGCGGGGATAACCCACGACTAATCTTACTCCGTATAAAAATAAACAGAAAAATGCCCAGGCACCGCTTGGGTGATGCACTTTATCAGGCTTTTTTCCCCGCTTTCGCCAGTTCCTTCACTAACGGCAGCATAATGCGCACCACGTCCCGGCTGCGGTGTTCAATCCGCTGCGGGAGGGCCTCGTCGATATGCTGCAGATTATCCAGCCTGACGTTATGCCAGCTCGATCCCTGTGGGAAGGCTTTTGATTTTGCCCGCTGCTGATAACCGTCTTTCTTACCTAATGACCAGTTGGTGGCCTCAACATACAGCACCGGGATCCCGGCTTTATCGAAAACTTCACCGTCATTACAGCATCCGGTGCCTTTCGGGTACGCGGCGTTACCTCCCGGGTTGGTCGCGGCAAAAATCCCGTGGGCGCGCGCAATAGCCAGCGCGCGATCACGGGTTAATTTACGCACCGGGGCAGGGGTGGTTTTTCCGCTGTTAAAATAGAGTTTATCGCCCACGATTAAGTTATCGAGGTTAATCACCAGCAGGGTATTTTTCTTCTCGGCCTGGCTCATGCGGTTGAGTACGTTCTCGGCGCCGAGGCGTCCCTCTTCTTCGCCGCTGGTGGCGATAAAGCGGATGCTGTACTGCGTTTGAATATCTTTCAGCTTATCGGCCAGCTCCAGCATCACCCCGACACCCGCAGCATTATCATCGATGCCCTGTAACGTCAGGCCGCCGAGATTGTTATCGGCATCGCTGTCGCTCATCGGCGCATACGTATCCAGATGCGCCAGGATAATAATTTGTTGTTCGGCTTTACCTTCATGGGCAGCAATCACGGTGCTGCCAGTCACGTTGTGCCAGTTTTTGCTCTGGTTACGTGAGGTATAGATATAGCGGCTCTGGAAGGTGCGGATATCGCTCTGGTAACCCATTTCAGCGAACTGCTGCCGCACATAATCAGCGGAGAGCATTTCGGCGGGGGTGCCGGTCATACGGCCCGGGAAAAAGGTGGCAATATGACGCGCCTGCATCGCGGCGATCTCACCCAGAGGGGGCGTTTTAGCCTGAACCGTTCCGATCAAGCAAACGCCGAGCGCCAAAGCAGCGATACGGTGGCGCATTGCGGAAAACATAGTGAGTCCTTAAAAAATCGAGCAAAATTTTAACGCGCTTAGTATGAAACTGTGATCGCGCTTACACAATTTGAATTGCTCTTAAATGCCCGTAATTACGCGTGTTAAGCACTTTTTGATATTTGCTTTTCCATAGCGTTATTCCATTGAGTAACTACTCATTCCAATTCGTAATTTCATTCGTTCTGAGCAGCCCCCTATAGTCCCACTATTCCAGGTTGTTAGCGAGTTGTAGCATTGTGGATTACCTTCCTTTATTTGCTGCCGTAAAAGACCGTCCGGTACTGGTGATCGGCACGGGCGAAATCGCCGAGCGCAAAATTGCCTTTTTACACCGGGCAGGCGCGCGCGTGCAGGTCGTTGCTGAAGCGGACTTTGATGAAGCGCAAATCGACAATGTGGTGCTGGTGATTGCCGCAACCGAAAACCGGGCGCTCAACCAGCGCATCTCTGATGCCGCCCACGCCCGTCACCGTCTGGTGAACGTGGTGGACGATCAGCCGCTGTGCTCTTTTATCTTCCCGTCGATTGTCGATCGCTCGCCGCTGCTGGTGGCAATCTCCTCCGGCGGCACAGCTCCTGTGCTGGCGCGCGTATTGCGGGAAAAAATTGAAGCACTGCTGCCAACCAGCCTGGGCCGGATGGCAGAAAAAGCCGGCTTCTGGCGTAACCATCTGAAAACCCGCCTGACCAGCGTGGCGGAACGCCGTCGCTTCTGGGAGCGCGTGTTTCGCGGCCGCTTTGCCAGCCTGATGCAGGCGGGTAATGAGACGGCGGCACAAAAAATCCTTGAAGACGAACTGGATAACCCGGGCAGCACCTGTGGCGAGATTATTCTCGTCGGGGCGGGGCCAGGGGATGCCGGATTACTGACGCTGCGTGGCCTGCAGGTACTCCAGGATGCGGATGTGGTGTTCTATGACCATCTGGTGACAGATGGCATACGTGAGCTGATTCGTCGTGACGCCGAGCAGATCTGCGTTGGCAAACGTGCGGGCCAGCACGCTGTGCCGCAGCATGAAACCAATCAGATGTTGATTGAC
This sequence comes from Leclercia sp. 1548, assembly GCF_050435045.1. Classification (NCBI taxonomy): domain Bacteria; kingdom Pseudomonadati; phylum Pseudomonadota; class Gammaproteobacteria; order Enterobacterales; family Enterobacteriaceae; genus Leclercia; species Leclercia sp. 1548. The sequence continues at coordinate 219,773 of NZ_JBNDJP010000004.1, read as the reverse complement.
GCGGCGAAAGCAGGTAAGACCGTGGTGCGTCTCAAAGGGGGCGATCCGTTTATCTTTGGCCGCGGCGGCGAAGAGCTACAGGCGGCAGCCGAAGCGGGCGTGCCGTTCCAGGTCGTACCAGGCATCACGGCGGCCTCCGCAGTGACGGCCTATGCCGGTATTCCGCTGACGCACCGGGATTATGCCCAGAGCGTCACCTTTGTCACCGGCCACTACAAGGCCGACAGTACACCGTTCGACTGGACGCATCTGGCGCAAAGCCGTCAGACGCTGGCGATCTACATGGGCACCATGAAGGCAGCGGAAATCAGTGAACAACTTATTCGCCACGGGCGTGATGCAAATACGCCTGTGGCGGTGATATCTCGCGGCACGCGCGTCGATCAGCACGTGGTGACCGGCACATTACAACACCTTGCAACCCTGGCGAAAGACGCCCCGATGCCCGCCCTGATTGTGGTGGGAGAGGTGGTGCAGCTGCACAGCACGCTCGCCTGGTTTCAACACACTACCGACACAGAAGGCTTTGGTTCTTCTGTAGTGACTTTGGCTTAAGGAACGGTTATGGACCAAAAACGACTGACTCACCTGCGGCAACTCGAAGCGGAAAGTATTCATATTATCCGTGAAGTGGCCGCCGAGTTCGCTAATCCGGTAATGATGTACTCCATCGGGAAAGACTCCAGCGTGATGCTCCACCTGGCGCGTAAAGCCTTCTACCCGGGCACGCTGCCATTCCCGCTGCTGCACGTGGATACGGGCTGGAAATTCCGCGAGATGTATGAGTTCCGTGACCGCACCGCCAAAGCCTACGGCTGTGAACTGCTGGTACATAAAAACCCGGAAGGGGTGGCGATGGGCATTAACCCGTTCGTGCACGGCAGCGGGAAACACACCGACATCATGAAGACCGAAGGGCTGAAGCAGGCGCTGAACAAATACGGCTTTGATGCCGCTTTTGGTGGCGCCCGCCGCGATGAAGAGAAATCCCGTGCCAAGGAGCGTATCTACTCCTTCCGCGACCGCTTCCATCGCTGGGATCCGAAGAACCAGCGACCGGAGCTGTGGCACAACTACAACGGCCAGATTAACAAAGGCGAAAGCATCCGCGTCTTCCCGCTCTCTAACTGGACCGAGCTGGATATCTGGCAGTACATCTATCTGGAAAATATCGAGATTGTGCCTCTGTACCTGGCGGCGGAACGTCCGGTGCTGGAGCGCGACGGTATGCTGATGATGGTGGATGACGATCGTATCGATCTGCAGCCTGGCGAAGTGATCAAAAAGCAGATGGTGCGCTTTCGTACCCTCGGCTGCTGGCCGCTGACCGGCGCGGTGGAATCCAGCGCGCAGACGCTGCCAGAGATCATTGAAGAGATGCTGGTGTCGACCACCAGCGAGCGACAAGGGCGCGTGATTGACCGCGACCAGGCAGGCTCGATGGAGCTGAAGAAACGTCAGGGTTATTTCTAAGGAGCCGCCATGAATACCACTATTGCTCAACAGATTGCGGATGAAGGCGGCGTAGAAGCCTACCTGCACGCACAACAGCATAAAAGCCTGCTACGTTTTCTGACCTGCGGCAGCGTTGATGACGGCAAAAGCACGCTCATTGGCCGACTGCTGCACGATACCCGTCAGATCTATGAAGATCAGCTCTCATCCCTGCATAACGACAGCAAACGTCACGGCACCCAGGGCGAGAAGCTCGATCTGGCTCTGCTGGTAGATGGCCTGCAGGCGGAGCGCGAGCAGGGCATCACTATCGACGTGGCCTATCGCTATTTCTCCACCGAGAAGCGCAAATTTATCATTGCCGACACCCCGGGGCACGAGCAGTACACCCGTAATATGGCGACCGGTGCCTCAACCTGCGATCTGGCAATCCTGTTAATGGATGCCCGTAAAGGGGTGCTGGATCAAACTCGTCGTCACAGCTTTATCTCCACCTTGCTGGGGATCAAACACCTGGTGGTGGCAGTCAACAAGATGGACCTGGTTAACTTCAGCGAAGAGACGTTTAACGAGATCCGCGAAAGCTATCTCACCTTTGCCGAACAGCTGCCGGGCAACCTCGACATTCGCTTCGTGCCGCTCTCGGCGCTGGAAGGGGATAACGTGGCCTCCCAGAGCGCCAGCATGCCGTGGTACAGCGGCCCGACGCTGCTGGAAGTGTTAGAGACGGTTGAGATCCAGCGCAGCGTTGAGACGCAGCCGATGCGTTTCCCGGTGCAGTACGTTAACCGTCCGAACCTCGATTTCCGCGGCTTCTCCGGCACCCTTGCCTCCGGCAGCGTCCAGGTGGGTCAGCGCGTAAAAGTGTTGCCGTCAGGCGTGGAGTCTGCGATTACCCGCATCGTGACTTTTGATGGCGATCTGCAGGAAGCCGGGGCAGGCGAAGCCGTCACTCTGGTGCTGAAAGACGAAATCGATATTAGCCGCGGCGACCTGCTGGTGGATGCACAGGAGACCTTGCCTGCGGTGCAAAGCGCCGCCATTGATGTGGTGTGGATGGCGGAACAGCCCCTCACCCCGGGCCAGAGCTACGATATCAAAATCGCCGGTAAGAAGACCCGCGCCCGTGTGGACGGCATTCACTATCAGGTGGATATCAACAATCTGGCGCAGCATAGCGTGGATGCGCTCCCGTTGAACGGCATTGGTCTGGTGGATTTCACTTTCGACGAACCGCTGGTGCTGGATCAGTATCAGCACAACCCGGTGACCGGGGGCTTAATCATTATCGATCGCCTGACCAACGTCACCGTGGGCGCTGGCATGGTGCGCGAGCCGCACGAACACGCGAGCGTGGTGCCGTCAGAATTCAGCGCCTTTGAACTGGAGCTGAACGCGCTGGTGCGCAAACACTTCCCGCACTGGGGCGCACGCGATCTGCTGGGAGGGAAGTAATGGCGCAGCATGATGAGAACGTCGTCTGGCATCCTCATCCGGTCACCGTAGCCGATCGCGAACAACTCCACGGTCACCGTGGGGTTGTGCTGTGGTTTACCGGGCTTTCTGGCTCCGGTAAATCCACCGTCGCAGGCGCACTGGAAGAGGCGCTGCATAAGTTAGGGGTCAGCACCTATCTGTTGGATGGCGACAATGTGCGTCACGGACTGTGCAGCGATTTGGGCTTTAGCGATGCGGATCGTAAAGAGAACATCCGTCGGGTGGGCGAAGTGGCCAGCCTGATGGCCGATGCCGGGCTGGTGGTGTTAACGGCGTTTATTTCGCCGCACCGTGCCGAGCGGCAGTTCGTGCGCGAGCGCGTCGGCCAGAACCGCTTTATCGAAGTCTTTGTTGATACCCCGCTGGCGATCTGCGAGCAGCGCGATCCGAAAGGGCTGTATAAAAAAGCCCGAGCGGGTGAATTGAAAAATTTCACCGGTATTGACGCAGTTTATGAAACCCCTGATGCGCCCGAAATTCATCTGGAAGGCCAACAATTGGTAACAAATTTAGTGAGCCAATTATTAGACCTGCTCAGACAGGGCGATATTATCAGATCCTGAGATAGTATCGATGGGGGGTGATCCCCCCATTGGTATGTCATGGTCACAGGATCAGCTATGCGAAACAGTGAAAACTACATTATCACCGGGTCGGACAGGGTATCGACAAATGACGAGACGACCTGGTCTTTCCCAGGGGCGATTGTCGGCTTCGCGTCATGGCTGATGGCACTGGGCATCCCGTTCCTGTTTTACGGCAGTAATACGCTGTTCTTTTTCCTCTATACCTGGCCTTTCTTCCTGGCGCTGATGCCCGTTGCTGTAGTGGTCGGGATTGCGCTGCACTCTCTGCTCAACGGCAAGCTGCTCTACAGTTCATTTACTACCGTGATGACGGTGGTGGCGATGGTCGGACTGTTATTTTTGTGGCTCATGGGATAAGTTCAGCCATAATTCAAACCGTCACTAACTGTGACACGGTGTTGGCTTGCGCGAATCTGCAAAAAAAATGTGGTACATTTGCCCGCAATGGTGCGGCATCTCTGTAGCCCCGATGTAGAGTCGTGGGAAAAGTTATGGGATGATGATGCCGTTTTTCAGGGGGCAGGATGGGTAAACTTACGCTGCTGTTGCTGGCTTTGTTGGTCTGGCTTCAGTATTCACTGTGGTTCGGTAAGAACGGTCTACACGATTACAGTCGTGTCAGCGATGACGTGACGGCGCAGCAGGCAACAAACAGCAAACTTAAAGCGCGAAACGATCAGCTGTTTGCGGAAATTGACGATCTCAATGGCGGACAAGAAGCCATTGAAGAGCGCGCGCGCAACGAACTCAGCATGACTAAGCCGGGCGAAACCTTCTATCGTCTGGTGCCGGATGCGTCTAAACGCAACCAGGGCTCAGTACAAAACACCCGATAATCAGGCCCAGGATTATTACGCCATGGCAGTCACTTTTTCGAACGTATGCGCCGTAGTGCCAGCCGCCGGGTTTGGCCGGCGCATGCAGACAGAATGTCCCAAGCAGTACCTTTCAATTGGTGATAAAACCATCCTTGAGCACACCGTGGCGGCGCTACTGGCGAACCCACGCGTGACGCGGGTCGTTATCGCCATCAGCCCGGGCGACGCCCGCTTTGCCGCGCTGCCGCTTGCCAGTCATCCGCAGGTTACCGTTGTGGATGGTGGCGCAGAGCGCGCCGATTCGGTGTTGGCGGGTCTTCAGGCCGCCGGTGAAGCGCAGTGGGTGCTGGTGCATGACGCGGCGCGTCCGTGCCTGCATCAGGACGACCTGGCACGGCTGCTGGCCATCAGCGAAACCAGCCGCGTCGGCGGCATTCTCGCCACGCCGGTACGCGATACCATGAAGCGCGGCGAGCCGGGGCTTCCGGCCATCGCCCACACGGTGGAACGCGTTGATCTCTGGCATGCGCTTACACCGCAATTTTTCCCCCGTGAGTTGTTGCAGGCCTGCTTAACCCGTGCGCTTAACGAGGGCGCAACCATTACCGACGAAGCCTCGGCGCTGGAGTACTGCGGCTTCCACCCGGAACTCATTGAAGGGCGCGCAGATAATATAAAAGTGACGCGCCCCGAAGATTTACAGCTGGCAGAATTTTATCTTACCCGTTCGACCCATCAGGAGAAGGCATAATGCGAATTGGACATGGTTTTGACGTACACGCCTTTGGCGGTGAAGGCCCAATTATCATTGGCGGCGTACGCATCCCTTATGAAAAAGGACTGCTCGCGCATTCTGATGGCGATGTTGCTCTGCACGCGTTAACCGACGCGCTGCTCGGTGCCGCGGCGCTGGGCGATATCGGCAAACTGTTCCCGGACACCGATCCGGCCTTCAAAGGGGCCGACAGCCGCGAATTGCTGCGCGAAGCCTGGCGTCGTATTCAGGCCAAAGGCTATACCCTCGGAAACGTGGATGTGACCATTATTGCCCAGGCACCCAAAATGCTGCCGCATATCCCGCAGATGCGGGTGTTTATTGCCGAAGATCTCGGTTGCCACATGGACGACGTTAATGTCAAAGCCACCACCACGGAAAAGCTCGGCTTTGTCGGGCGTGGCGAAGGTATCGCCTGTGAAGCCGTGGCGCTGCTGGTGAAGGCGGCCAAATGACGGACTTTGATAACCTGACGTACCTGCACGGTAAACCACAGGGCACGGGCCTGCTAAAGGCCAATCCAGAAGATTTCGTGGTGATCGAAGATCTGGGCTTTGAGCCGGATGGCGAGGGCGAGCACATTCTGGTGCGGATCCTGAAAAACGGCTGTAACACCCGTTTTGTGGCCGAGGCGCTGGCTAAGTTCCTGAAAATTCATGCCCGTGAGGTGAGCTTCGCCGGGCAGAAAGATAAACAAGCTGTGACCGAGCAGTGGCTCTGCGCCCGCGTACCGGGTAATGGGATGCCGGATTTAAGCCAGTTCCAGCTTGAAGGCTGTAAAGTACTTGAATACGCTCGTCACAAGCGCAAATTGCGCCTCGGCGCGTTAAAGGGCAATGCTTTTACGCTGGTACTGCGTGAAGTGAGCAACCGCGACGACGTCGAAAAACGCCTGCAAGCCATCAGCGAGCAGGGCGTGCCGAACTATTTTGGTGCCCAGCGTTTTGGTATTGGCGGCAGTAACTTGCAGGGCGCGCTGCGCTGGGCGCAAAGCAATGCCCCGGTGCGTGACCGCAATAAACGCAGTTTTTGGTTGTCGGCAGCCCGCAGTGCGTTGTTTAATCAAATCGTGAGCGAGCGTCTGAAAAAAACAGACGCGAATCAAGTTGTTGTTGGCGATGCGCTACAATTAGCGGGACGCGGCAGCTGGTTCGTCGCCACTGACGAAGAAATGGCTGATTTGCAGGCGCGCGTCAATGCGAAAACCCTGCTGATCACCGCGGCCCTGCCGGGTACCGGCGAATGGGGGCCGCAGGGCGAGGCGCTGCAGGCTGAGCAGGCGGCCATCGCCGATGAAACAGAATTATGCTCTCTGCTGGTGCGGGAAAAAGTCGAAGCGGCACGCCGGGCGATGCTGCTCTATCCGCAACAGTTGAGCTGGAACTGGTGGGATGACGTGACCGTCGAGTTACGTTTCTGGCTGCCGGCAGGTAGCTTTGCCACCAGTGTTGTCAGGGAACTTATCAACACTTCGGGTGACTATGCGAATATTGCTGAGTAACGATGACGGCATCCATGCGCCAGGCATTCAGACGCTGGCCAAGGCGCTACGAGAGTTTGCTGAGGTGCAGGTCGTGGCGCCCGATCGTAACCGCAGCGGTGCTTCTAACTCGTTAACCCTTGAGTCCTCTCTTCGCACCTTTACTTTCGATAACGGCGATATCGCCGTACAGATGGGCACTCCGACGGACTGTGTCTTTCTCGGCGTCAATGCGCTGATGCGACCGCGCCCGGACGTAGTAGTCTCCGGCATTAATGCCGGCCCCAATCTGGGCGATGATGTGATCTATTCCGGCACCGTGGCCGCCGCTATGGAGGGACGCCACCTCGGTTTCCCTGCGCTGGCGGTATCGCTCAACGGGCATCAGCATTACGACACCGCTGCCGCGGTGACCTGCTCCATTTTGCGCGCGCTGAGCCGCGAGCCGCTGCGCACCGGGCGGATCCTCAATATCAACGTCCCGGACCTGCCGCTGGACCAAATTAAAGGCATTCGCGTAACGCGTTGCGGTAGCCGCCATCCGGCAGATAAAGTGATTCCCCAGGAAGATCCACGGGGTAATACCCTGTACTGGATTGGCCCTCCGGGTGAAAAACACGATGCGGGACCGGATACCGACTTCGCCGCGGTGGACGAAGGGTACGTTTCCGTCACGCCTCTGCATGTGGATTTGACCGCGCATAACGCGCAGGATGTGGTGTCAGGCTGGCTGGATCGCGCCGGAGTTAGCTCACAATGGTAAGTAAACGTGTACAAACCCTTCTGGATCAATTACGCACTCAGGGTATTGCGGATGAGCATGTACTTAATGCCATCTCGCTGGTGCCGCGTGAAAAGTTCGTCGATGAGGCGTTTGAGCACAAAGCCTGGGAAAATGTCGCCTTGCCGATAGGCCAGGGACAAACCATTTCGCAGCCCTATATGGTGGCGCGAATGACCGAACTGCTGGAGCTGACCCCGGACTCACGGGTGCTGGAGATCGGCACCGGGTCAGGTTACCAGACCGCCATTCTGGCGCATCTGGTGCATCATGTCTGCTCAGTGGAGCGTATTAAGGGCTTGCAGTGGCAAGCGCGTCGTCGCCTGAAGCAGCTTGATTTACATAATGTTTCTACCCGTCACGGGGATGGATGGCAGGGCTGGAAGGCGCGCAGCCCCTTTGATGCCATTATCGTGACGGCAGCACCGCCGGAAATCCCGGCTGCGCTTATGGCGCAACTGGATGACGGCGGGATCCTCGTTTTACCGGTGGGCGATGAACATCAGCTGTTAAAGCGTGTTCGTCGACGGGGCGACGAGTTCATCATCGATACCGTAGAAGCCGTACGTTTTGTGCCTCTGGTAAAAGGAGAGCTCGCCTGAGACTCGGATTTTTCCAGGGTTATTCAGGCCAATTCAGCGTATGGTTGTGGCGCAAAAGCGCGTGACACTACGGTTAATTTTAAGTCACTGGTAACTAAAAACATTCCTGGGGGATAAATGAGCGCGGGAAGCCCAAAATTCACCATCAGCCGAGTTGCGGCACTGTCACTGGTTTCACTGTGGCTGGCAGGTTGTACATCCTCAAATAATGCCCCTGCGCCGGTGAGTTCCGTTGGCGGCAACAGCGGATCCGGCAGTTCATCCGGCGGCATGCTGATCACCCCTCCGCCTAAGATGGGCACCACAACACAACAAACACCGCAAATTCAGCCTGTTCAGCGTCCGGTTACCCAGCCAGTACAGATTCAGCCAGTGGATCAGCCTGTCCAGACGGAAAATGGCCGCATTGTGTATAACCGTAAGTATGGGAACATTCCGAAAGGGAGCTATACCGGCGGCAGTACGTACACGGTAAAACGCGGCGATACTTTATTCTATATTGCCTGGATCACCGGGAACGATTTCCGTGATCTTGCGCAGCGAAATAACGTTCAGGCCCCGTATGGTCTGGAAGTTGGCCAAACGCTACAGGTAGGCAATAACACTGGCGCACCGTTAACGCCTGGCAATACCGTGTCGGTGGCTGACGTAACGGCGCAAAATAACAGTGTGACGCCTGCGCAAAAATCAAGCACAGTGGTTGCGTCGCAACCGACAATTACGTATTCTGAGGATTCAGGTGAACAGAGTGCTAACAAGATGTTGCCGAACAACAAAGGGTCTGCGGCTGTTGTCACAGCGCCCGTTACGGCACCTGTCGTTAGCTCTACCGTGCCCGTTGCCAGCAGTATGACGTCCAGCTCGCCAATCTCTTCATGGCGCTGGCCGACTGAAGGCAAGGTTATCGAGAACTTTTCTTCCTCCGAGGGGGGAAATAAAGGTGTCGATATCGCAGGAAGTAAGGGACAGGCTATTATCGCGACCGCAGATGGACGCGTGGTATATGCCGGTAACGCTCTGCGGGGTTACGGTAATCTTATTATCATAAAACACAACGATGATTACCTGAGTGCCTACGCCCATAACGATACGATGCTGGTCCGGGAACAACAAGAAGTTAAGGCGGGGCAAAAAATAGCTACTATGGGTAGCACCGGAACCAGTTCTACACGCTTGCATTTTGAAATTCGTTACAAGGGGAAATCCGTAAACCCGCTGCAATATTTACCGCAGCGATAATTTGGCGGGACATACCACTTCGGTTGTCTCGGTCAGGGATCACGGGTAGGAGCCACCTTTATGAGTCAGAATACGCTGAAAGTTCATGATTTAAATGAAGATGCGGAATTTGATGAGAACGGAGCTGAGGTTTTTGATGAAAAAGCCTTAGTAGAAGAGGAACCCAGTGATAACGATTTAGCTGAAGAAGAGCTGTTATCGCAGGGCGCCACTCAACGTGTGCTGGACGCGACTCAGCTTTACCTTGGAGAGATTGGATACTCTCCACTGTTAACAGCAGAAGAAGAAGTTTATTTCGCGCGCCGGGCACTACGTGGTGATGTGGCATCACGCCGTCGTATGATTGAAAGTAACCTGCGTCTGGTGGTCAAGATTGCCCGTCGTTACAGCAATCGTGGTCTGGCTCTGCTGGATCTGATTGAAGAGGGCAACCTGGGGCTGATCCGCGCGGTAGAGAAATTTGACCCTGAACGTGGGTTCCGTTTCTCAACATATGCGACATGGTGGATTCGACAGACCATCGAACGGGCAATCATGAACCAAACCCGTACGATTCGCCTGCCTATTCACATCGTGAAAGAGCTGAACGTATATCTGCGTACCGCTCGTGAGTTGTCCCATAAACTGGACCACGAGCCAAGTGCGGAAGAGATTGCCGAGCAGCTTGATAAGCCGGTTGATGATGTAAGCCGTATGCTGCGTCTCAACGAGCGTATTACCTCCGTCGACACCCCGCTGGGTGGTGATTCAGAGAAAGCGCTGTTGGACATCCTGGCCGATGAAAAAGACAACGGCCCGGAAGACACCACGCAGGACGATGATATGAAACAGAGCATCGTCAAATGGCTGTTCGAACTGAACGCTAAACAGCGTGAAGTGCTGGCACGTCGTTTCGGTCTGCTGGGGTATGAAGCTGCGACACTGGAAGACGTCGGTCGTGAAATCGGCCTGACCCGTGAACGTGTTCGTCAGATTCAGGTAGAAGGTCTGCGTCGCCTGCGTGAAATCCTGCAGGGCCAGGGGCTGAATATCGAAGCGCTGTTCCGTGAGTAAGCAACTTTTCATCCAAAAAAGGCCCGTCTCTCGACGGGCCTTTTTCTTTGGTTAAGGCTGCGTGGTTTCGTGCAGCAGACGCCAGGTTATGGTATCGCCTTCCTGATTCAGTACCGCACTAGACCAGCGCACATTGACCGGCTGATCGGGGCGGGTTTGCGTTTCGCGATAGTGAAGCACTGCGCCATTGTCCCAGGTTTGCAACGTCGTTAATTCATCAATCACGATCTTCAGCCCCGGACGGCTGCCGCGCTGAGCCTCAAGGAAACGTGCCAGTGCGGGATGATCCAGATGTGCGCCTGTTGGCGCGATCATCAGGAAGTCCTGACGAAAACGGGCGAGCAGGGGGGCAAGATCGCCTTCACCCAGGCCTAACCAGTTTTCTAACGCGATGTGAGCATCAATAATTTCTGTTTCATAGCAGGTCATTCTTTCTCCTTTACCCTTAAGTGGCGGATGAATTTAGTCACCGGCGATGTTCATCACAGCTCACGCAGGCCCGGCAAGCGTAGCGCCGCCGGGCGTGTCGGACTTATACCAGATTCTTCAAGCGATAGATCCACTCCAGCGCCTGACGAGGCGACAGAGTATCCGGGTCAAGATTCTCCAGCGCTTCCAGCGCCGGGGAGGTCTCTTCGGCTGGCACCAGTAATGACATCTGCGTCCCATCTACCTGGGTCGCTGCCGCGTTTGGCGCCAGGCTTTCCAGCTCGCGCAGTTTCTGACGCGCGCGCTTGATCACCTCTTTCGGCACCCCCGCCAGCGCAGCCACGGCCAGACCGTAGCTTTTGCTCGCCGCGCCATCCTGCACGCTGTGCATAAAGGCGATGGTATCCCCGTGCTCCAGCGCATCCAGATGCACGTTTGCCACGCCCTCCATCTTCTCTGGCAGTTGGGTCAGCTCGAAGTAGTGGGTAGCAAACAGGGTCAGGGCTTTGATTTTATTGGCCAGGCTTTCAGCACACGCCCATGCCAGTGACAGGCCGTCATAGGTAGAGGTTCCGCGGCCAATCTCATCCATCAGCACCAGGCTGTACTCCGTGGCGTTGTGCAGAATGTTGGCGGTTTCGGTCATCTCCACCATAAAGGTTGAACGACCGCTCGCCAGATCGTCCGCCGCGCCCACGCGGGTAAAGATACGGTCGATGGGGCCGATCTCTACCTTTTGCGCCGGAACGTAGCTGCCGATATAGGCCAGCAGGGCAATCAGCGCCGTCTGGCGCATATAGGTACTTTTACCGCCCATGTTCGGCCCGGTAATGATCAGCATGCGCCGCTGCGGTGACAGGTTCAGCGGGTTCGCGATGAACGGCTCATTCAATACCTGCTCAACCACCGGGTGACGGCCTTCGGTAATGCGTACGCCAGGTTTATCGCTAAAGGTCGGGCAGCAGTAGTTCAGCGTTTCGGCGCGTTCCGCCAGGTTAACCAGCACATCCAGCTCGGCCAATGCAGTCGCGCTCTGCTGCAGATCTGCCAGGTGCGGCATCAGCATATCGAAGAGAGCGTCATACAGCTGTTTTTCCAGCGCCAGGGCTTTGCCCTTCGAGGTGAGCACTTTGTCTTCGTACTCTTTCAGCTCAGGAATAATGTAACGCTCGGCGTTTTTCAGCGTCTGGCGGCGCACATAGTGGATAGGTGCCAGGTGGCTCTGCCCGCGGCTGATCTGAATGAAGTAGCCGTGTACCGCGTTGTAACCGACCTTCAGGGTGTCCAGCCCGAGCCGCTCACGTTCGCGGATCTCCAGCTTATCGAGATAATCTGTTGCGCCGTCGGCCAGTGCTCGCCACTCGTCAAGCTCCTCGTTGTAACCCGGAGCGATGACGCCGCCGTCGCGTACCAGCACAGGCGGGGATTCAATAATGGCGTTTTCCAGCAGTTCGCGCAGTTCGCTGAATTCGCCCATCGCGTCGCGCAGCTTCTGCACCGGCGCGCTGTCGATCTCTGCCAGCTGGCTGCGCAGTTCAGGTAACTGCTGGAATGCGTGGCGCATCCGGGCGAGATCGCGCGGGCGTGCGGTGCGCAGCGCCAGACGCGCCAGAATACGCTCCAGATCACCCACCTGGCGTAACACCGGTTGCAGTTCGCTGTATCGGTCCTGCAGGGCACCAATGGTCTGCTGGCGTCCGGTGAGGGTGGCGATGTCACGAACCGGCATATGCAGCCAGCGTTTCAGCATTCGGCTGCCCATCGGGGTGACGGTGCTGTCGAGCACCGAGGCAAGAGTATTTTCGACGCCACCGGCCAGGTTCTGGGTGATCTCCAGATTACGGCGGGTGGCGGCATCCATAATGATGCTGTCCTGCTGGCGCTCAATGGTAATGGAACGGATATGCGGCAGGGCGGTGCGCTGGGTATCTTTCACGTACTGCAGTAAACAGCCAGCAGCGCACAGGCCGCGCGGGGCATTTTCTACCCCAAAGCCGGTGAGATCGCGGGTGCCAAACTGCAGATTGAGCTGCTGGCGCGCGGTATCTATTTCAAATTCCCACAGTGGACGACGACGCAGGCCGCGACGGCCTTCGAGCAGCCCCATCTCGGCAAAATCTTCGGCGTACAGTAGCTCAGCCGGATTGGTGCGCTGCAACTCGGCGGCCATGGTTTCCCGGTCGGCCGGTTCGCTCAGGCGAAAACGCCCGGAGCTAATATCCAGTGTGGCGTAGCCGAAACCTTTGCTGTCCTGCCAGATAGCGGCGAGCAGGTTATCCTGGCGCTCCTGTAACAGCGCTTCATCGCTGATGGTGCCGGGCGTAACGATGCGCACCACTTTGCGCTCGACCGGGCCTTTAGAGGTGGCGGGATCGCCAATCTGTTCGCAGATGGCGACCGACTCACCCTGATTGACCAGCTTCGCCAGGTAGTTCTCTACCGCGTGATGCGGGATCCCGGCCATGGGGATCGGTTCCCCGGCCGAAGCGCCGCGTTTGGTCAGCGAGATGTCGAGCAGTTGAGACGCCCGTTTCGCATCGTCATAAAACAGCTCGTAAAAGTCACCCATCCGGTAAAACAGCAGGATCTCTGGATGCTGAGCTTTCAGCTTCAGATACTGCTGCATCATGGGGGTGTGCGCGTCGAAATTGTCAGTAGTGGTCATGGAGTGATGATGTCCATTTCTTTGAAAATAGTGCTGTTCAGGCGACGTTAGGGTCGTGTAATGCCGCTATTGTCGCATGAAAAAAAGACCCGGCGCAGCAAAATGTCGCGACTTTACGAGGCCTCTTCCTGAACCAGCTCAATCACCAATTTCCCCTGTTCAACCAGCACCCGCACCTGGGAATGGGTTTTAAAACCCGCCTCTTCCAGCCAGTCGCCTTTTAAACTGAGCGCGGCATGCACGCTGTAGCGCGTCGGAATTTTGGTCTTACGATCCTCGTGACGCTTTCTGAAATAGCCCACGGTGAGATGACGGCTCGGTCTGGAGAGGGGCATATCCGACATAGAAACTCCTTTTTCGCAGGGTAGGATCCGGTGACATAAACACCTGTATAAAATGTCAGTAAAATGAGGCGAAGACAAACCTATAACTGCGAAGCGCCTTCAGGAAACGGAATGTAAAATATGAAATCGGGCTGAACATCCAGCCTAAAAAGAGTATTATAAATGCAACTTTCTAGTGGGTATCAGGCCATGTCAGGAAAACGGATCGCGCGCGAAAAAGAGACCATCCGCAAGATGATCGCGCTGTATGAAAAGCAGTGTCCGCAGGCATCGAAAGCCGCGGGGCACTATCCGGCGCTGAATGAGTACGCCGACAAGCGGCTGGATAAATGCGTGTTTGGCGAGGAGAAACCGGCCTGCAAACAGTGTCCGGTACACTGCTATCAGCCGGCCAAACGCGAAGAGATGAAACAGGTGATGCGTTGGGCAGGGCCACGGATGTTGTGGCGTCATCCGATTTTAACCGTTCGCCATCTTATCGACGATCGTCGCCCGGTCCCGGAGCTGCCGGAAAAATACCGCCCGAAAAAGTGATCTCTCAGGTGCGCGGCCTGCGCATCGGGCGGCAGATAAAGATCATGGCGATTGCGCTGCACAGCGGAAACACCGCCAGCACCAGCCACGGCGCACTCGCTCCGATGGAGGGCGTCAGCGCCTGGTCAAGCAGGTCACCCAGCAACAAATTCCCCGCCAGCACCGCGCAGCCACCCGCGGTGGCCAGCGCACCGTAATGCGCGCCTAATGTCGATTCACTCGCAAACCACGGCACCACATCTTTGCCCGCCGGCACCAGCAACATCTGCCCGGTGGTAAGCAGCGTGACAAAGCAGGCCGCAGGCAGCAGACGCAGCCAGCCGGTTGCCGGTTCCGAGGGCGCAAAAAGCGCGACGCTCAGGAAGGACGCAGAGATCAGCAAAAACCCCACCGGCAGGACCCGTATCGCCCCCACCCGGCGGGCCACGCGCGCCAGCGGCAGCTGAAAGAGGATCACCAGCGCCGAAGCCAGCATAAACAGCGGGCCGAGATCTTTTTCGCTGCCGCCCGCGCGCTGGATCTCCACCGGTAGCGCCAGATAGAGCTGGTTATAGCTTAACAGCCAACTGCTCCAGGCGATGATAAAGGCCACGAACCGCGGCTGGCGAAAGGTGGTCCACCACGGAGTAATGTGCAACGGCTGGTTTTTTGCCGATCCGGCAGGCAGACAGAAGAAGAGCACAATCAGCGCCACCACAAAGACCGCTGCACCTGCCAGGGCCACCTGACGAAAGCCCAGACCTGTGAGTAGGGCGCCCGCCACCGGGCCGAGCACTGCCCCCAGTTCGCCGCACACCGCAAACAGGGCGAACCACTCGGCGCGGCTGCGTTTGCCTTGTGCCTCGCTTCGGGTTCCGGCTTTTGCCAGTAAGGCCTCAATGGAGGGGGAAAAGAGCGCGCCGCCAATCCCGGTGAGGCACGCTCCGGCAATGATGACGGGCAGGCTGTAGCCAAAGGCCAGCAGCAGATAGCCCACCACCCGCACAACGCAGCCGCAAAGAATAATGATGCGCGCGCCGTAACGGTCGGAGAGGGCACCGCCGACAATAAACATCCCTTGCTGTGAGAAGGTGCGCAGCCCGAGCACCAGCCCGATAAGCCCGCCGGAGAGCAGCATATCGTCGCGTAAAAAGATCGCCAGGAAGGGGACGACGGCATAAAAACCAATGTTGAAAACAAACTGGCTGCCCAGTAAGACGGGCGGCCAGAGTTGTTTAGCGGGGCGGATCAGGGTCACGGCTTACCTCGCCTCAGACGAGGTAATGAATGTGTTTTTTGCCGTGGTAAGGCGACAGTTCAATGCGGGTTTTCACCCGGAAGACCTCCCACAGCAACTCTTCGGTCAGGATCTCCTGCGGCGTGCCGGTGGCCACAATGCGCCCTTTCTGCAACACAACCAACGCATCGCAGAACATTGAGGCGTGGTTGAGATCGTGGATGGCGACAATGCTGGTGACCGGCAGCTGGCTGATCAACTGCATCAGCTGCATCTGATGATGGATATCCAGGTGGTTAGTCGGTTCGTCCAGCAGGATTTCGGTTGGCATCTGCGCCAGTGCCCGGGCAATGTGTACGCGCTGGCGTTCCCCGCCGGACAGGCTTTGCCAGCCCTGATCGCTGTTATGCAGCATATCCACCGTTTTCAGCGCCGAATTCACGGTCTCGTCATCCTGCGCCGTCCAGCCGGAAAAGGGTGAATGGTGCGGAATACGCCCTAGCTTCACCACGTCCCGCACACGCATATTGGCATCGGTCATGCCGTGTTGTTCCACAAAGGCCACCCGACGGGCGAGCTGCTTTTTGGCAATCCCACTGATGCTTTTACCATCCAGCGCAACGGTGCCTGAATGCGGACGACGCAAACCGGCAAGGATCCGCAGCAGCGACGATTTGCCGGAGCCGTTTGGCCCCAGCAGGCCGACGGTCTGCCCCGGCGATACCGCCAGAGAGACATTATCGACGATGACCTTTTTACCCACCTTCCAGGTGATATTTTCAGCCGTGATGCTCATCACTTATTCCTTGAACGATAGATAATCATGGCAAAGAACGGAACGCCCACCAGCGCTGTGACCACGCCAACCGGCAGGCTTTGCGGGGCGATCAGCAGGCGGGAGGCGATATCCGCCAGCACCATCAGGATTGCGCCAGCCAGGGCGCTGGCGATGAGCAGCGTGCGGTGCAGCGGGCCGAAGAAGAAGCGCATCACGTGCGGCACAACCAGGCCGACAAAGCCAATAGAGCCTGCCATGCTGACGATGGTCGCCGTCATTAACGCAGTAACGATAAACAGAATCAGGCGTACCCAGGGAACGGCGATCCCCAGCGAGGCGGCGGCATCGTCGCCAAAGGTAAAGGCGTCCAGCGCTCTGGCGTAATACAGACAAACAGCCAGACCGACCAGCATCACCACCAGCACCAGCTGGAACTCGGGCCATCTCACGCCGCTAAAACTGCCCAGCAGCCAGAACATCACGTCGCGCGCCTGTTGGGCGCTGGCCGAGGTGCTGATGGTGTAAGCGGTAATGGCGTTAAACAGCTGCGAGGCTGCCACACCCGCAAGGATAGTGCGTTCGCTGCCGCCGCGGGCGCCGTTGGTCAGCAGGGCGACAAAGGCAAAGGCGGTAAAGGCACCGGCAAAAGCGCCAGCGGAGAGGGTGACGGTGCCGCTGCCAATGCCCAGCACTACCACCGAGACCGCGCCGGTGGACGCCCCGGCTGACACACCCAGCACGTAGGGTTCTGCGAGGGCATTTTTCAGCAGGCTTTGCAGCACCGCGCCGCAAATGGCCAGCCCCGCGCCGCAGCAGGCGGCTACCAGCGCCCGGCTCAGGCGGAAGTCCCAGATCACGCTCTCGTAGATGCGGTTGAGTGGAGCCTCGGTTAAGCCAATTTTATTGGTAATGGCATAGAACACGCTTTGCAGGGGGATCGACAGTTCCCCCACGCTGACGCCGATGGCGATAACCAGCAGCAAAGCCACGACCGCCAGGAAACCCGACGCAGGCAACAACCAGTTCAGTCGGGTCTGTTGAACCACTGCGGTCATTAATTAAGCCCCATCTTTCTCAGCTGTTCCCCAATCTGCTCTGCGCCATAGATGGTGCGGATTGTCGGGTTCATCGCCTGGCCGTCCATGATCACAATGTGACCTTTTTTAACGGCTTCCAGCTGGCTGACAGCCGGATCGCTCTTCAGAAATTTGATTTTTTCCTGGGCATTGTCCAGCGCCCAGCGGTTACGGTCGAGGCTGGAAACGACGATCACGTCCGGGTTGGCGGCAATAATGCTTTCCCAGCCAACGGTCGGCCATTCGGTTTCAGAGGTGATGGCGTTGTGGCCGCCCAGCACATTGGCGATAAAACCAGAGGCGCTGTTTTTGCCGCCGACGTAAGCGTCAGAAGAGGGGGATGAGCTGGAGAACCAGAAGACGAATGACAGGTCTTTTTTGTTTTTGCTGAATTCGCTGCGCAGGTCGGCTTCGCGCTTTTTGAAATCGGCGATCAGCGCCTGGCCGCGATCTTCGACATTAAAGATTTTGGCGAAATCTTCGATCTCTTTATAAAGGAAGGTCATATCCCAGAGCTTCTGGCGGCTGCCGTACATATCGCCAACGCCTTTTTTGGTGGCACACATGCCTGGCGACATATAGCTGTTCACGCCCACGGTGGCCAGATCTTCGCGTTTGGCGACTTTACTCTCTGGCCCCAGCAGCAGCGGCAGCTGCGCCGGAACGAAGTCCGGATTTTGCGCCAGAATGGATTCCAGCGTCGGGATCTCGACGGTCAGCGTTTTGACTTTTTTGTTCTGTTCAGCCAGCTGCGGCAGCACTTTGGTGGGCCAGAAGGCGCTGGCGACCACTTTATCTTGCAGGCCTAACAGCAGCAGAATTTCAACGGTGTTTTGTCCCAGCGCGACGACGCGCTCCGGGGCTTTAGTGAAGGTTTCTTTATATCCGCAATTCTCAATCGTCAGAGGATAGGTGGTCGCAAAGGCGGAGCCTGCTGTGGCAATCAGCAATCCTAATGCGCTGATGATCTTCTTCATGGAACGCTATCCTTCATTAATTTATTTATTGATCACAGCCCGGACATCTGGCTGAGAATGAATATCATTTATTTTGGCGGAGTTTTATACAACGATATATTCATTGTGTCAATGAATGATGGTAACGTAATGAAATTATTGTGTTTATCAAGGGATTTGCAGGCCGGGCAAGCGTGGCGCCGCCCGGCGAAGGCGGGATTACTCTAAATCAGCACCGTTGCTGGCGATCACTTTTTTGTACCACCAGAACGATTTTTTACGTTTACGATCAAGGGTACCGTTACCGGCGTCATCACGATCGACATAGATAAAGCCGTAGCGCTTGCTCATCTCGCCCGTTGAGGCGGCCACCAGATCAATACAGCCCCAGCTGGTGTAGCCGATCAGCGGGACCCCGTCCTCTATTGCGTCGCCCATGGCGCGGATATGCTCCCGCAGGTAGCTGATGCGGTAGTCGTCGTTGATCTCGCCGTTGGCGTCCGGCTCGTCTTTCGCGCCGAGGCCGTTCTCCACCAGGAACAGCGGTTTCTGATAGCGGTCGTACATCATGTTCATGGTGATACGCAGGCCGAGCGGGTCGATGCCCCAGCCCCATTCGCTCACCTCGATATGCGGATTGCGCAGGGACTTGACGATGTTGGCCGCGCTGGTGTTGTTGGCATTCATGTCTGCCGAAGCACAACGCGAAGCGTAATAGCTGAACGATACAAAATCGACGGTGTGTTTCAGCAGCGCGTCATCGCCCGGATCTTTGACAATCACCACGCCTTTTTCGCGGAACACGCGGGCAGAGTAGGCCGGATAGCTGCCACGGGCCTGCACGTCGATAAAGAACAGGTTCTCGCGGTCTTTTTCCAGTGCCGTCCATACGTCTTCGGGTTTACAGGAGTACGGGTAGAAATTGCCGCCCGCCAGCATACAGCCCACCTGGTTTTGCGGGTTCACCTCGTGGGCGATTTTGGTCGCCAGCGCGCTTGCCACCAGCTCGTGGTGCGCCGCCTGATACTTCACCTGATCTTCGTTTTCGCCTTCTTCGAACACCAGCCCGGCCCCGGAGAACGGGCTGTGCAGCATAATGTTGATTTCGTTGAAGGTGAGCCAGTATTTCACCAGCCCGTTGAATTCTTCAAAACAGGTGCGCGCATAGCGGGCGAAGAAGTCGACCATTTTGCGGTTACGCCAGGAGCCATACTCGGTCACCAGATGCATCGGAACATCGAAGTGACACAGCGTGACCAGCGGCTCGATGTTGTACTTCCTGCACTCTTCGAACACCGCACGATAAAACGCAATCCCTTCTTTATTAGGCAGCGGCTCGTCGCCATTCGGGTAGAGACGGCTCCAGGCAATCGAGGTACGGAATACCGTGAAGCCCATCTCGGCCATTAAGGCGATGTCTTCTTTATAGCGATGGTAAAAATCAATTGCTTCGTGGCTCGGATAAAATTCCTCCTCACGCAGCGCAAAGCGTTTTTCCTTACCCACTTTCACCGCCAGGCGATGTGCGCCGTGGGGGATCATATCGACGGTGGTTAAGCCCTTGCCGCCTTCACGGTATGCGCCCTCGCTCTGGTTAGCGGCCAGTGCGCCGCCCCATAAAAATCCTTGTGGAAAAACTGACATTTTTACCTCGCTATACATTTATGCTTGTGCTGCTTTAGCCTGAACCGGCGCGGTTTGCAGCGCGCGCGCTTTTTCCGCTTCCTCTTCTACCGGGATATCTTCAAAGCCCAGGATCAGGGTCAGCACGAAAGAGAGCACCACGGCCAGGGCCATCACTCCGAATACCCAGACGATGGACATCGGGTTCGCCGGGTCAAAGAACTGGACGCTGGTAAACAGGCCCGGTGCCGCCATTGAGTGGCTGGCCAGTCCGGCAATCCCGGCGACGGCGCCGCAGATAAAACCACTGATCAGGCTTGCAATTAAAGGACGTTTCAGGCGAACCGCGACACCGTACAGCGCCGGTTCAGAGATCCCTGCCATGATGGCAGAGGCCGCCGCCGCCAGCGCCGTCTGGCGCAGTTCCGGGTTTTTAGTTTTCCACGCCACCGCCAGCGACGAACCGCCAAGCGACAGGTTGGCACCAATTTCAGACGGCATTACCATCCCTTCTTTACCGGTTTCGGCAATGGTTTGAATGATAGTAGGGGTAAAGACACGGTGCATACCGGTCATGACCAGCAGCGGCCACAGCGCGCCCATAATGGCCACGGACAACCAGCCCAGATAACCGTGAATGGTGTAAACCAGTGAAGAGATGCCGCTACCGATCCAGATCCCCAGCGGCCCAATCAGGACGATGGCGAGCGGGGCGGCAATCAGGACGATCAGCATCGGTTTGAGGAAGTTTTTGGTGACGGCTGGGGTAATTTTGTCCACCCAGCGTTCGATATACGACAGGCACCAGGTCATCACCAGCGCCGGGATCACCGTGTAGGTGTATTTCACCGCGGTGACCGGAACAAAGGCGAACTCAACGTGCTCGCCCTGCGCCGCTTTGGCCATCAGTTCGATAAAGCTCGGGTGCACCAGCACGCCCGCAATGGCAATCGCCAGCGACATGTTGGTTTTGAATTTCACCGCGGCGGAGGCCGCCACCATCAGCGGCAGGAAGAAGAAGGCACCATCGCCGATCACCGTCAGAATGGTCAGCGTCGGCTCGCCTTTGGTCAGCACGCCGGTCATCTCAAGGATCATCGCCAGCAGCTTGACCATCGATCCGCCGATGATCGCCGGGATCAGCGGTGACATCGTGCCGATCAGCGCATCCAGGATCCCCGCGCCAATGCGTCGCAGCGTCAGTTTTTGCGGCCCCTGGGGCGCAGCAGGTTGCATGTCGGCGGGCAGCAGATTGACCACCTCGCGGTACGCCTGGGACACGGTATTGCCGATGATTACCTGGCACTGGTTGTCGTTGCGCACTACCCCCAGCACGCCGCTGATGCTTTTAAGCGTGGCGCTGTCAATCAGGCTCTCGTCTTTCGCCACAAAGCGCAGTCGGGTCATACAGTGGGTGACGGCGACGATGTTTTCTTTGCCGCCGAGCGCGCTGACAACGGCATTCGCCAGCGCAGCATAATTTTTGGCCATCGGGTTGTATCCTGTTTTATCAGTAAGGTACGTCTTCACCGTATGCAACGATGAAACTTATATAGGAAACCGGTTCCACAAAATCATGAAGAGTTTCTATGGATCAAACAAGATCACGTTTTGCCCATTTTTTAGATTCGTGATGACGATCACCTAAGGGCGCAAAAAGCGTGATCGTCCTGCTGCGACAATTTTCACGCGGTGCAGTACACTGCCGCTCATTAGATTCAGACGGAACAGATTGATGACCACGATGCTGGAAGTGGCGAAGCGGGCAGGAGTCTCGAAGGCAACGGTTTCCCGGGTGCTTTCGGGCAATGGCTACGTAAGCCAGGAGACAAAA
Organism: Leclercia sp. 1548; assembly: GCF_050435045.1. Lineage (NCBI taxonomy): Bacteria > Pseudomonadati > Pseudomonadota > Gammaproteobacteria > Enterobacterales > Enterobacteriaceae > Leclercia > Leclercia sp. 1548. The sequence continues at coordinate 198,031 of NZ_JBNDJP010000004.1, read as the reverse complement.
GACCGGGTTTTTCAGGCGATTGAAGAGAGCGGCTACCGCCCCAATTTACTGGCGCGCAACCTGGCGACCAAACGTACACAGACCCTCGGGCTGGTGGTGACCAACACCCTCTATCACGGGGTCTATTTCAGCGAGCTGCTGTTCCATGCCGCCAGAATGACCGAGGAGAGAGGGCGGCAGCTGATCCTTGCCGATGGCAAGCACAGCGCCGATGAAGAGCGCGAAGCGATTCAGTATCTGCTCGATATGCGCTGTGATGCGATCATCATCTACCCGCGTTTTCTCAGCGTCGATGAGATGGATGAGATCATCCAGAAACACGAGCAGCCGGTGATGGTGCTCAACCGTCGGCTGCGTAAAAACAGCAGTCACTGCGTCTGGTCGGATCATAAAGCCTCCAGCCAGGCGGCGGTATCCACCCTCATCGATCAGGGCCATCGCGAGATCGCGTTTATTACCGGATCGCTGGACTCCCCCACCGGGATTGAGCGTCTTTCAGGCTACAAAGACGCGCTGGCCCAACACCGCATTCCGCTGCGCGAGTCGTTGATTGTCGAGGGCAAATGGAACCCGGCCAGCGGGGCGGCAGGCGTCGCGACGCTGCTGGCGCGCGACGAGAATTTTACTGCGCTGGTGGCGAGTAACGACGACATGGCGATTGGGGCCATAAAGCAACTCCACGACAGCGGAATCGCCACGCCGGACGCGGTTTCGGTAGTGGGTTTCGATGACATTGCGATGGCACCGTATGTGGTGCCCGCGCTCTCCAGCGTGCGTGTGCCGGTGACGGAGATGGTGAAAGAGACCATCAGCCGCCTGATCTTTATGCTCGATGGCGGGGACTTTACTTTCCGCCAGACTTTTGCCGGGGAGCTGATCCTGCGTGATTCAGTGATCCCCGGTCCACACCGCTGATCACAGTCCGGCGGCCGGGGGCAGCCAGGCGCGGGTAAAATCGAGCCAGCCCCCCGCAGTCAGCACCATATCCTGAACGTTTTCCAGGGCGTTGATCCGGTAGCGATAGTGGAATAGCGGCGTGCAGCGCCCCTCCGCCAGCAGGTGCTGGAAAAAGGGCGTCAGATAAGCGTGAAAATGCGCTTCGCTGTCGCTGTTTTGCATCAGCTGCTGTTTCGCGGCCTCCCAGCCCGCCTCGCCTAACGCCGTGGCCCAGGCAGGTTCATAGACAAACCACTCCGCCAGCGCAAAGGCTGCCATCCCGGTGGCCAGATGATCTCCCAGCAGCAGATCGGCATCTGCCAGCGTATCGGGGGCATACCAGCCATCACGATCTTTCCACTCGATGTGCAGTTCACAGCCATGCGGCTGTAGCTGGAGCCGCCAGGTTTCTGCCAGCTCGCGCAGCTCCGGGGTGTTGTAGCACACCAGTTTCAGCCGGGGCGGCAGATCGATATCAGAGGGAGCGGGCAGGGTGGGTACCCGCAGTCCGGGCAGGATTTCGGTGTGGATCTGCAGATCCTCACGCTTGCCAAAGCACAGCTGGTTAAGGGCCAGGGCAGTCTGGCGCAGCCAGGCGGCCAGCGGAGCGGGCAGGCCGGCATTCATCATCAGCCACGCAAAACCGCCGCTGGTTGAGGTCACGGCCTCCTGCGGGGCGCTGCCTTTCCCTACCGTAATCCATGCCGGTTTATCGGCTACTGTGCCGGTGCGCCAGAACTCAATGGCGTGCAGCAGGGGATGGGAAGCAAAGTACCAGGGCTGACGCTCGAGGCGTAGAAAATGCGAGTGGTGGCGGGCAATGGCGAACGGCCCGGCACCGACCTCGGGTTGCCGGGGATGCGGCAGGCGGCAGACCGGATGCGCGAGGCGATGCGCCAGCAGGGCATCCGGCGCATGCAGATAAACCGCCAGGCACCAGGGGGCGACGAGGGTCACCGCATCGATATGCAACAATCCACTGTTGCGCGCCGGGTCGGCGAGCAACTGCTGCACCGCACTCAAAATATCGTCATCGCTCAACGGCTGGCCGTTATGCCAGTGCGCGCCGCTGCGCAGGTAAAAATGCCAGCGCAGCCCGTCGTCGGAGCAGGCCCAGTGGTGTGCCAGATCGGCTACCGGCTGCGCCTGACCCGGTTCGTAACGCGTTAACCCGGCGTGTACTGCGCAGATAATATGCTGTTCGGCGCGCCGACGATGACGAGCCGGGTGCAGGGAGGTTAGCGGGCGATACCAGGGGATGCGCAGCGTCGGCTGATGCTTCAGCCATTTGCCGCCGAGAAAGGGGGTGATGATGTGATGCAGGCTGGCCGGATCGCCATCCGCCAGCTGCAGCGCACTCTGATAATCTCCCTTCTCAAGACAGGCATGCATCAGCGGGGCGCTGAGTTCGCTGGTGGTCACCAGGCAGTGCAGGGTGGCGCGATGCCCGCGTCCCGCCTGGGCGCGCCAGCTCAGCCAGCCGCTTTCACTTAGCTGGCGTAACAGCGTTCGGGCGTGGCGTTCGCTGCACAGCGCCACTTCGGCGACCTCGCCGAGGGTGGTGAGTTTTGGCGTAAAGCCGTAATGGACGGTAAGTCGTTGGTACTGGCGGATTTTCTGAAGCTGGCGCATAGCGTTCCCGGGGAATCATCGCAATGGTCAGAGTGTAGGTGGTTTTACGGAAGAAATAAGGGAGAGATGTAGCAACTGTTCCGGTTTTGAAGGCTAACCCCTCTCCCCGTAGGAAGAGGGGGTATCTTTATGCGTTAAGCCGCGCTTTGATTTTTAACGCGATGCTTTCTGCCTGCGGCCCCAGAATCACCTGGGCATTCTGCGTGCCCATCTTCAGGATGCCTTTGGCGCCCAGCGTTTTCAGGGCCGGTTCGTCGAGGACGCTATTATCGACCAGCGTCAAACGCAGACGGGTAATGCAGGCGTCAACCAGCTTCAGGTTCTGTTCCCCGCCCAGCGCAGCGATATACTGCGTGATGGCTTCGTTCTGGTCGTCTGACTCCCCCGTAACGCTCTCGTCATCTTCCCGGCCCGGCGTTTTGAGCTTGAAGATGCGGATCGCGAAACTGAAGACAACAAAATAGATCGCAAAGAACAGGGCAATCAGCGGGATCAGGATCCAGGGTTTTGTGGCTAAGCCCCAGTTCAGCACGAAGTCGATCAGACCCGCCGAGAAACCAAAGCCGTGCAATACGCCAAGGCTGTTGGCAATCACCATGCTCACGCCAGCCAGCACGGCATGCAGGGCATACAGGGCAGGGGCAAGGAACAGGAAGGAAAACTCAATCGGTTCGGTGATCCCGGTCAGGAATGCGGTCAGGGCAACGGAAAGCAGCATCCCGCCCACCGCCGAACGGCGCGCTTTCGGGGCCGCGAAGTACATGGCCAGCGCCGCACCGGGCAGACCGCCCATAAAGATTGGGTAAGCCCATGCCATATAAACACCGGCATGCGGATCGCCTGCGAAGAAGCGGTTGAGATCGCCGCGGGTCAGATCGGTAGCAATTTGGGTGATGCTGGAGCCGTCAATGCCCGGCACGGCACCGCCGACCACTAACCCTTTCACCACATCTGGCGCAAGGCAGATATTGTGCAAGCTGCTGGCCGCATCGTAGGTCACCTTCAGGCAGTCGCCGAGGCTGAACCAGAATACCGAGTGCAGAATGTAATGCAGGCCGAAGGGGATCAAAGCGCGGTTAAGAATGCCGTAAATAAACCAGCCCGGCTCACCGCTGCGGGAAACCAGCAGGCTGAAAGTATCAATCCCGTGCTGTACCGATGGCCAGACGTAGCCGCAAATCCACGCCAGCAGCAGGCAGATGAGCCCGGTCATGATCGGCACCAGCCGTTTACCGGCAAAGAACGCCAGGAAATCCGGCAGTTTGGTATCAGAGAAACGGTTGTAACAGTGACCCGCCACCACGCCCGCGATGATCCCGGCGAAGAAGGACATGTTAATGGAGGAGTTAATGACTGCCGTGGCTTTGGTCAGCACCAGGAAACCGACAGCGCCCGCCAGGGCGGCAGCACCGGCGTTGTCTTTCGCCAGTCCAATGGCGATGCCGAGCGCAAAGAGCAGGGGCAGGCTGTCAAAAATGCCGCCGCCTGCGCTGGCAATAAAAGGAATATTCAGCACGTCGGGTTGACCCAGACGTAATAAAATCGCGGCGACAGGTAAGGTCGCGATAGGCAACATCAGAGCCTTGCCCAGCCGTTGCAAATAGCTAAATGCGTTCATAATATCCATGTCCAAAAAAGGGGCTTAATTCACGGCGCAAAATAACAGCTTTTCATGAGGGTTGAAACGGCGGCACGTAAAAATGTGATGAGCTTTAAATTAATTCCCCTGAAACTCTTTTGGTATATTTATATTTAAGTAAACAAGGATATGTTTGGTGAATGCTTCCGCTTTTAGAGAATAAAAAAAACGGCAGTGGCGCCGTTTTTTATTAATTCTTTTTCGCGCTGACAGGCAGCATCAGCTCTTTCAGGCGCTCGGTGCGCGCCTCCGGGCTAAGGTAAAGCCAGCGGAATAATATGCGTTCGACAGGTTGAACTTTTTTAAAATAGTCAGCAAGGTCGTTAATTTCTTTCAGGAAGGTCGCCATGTTTATCTCCGGCTAATAAATATCCTCTCAGATTAAAAACAAATCACGGAATAAAACAGGGTGATGTTTTTCGGCTGTTCCGCATTTTATTATTTATCGAATTTTAAGATTAATTAAAAATACAAAAAAGCCCCGGGGCACCGGGGCTGCGAAAGGCAAAATCTGACAAACATACAACGAGTAGAGCAAGAGTTTGAGGGTTAAACAGGTAATGATTTCAGCAGGGCAAAAGCCTCCTTCATTCGATCTTCACTGACCACAAAGGCGCGTAAATTGCCCTCGCTGTCGGCCCCTTTCGCCACCATCCCCTGAGGCTCGATGGCGATCTGCCAGTTCAAATCCTGGCGCTGGGTTTCACCTGCCAGATGCAGCGGCAGTTCCGGCGTTTTGACCTTCACCAGCATCGCCGGCAGTTTCAGTGGTGTATTGGCGCCGAGTAGATTCTTCGCCAGATACATGGCGCTTAACTGGATAGGCTGCAGGAACGGCAGCACCTGGCCATTAATTTCGGCGCAGTCCCCCAGGGCATAGATGTCCGGCTGCGTGGTTTGCAGATAGCTGTCAACCTTCACGCCGCGCTGGGTTTCTGCCCCCGCACGCTGTGCCAGCCCGATTTCCGGGCGCAGGCCGGTGGCGGCAATCACCACATCCACCTCGATGCAGCGATCGCGATCCAGCAGGGCGCAAATGCCGGTATCGGTTTTGGTCAGGCTTTGCAGCTGCGATTTCAGTTGCAGATGCACACCCATCTCGGTCAGGCGATGTTGTAAGCGACTGCTTACTTCGGCTGGCATCAGCGCCGACAGAATGCTGGCGGAATGGTCAACCAGGGTGACTGCTTTCCCGGCCCGGCAAAAGTCCATCGCCAGTTCGCTGCCGATAAGCCCCGCGCCAACAATCATCACCCGCCGGGCATCACGCAGGGTGCTTTCGCAGGCGCGGTATTCCATCTGGCTGTTGAGGGTCAGCATCAGTTCACGGCCAGGAACCGGGGGCACAAAGGCCGAGGCCCCGGTAGCCAGAACCAGTTTGTCATATGACCACTGGTTGTCTTTCCCTTTGACCACATGCGCCGCCGCGTCAATGTCGGTGACCCAGGTGTAAGGGAACAGGCGCAGGTTAAACTGTTCGGCAAACTCCCCCGCCGTCTGGCGGGTGAGGTCGTCGGCGCGCTGACTCTGGCTGATGACGTGGCTTAAGTCTGGTTTGTTGTACTCGTCCATGCTGTCTGCGGCAATCAGCGTCAGCGGGACGTTCGCATCCTGTTTGCGGATATTTTTCGCCAGCTGACGGGCGGCGAAGCCCGAGCCGATAATGACGATACCCTGGCTCATTTTACCTCCGATCCCAGTTCTTCGAAGACGTCTTTACCGAGGGAACATTCCGGGCAGAGGAAGTTATCAGGGACGTCGCTCCACGGTGTGCCTGGCTGGACATCCTGCATCGGCTCACCGGTGGCCGGATCGTAGATCCACTGACAGACGCTGCACTGCATGCGTGGGCCGAGGTCGGCGGCAGCGGCGGCAGCACAGGCGCAGGCTTCCTGTTCAGGTGTGGCTTTGGCGGTCGCTTCTGGCAGCGGAGCGAGCGCCCACTGACGTGCAATGTCGCGGCCATGCTGACGGCAGATTTCCAGCGCATCCAGATCAGGGCGCCATTTGGCCTTCAGGCTCATCGACATTTCAAAGCCCGCATCCTGCAAACGGGTAGAAAGACGGTCAACCGCACCGCCGCTCCAGCCGTGGGAGCCGAACGCACTGGCGCGTTTGTTACGAAAGCGCAGGCCAGTCATCTCTTCGACAAGACCAGCAATTTTCGGCATCATCACGTTGTTCATGGTGGAGGTGCCCACCAGCACGCCTTTGGAGCGGAAGACGTTGGTCAGAATGTCGTTTTTATCGCTGCGCGCCACGTTAAAGATTTTCACCGCCACGTTCGGATCCACTTCGTTGATGCCCTGGGCAATCGCGTCGGCCATCATGCGGGTGTTATTGGACATGGTGTCGTAGAAAATGGTGATGCGATCTTCCTGATAGTCTGCGGCCCATTTCAGGTACTGCTCGACGATCTGGGTTGGGTTATCACGCCATACCACACCGTGGGAGGTGGCAATCATATCCACCGGCAGGTTGAAGCCGAGAATTTCGGTAATTTTTGGCGTAACCAGACGGCTGAACGGGGTCAGGATGTTGGCGTAGTAGCGCTGGCACTGTTCGTACAGTTCAGCCTGATCCACTTCGTCATTGAACAGACGTTCGTCGCAGTAGTGCTGGCCGAAGGCGTCGTTACTGAACAGCACGGCGTCGCCGGTCATGTAGGTCATCATGCTGTCCGGCCAGTGCAGCATTGGGGTTTCAACGAAGATCAGCTGCTTGCCGTTGCCAATATCCAGTGAGTCACCGGTTTTCACCACGTTGAAATTCCACTCTGGATGGTGGTGGTGACCGGTAATGGAGTCGATGGCGTTGTTGGTGCAGTAGATTGGGGTGTCCGGGATGCAGGACATCAGTTCGGTCAGCGCCCCGGCGTGATCTTCTTCCGCATGGTTAATGATGATGTAGTCGATATCGGCCAGGTCAATTTCACTGCGCAGGTTTTGCACGAACTCACGGCTGAACTTATGATCGACGGTATCGATCAGGACATTTTTTTCTTCGCGGATGAGATAGCTGTTGTAGCTGCTGCCGCGCAGTGTTTTGTATTCCGTCCCGTGAAAATCACGTACTTCCCAGTCACGTTGACCAACCCAATGAATATTGTTTTTAACCAGAATTGACATAGCAACCTCAACTTAATACAGCGAAATTAAACGAAAGATGTCAGGGTAATTGCAGGTTGCGTGCCAACTTTTTAACATATTGATTTAAATGAATTTTAAAAATATTAACCCCTGATGGGTAGTCATTTTGACTGTCATTGATATAGTCAATATGACAAGATGCATTGTCAAAATGACAGCGAGGCGACAATGAGTTTTTCTGTAGAGGTGCTGGCGAAAATCGCCATTGAATTGCAGAGCGGTATCGGCCATCAGGATCGTTTTCAGCGGCTGATCTCCACCCTGCGTCACGTGCTAGATTGCGATGCCTCGGCGTTGCTGCGTTATGAAGGGCGGCAGTTTATCCCGCTGGCGATCGACGGGCTGGCGCAGGACGTGCTGGGGCGGCGCTTTACCCTGGAGGGCCACCCGCGGCTGGAGACCATCGCCCGCGCCGGGGATGTGGTGCGCTTCCCGGCCGACAGCGATCTGCCCGACCCCTACGACGGGCTGATCCCCGGACAGGAGAGCCTGAAGGTGCACGCCTGTATCGGCCTGCCGCTGTTTGCCGGACAAAACCTGATTGGTGCGCTGACCCTCGACGGTATGTCACCGGATCAGTTCGATACCTTCAGCGACGAGGAGCTGAGGCTCATTGCCGCCCTTGCCGCCGGGGCGCTAAACAATGCCCTGCTGATTGAGCAACTGGAGAGCCAGAACAGCCTGCCCGCTGGCCCGGCGGTGTTTGAGCAGGTGAAAAATACGGAAATGATCGGGCTATCGCCGGGCATGGTGAGCCTGAAAAAAGAGATTGAGATTGTCGCGGCTTCCGACCTGAACGTGCTGATCGAGGGAGAAACCGGCACCGGCAAAGAGCTGGTGGCGAAAGCTATCCATGAGGCATCGCCAAGAGCGGTGAATCCGCTGGTCTACCTCAACTGCGCGGCCCTGCCGGAGAGCGTGGCGGAGAGCGAGCTGTTCGGCCACGTGAAAGGGGCCTTTACCGGGGCCATCAGCAACCGCAGCGGCAAGTTTGAAATGGCCGATAACGGCACCCTGTTCCTTGATGAGATTGGCGAACTGTCGCTGGCGCTACAGGCCAAGCTGCTGCGCGTTTTGCAGTATGGCGATATCCAGCGCGTGGGCGACGACCGCAGCCTGCGGGTCGATGTGCGGGTGCTGGCGGCCACCAACCGCGATCTGCGTGAAGAGGTGCTGGCCGGGAACTTCCGCGCCGACCTGTACCACCGCCTGAGTGTCTTCCCGCTTTCGGTGCCGCCGCTGCGCGAACGGGGCGAAGACGTGGTGCTGCTGGCGGGCTATTTTTGCGAACAGTGCCGGTTGCGGATGGGATTGTCCCGTGTGGTGCTTAGCCCCGGCGCGCGGGCGCATTTGCTGAGTTACGGCTGGCCAGGCAACGTGCGCGAACTGGAACATGCCATCCACCGGGCGGTGGTGCTGGCCCGGGCGGCGCGGCTGGGGAATGACGTGGTGATCCACGCGCAGCATTTTGCCCTGCATGATGAGAGCGCGCCTGCGGTCATGCCGGAAAACCCGGTGGTGGTAAATCAGAACCTGCGTGAGGCAACGGAGGCATTTCAGCGCCAGATGATCACCCGGACGCTGGAGCAGAACAGCCGCAGCTGGGCGGCGAGCGCAAGGGCGCTGGAGACCGACGTCGCCAACCTGCACCGGCTGGCGAAACGTCTGGGTCTGAAAGGTTAGATGATGCCTGCCTGATAAAAATCCTGCAGGTTGATGGCACCACACAGGCGGCCAGCTTCGTCCACCACCGGGGCGGCGGTGATTTTGCGCTTCATCAGCAGCTCTTTGGCCTCAATGGCGCGGCTTTCGGCATTCAGCGTCAGGCCGCCAGTGGTCATGGCGCTGCTGACGTTAACCTCCAGTTGGCCGCCGCCCACCAGCCAGCGACGCAGGTCACCGTCGGTGAAGACGCCTTTAACCTGGAGGTCATCATCGCAGACCGCCACCAGTCCCAGCCCGGTGCGGCTCAGCTCCATCATCGCATCCATCACGCTGGTATTCAGCTTCACCTGCGGGACTGCCGCGTCGGTGCGCATCAGGTGGTGGACTTTATTCAGCAGGCGCGCCCCCAGTGCGCCGGCAGGGTGGGAGCGGGCAAAATCTTCTTCGTTAAAGCCGCGGGCCTGCATAACCGCCATCGCCAGCGCATCGCCCATCATCAGGGTAGTGACGGTGCTGGAGGTGGGGGCGAGGTGCATCGGGCAGGCTTCGCGCTCCACGGAAATATCCAGCGTGGCTTTGGCGGCGAGCGCCAGCGGCGAACGGGATTTTCCGGTCATCGCCAGCAGCGCGACCGATTTTTCCTGCAGGCGCGGCAGGATCAGATCCAGCTCCTTCGCCGAGCCGGAGTAGGAGATAAACAGCAGTACGTCGCGGCTTTCGATCATACCCAGGTCGCCGTGCAGGGCTTCAGCCGGATGGACAAAAAAGGCCGGCGTGCCGGTGCTGGCAAGGGTCGCGGCAATCTTTTTACCGATATGGCCGGACTTGCCAATGCCCGCGACAATCACTTTTCCTTCGCACTGGATAATGGTGTTTGCCGCACGCACGAAGTCCTCCCCCAGACGTTCCGGCAGGCGGCTGGCCTCCTGCAGTTCCAGCATCAGGGTTTGACGACCCGCGTTTAACAAAAAATCACTCATCTCTCTCTCCGGTTACAATGACTTCGATTCCTTTCTCTTCCAGCGCTTTTTTAAACGCCGGATCGATACCCGCGTCGGTGATCAGCTTATCGACGCTCTCAAGGCTACAGACTATATTGGGACTTTTACGACCAAATTTTGATGAATCGGCCATCAGGATCACTTCCCGGGCGGCGTTGCACATCGCTTTCTTGTATTCTGCCTGCTTTTGCAGATGGTTGGGAATCGCCGCCTGCCGCTGACGGGGTTTCATAGGCGTTGAGTTCTTCGGGTTGCAAAATGATAATTTTGCCAGCTTATAACGTTCACAACGAAATTATCCCTGTTTCAATTTAAGCGCTAATGATAATGCATCCTGACAGTGCGAATCATTAGGCATGATCACACCAGGCTTTAACTCCTGCAATGGAGTGCCGTCTTGGGTGGGAAGAGGATGACGTGGTTGAGAAGAAAACGAATTTAGCTTTGGACGCGTAAAGATTTTGCCGTGCGGCTTCGCATCTCTTCCTTGAGGTGTCCCGGATGCTTTACCATACTTGCCTCTTATCGAATTTGTTGAATGGATCTGTCATGTTCAAGCGTCGTTACGCAGCCTTATTGCCTGCGCTTATTCTGCTTTCCGCCTGCAGCAGCAAACCGAAGACCGAAGAGGTTCAGCAAACGGCAGGCGCCCCGTCCGGCGGCTTCCTGCTGGAACCCCAGCATAATGTGATGCAGATGGGGGGCGATTTCGCCAACAACCCCGCGGCGGAACAGTTCATCGACAAAATGGTGAGCAAGCACGGTTTCAATAAAACCCAGCTGCAGGAGATCCTCTCCCAGGCGAAACGTCTGGACTACGTGCTGCGGTTGATGGACCGCCAGGCTCCGACCACGCAGCCACCGGCCGGGCCGAACGGCGCGTGGTTACGCTATCGCAAACAGTTTATTACCCCGGACAACGTGCAAAACGGCGTAGCGTTCTGGAACCAGTATGAGGATGCGCTGACCCGCGCCCAGCAGGTTTACGGCGTGCCGCCGGAGATCATCATCGGGATTATTGGCGTGGAAACCCGCTGGGGCCGCGTGATGGGCAAAACCCGTATTCTTGATGCGCTGGCGACACTCTCCTTTAACTACCCACGCCGCGCGGAGTATTTCTCTTCTGAGCTGGAAACCTTCCTGCTGATGGCGCGTGACGAGCAGGACGATCCGCTGGATCTGAAAGGTTCCTTTGCCGGTGCGATGGGCTACGGGCAGTTTATGCCGTCCTCCTATAAGCAGTATGCGGTCGATTTCAATGGGGACGGCCACATTAACCTGTGGGATCCTGAGGATGCGATTGGCAGCGTCGCCAACTACTTCAAAGAGCACGGCTGGACGCAAGGTCAGCCGGTGGCAATCCTCGCGAACGGCCAGGCGCCAGGGCTGGAGAACGGCTTTAAAACCCGCTACAGCACCGCACAGCTGACCGCAGCAGGGTTAACGCCGCAGCAGCCGCTGAATGGCAATCAGCAGGTCAGCCTGCTGCGTCTGGATATCGGTACCGGCTACCAGTACTGGTACGGTCTGCCGAACTTCTACACCATCACCCGCTACAACCACAGCACGCACTATGCGATGGCGGTCTGGCAGTTGGGGCTGGCCGTGGCGCAGGCGCGCGTAAGCTCGCCGTTCAGTTAACGCTGCCTCTTCTTGCCGAAAAGTGGGTGGCGTGGTGCCACTCACTTTTAAATTACCCTGACGGCCAGGTTAATTTTTCTGAAGCCCCCTCGTAAAACCTTCACCTCATCCTCATATCTACAGGCTAAAGTGCTATCTTGTGCTGCACGTTTTTAAGGAGCCAAAACGATATGACTGACCATGAATTGATGCAGCTCAGTGAGAGCGTCGGGCAGGCGTTAAAACAGCGCGGTGCCACGCTCACCACTGCCGAGTCCTGTACCGGTGGCTGGGTGGCAAAAGTGATCACTGATATTGCTGGCAGTTCCGCCTGGTTTGAACGCGGGTTTGTCACCTACAGTAATGAAGCGAAAGCGCAAATGATCGGCGTACGGGAACCCACGCTTATCGAGCATGGCGCGGTCAGCGAGCCGGTTGTCATCGAGATGGCGATTGGTGCCCTGCGTGCCGCCCGCGCGGACTATGCTATCTCTATTAGTGGCATTGCCGGGCCGGACGGCGGCAGCGATGAAAAGCCTGTCGGAACGGTCTGGTTTGGCTTTGCGACAGCGCAAGGGGAGGGGATTACCCGGCGGGAATGCTTCAGCGGCGACCGTGAAAGCGTGCGTCGTCAGGCCACCGTTTATGCGTTAAAAACGCTCTGGCAACAATTTCTACAAAACACTTGATACTGTATGAGCATACAGTATAATTGCCCCAACAGAACAGAAATCCAAGGTGAAGCGCAGTTGTTTCACCCGGCATGAGAGGAAAAAATGGCTATCGACGAAAACAAACAGAAAGCGTTGGCGGCAGCACTGGGCCAGATCGAAAAGCAATTCGGTAAAGGTTCCATCATGCGCCTGGGTGAAGATCGTTCCATGGATGTAGAAACTATCTCCACCGGTTCGCTTTCGCTGGATATTGCACTGGGTGCTGGCGGCCTGCCTATGGGTCGTATCGTAGAGATCTACGGGCCAGAATCCTCCGGTAAAACCACCCTGACGTTACAGGTCGTGGCTGCTGCACAGCGCGAGGGCAAAACTTGTGCCTTCATCGATGCTGAGCATGCGCTGGATCCGGTCTACGCACGTAAACTGGGTGTTGATATCGACAACCTGCTCTGCTCCCAGCCGGATACCGGTGAGCAGGCACTGGAAATCTGTGACGCACTGGCGCGCTCTGGCGCAGTAGACGTAATTATCGTCGACTCCGTTGCAGCCCTGACGCCAAAAGCAGAAATCGAAGGCGAAATCGGTGACTCTCACATGGGCCTCGCGGCACGTATGATGAGCCAGGCGATGCGTAAGCTGGCCGGTAACCTGAAGCAGTCCAACACGCTGCTGATCTTCATCAACCAGATCCGTATGAAGATTGGTGTGATGTTCGGTAACCCGGAAACCACCACCGGTGGTAACGCGCTGAAATTCTACGCCTCTGTGCGTCTGGATATCCGCCGTATCGGTGCCGTGAAAGACGGTGAAAACGTGGTGGGTAGCGAAACCCGCGTGAAGGTTGTGAAGAACAAGATTGCTGCGCCGTTTAAACAGGCTGAGTTCCAGATCCTCTACGGTGAAGGTATCAACTTCTACGGCGAACTGGTTGACCTGGGCGTGAAAGAGAAGCTGATTGAGAAAGCGGGTGCCTGGTACAGCTACAACGGTGACAAGATTGGTCAGGGTAAAGCGAATGCTATCTCCTGGCTGAAAGAGAACCCGGAAGCAGCAAAAGAGATCGAGAAGAAGGTGCGTGAGCTTCTGCTCAGCAACCAGGATTCCAAACCGCAGTTCGCTGTTGATGGCGAAGGCGTTGAAGAAACCAACGAAGATTTCTGATAATCGGATGTAATAGACAAGGGTCGCTTAGTGCGGCCCTTTTGCTTTTTGACTGCAGCAGGTTTATCTATGAATGAATCCCCAGCACGTCGTCCTGCTTATAACCGTCTGTTAGATCGCGCTGTACGTATTCTTGCCGTTCGCGATCACAGCGAACAGGAGCTTCGCCGCAAGCTCGCCGCGCCGGTAATGAGCAAAAACGGACCAGAAGCCATCGATGCCACGGCAGAAGATTACGATCGGGTGGTCGCCTGGTGCTATGAACACAGCTATCTGGACGATACCCGGTTTGTCTCGCGCTTCATTGCCAGCCGCAGCCGTAAAGGGTACGGTCCAGCGCGCATCCGTCAGGAGCTAAATCAAAAAGGTATCGCCCGCGAAACCAGCGAAAAGGCGATGCGTGAATGTGACATTGACTGGTGCGAACTGGCGCGGGAACAGGCCGTGCGGAAGTATGGCGAGCCTTTGCCGCGGGAGTTTTCGGAAAAAGTCAAAATCCAGCGCTTTTTGCTTTATCGCGGCTTCCTTATGGAAGATATTCAGGATATCTGGCGTAATTTTACCGAATGAACGCATGCGGGATTTTACTTCCCTTTAAAGAAAACTTATCTTATTCCCACTTTTTTCAGTAGCTGGTCCGTCCAACAAAGGTTGTGTAGCGACCCGCTGTGACATTTCGTTAGCTTGATTTCAGGATAATTATGAGCAAGAGCACCGCTGAGATCCGACAGGCGTTTCTCGATTTTTTCCATAGTAAGGGACACCAGGTTGTTGCCAGCAGCTCCCTGGTACCGAACAACGATCCAACTTTACTGTTTACCAACGCCGGGATGAACCAGTTCAAGGATGTCTTCCTTGGTCTCGACAAGCGTAATTATTCTCGCGCAACCACCTCGCAGCGCTGCGTGCGTGCGGGCGGTAAACATAACGATCTGGAAAACGTCGGTTACACCGCACGTCACCACACCTTCTTCGAAATGCTGGGTAACTTCAGCTTCGGCGATTATTTCAAACACGATGCTATCCAGTACGCATGGGAACTGCTGACCGGTGAAAACTGGTTCAACCTGCCGAAAGAGCGTCTGTGGGTTACCGTTTACGAAACCGATGACGAAGCCTACGAAATCTGGGAAAAAGAAGTGGGTATCCCGCGCGAACGTATTATTCGCATCGGCGATAACAAAGGCGCACCTTACGCGTCTGACAACTTCTGGCAGATGGGCGATACCGGTCCATGCGGTCCATGCACCGAAATCTTCTACGATCATGGCGATCACATCTGGGGTGGCCCTCCGGGCAGCGCAGAAGAAGACGGCGACCGTTACATTGAGATCTGGAACATCGTCTTCATGCAGTTCAACCGTCAAATCGACGGCACCATGGAGCCGCTGCCGAAGCCATCCGTAGATACCGGTATGGGTCTGGAGCGTATTGCCGCAGTACTGCAGCATGTTAACTCCAACTACGACATCGATCTGTTCAGCAACCTGATTAAGTCTGTTGCCGAATTGACTGGCGCAACCGATCTAAGCAACAAATCCCTGCGCGTTATTGCTGACCACATCCGCTCCTGTGCCTTCCTGATTGCTGACGGCGTGATCCCGTCGAATGAAAACCGTGGCTATGTGCTGCGCCGTATCATTCGTCGTGCTATCCGTCACGGCAACATGCTGGGCGCGAAGGACACCTTCTTCTACAAACTCGTTGGGCCACTGGTTGGCGTGATGGGTGCAGCCGGCGATGAACTGAAACGCCAGCAGGCACAGGTTGAGCAGGTTCTGAAAACCGAAGAAGAGCAGTTTGCCCGTACGCTGGAACGTGGTCTGGCCCTGCTGGATGACGAACTGTCGAAGCTGAAAGGCGATACGCTGGATGGTGAAACCGCCTTCCGTCTGTATGATACCTACGGCTTCCCGGTTGACCTGACGGCTGACGTCTGCCGCGAGCGCAACATCAAAGTTGACGAAGCAGGCTTTGAAGCGGCAATGGAAGAGCAGCGCCGCCGCGCGCGTGAGTCCAGCGGTTTTGGTGCCGACTACAACGCGATGATCCGTGTTGATGGCAGCAGCGAATTCGAAGGTTATGAGCATCTCGAAACCAACGGCAAAGTGACCGCTCTGTTTGTTGACGGCAAAGCCGTGGACAGCATCAGCGCAGGTCAGGCTGCGGTTGTGGTTCTGGATAAGACGCCGTTCTATGCAGAATCGGGCGGCCAGGTTGGCGACAAAGGCGAGCTGAAAGGCAGTGATTTCAGCTTTGCGGTGAACGACACGCAGAAATACGGCCAGGCGATTGGTCATCAGGGTACGCTGGCCTCCGGCACGCTGAAAGTGGGCGAGGGCGTTCAGGCTATCGTTGATGAAGCGCGCCGCGCACGTATCCGTCTGAACCACTCCGCGACGCACCTGATGCACGCCGCGCTGCGCCAGGTTCTGGGCACGCACGTTGCGCAGAAAGGCTCGCTGGTCAACGACAAAGTGCTGCGTTTCGACTTCTCCCATTTCGAAGCGATGAAACCGTCGGAAATCCGTGCGGTAGAAGATCTGGTGAATGCCCAGATCCGTCGCAACCTGCCGATCGAAACCAATATCATGGATCTCGACGCGGCGAAGAACAAAGGCGCAATGGCCCTGTTCGGTGAGAAGTATGACGAACGCGTTCGCGTGCTGAGCATGGGCGATTTCTCCACCGAGCTATGCGGCGGTACGCACGCCAGCCGTACGGGCGACATTGGTCTGTTCCGTATTGTGTCTGAATCGGGTACGGCGGCAGGTGTTCGTCGTATTGAAGCGGTCACCGGCGAAGGCGCGATTGCATTACTGCATGCGCAGAGCGATCAACTGCACGACATCGCGCAGCTGCTGAAGGGCGATAGCCAGAACCTGGGCGAAAAAGTGCGCAGCGTGATGGAACGTACCCGTCAGCTGGAAAAAGAGTTGCAGCAGTTGAAAGAACAGGCCGCCGTTGCCGAGAGCGCAAATCTCTCCAGCAAAGCGGTTGAGATTAACGGCGTCAAACTGCTGGTCAGCGAACTGGCAGGCGTGGAGCCGAAAATGCTTCGTACCATGGTCGACGATCTGAAGAACCAGCTCGGTTCAACCATTATCGTTCTGGCAACGGTAGCAGAAGGTAAGGTTTCTCTGATTGCGGGCGTATCTAAGGACGTGATCGACCGTGTGAAAGCAGGGGAGCTGATTGGTATGGTCGCTCAGCAAGTGGGCGGTAAAGGCGGCGGTCGTCCAGACATGGCGCAAGCCGGTGGTACAGACGCAGCAGCCCTTCCAGCGGCACTGGCCAGTGTTGAAAGCTGGGTAAGTTCTAAACTGTAATAATTACAAAGCGTGCACAGACGCCATAACGACAACGTTATGGCGTACTGCGCTCTACGCTATCGATAATGATAAAGTCAGGTTGAGTTTGTGTATATCGGCTAAACTTACGTTTAACAGATTGTGATGCCGTGACTACCTACACATTACGTGTTTGTCATCGCTTACTTTTTGGCGTTATATGATGGATAATGCCGGGATACAAGAGACCCGACTCTTTTAATCTTTCAAGGAGCAAAGAATGCTGATTCTGACTCGTCGAGTTGGTGAGACCCTCATGATTGGGGATGAGGTCACCGTGACAGTTTTAGGGGTAAAGGGCAACCAGGTACGTATTGGTGTGAACGCCCCTAAAGAAGTCTCTGTTCATCGTGAAGAGATCTACCAGCGTATCCAGGCTGAAAAATCCCAGCAGTCCAGTTACTGATATTATCGCGTCTCGCTGTCTGGCGAGACGCAACCCTCCCGATATATTCCTTGTCAAAAGTTACCGTTCGATTTCAATTGCTCTCTTTTTAACCTTCTGCAATCAGCTTTCACCTCCACAACAACGCTTTCTACTCCCACATAACTGCCATCTGGCCAGTAAAATGTGCTTATAAAACACCCTTCTTGCGGCTTTTACATGCGAATTGCCTGCGATTTGTGCAAACGATAAAAGCTTGTGGAAAATTGTTTGACTTATAAGTCCCAGAAAGTAATATATGCGCCACGCAGCGACGAGAAGCTCTTAACGAGTTACTCGAAGCACTCGAAAGAGGCGTTGTGTGGTGAGGTGGCCGAGAGGCTGAAGGCGCTCCCCTGCTAAGGGAGTATGCGGTCAAAAGCTGCATCCGGGGTTCGAATCCCCGCCTCACCGCCATTTTGCATCCGTAGCTCAGCTGGATAGAGTACTCGGCTACGAACCGAGCGGTCGGAGGTTCGAATCCTCCCGGATGCACCATTTTCTCCGAGATAGCAGCTAAACTGTTGTTTCATGCTCTGCGAGATAATCGCGAGCACCAGGGAGGATAGCGTTGCTTTAGCAACGACCCGTAGGGCGAGGCGCAGCCGAGTAATACTCCCGGATGCACCATCTATTACTTCATATTGCTTTCGAAGTGATATGAGTATCGAGTAGTACAGTAGTAAATCCTGATGCATCCGTAGCTCAGCTGGATAGAGTACTCGGCTACGAACCGAGCGGTCGGAGGTTCGAATCCTCCCGGATGCACCATCTTTTACTTTGTGTTGCTTATGAAGCAATACTGAGTATCGAGTAGTACAGTAGTAAATCCCGATGCATCCGTAGCTCAGCTGGATAGAGTACTCGGCTACGAACCGAGCGGTCGGAGGTTCGAATCCTCCCGGATGCACCATATTCTCCGAGATAGCAGCCAGGCTGTTGTTTCATGCTCTGCGAGATAATCGCGAGCACCAGGGAGAATAGCGTTGCTTTAGCAACGACCCGTAGGGCGAGGCGCAGCCGAGTAATCCTCCCGGATGCACCATCTTTTACTTTGTGTTGCTTATGAAGTAATACAGAGTATCGAGTAGTACAGAAGCAAATCCCGATGCATCCGTAGCTCAGCTGGATAGAGTACTCGGCTACGAACCGAGCGGTCGGAGGTTCGAATCCTCCCGGATGCACCATCTTCTCCGAGATAGCAGATAAACTGTTGTTTCGTGTTCTGCGAGATAATCGCGAGCACTAGGGAGAATAGCGTTGCTTTAGCAACGACCCGTAGGGCAAGGCGCAGCCGAGTAATCCTCCCGGATGCACCATCTTCTTCCTCATTGTTTATTCCTTCGACGTTCCGTCAGCAATCACCTTCTCTGTCAGCGACAAAAACCATCATTTACGATAAAGTAATGCTTTGTAATCCTTTTGCGAGAGCACGATGTACGCACAGTATGACGGTTTGATCTTCGATATGGATGGCACCATCCTGGACACTGAGCCAACGCATCGTAAAGCCTGGGCTGATGTCCTCGGCCGTTACGGAATGCGTTTCGACTTACAGGCCATGATTGCTCTCAACGGATCGCCTACCTGGCGTATTGCGCAGGCCGTGATTGAACTGAATCAGGCCGATCTCGACCCCCATCTGCTCGCGCGTGAAAAAACCGATGCGGTAAAAGCGATGCTGTTAGATACCGTGCGCCCTTTGCCATTAATCGAGGTGGTAAAAGAGTGGCACGGACGTCGGCCAATGTCGGTCGGGACGGGCAGTGAGAGCGCGATCGCAGAGGCATTACTCAACCACCTTGGCCTGCGCCGCTACTTTTCTGCGGTTGTCGCGGCCGATCATGTTAAAAATCACAAGCCCGCCCCGGACACCTTCCTGCTGTGTGCAGAGCTGATGGGTGTCCCCGCTGCCAGGTGCGTCGTGTTTGAAGATGCCGACTTCGGTATTCAGGCGGCGCACGCTGCCGGCATGGACGCAGTGGACGTTCGCTTACTGTGAGTGACTTGCTGTCACTGTCCTCATTATTCGCCAGCAGTTTTTTAAGCGCCACGCTCCTGCCGGGAAATTCGGAAGTGGTACTGGTGGCGATGCTATTGTCCGGCGTAAGTCAGCCCTGGTTGCTTGTGTTAATAGCAACAATGGGTAATAGCTTTGGAGGGCTGACTAACGTTATTCTTGGGCGATTCTTTCCGCTACGCAAAACGTCGCGCTGGCAGGAAAAGGCAGTCGGCTGGCTAAAACGCTATGGCGCTGCCACGCTGTTATTAAGCTGGATGCCGGTAATCGGTGATTTACTGTGCCTGCTGGCGGGATGGATGCGCATCTCCTGGGGGCCTGTGCTCTTTTTTTTATGCCTGGGCAAGGCGCTGCGCTACGTTCTCGTGGCAGTGGTGACGATGCAGGGCATGACGTGGTGGCACTAATTGGACTGTTTGTGACCATGAACCATTACAATTATGCTAAATAAAATGATTTTGACAGGCGGGAGGTCGAATTGATCCCGGACGTATCACAGGCACTGGCCTGGCTGGAAAACCACCCTCAGGCTCTGAAGGGTATTCAGCGTGGTCTTGAGCGCGAAACGCTGCGCGTAAACGCGGATGGCAGTCTTGCAACGACGGGCCATCCACAGGCGTTGGGTTCCGCGCTGACCCATAAGTGGATCACTACTGATTTCGCTGAAGCGCTGCTTGAGTTCATTACGCCAGTTGATGGCGATATTGACCACATGCTGAAGGTTATGCGAGATATTCACCGCCACAGCGCCCGCAATCTGGGCGATGAACGTATGTGGCCGCTCAGCATGCCTTGCTATATCGAACAGGGCCAGGACATCGAACTGGCGCAGTATGGCACCTCTAACGTTGGTCGTCTGAAAACCCTCTATCGTGAAGGGCTGAAGAACCGCTATGGCGCACTGATGCAGACCATCTCTGGGGTGCATTATAACTTCTCGCTGCCGATGGCATTCTGGCAGGCGAAGTGCGGCGAGACGGACAAAGAGGCCATCTCTGCAGGCTATTTCCGCCTGATCCGTAACTACTATCGCTTTGGCTGGGTCATCCCATATCTGTTCGGCGCATCGCCGGCGATTTGCTCCTCTTTCCTGCAGGGCAAACCCACCACGCTGCCGTTTGAGAAGACTGACTGCGGTATGTATTACCTGCCGTACGCCACCTCTCTGCGTCTCAGCGACCTGGGATATACCAATAAGTCGCAAAGCAATCTCGGAATTACGTTTAACGACTTGCACGAGTATGTGGCAGGATTGAAGCGGGCGATCAAAACGCCATCGGAAGCGTACAGCGACATCGGACTTGAGAAAGACGGTAAACGCCTGCAAATCAACACCAACGTATTGCAGATCGAAAACGAACTGTACGCGCCGATCCGGCCAAAACGTGTCACCCGCAGCGGCGAGACACCGTCAGACGCTCTGCAACGCGGCGGTATTGAGTACATCGAAGTGCGTTCTCTGGATATCAACCCGTTCTCACCGATTGGTGTGGATGAGCAGCAGGTACGCTTCCTCGATCTGTTTATGGTCTGGTGCGTACTGGCCGATGCGCCGGAGATGAGCGCTGACGAACTGCTCTGCACCCGCACCAACTGGAACCGGGTCATCCTCGAAGGGCGCAAGCCTGGGCTGACGCTGGGCATCGGGTGTCAAACGGCGCAGTTCCCGTTACAGCAGGTGGGTAAAGATCTGTTCCGCGACCTTAAACGTGTCGCCCAAACGCTGGACAGCGTGTACGGTGGCGAAGCGTATCAGCAGGTGTGTGACCAGCTGGTCGAAAGCTTTGATAACCCTGAGCTGACGTTCTCGGCGCGCATTCTGCGTTCGATGATCGATCAGGGAATTGGCGGCACCGGTCGTGCGCTTTCGGCGGAGTATCGGGATATGCTGCGACAGGAGCCGCTGGAAGTATTAAGCGAAGCCGAGTTTGCTGCGGAGCGCGATGCGTCCGTGGTGCGTCAGAGTGAGATTGAAGCGGCGGATACTGAGTCGTTTGAAGCGTTTCTGGCGAAACAGGCCTGACAGAAAAGAAAAAGGCCACATCGCTGTGGCCAAAATAACATCTCTGAAGAACAGGGATGATGATAACAAATGCGCGTCTTTCATATAGTCAGACTCGCGTTGAACAGAAGAGTTCATTTTTTTATAAAAAAATCACTATCGGAGGTGACGTATGCCGTTATTAGATAGCTTTACTGTCGACCATACCCGTATGGAAGCACCTGCTGTACGCGTTGCGAAGACCATGCATACCCCGCACGGCGACACGATCACTGTATTCGACCTGCGTTTCTGCGTACCGAACCAGGAAGTCATGCCAGAGAAAGGCATCCACACCCTGGAGCACCTGTTTGCAGGTTTCATGCGCGATCACCTGAACGGGAATGGCGTTGAGATCATCGATATCTCGCCGATGGGCTGCCGCACCGGCTTTTATATGAGCCTGATTGGTGTGCCGGAAGAGACGCGTGTTGCCGATGCCTGGAAAGCAGCGATGGCCGACGTGCTGAAGGTCAAAGAGCAGAACCAGATCCCGGAACTGAACGTTTACCAGTGTGGCACATACCAGATGCACTCCCTGGAAGAAGCCCAGGAGATTGCACGTCATATTCTTGAGCGTGACGTTCGCGTTAACAGCAACGAAGAGCTGGCGCTGCCAAAAGATAAACTGCAGGAACTGCACATCTAGTCACAAGGCAGTTGCGGGAATCGCGAGCATAAAAAAACGGATCTGCATGCAGATCCGTTTTTGTTTTCAGGCAGGCGACTCAGTGCGCGCCTCCGCCTCCGCCACCCGCCCCAAACGGCGGTTTGGCGAACCAGATCAGCCCCAGCAGCACAATGAACACCCCAGCCGATAGCCAGAAGATCTCATTGGCGGAGATTATCAGCCCCTGAGCGGTGATCTGCTGGGCTATCCAGCCTGAAGCCTGCTGCTCGGACATACCCATCCCCTGCAGCTGGCTGTAGACCTCCTGCGCCTGCGGATTGAACACGTTCACCGATTCTGTCAGCTGCGCATGGTGCAACGACTCGCGGTTAGTCCACATGGTGGTGGTCATCGACGTACCGATGGAACCCGCCAGCGTACGCATAAAGTTCGACAGACTGGAGGCCGCCGCCATTCGTTCCGGCGGCAGGCCGGAGAGGGTGATGGTGGTCAGAGGCATAAAGAAGCACGCCACCGCAAAGCCCTGAATGAACTGCGGCCACGCGGAGGCACCAAAGTCCATGCCCGGCTCAAAGGTATAGGCACGCCAGTAGAAGCACACCGCATACATAATGAAGCTGAAAGTCACCAGCCGACGCATATCGAGCTTATGGGCGAAACGGCCGATAATCGGTGACAGCAGGACCGGGATCACCCCGACCGGTGCTGACGCCAGCCCTGCCCAGGTGGCGGTGTAGCCATATACCTCCTGCAACAGCTGCGGCAGCAGAACAATCGCGCCGAAGTAGAGCATGTAGGCAAGGCTGATACACAAGCAGCCTATGGTGAAGTTGCGCGACTTAAACAACGACAGATCGACTATAGGGTTATCATCCGTCAGCTCCCAGACAATCAGGAAGCTTAGCGCCACCACCGCCACGACCGTCAGAACGATGATCTCCTGCGAGGCGAACCAGTCCAGCTCTTTCCCGCGGTCGAGCATGATCTGCAGGCTGCCGATGCCCAGCACCAGCAGTGCCAGCCCCACGCCATCAATACGCCGTTGCTCGGTGCGGGTTTCGCGGCCACGCAGCGATTGCAGGGTCAGCAATACCACCACCGCGCCAATCGGCACGTTGATAAAGAAGATCCAGCCCCAGTGATAGTTATCGCTGATATAGCCGCCCAGAATCGGGCCGCAGATCGGGGCGACAATCACCGTCATCGACCACAGCGCCAGCGCGATAGACCGTTTGGCAGGCGGATAGTTGTTGAGGAGCAGACTTTGCGACAGCGGGATCAGCGGCCCGGCAACAATCCCCTGAATCACGCGGAAGAAGATCAGCATGGTCAGGCTGCTGGACACCCCGCACGCCCAGGAGGCGATGACAAAGGCGGTGGTGGACCAGAGGAACAGCTTCACTTCCCCGACGCGCTTTGCCAGCCAGCCGGTGATCGGAATGGAGATCGCATTCGCCACCCCGAACGAGGTGATTACCCATGTCCCCTGGCTCAGGGAGGAGCCAAGGTTCCCGGCGATGGTCGGGATCGCCACGTTGGCGATGGTGGAGTCCAGCACCTGCATGAAGGTCGCCAGCGACAGCGCAATGGTCATGATGACCAGTTGCGCGCCTTCCAACGGTTTGTGCGGTTTTTGCTGTTGCATAACGCTCACCTTTGGATTAACCGGCGTTCGCCTTCACGATCTCATCGATCAGCTTATTCACAGGCTCAAGGCTGATCTCGCGGGCATTACTTTCGTAAGCCGGGTTAGAACGCGCCTGGTTCGCCAGCATCTGACCGTCGCGGTTCGCGGTATCGACCGTGACCAGTGTGGAGAGGCCAATACGCAGCGGATGATCCGCCAGCTGTTTCTCATCCAGCTCGATACGCACCGGCAGACGCTGTACCACTTTGATCCAGTTCCCGGTGGCGTTCTGCGCAGGCAGCAGGGAGAAGGCGCTGCCGGTACCCATATCCAGCCCGACAACTTTACCGGTGTATTTCACCTCGTCGCCGTAGATATCGCTGACGATCGTTGCGCTCTGGCCGATACGCATATGCGCCAGCTGCGTCTCTTTGAAGTTAGCATCCACCCACAGGTTGGTCGCGGGCACGACCGCCATCAGCGGGGTTGAGGAGCTAATCTGCGCGCCAGGCTGCACCGAGCGACGGGACACGTAGCCGGTCATCGGGCTGACAATTTTGGTTCGCTGCAGCGCCAGCCAGGCATTGCGCACTTCCGTCGCCGCCTGTTTCACCGCAGGTTGTTGATCGAGGGTGGTATCCAGCACCATCGCCTGGTTAGCGTTATATTGCTGAACAGAGACATCCAGCTGGGCCTGCGCGCTGGCAACCGCGTCACGGGCGTGTTGCAACTCTTCACGGCCAATCAGGTTAGCGTTACCGAGTGGAACACGACGATTGAAATCGGTCTGCGCCTGGGCGAGGGCGGTTTTCTGCACATTGATGCTGGCCTGCAGCTGTTTGCTGTTGATCATCAGCTGACGGGTCTGGCGCACGCTCGAGGCCAGCTCGGTCTGCGCTTTTTCAAACGCCTGCTGGGCGTCGGTCGGATCCAGCGTGACCAGCACGTCGCCTTTTTGCACAAAGTCGGTATTGTCAGCCCAGACTTTCGTCACGCTGCCCGACACCTGCGCCATAATCTGAACCTGGTTCCCTGCCACGTACGCATCATCCGTCTCTTCAGTATGACGCAGTACTAAAAACCAATAGATCCCATATGCCACGGCAATGATAATAAAGAGCAAGGTCAGCAGCAGAAGGGCGCGCTTGCGTTTGCCTTTCTTCTTATTGACCGGTTGCTGCGGGGTTGTGTTCTCCGCATTTGCGCTCATGATTTTCTCCACGATCTTATTATTTCACATCGGCTGAGCCGACCTGTTATCAGAAAGGCCAGCACTGTGATGTGCTGGCCTGTCGGTTTTCTTATGAATCTGGATTTTTGGAGCGTGTCGTCGCGTTAGCGTAGCGCCTCAAGAACGGCGCCATCTTCATCCATCTGGTCCAGACGGGTGAGAAGCTTGCGGGTGATATGCTCGAGCTGCTCTTTCTCGGTACCACTTAAAGACGACCAGAGTTGATGCAGACAATTGTGCTGAGGTGGAAGCACCTCGCGCAGGAATTCGTGACCTTTCTCGGTCAGTTGCAGATGCAGACAACGGCGGTCGTTATCGCTTTCACGGCGTTCAATCCAGCCGCGTTTTTCCAGCTCATCGGCAATACGGGTTGCATTGGTACGAGACGAACCCAGGGCGCAACTCAGCTCGGAAGGCTGGATGCTGTGATTCTCCTGAGACTCCAGCGTAATCAACGCCATAAACAACGTCTCGTTAATCCCTTGAGCTTTCAGCATCTTATTGCGATTTTCCAGCAGCTTGCCCTGCATGTGCATGCAGAGACGGGTTAACAGGATCTCCTGATAAGGGAAATCTGCGTAGCGACTGGCGCGAAACTTAAGCATTTGTTCAATGGGCGTAAACGAACTATCCATTTGGGCATAACCTCATTAATTACAGCCGATATAGTAACGACAGTGACAAATAATGTAAATGAATTATTTGTGCGACTAAAATCCATCAGACAAATTTCACCGTCATCAAGAGCCGGGTAGATCCGTGACCCGGTAAGCACAGAAAAGAGGAGGGAGCGCTGGCAAAACGGGGATGGGTCTTCGGGCGTAAGTTATTCATGCGGTATTCTAATATATTACCCACATAAAAATTTCCAGAATAAATGATTCCAGTCACCATAACAGACTGAGGGGTTCCTTAACACCCTAAGAAACCCCAAACTTATGTAAACCTTATTGAATAGCGTCCTGACGATGGTAGCCGCGCCACCAGACCAGCAGATTAAGGATAGCCATAACTGCCCCAACTGCACATACGCCCGCCCAGCCAGCATGCTGCCACGCCGAGGCCGAGATGAGCGACCCGGCGGCCCCACCGATGAAGTAGCTGGTCATGTAGCCCGCCGTCAGGCGGTTACGGGCCTCCGGCTTGACGCGGTAAATCACGGTCTGGTTGGTGATATGCACCCCCTGCACGGTGAGGTCCAGCACCAGAATGCCCACAATCAGCGCCAGCACCGAGACATGCCCGTACCAGATCGTTGCCCAGGAGAGCAGCAGCAGGACCAGACTGGCGGTCGTGGTAATGTGCGACTTGCCCTTATCCGCCAGCCCCCCCGCCGGACGTGCGCCCAGCGCCCCGGCCGCGCCCGCCAGGCCGAACAGGCCAATCATCCCTTCGGAATAGTTAAACGGCGGAGCGGCCAGCAGAAAGGCCATTGAGGTCCAGAGGATGCTGAAGTTGGCGAAGGTGAAACAACCCAGCAGCGCCCGGGTACGCAGCAGTTTATCGTGCGTGAACAGGCTAAAAACGGACCCCAGCAGCTGAGGATAATTGAGGTGGGTTTCGGATTTCACCTTCGGCAGGCCGCGCCACAGGGCGAGGGCCATCACCACCATCAGCACCGACGCCACCCAGTACACGGTGCGCCAGCCGCCGATGCCCGCCAGCAGACCTGCGACGGTACGTGCCAGCAAAATCCCCAGCAACAGGCCGCTCATAATGGTGCCGACCACTTTGCCGCGTTTTTCCGGTGAGGCGAGGGTAGCCGCGAGCGGCACCAGGATCTGCGCCACCACCGAGAACAGGCCGGTCAGGGCGGTGCCGAAGATCATCATCGCCAGCGACTGGCTGGAGGCGGTGATCAACATCCCGCCAGCGGCCAGCAGGGTCATGGAGACAATCATGGCCCGGCGTTCGAACATATCCCCCAGCGGGACGAGGAACAGCAGACCAACGGCATACCCCAGCTGCGCGGCGGTAACGATAAAACCGGCCGAGCTGGCAGACAGCGAAAAGTTACGCGCGATGGTTTCCAGTAGCGGCTGGGCGTAATAGTTACTGGCGACCGCCAGACCGGTTGCCACGGACATCAGAAGAATAAGTGCGGGGCTAAGCCCCTGAGTCGATTTTGTCATTAGGTTTTTGAAATCATTAGTTGAGTGATTATTTTTTCAGAAAACATAATAACGGATGAATAAGAAAGGAGGAGAACTGGTGAGTGATGGATTGTGCGGTTTGGGCTTCCCCCTCATTCCGGTCTTTCTTTCAGAGGAGAGAAGGTGTTCAGGCTCCCTCTCCATTCAAAGGAAAGAAGGTATTCAGGTTCTCTCTCTTCAGAGGATAAAAGGTGTTCAGATCCCCTCTCCCTTCAGAGGTTAGAAGATGCTCAGATACCCTCTCCCCAAAGGGGGGGGGAGGGTAATCAGGTTCCCTCTCCCCTCAGGGGAGAGGGTTAGGGTGAGGGGAAACCGCGCGCACTTACTTCTGCGCTGCAAGCGCCTCATTTACCCATGCATCAAACTGCTGCTGGTGGGCTTTGATCCAGCCATCAACGTGACCCTGAACATCGGCCTCAGACGATTTGCCCGCATGCATCATCGCGTTCTGGGCGTTGATATCCGCCAGCGGCAGCTTCATTACCGAGAACAGCTTCGCTGCGGCCGGGTTTTTCTCAGCCCAGGCTTTGTTCGCAACGATGTGCATGGTGTTAACCGGGAAGCCATAGTTCATACCGTTCGGCAGTTTGGTGTCGATATCCTTCTGCTCGCCCGGCAGAGAGGAGAACGGCACCTGCAGCCATACCACATCTTTACCTGGCTTCAGCACGTCGCTGACCCAGTACGGCGTCCAGGTGTAATAGATGACCGGCTTGCCTTCCTTAAAGCGGGCAATGGTATCGGCCATCATCGCCGAGTAGTTGCCGTGGCTGACATCCACGGTTTTGGCCAGATCGAAGGCTTTGTTCTGATGGTTAATCACCGCCTCACAGCCCCAGCCCGGGGAGCAGCCCATCATGTCGGCTTTGCCGTCACCATTGGTATCAAACAGTTTGGCAATCTTGGGATCTTTCAGCTGTTCGATGTTGGTGATGTGGTACTGATCCGCAGTTTTCTTGTCGATCAGATAACCCTGTGCCGCACCGGAAACGAACGTCCCTTCACGGTAGAATTTCTTATCACCGCCCGCCGCGGCGTACATATCGTCATGCAGCGGCTGCCAGTTCACGGCAGTAAAGGTGGCATCGCCGGAGGCAATCGAGGTATAGCCCACGTTGTAATCCACTTCGCTGGGCTTATTGACGGTATAACCCAGCTTCTCCAGCGCCCGGCTGACCAGCCCGGTCTGGAACGACTCTTCGGAGATGGTGCTCTGTACCGGTTGCACGGTAATGCCTTTGCCAGGCAGTTCAGCGGCGAATGTGCCGGTAGAGACAAAGGTGGCAAACGCTGTGGCAAAAATTACGCTATGTCGCATCGTTGTTCCTTATTTTAGAAATGTACCCGTCATCATTTACGTTGCAGGTGCGTTGGCTCTGATCGCTTACCCCAGCCACAGCGTTATCTGTGTGCCTGGGGATTCGCTCTCTGGCCGCCTTCCTGCAACCCGAATTATTTAGGGAAAAAACGGGTGATTAACCCGACAGGGCCGGTGGTATACCAGCGACGGTTGCCGCGACTGCGTGAATCACGACCGACAGCCTGGGTCAGGCGGTCAAGAATGATGGCGAGGATCACGATCCCCACGCCGCCCACGGTGGCCAGCCCCATATCGAGACGGCCAATGCCGCGCAGGACCATCTGGCCAAGACCGCCGACAGCGATCATCGAGGCGATCACCACCATCGACAGGGCCAGCATCAGGGTCTGGTTCACACCGGCCATAATGGTCGGCATCGCCAGCGGGAGCTGAACCTTAAACAACATCTGACGCGGGCTGGCACCAAACGAGCGCGAGGCTTCAATCAGATCGGCAGGCACCTGGTTAATCCCCAGAATGGTCAGACGCACAATAGGCGGCAGGGCGAAGATAATGGTCACCACCACGCCCGGCACGTTGCCGATGCCAAACAGCATCACAATCGGCACCAGATAGACAAACGCCGGGGTAGTCTGCATCGCATCCAGCAGCGGCCGGATAATTTTGGCCGCCCGCGGGCTGCGCGCCAGCCAGATCCCCATCGGCAGGCCGATCACCACGCAGAAGAGCAGGGCGGTCAGCACCAGCGCCAGGGTGATCATCGCCTGCGACCAGGCACCGATCGCACCGATCAGGATCAGCGAGATCAGCGTCGCCACGCCCATCCCCGCGCTGCCAAACTGCCAGGCAATCAGCGAGAACAGCACGATAGCCACAGGTGCTGGCATGCCCAGCATCAGCTGCTGGAAGCCGTTAAGGATGTAATCCACCGGCACACGAATGCCCTGGAAAACCGGACGGAAGTGGGTCACCACCCAGTCGATCCCTTCGGTTACCCAGCGGTCGAGCGGGATCAGCGTCTTATGGAACGGATCCATAATGTTGAAATGCTCAGGTTCCGGTGCCGGGGCGCTGGTCAGCCAGTCAGCCGTGCCGCCATCGGTGGGTGCTGGCGCAGCCGGGGAAGAACCCCACGCGTCAGCGGATTGTGCCGCGCTGTCAGCGCCAGGTGCTGGCGTAGCCGGGGTGGAACCCCACGCATCAGCGGATTGTGCCGCGTTGTCAGCGGCGTCTGTGGTGCCCCACGGGTTAGATTGATCAGCCATTGTTTGCCCCCTCGCGATCTAAAGCCTGCAGCAGCATCCGTTTTGAGATGATGCCGACGTACTGTTGTTCTTCTCCGACTACCGGCACCGCGCAAGGCGCCTGGCCAACATGAGAGAGCAACTCGCTGAGCGGCGTTTCGGCGTCCACGGCAAGCGGAGCGTCAATCAACGCCGCATCGATACCCTGGTTTTCGCCAAGGGCGGTTTTCAGGGAATCGATGGAGACAACACCAACAAATTTATTACCGCGTTCAACCAGATAGCCGTATTCGCGGTCTTCATCCTGCAACAGCTTCAGCGCCGAGCGCGGGCCGAAGCCTGGGGTTCTGCGGATAATGCCGTTCGGGGTGCGGCGGGCAATATCTTTGGCGCTAAATACCTGACTAATATCCACGCCACGGAAGAAGGTGCGCACGTAATCGTTCGCCGGATTATTCAGAATTTCATCCGGGGTTCCCACCTGCACCACTTCGCCGTTTTGCATAATGGCAATGCGGTCGCCAATTCGCATGGCTTCATCAAGATCATGGGAAATAAAGACAATAGTGCGCTGATGCCGCGATTGCAGTTTTACCAGCTCGTCCTGCATCTCGGTACGAATTAACGGGTCGAGCGCCGAAAAAGCTTCGTCCATTAATAATATATCGGGATTGATCGCTAATGCGCGGGCTAATCCCACGCGCTGACGCATCCCACCAGAAAGTTCATCCGGGTAGGCGTGGGCATAATTTTCCAGCCCGACCTGACGCAGGGCATCCAGCGCTTTTTCCTGACGCTCACTGGCCGGTACACCGGCCAATTCCATACCGAAGGCGGTGTTATTTAACACCGTCATATGCGGCATCAAAGCGAACGACTGGAACACCATCGCGATCTTTTTTCTGCGCACCTCGCGAAGCTCGGCGTCCGATATTTTGGCGATATCCACGCCATCAATCAGCACCTGTCCGCGGGTGGGTTCAATCAGGCGATTGAGAAGGCGAACCATAGTGGATTTACCCGAACCGGATAACCCCATGATGACAAAAATCTCGCCTTCTTCAATGGCCAGACTGGCGTCTTTAACGCCAAGCGACAGCCCGGTTTTTTCCAGAATATGTTCTTTTGAAAGTCCTTTTTCAATATATTTGAATGCGCGCTGCGGGTGCTCGCCAAATACTTTATAAAGATTCTTAACTTCTAATTTAATTGCCATGCAATAAAGAATGTCCCGTTATTTATTTACGTCGATATATTTACCAGTGAATATAATTAACCGGCCATACCCTATCATACTCAGAATCTGAGACAACCCTGAATTGGCTTGTGGCATGATTTTTGCCGCGCGCGAACCGGCGCAATTTCCCATGAGATAAGGGCTGGGCGCGGTATGAGTTTTTCTTAAGAAATGTCTTATTGAGGCGAAATTCGCGAAGAGAGAACAAAAATACAGAAGAATATGACAGAAGAATGACGCGGGTGAGGGCCGGGAAATATCACCCCAAAATCATGAGAATAATATTGCTCTCATGCCGGTGATATTTCCCCCCTGCGCCTTACAAAAGATCGTTCTTATCAATGCCCAGGCGCTTCATGCGCGACAGAAGTGTGGTGCGCTTCAGGCCCAGGCGTTGGGCCGCCCCTCTTGGTCCGGCGATCACGCCGTTAGTCTCTTTCAGCACGCGCATAATATGTTGATATTCCTCTTCGCCTTCACGAAGCGTACTGACTGCCGTCTCCGGCGGCGTAGCGCTGACAAACCGGGGATAATCGATATCCGGTAGCGACAGTTGCAGGACATTACCGCGGGTGAGCAACACGGCGCGCTCAATCACGTTTTCCAGCTCGCGCACGTTGCCTGGCCACTCCATCTTGCTGAGCTGACGCAGCGTATCCGCCGGGATGCTGTCGATATTGCGCCCTAACCGGTGAGCAATTTTGGAGGTGAATGACTTCACCAGCAGCGGGATATCTTCCGGGCGTTCCCGCAGCGGCGGCAGGAAGATCGGGAACACGTTGAGCCGGTAGTAAAGGTCGCTGCGAAACTCACGATCGGCGACCATTTGCGTTAAGTCGCGGTTAGTTGCGGCAATAAGGCGCACGTCGGTGTGGATGGTGCGGTTGCTGCCGAGCCGCTCGAACTCCTGCTCCTGGAGCACACGCAGCAGCTTGGGCTGAAGCTCTAACGGCATATCCCCCACTTCATCGAGAAACAGCGTGCTTTTGTCCGCCAGTTCAAAGCGGCCAATATGCTGGGCACTGGCACCGGTAAAAGCTCCGCGCTCGTGGCCGAACAGATCGCTTTCCAGCAGCCCGGCGGGCATTGCCGCGCAGTTCATCTTCACCATCCGGCGATCGCTACGCCCGCTCAGGTTATGAATGGCGCGGGCAATCAGCTCCTTGCCGGTGCCGGTCTCGCCCAGAATCAGCACCGTACTGTTGCTGTGCGCGACCATCTCCACCTGCTTCATCACCGTCATCATCGGCGAGCTGCGGCCAATAATTTCGCCAAAATCGGTGGCGACGTTATTGATCTGCTCGGTGAGGGCGAGGTTCTCGTCGATCAGCCGCTCCTTAAGATGGCTGATTTCGCGGTAGGAGAGGGCGTTATCCACGGCAA
Source organism: Leclercia sp. 1548 (assembly GCF_050435045.1). Classification (NCBI taxonomy): domain Bacteria; kingdom Pseudomonadati; phylum Pseudomonadota; class Gammaproteobacteria; order Enterobacterales; family Enterobacteriaceae; genus Leclercia; species Leclercia sp. 1548. Next base: position 165,892 of record NZ_JBNDJP010000004.1, on the reverse strand, counting down.
TAGCGATGCGTTCGGCAATCTGGTTCAGCAGTTCCAGATTCGAAGCCGTAAACACCTGCGCCTTGCACTGCGCCAGCTTCAGGGTGCCGAGGATCCGCTCGCGGAAGATCAGCGGGAACAGGCACAGGGTCTGATCCTGTTCGCCCCACATATCAAACAGCATGCGTTCGTAAGGGGCGTGCTGATCCCGGCTGTGCAGATTAAGCATCAGCATCTTTTTGTTACGCATGACTTTTTCAGACAGCGTGCCTTTCTCGTCCACCTCGCTCTGATCGTACAGCGGGGCGTTTTTATCCAGGTAATGGGTGGAATAGACCAGGAGCTTGCCCTTGCGCTCGCTGCGCAACACCATGCTGATGGAATCAATGCCGAAGTTGCGCTGGATCTCCCGGGAAACCTCCGTCACCAGCTCGTCGAGGTCGAGTTTTGACAGCACCGCGTTAGTGATGGCGACCAGCAGACGAAAGTCGTTGCGTTCCCGGCACAGCACCTCATAGCTGTCGCTGCTGTTCTGGCGGGCCATCAACTGCTCGACCGCCAGACCCGCCGCCTGAGTCAGCGTTTGCAGCCGGGAAAAATCGCTGTCGCTCCAGGGACGATCGTTGTTACGCAGGAACTCGCAGCCACCAAAGATCCGACCATCGGCCGCCAGTGGCGTAAGGCAATAGTGGGCCAGGGGGGCGTACAGGTCGAGGCGAGCCAGCGCCGGCCAGGTCTCTTTAAAGGTCTCTGCCTGGCAGTGCAGCACGTCCGGGCGCGACAGCATGCGGCGAAAAGGCCCGTTTGCCAGCAGCGGCTCATCTTCATAGCGGATATCCCGATCCTGCTCGTCGGTACTGTACAGATAAACGCGACGCTGCTCTGACTGCCAGAGCAGAATATTCGCGCGATCGGCCAGGTTCATCTGCCGGGCATGCCAGGCCAGTGACCGCGCGAGGGCGCAGAGATCCGGCTGTTGCAGCAGGGTTCGGGTAATATCGAACAATCCTTGATCGAGGGGATCGTTCGTGGGTGTATACGACATGCGTTATATCCAGAAAAATGAGAAGCGAATAGGTGCTGCCGGGGTCAACAAATGCGCGGTAGCGGTTCGGCATGCGGCAAATTCAGGGTTCGCTTCACGCCGTAAAGCCCGGCAAGCCGGACGCCTTTACGCTCTACCACCTCGCCAATGATGGCCGCGTCCTGGCCCAGAGGATGCTGACGTACTAAGCCTAGCACGCGCTCCGCTTCATGGCGTCCGACGGCAATCACCAGCTTGCCTTCGTTGGCAAAGTTGAGCGGATCCAGTCCCAGCAACTCGCACGCGCCGCGCACGGCGGGCTTCACGGGCAGGGCGCTCTCCTGTAATTCAATGCCACAGCCGCTACTGGCGGCAAACTCATGGGCGACGGCATTCACACCGCCGCGGGTCGCATCGCGCAGGGCTTTAATGCCCGGCTCTGCCCGAAGCGCCTGAATGAGCGGCGTCAGCACGGCGCAGTCACTGTGCAGATCGCCATCCAGACCTAAACCTTCACGCAGATTCAGGATGGTGGCACCATGATCCCCCAGCGTGCCGCTGACCAGCAGCACATCGCCCGCCGCAATCTGGCGCATGCCCCAGTTTACGCCTGCGGGAATCGAACCGATACCGGCGGTGTTAATAAACACTTTATCCGCCGCCCCACGGGGGACGACTTTGGTATCGCCGGTCACGATGGTAATACCCGCCGCCGCGGCTGTCGCGGCCATGCTGGCGACGATGCGTTCCAGCGTCGCCATCTCCAGCCCCTCCTCCAGAATAAAGCCGCAGGAGAGCCAGCGCGGAATTGCGCCGCTGACGGCCACGTCATTAGCCGTACCGCAGACAGCCAGTTTGCCAATATCGCCGCCGGGGAAAAACAGCGGGTCGATAACGTAGCTGTCCGTGGAAAAGGCCAGCCGATCGCCCTGGGCGGTCAGTTCCTGAAGGGGAATGCGGGCCTGATCTTCCTGCTCGTTCAAAAGCGGGTTGGCAAAGGCGCGCATAAAAAGCTCACCGATCAGCTGCTGCATGGCCTGTCCACCGCTCCCGTGGGCGAGGGTTATCTGTTTCAACTTTCACACTCCTGAGAACGGTACTGATACCAGGCGCTACACGCCCCTTCTGATGACACCATCAGCGCGCCAAAGGCGCTTTGCGGCGTGCATTTATTACCAAATAACGGGCACTGGGCCGGTTTGCAGCGCCCGGTCAATACCGCGCCGCAGCGTGCCTGAGGATCGTCGCAGATGTCTTGTGCGCGGGTGCTGAAGTGGCGCTCGGCGTCAAACTGGCGATACGCGTCGGTAAGATGCACGCCGGAGTGATCAATTACCCCCAGCCCGCGCCATTCGCTTTCGCCTTCGATGGTAAACACCTTGTCGATAACCGCCTGCGCCAGCGGGTTACCCTCTTCCGGCACGATGCGGCGATACTGATTTTCTACCTCGCTCACGCCCGCGATTTTCTGCTCAACCAGCATTAACACTCCTTGCAGTAGATCCACCGGTTCAAACCCGGCTACCACCAGCGGGCGCTGATATTCATCTGCGATAAAATCGTAGGCGTGGGTGCCAATCACCATGCTGACGTGGCCGGGTGCCAGAAAGGCGTCGATGCCATTTTCCGGCTGTTCCAGCAGGCTTTTCAGCACCGGGATCAGGGTGATGTGCTGGCAGAAAAAGAAGAAGTTCTGCACGTTGGCCGCTTTCGCCTGACGCAGGGTCAGGGCGGTGGCGGGCATGGTGGTTTCGAACCCGAGGCCGAAGAACACCACTTTACGTTCCGGGTGCTGTTGGGCCAGCTTCAACGCGTCGGTGGGGGAGTAGATAATCCGCACATCCGCGCCGCGCATCCGGGCATCCAGCAGGGAGCCGTCTTTACCCGGCACCCGCATTGCATCGCCGAAGGTACAGAAGATCACTTCCGGGTGGCTGGCGATCTCAATGCAGGTGTCGATCCGCCCCATCGGCAGGACGCACACCGGGCAGCCAGGGCCGTGAATAAACTCGATATTTTCCGGCAGGAGCTGATCCAGGCCGAACTTAAAGATGGCGTGAGTGTGGCCGCCGCACACCTCCATAATCCGCAGCGGGCGCTGCGGGGTGTAAGGCAAGGCGTTGGCCCGGGCGTTAAGCGTCTCAATCAGGCGCATCACTTTTTGCGGGTCGCGGTATTCGTCAACAAAACGCATCAGCGGGACTCCTCGCCAAACAGCAGCGGGCCGACGTCCGGCTCGACGTCAAACATATTCTGTAGCGCGGCGAGGGTGTCCAGCGCCTCCTCTTCATTAATCACGCTCATGGCGAAGCCAACATGCACCAGCACCCACTGGCCGAGACGGCTGTTGCCGTTTTCATCGCATGCGCCGACCAGGGTGAGATCCACATCGCGCAGCACGCCGCAGACCTCCACTCTGGCCTGCATACCGTCCGCGATGGCGCTGATTTTACCGGGAACGCCTATGCACATCGCTGCGCCTCCAGCCAGTTAAGCCAGGCATCCATGCCGTCTCCCCGCGTGGCGGAGACAAGCAGGATCGCAATATCCGGGTTCACTTCCCGCGCGGCGGCGAGGCATCTATCCACGTCAAAGTTAAGGTACGGCAGCAGGTCAACTTTATTGAGCAGCATGATGGAGGCTGCGGCAAACATGTGCGGATATTTCAGCGGTTTATCTTCGCCCTCGGTGACGGAGAGCACCGCCACCTTGTGGCGCTCACCAAGATCGAAGCTGGCCGGGCAGACCAGATTGCCGACGTTCTCGATAAACATAATGCCGCCGTCGTCCAGCGGCAGGCGCTGCATCGCATCATGGATCATCTGTGCGTCCAGGTGACAGCCTTTGCCGGTGTTGACCTGGATCGCCGGGGTGCCGGTGGCGCGGATCCGCTCGGCGTCATTCACGGTCTGCTGATCGCCTTCGATCACTGCGCAGGACACGCGATGCTGTAAGCGCTTTAAGGTCTCGGTGAGCAGGGTGGTTTTACCGGACCCGGGGCTGGAGACCAGATTCAGCGCCAGTTGTTGCCGGGCGCTGAACCGCTGGCGGTTGCGTTGGGCGAGCTGATTATTTTTGCTCAGCACGTCGATTTCAATCTCAACCATTTTACGCTGGCTCAGGCCCGGCGCATGGGTGCCCGCGACCCCCTGGCCGTAATCCAGCTGACCCGGCTGCTGTTCTGTGGGGGCAAAATCCCCGCCGCCAATCCGCGTGACGTGAAACGCCTGACGTGGTGCCGGGGAGAAAGGGGCGCTGCGAAAAGCGGAATGCGCATTCCGCTCGTCACCTTCTATATAGAGGTTGCCGCTATCGCAACCGCAGGTGGTACACATGGTTTACTCCTGTTCAATTTCCAGACGCGTGATATGCAGTCCGTCGTCAGCGACGATATTCAGACTTGCGCCGCCGCATTGCGGGCAGCGTCGTACGCGATGGGTAAGCAACTGGACGTACTCCTGACAGTCCTGACACCAGCATTCCGCTTGCTGTTCTTCCAGATGCAGCCCGCAGCCTTCGGCCAGGGTGCCGCGGCACACCAGCTCAAAGCAAAATTGCAGCGCGCTGCTTTCCACGCAGGAAAAGGCACCGACGCGCAGCCAGACATCTGTCACCCGTTTCGCGTGATGCTGATGGGCCTGTTGTTCGATCAATTCCAGCGCCTGCTGGCAGAGGGTAATTTCGTGCATTGTGCTATTCCCGGTGGAGTCTTGCCGGGTAAAGCAATATTGATGCCATCTTTTAGAGAGGGAAAAGCGGAAAGTAATAACGGGCCTGACAAAGATGACGAAATGACATGTCATTTTTTGTGAATGGGCGGGCTTTAGAATTTAAATGTGTCTTAAATCAGTAAGTTAAAAAATGGCATGAAATGTGCTTAGTGAAGCGAACTCTTTATACAGGACGCATCAGGTATAACACCATGACACTTACCGAATTGAGCGAAAAAGCCCATTTTATTGCCGGACAACAGCGGACGCTCCGCGCCCACTGGAACCACTACGGCAACTCCCTTGTTCAGGCCATTACCCTTTCTAAAGCCAGTCTCTACCTGAGTGTGGGCTGCAATAACGACAGCGGGCTTGGTTTCTGGCTGTTCGACCACTTCCTTATCCGCGTGACGCCTGAGCAGGCGTTTAACGGGCATATCTTCAATTACACCATCGAAGCGCGTGACAACGAGGAGAGCGTGCTGATTGGCCGAGCCCGACTGAGCGACGACGGGATGCTGGACGGCACCATCGCCATCGACCAGCGCGAGGCGGTGCTCGACCATTTCCTCGAGAAAATCAACGGGGTCTACGCCGCGCTGTACGCCGCAACCGAACGCGGCGAATCACTGACGCTGGCGACACTTGCGCAGCACCACGCCGCCGTCTGAATGCGATGTCGTCAGGTGTCGAAAATGACACTTCCGCCATTTTTCGTCAAAAATGACTATCACCAGAGGAAACCAGGTGAATCGTTTTGTAATTGCTGATCCCACGCTGTGTATCGGGTGCCATACCTGTGAAGCAGCCTGCTCAGAAAACCATCGCCAGCATGGCCTGCAAAGCCAGCCGCGACTGAAAGTGATGCGTAACAACACCGACTCTGCGCCGCAGCTTTGCCATCACTGCGAAGACGCCCCCTGCGCCCAGGTGTGCCCGGTCAATGCCATCACCCGGATTGACGGAGCCATCCAGCTCAATGAAAGCCTGTGCGTCAGCTGCAAGCTGTGCGGTATTGCCTGCCCGTTTGGCGCCGTCGAGTTTGCCGGGAGCCGCCCGCGGGCCATTCCTGCCAACTGTAATACCAGCAAGGCACCGATGGCCGCTCCGGCACCCGCCCGCGTCAGCCCGTTCCTGGACTGGGTGCCCGGCGTGCGCGCCATCGGGGTGAAGTGCGACCTGTGCTACTTCGACCCCGACGGCCCGGCGTGCGTGCGCACCTGCCCGACCAAATCCCTGCGTCTGATTAACAACGAGGACATCGCGCGCGCCAGCCGGAACAAGCGCGAACTCACCCTGCATACGTATCTGGGCGATCTGTCGCTGTTCCAGTCGCAACAAGGAGAGCTTTGATGAACGCCTTTTCGTTAATTAACCCGGCGCTGGGCATCTATGTGATAAGCGCCGTGCTGGCGTGGGTGATTTGTGCCCACAAGCCGCTCAGCGGCGCTATCGCCGGGATCGGCGGGGCGATGGCCAGCGCCATGACGGTGGGGGCAGGGGCGATCGCGCTGATCGCTTCACAAACCGGGCCGCTGTACGCAGAGATGGCCTGGCTGCACATCGGCATGCAGATGACCGGTATCCGCGCGATATGGCTTATCGCCATTGGCCTGCCAGCGTGCCTGGTCAGCCTGTATACCATTGCCTGGCACCGCCACCCGCAGGCGAAAGCCAACGGCCTGCTGACCAACCTGCTGATGGCCGCTGCCGTGGCCGCCATTATGGTCGATAACCTCGGCTGGCTGGTGGTGATGGCGGAAGTGATGGCCCTGTGTGGCGCGTTTCTCACCGGCTGCGCCCAGTCCGGCAAGCTATGGTTTGTGCTGGGTCGTCTGGGGACGGTCCTGCTGGCCATCGCCTGCTGGCAGGCGTGGAGCTACTACGGCACCCTGAACTTTGGGGCGATGAGTGCGCTGGCAACCGCGCAGGCACCGGGGGCCAGCATCTGGCTGCCAGGGCTGGCGGGTTTTGGCCTGCTGGCCGGGGTGATCCCGCTGCACGGCTGGGTACCGCAGGCGCATGCCAATGCCAGCGCCCCCGCTGCCGCGCTGTTCTCTACGGTGGTAATGAAGGTCGGTCTCTACGGCATGCTCACCGTTTCCCTCAGTGGCGCGCTGCCTCCGCTGTGGCTGGGTGTGCTGCTGCTGGTGATGGGGATGCTCACCGCCTTTATCGGCGGGCTGTACGCCCTGATGGAGCACAACATCCAGCGCCTGCTGGCGTACCACACCCTGGAAAACATCGGCATTATCCTGCTCGGCCTCGGGGCGGGCGTCACCGGTATTGCGCTGCACAGCAATCTGCTGATTGCGCTGGGCTTCACCGGTGGCCTCTACCATCTGGTCAGCCACGGGCTGTTTAAAACCACGCTGTTCCTCGGCGCGGGCGCGGTGTGGTATCGCACCGGCCATCGCGATATCGAGAAGCTGGGCGGCATCGGCAAAAAAATGCCGCTCATCTCGCTGGCGATGCTGGTGGGGCTGATGGCGATGGCGGCCCTGCCGCCGCTGAACGGTTTTGCCGGGGAGTGGGTGATCTATCAGTCCTTCTTTAACCTCGGCACCCACGACGCCTTTATCGCCCGCCTGCTGGGGCCGCTGCTGGCGACCGGCCTCGCGATCACCGGCGCGCTGGCGGTGATGTGTATGGCGAAAGTCTATGGCGTCACCTTCCTGGGCGCACCGCGCACGAAGGAGGCGGAAAACGCCTGCTGCGCGCCCTGGCTGATGACCGCCAGCACCGTGCTGGCGGCATTGTGCTGCGTGGCAGGCGGCGTGGCGGCCCCCTGGTTCCTGCCCATCGTAAGCCAGCTGTTCCCGGTGAGCGGCGGCGAGATCTCCACGGTGTCGCAGCCGATGATTACCCTCCTGCTGCTCGCCGGTCTGCTGCTGCCGTTCATCCTGATGGTGCTCTGCAAAGGCGATCGCCTGCCGAACCGCTCCCGCGGCTTTGCCTGGGTCTGCGGCTACGATCACGAAGCTGCGATGGTCATCACCGCCCACGGCTTTGCGATGCCGGTGAAAGAGTCCTTTGCCCCGGTGCTGAAGCTGCGCAAGTGGCTTAACCCGGTCCGCTTTATCCCCGGCTGGCAGTGCAGCAGCACCGCCGTGTTGTTCCACCGTATCGCCCTGATTGAGCTGGCGGTGCTGGTGGTTGTCGTTATCTCCCGAGGAGCCTGAACATGACCCTCATTTATGCATTGCTTCAGGCGCTGGTGCTGTTTGCCATGGCGCCGCTGCTGGCGGGCATTACTCGCGTGGCGCGTGCCCGTCTGCATACCCGTCGCGGGCCGGATATCTTCCAGGAGTACCGGGATCTGATCAAACTGCTGGGCCGCCAGAGCGTGGCCCCGGCGGCCTCCGGCTGGGTCTTCCGTCTGATGCCCTTTGTGATGGTGGCGGTGATGCTCGCCATTGCCACCGCGCTGCCGGTGATCACCGTTAGCTCCCCACTGCCTGCGCTGGGGGATCTGATCACCCTGATCTACCTCTTTGCCATCGCCCGCTTTTTCTTCGCCATTGCCGGGCTGGATACCGGCAGCCCGTTCACCGGGATCGGTGCCAGCCGCGAAGCGATGCTCGGCGTGCTGGTAGAGCCGATCCTGTTGCTGAGTCTGTGGGTCGCCGCCCAGGTGGCAGGCACGACCCACATCAGCGCGGTGACCGCGACGATTTATCACTGGCCGGTGGCGCACAGCCTGACGCTGATTCTGGCGATGTGCGCCTGCGCTTTCGCCACCTTTATCGAGATGGGCAAGCTGCCGTTTGACCTCGCCGAGGCGGAGCAGGAGCTACAGGAAGGCCCGCTGTCGGAATACAGCGGCGCGGGTTTTGCCCTGCTCAAGTGGGGCATCAGCCTGAAACAGCTGGTGGTGCTGCAGATGTTCGTCGGGGTGTTTATCCCCTGGGGGCAGATGACGCACTTCTCCGCAGGCGGTCTGCTGCTGGCGCTGGTCATCGCAGCGATCAAGCTGGTGGCGGGCGTACTGGTGATTGCGCTGTTCGAGAACAGCATGGCGCGTCTGCGCTTTAACGCCACCTCCCGGATAACCTGGACCGGTTTTGGTCTGGCATTTTTAGCTTTCGTCTCCTTGCTGGCGGCGTGACTGTAGAGAATCCCCATGTCTGAAGAAAAAGTTGGTCAACACTATCTTGCCGCCCTGCATCAGGCCTTCCCTGGCGTGGTGCTGGATGAAGCCTGGCAGACCAAAGACCAAATCACCGTGACGGTGAAAGTTAACTACCTGCCGGAAGTGGTCGAGTTCCTGTACTACAAGCAGGGCGGCTGGCTGTCGGTGCTGTTTGGCAACGACGAACGCCAGCTCTGCGGCAGCTATGCCGTGTACTACGTGCTGTCGATGGAGCAGGGCACCCGCTGCTGGCTGACCGTGCGCGTGGAAGTGGACGCCGATAAGCCGGAGTTCCCGTCCGTCACCCCGCGCGTACCGGCTGCGGTGTGGGGCGAGCGCGAAGTGCGCGACATGTATGGCCTGATCCCGGTCGGCCTGCCGGACGAGCGCCGTCTGGTGCTGCCGGATGACTGGCCGGACGAACTCTATCCGCTGCGTAAAGACAGCATGGATTACCGTCAGCGTCCGGCCCCGACCACCGACAAAGAAACTTACGAGTTCATCAACGAAGTCGGGGACAAGAAAAACAACGTGGTGCCGATTGGCCCGCTGCACGTCACCTCCGATGAGCCGGGCCACTTCCGCCTGTTCGTTGACGGCGAGAACATCATCGACGCCGACTACCGCCTGTTCTACGTCCATCGCGGCATGGAGAAGCTGGCCGAAACCCGCATGGGCTACAACGAAGTCACCTTCCTGTCGGATCGCGTGTGCGGTATCTGCGGCTTTGCCCACAGCACGGCCTACACCACCTCGGTGGAGAATGCGATGGGGATCGTGGTGCCGGAACGCGCCCAGATGATCCGCGCCATCCTGCTGGAGGTGGAACGCCTGCATTCGCACCTGCTGAACCTCGGCCTGGCCTGCCACTTTGTCGGCTTTGACTCCGGGTTTATGCAGTTCTTCCGCGTGCGTGAGACCTCGATGAAGATGGCGGAGATCCTCACCGGGGCGCGTAAAACCTACGGCCTGAACCTGATCGGCGGCATCCGTCGCGACCTGCTGAAAGACGACATGATCGCCACCCGTCTGCTGGCACAGCAGATGCGCCGCGAGGTGCAGGATCTGGTGGATATCCTGCTGAGCACGCCGAATATCGACCAGCGCACCGTTGGCGTGGGTCGCCTCGACCCGCAGATCGCCCGCGACTTCAGCAACGTCGGCCCGATGGTACGCGCCAGCGGCCACGCCCGCGATACCCGCGCCGATCACCCCTTTGTCGGGTACGGCCTGCTGCCGATGGAGGTCCACACCGAGCAGGGCTGCGACGTGATCTCCCGCCTGAAAGTGCGCATCAACGAAGTCTTCACCGCCCTGAACATGATTGATTTTGGCCTCGACAACCTGCCGGGCGGCGAGCTGATGGTAGAAGGCTTTACCTATATCCCGAACCGTTTTGCGCTGGGCTTTAGCGAAGCGCCGCGCGGGGACGATATCCACTGGAGCATGACCGGCGACAACCAGAAGCTGTGGCGCTGGCGCTGCCGGGCGGCCACCTACGCCAACTGGCCGACGCTACGCTACATGTTGCGGGGCAACACGGTCTCCGATGCGCCGCTGATTATCGGCAGCCTCGACCCGTGCTACTCCTGCACCGACCGCATGACGGTGGTGGACGTGCGCAAGAAGAAGAGCAAGGTGGTTCCTTATAAAGAACTGGAACGCTACAGCATCGAACGCAAAAACTCGCCGCTGAAATAACCCGGAGCACCCATGTTTACCTTTATCAAAAAAGTCATCAAAACCGGCACGGTGACGGAGTCGTATCCCCTCCAGCCGATTGCGGTCGACAAAAATATGCGCGGCAAGCCGGAGCACGACCCTAAGCAGTGTATCGGCTGCGCGGCGTGCGTGAACGCCTGTCCGTCCAATGCGCTGACGGTGGAGACCGATTTAAAGAACGGCGCGCTGTTCTGGCAGTTCAATCTGGGGCGCTGCATCTTCTGCGGACGTTGCGAGGAGGTCTGCCCGACCACCGCCATTAAACTCTCCCAGGAGTATGAGCTGGCGGTGTGGAGTAAGGCCGATTTCCTCCAGCAGTCGCGCTTCGACATCTGCCACTGCCGGGTGTGCGAGCGCCCGTACGCGGTGCAGAAAGAGATCGACTACGTGATCGAACTGCTGCGCCACAACGGCGACAAACGCGCGGAACGTCACCGGGAAAGTTTTGAGACCTGCCCGGACTGCAAACGCCTGCAAGGGCTGACCCCCTCGGACAAAATCCATCTGACCCGCGAGATGAAGGAAGCGACACGATGAGCGAACTCTTAGGCCCACGTAACGAACAGGGGATCCCGGTGCCGGTGACGGTGGATGAGTCTATCGCCAGCATGAAGGCCTCGCTGCTGAAAAAAATCAAGCGCTCGGCCTACGTCTACCGTGTGGACTGCGGCGGCTGTAACGGCTGCGAGATCGAGATCTTCGCCACCCTGTCGCCGATTTTCGATACCGAACGCTTCGGCATCAAAGTGGTGCCATCCCCACGCCACGCCGACATTCTGCTGTTTACCGGCGCAGTCACCCGCGCGATGCGCTCCCCGGCGCTGCGCGCGTGGGAGTCGGCCCCGGATCCTAAAATCTGTATCTCCTATGGCGCGTGCGGCAACTCCGGCGGCATCTTCCACGACCTCTATTGCGTCTGGGGCGGCACCGACAAAATCGTGCCAGTGGACGTGTACATCCCCGGCTGCCCGCCATCGCCTGCCGCCACCCTGTATGGCTTTGCCATGGCGCTGGGGCTGCTGGAGCAAAAAATCCACGCCCGCGAACCGGGCAGCCTGGACAACCAGCCCGCGGAACTGCTGCACCCGGAGATGGTTCAGCCCCTGCGGGTACGCATCGACCGCGCCGCGCGCCGTCTGGCGGGCTACCGCTATGGCCGCCAGATCGCCGACGACTTTATGCGCCATCTGGTGGATGGAGATAAAAGCGTGGCGGCCTGGCTGGCTCAGGAGAACGACCCGCGCTTGAATGAGATTGTGGCGAACCTCCTTGAGGTGGTCGGGCAGGAGCGTATCTGATGAGCGAAACCGTGGTGTTCAGCCAGCTCAGCCGCAAGTTCATTGACGAAAATGACAACACCCCCGATGACGCCCAACAGGTGATCTACTACGGGCTGGCCATCGGCCACCATCTGGGGGTGATCGACTGCCTGGAAGCGGCGCTGACCTGTCCGTGGGAGGACTACCTGGCGTGGATCGCCACCCTGGAAACGGGCAGCGAGGCGCGGCGCAAAATGGAGGGCGTGCCGCGCTACGGGGAGATCGTCATCGACGCTAATCATATCGTGATGCTGGCCAGCGCCTTCGACGCCGCAATGGCGCGGCAGACGGCGCAACAGCAGGCGTGGAGCGAAGCATTGCTTGGCATGCTCCATGCCATTCACCAGGAAAACGCCATCTATCTGATGGTTCGGAGGCAACGTGACTGATGTTTTACTCTGCGTCGGCAACAGCATGATGGGCGACGACGGTGCCGGTCCGCTGCTGGCCGAGATGTGCCGCGAAGCACCCCGCGGTGACTGGGTGGTGTTCGACGGCGGCAGCGCCCCGGAAAACGACGTGGTCGCCATCCGCGAGCTGCGCCCGGCGCGCCTGCTGATTGTCGATGCGACGGATATGGGGCTGAACCCCGGCGAGATCCGCCGCATCGACCCGGACGACATCGCCGAGATGTTTATGATGACGACCCACAATATGCCGCTGAACTACCTGGTGGATCAGCTGAAGGGGGATGTGGGGGAGGTGATTTTCCTCGGGATACAGCCGGATATTGTAGGGTTTTATTATCCGATGACGGAGAAGGTGAAGGGGGCCGTCGAGAGGGTTTATGAAAGTCTGGTGGATAGGGATGGGGGGAGGGCGTTTGGGGAGTTGTAGGCGCTCTGGTTAACGGGGTTATGGGGAAAGGGTTCGCGGAGATGCGGACTCTTTTTTGTGTGTTGAGCAGGGAAAAATTAACTGCCGTTGTCTGATAATCCAGGATGCGGGATAAAACGCGCCAGGGATTTTAATGGATGCATGAGGATAAGTGTTCTGGGAGTCGGAGCATGTGAAATGCCAGGGGAGATGTTCATGCTTGCAGTGGTGGTGAGCCTGGCATCAGGTTGCACACCGTTACAGCCTTCGTGATGCCACAAAACCTCGGCAATAGGGAGTTGCAGTTCTGGGCGCTGGGAAGATCGGGATTTCTGGGGCGCACAGACGCGGGTGATCAGGGCGGCAACAAAGGCTACTGTGTGTCGTTAAAAATGGAAGCCGAAAAAGCGAAGCTCCCGGGGTTTAACAATTCAAAGATGTATCCGGATTTTCAAAAGGCTGGGGTTGATGTGCGGCGGTAGCCTGAGAACTATTATGAGGGACCGCTTTGTGCCAAAAGCGGACGGTCACTCAGTGTCGAGCAAGTATAGGATTGCGCCTAACGATTTAAAAAGTTATAAAAAGCATAAAAAAATAGTATTGAGAGGTTTCAATGAACCGGCAGCCATTTACTTCATCTGCACTTAAGCGTAATTTAAGTGAATCTGAGAAAAGTTTTTACTTTAGTAAAATAAATAGTAAAGGATTAGAGTTATTAATCAATGAGGCAATGTTGATTGCTGATGAAAATTTTCGCTCTGGAGTAAGTGTCAAAAAATTAAATGTAAAAGGACGCTGTGTTTATTCCGCATCTAACTTAAAAGAGAAATTGATATTAAGGCATTGTAATTCTAACTTGAAGTGCTTGGAATCATTATTGCCCAAGCAAAGAAATAAAATAATCGATGAGTTAAAGATTTATCTTAAGGAAGGTACGAAATTTAAGGTTTATCGACTAGATATAAAATCTTTTTTTGAATCAATTCACTTGCCTCAGCTTTTTAAATATATGCATGATGAGTCGAGACTATCTAGACATACAAAAAATCTTTTAGAGTGGTATCTTAAAGCCTGTGAGCGTATTCATGAAACAAAAGGTTTGCCTAGAGGCCTTGAAATTAGTCCGATGCTCTCTGAATTATATTTGTCTGAGTTTGACTACAATATTAATCGGCATCCGGAAGTATTTTATTACTCGCGATTTGTAGATGACATGGTAATTGTTTCAAGTGGAAATGAAGAACAAGTTTCTTTTATGAAACAGGTGGAATTGTTTCTTCCTAACGGTTTGAGGATAAATAAAGACAAGCTAAATATTTCTCCATTGATCCCTAAAAGAAGTAAAGGTGATAATAATAATGATAAGTTACTTCATAAATTTGATTTTCTTGGGTATTCTTTTTCAATTGTGGATACGGCATTATCAAAAAATGCAGTAAACAGTATATATAGACGTGTAGTTGTTGATCTATCAAATAGTAGACTAAAAAAAATAAAGACCAGAATATCAAGATCTTTCTATGCATTTAAAAATAATGGTGATTATAAATTACTGCTAGACAGGATTTCTTTTCTAACAAGTAATAGAGATTTAAATAGAAAAATTAAATCATTGAGTTCAATTGAGAAAAGCAAAATTAGTACTGGAATATATTATAGTAACGCAAGGTTAGATGAAAACTCTAAGGCATTAGAGCAACTTGATAAATTTTTAATATATTGTGCCATGTCAAATAAAGGGCGTTTAAGTAATGTTTCCAAATATTCCTTGACCCTAAGCCAAAGAAAAGAGTTGTTGCGAAATAATTTTACAAAAGGTTTTTCTGAAAGAGTTTACAGAAAATATAATTTCAAACGTTATACAGAGATTACAAAAATATGGCTCTGAAAAAGAATATCAAACTTGATAAGAAGGATTACACCAGGGCTTTATTGTGTGATACTCAGCCCGCTGATTGCCCGATTATTTTCTCAAATGATGGGCTTTATGTGAATTTAGCCGATTTTGAGGTGAACTATAGAGTATCGACAGATTTCACCCCTTTTTCATCTTTCTTAAAAAACATTATCAATCCTTCATTGGATTTGTCTATCTCTGTTGATGAAAGAGAACAAAAAAAGAGAAAACAAAGTTTTCCTTTCGGTTATTGCATTGTTAAGGATGTTTTTAGTTTAAGACGCCTTTCTTTAATTCACCCTAGATCTCAACTTAATTACTGTGAATTTTACAAAAATTACTCGTCAGTAATAACCTATAACTCCTCAAAAAGTAATTATTCAATAAGATTTCCTAAGAAGGTTGCCAATTCATTTTTTTTATATGAGAGAAATGAAGCGGAAAGATACAAAGGAGAGGATATTGAAACGACTGAGGATGAATTAATGAGGAGATATTCTTCTTCATATTTTTCATATGGTGGTTTCAATAGAATATATAAATTATTTCAAAGTAAAGTTTTTTTTGATCTTGAGAAAAGATTCTCAACAATGTGGATGTTGGATGTATCCCATTGTTTTGATAGTATTTATACTCATTCCGTATCTTGGGCTTTAAAAAATAAAACTTTTATTCGTAAGCATGTGGCTAATGGCAATCAATTTGGTCAAGAGTTAGACACACTAATGCAACGAAGCAATAATAATGAAACAAATGGTATCCCAATAGGTTCAGAATTTAGTCGGGTATTTGCAGAATTAATCTTCCAGCGTATCGACAATAATATTGAGTCGGACCTTATGAATGAGCATGGGTGGGTAAATAAAAAAGACTATGTTATATTAAGGTATGTAGATGATTTTATTGTATTTTGCAACAATGAATCTAATGCTGAAATGATATCTAAAACCATTAACATGAGGTTAAATGAGTTTAATCTTCAGTTAAATGTAAATAAATTCAAAAAATATTCTAGACCATTCTGCACCAGCAAAACGGGATTGATTATTAAGATTAATGAATTGATTCAAAGTTTGGAATCAAAATTATATAAAAAAGACGAAGGTGTTATTACACTTAATAACATAAGAAGTAAGCATGATTTAAAAATTTATATGATTAATAATATAAAGTCTATATGCTTAGATCGTCAGTCTTCATATTCAGATGTGTCGGCATATATATTATCCTCATTATCTAAAAGATTAATATCGCTCATCCATTACTTTTCTTTTGGAGAAGGTAAAAATGAGGAAGTTAAAAAAATAAAAGATGTCATATTTACGTTATCTGATTTAATGTTGTTCTTTTTCAGCGTAAACCCAACAGTATCATCCTCATACAAATTATCTAAAACGATGATTATCGTTAATAATTATTTGAAAGAGATTTCTACTGATTATAGCAATATTTTTATGACATCACTGGTAAACACTGCAGAGAATATCAATTTTGGTGATAATGACAATGGATTGTTTATTGATGATTACATATCTATTGAAAAAGTAAATTTAATTTTGGCAGCAACATTTTTTGGAGATAACTACCTGATAAACACATCTTTCTTTAATGGGATTTTGCATAAAAAGAAATTGGATTATTTTACGATAATTTCATTGCTTTTCTATTTTCGAAATAGGAATCCATTCCAAGAACTCAAAGGTATAGTTGAGGGAAAAATTGTAGATTTACTATGCTCGGATATGGATTTGTTACAGTCTTCAGAAAAAGCACATTTATTTTTGGATGTAATGTCTTGCCCATTTGTGTCAATAAAAACAAGAAGGCTTATTTATAAAAAATATCTCAAGTGTTTTGAGCCAAAAAAGCAAAGGACACACTCTGAGATCGAGAATGATCTAGCGTCTCTGCTCAAATTTTACTGGTTTG
This sequence comes from Leclercia sp. 1548, assembly GCF_050435045.1. Taxonomy (NCBI): domain Bacteria; kingdom Pseudomonadati; phylum Pseudomonadota; class Gammaproteobacteria; order Enterobacterales; family Enterobacteriaceae; genus Leclercia; species Leclercia sp. 1548. Next base: position 149,364 of record NZ_JBNDJP010000004.1, on the reverse strand, counting down.
TCAAGTGGGATGAGCTAAATCTTTTAAAGATGATAGAGAAAAAAGAATTGAAGGAAAGTTATTGACCTGATATAACGTTATTGTGATCAGTTTCGAAATACTTACGTATTTTTGGTGAGATATAATCATATGTTACCGATGATACGATTTCGCTGGCTTTAGAATCGGCTTAATTGCTTAAACTTATGCTAATAGACTTGCCTAAGATCTAATCATTCTTTGGAATGAAAGGAAATTTCCAGATCCAGTTGAGAGTTATCACATACTGTTTGTAGCTTAACCGAGATAGTTTGTGTTGCTTACACACCTGATGTTGAGAAACTGGTCACACCTTCTTCTAGTATTCTAGTGAATTCTTTATTGCATAGAACGTGAGTTTGGGCATATAGAGACGTGAATAAAGATTTTATCTGTAATCTACACTTATTTCATGATGTTATGGATTTTTATCGCCTATTATCTTCACTCCACCGCCATTGGTAAATAGACGTATCATAGCCCCTGGATGGCTCTAGTAAGTGAATTCACAGTCAATACTAATGTCCGTTTTTCGCTCTTAGCTGACCTTGCGGCTCTTCAGTAAATCCACTTTTGGCTGTGAGTTCAAACGATGAATGCCACCACCAATACTGCTAGCGTATAAAAAGTCAAACACTACAACCGCCCAATGCCAACCCCATCCTCAACCCCATTCAGGGGCCAACCATAGCCCCTTATCAAACCTGAAATCAGTCAGCCTTCACCAACTTCCACTCACACTCAATGCACCCTGATATACGGCTCCTTCACAAACTCATTCAGCAGCCAGACCAGATCGTGCAGCAGCCCCGCCAGTTCTTTCTCGACACTTGCGGGCAAGGTTCCACCCAGAATTGCCTGCACCAAAGCCAGCGCATAATCCACCTGGGGCGCGGTCTCCTGCCAGCAGTCCGGCATACAGGAGTTAAGCGTTTCCCCCTGGATCAACTGGGCGATAAGGTGTGGCGGAAGTTCAGCATCACAGCGTTCACGCAGCAGGTGCAGCGCGTGCAGCAGACCTTCGCAGAGCGTAGTGCGGGAGGCTCTGTCGTCCGTTTCAATCAATACGCTCACCAGCGCGGCGCAGCGATCGGCGACCTCGAAGAGATCCGCAGCAGCAGAAAGCGGCATAGTCAGGGAAGGGGGAATAATCTGTTCGTCAGATTGCGGGTAAGTCAGGGTTGAAATAGTAGTCATCATGACATCCTCTACGTGTAGTCCATTTAACTACCCAGTGAGTTCCTACGCTCGGAGGGTAGCGCTGACGGAGGTAGGAATACCGCCCACATAGAAAACGGCCAGCCTTTCGGCTGCTCCGCCAGCGCCACCGTGATTTTACGGGATAAGCACTGTCGCGACATATAAATATCGCTATGTGGAACACGGGTTCCTACGCCCGATTGCGGATGTGCCGCAACGCCGTCACTTTACGAGCCTGATTTCGGGATTAAAAGTCTTAACCCTGAATTACATAAGGTTACTTTAAGGTTTGCGAGCATCCTTCCAGAAAGGCCATGCTGGGGGTGCTTTGCTTGCCCGATCTACCATGCCAATGACGTCGCTTTTCAAATGAATAATCTTCCCGGCGCTTTCACCCCCTACAGCAAACCCGTCAACACTGTCATCGTCACTTATGTCGATGACACCCACCCCTCCAAATAAAACCTTTTAATTTCAAGATATTAATTTCTGGCCCGATTCATGCATACCTCCGGCAAGCTAACCATCATTCCCGGAGATTAAGGATGAACCGTTTCATCATCGCCGATGCCAGCAAATGCATCGGCTGTCGTACCTGTGAAGTGGCTTGCGTGGTGTCGCACCACGACACTCAGGACTGCGCCTCGCTGACCCCGCAGAACTTCCTGCCGCGCATTCATGTCATTAAAGGCGTCAACGTCTCCACGGCCACCATGTGCCGCCAGTGTGAAGACGCCCCTTGCGCCAGCGTCTGCCCGAACGGGGCGATCACCCGCGATAACGATTTTGTTCACGTCCACCAGGAGCGCTGCATCGGGTGCAAAACCTGCGTGGTGGCCTGCCCGTACGGCGCGATGGAAGTGGTGCTGCGTCCGGTTGTGCGCAGCATCGGCGCCGGGCTGAATGTGATGTCGGAAAAGGCCGAGGCCAACAAGTGCGACCTCTGCTACCACCAGCCGGACGGCCCCGCCTGCATTCAGGCCTGCCCGACCAATGCCATCGTCTGTATCGACAGGCAGAAGCTTGAGCAGTTGAGTCTGGAAAAACGCCGCCGTGCGGCGATGGACACACTTTCCTCGCAGATGCTGTAAGCCTCTGCCTTCTTTTCACTTTTAGCAGGTCTGTTACTGATGAAAAAAATCACCAGCGTCTGCCCGTACTGCGGTGCGGGCTGTAAATTAAAACTTGTCGTTGATAACAATAAAATTGTTCGTGCCGAAGGCGCGCAGGGCGTCACCAACCAGAATCAGCTGTGTCTGAAAGGCTATTACGGCTGGGATTTTCTCAACGATACCCGGCTGCTGACGCCGCGCCTCACCCAGCCGATGATCCGCTACCAGAGAGGCGGCAAGTTTGTGCCGGTCTCCTGGGAGGAGGCCATTCGCTATACCGCCCGACGTCTGAGCGAAATCAAGGCCAACTATGGCCCGCGCGCCATCATGACCACCGGCTCGTCCCGCGGCACCGGGAATGAAACCAACTACGTAATGCAGAAGTTCGCCCGCGGGGTGCTCAACACCAACAACGTCGACTGCTGCGCCCGCGTCTGCCACGGGCCGAGCGTGGCCGGGTTGCAGGAGACGCTGGGCAACGGTGCGATGAGCAACTCCATCAGCGATATCGAAAACTCAAAATGCCTGCTGATCTTCGGCTACAACTGCGCCGACTCGCATCCGATCGTCGCCCGGCGGGTGATCAAAGCGAAACAGAACGGCGCGCGGGTGATCGTCTGCGATCCGCGCAAAATCGAAACTGCGCGCATTGCCGACCGGCATCTGCAGATCCACAACGGCTGCAACATGGCGCTGGTGAACGCCTTCATCTACACCCTGCTGGACGAAAACCTCTATAACGCCGACTACGTGGCCCGCTACACCGAGGGGCTGGACGTGCTGCGCGAAACGGTCAGTGAGTACGCCCCGGAAAATGTCGAGGAGATTACCGGCGTCAGCGCCCGGGAGATCCGTGAGGCGATGCGCATCTACGCCGCCGCGCCGTCCGCTACCGTGATGTGGGGGATGGGCGTCACCCAGTTCGGGCAGGCGGTTGACGTGGTGAAAGGGCTTTCTACCCTGGCGCTGCTCACCGGCAACCTCGGGCGCGAGCACTGCGGCGTCGGCCCGGTGCGCGGGCAGAATAACGTGCAGGGCGCGTGCGACATGGGGGTGATCCCCAACCAGTTCCCCGGCTATCAGAACGTGACGGACCCGCATGTGCGCGAGAAATTCGCCCGGGCGTGGGGAGTCGATCCCGCCCTGATGGATGACCAGGTCGGCGTGCGGATCACCGAAGTGCCGCACCTTGCGCTGGAGGGCAAGGTCAAAGCCTATTACATCATGGGGGAAGATCCGCTCCAGACCGAAGCCGATCTGGGCCTGGTGCGTAAAGGGTTTGACGCGCTCGACTTCGTGGTGGTGCAGGACATCTTTATGACCAAAACCGCCGAGGCGGCAGATGTGCTGCTGCCCGCCACTTCCTGGGGCGAACACGGCGGGGTCTTTACCTGCGCCGACCGGGGTTTCCAGCGCTTTGAAAAAGCCGTTGAGCCAAAGGGCAACGTCAAGCGCGACTGGGAGATCATCAGCCTGATCGCCACCGCGATGGGCTACCCGATGGCGTACCGCGATAACCAGCAGATCTGGGACGAGATGCGCGAACTCTGCCCGCTGTTCTACGGCGTGACCTACGAAAAAATGGGCGACATGGGACACATCCAGTGGCCGTGCCCGACACTCGATCATCCGGGCACGCCGTGGCTTTACGCGGACAACCGCTTCGACACCCCGAGCGGCAAAGGGCAGTTGTTCGCCGCCCCGTGGCGCAAACCGGCAGAGATGCCGGACGCCGACTATCCGCTGGTGCTCTGCACCGTGCGCGAGGTGGGGCATTACTCCTGCCGTTCGATGACCGGCAACTGCGCGGCGCTGCAAACCCTGGCCGATGAGCCGGGCTTTGTGCAGATCAACCCGCAGGATGCGGAAAAGCTCGGCATCCGCGATCGCCAGCTGGTGTGGGTAAGCTCCCGCCGCGGGAAGGTGATCAGCCGCGCCGACGTCAACGAACGCATCAATGAAGGGGCGGTATACATGACCTATCAATGGTGGATTGGGGCCTGCAACGAGCTGACCCAGGACAACCTCGACCCGGTCTCGAAAACCCCCGAAACCAAATACTGCGCGGTGAAGATCGATACCATTGCCGATCAATCCTGGGCGGAAAACTATGCCCAGACCACCTACAGCGCCATGAAACAACGCCTGCGCGAGGCGGTAGAGAGTTAACGCATGTGTACAAACGGCACGCTGCTGCGCATTCGCGGCAAAGTCCAGGGGGTGGGGTTCCGCCCCTGGGTCTGGCAACTGGCCCGGCAACTGGGGTTGAAGGGCGACGTCTGCAACGACGGGGCAGGCGTGGTGGTGCGTCTCAGCGGTGAGACGCAGGACTTCATCACCCAACTGGCCGCCGGTGGCCCGCCGCTGGCGCGTATTGATGATATCAGCGAGCAGCCGTGGCACTGGTCGCCGCTGCCGGTGGCGTTCACCATTCTGCCGAGCCAGCAGGGGCAGATGACCACCCAGGTGGTGCCGGATGCCGCGACCTGTCCGCACTGTCTGGCCGAGATGAACGATCCGCGCGAGCGTCGCTACCGTTATCCCTTTATCAACTGCACCCACTGTGGGCCGCGCTTCACCATTATCCGGGCGATGCCTTACGACCGCCCGGCCACCACCATGGCGGCGTTTGCGCTGTGTCCGGCCTGCGAAGCGGAGTACCGCGACCCGGCCGACCGGCGCTTTCACGCCCAGCCGGTGGCCTGCCCGGACTGCGGGCCGCAGCTTAGCTGGGTGTGCGGCGAAGCGCGGGAAGAGAAAGACCACGCCCTGCGGGCCGCGGAAGCGATGCTTAAGCAGGGCGGGATCGTGGCGATAAAAGGCCTCGGCGGCTTTCATCTGGCCTGCGATGCCAGCGATGCGCAGGCGGTCAACCGCCTGCGCGAGCGCAAGCAGCGTCCGGCGAAGCCGCTGGCGGTGATGATTCCCGGGCGATTAGCCCAGGCCCTGCCCGCCGGGGCGCAGGCGCTGCTGCGTTCAACGGCCGCGCCGATTGTGCTGGTGGATAAGCGGCTCCTGGCCTGCTGCGAGGCCATCGCGCCGGGGCTGAACGAGGTGGGGGTGATGCTGGCGGCGAACCCGCTCCAGCACCTGTTGATGCAGGATCTGGATCGCCCGCTGGTGATGACCTCCGGCAACCTGAACGGCTGCCCGCCTGCGCTGACCAACGACCGGGCATTACAGGATCTGGCCGGCATTGCTGACGGCTGGCTGCTGCATAACCGCGAGATCGTCCAGCGCATGGATGACTCGGTGCTGCGCGCCAGCGGGGAAATGCTGCGCCGCTCCCGGGGCTTTGTCCCGGATGCGCTGCCATTGCCGCCCGGTTTTGACGCTGTGCCGTCGCTGTTGTGTCTTGGGGCGGATCTGAAAAACACCTTCTGCCTGGTGCGCGGTGGGGAGGCGATCCTGAGCCAGCATCTGGGCGATCTGGGGGATGACGACGCGCTGGGCCAGTGGCAGCAGGCCCTGAATGCGTTGCAGGATCTCTGGCAGTTTATCCCGGAGGGGGTGGTGACCGATGCCCATCCCGGCTATCGCTCAACCCTGCTGGGGGAGCAGATGTCATATCCGCACTATCGCGTGCTGCATCACCATGCCCACGCCGCGGCCTGCCTGGCGGAACACGGCTGGCCGCGCGACGGCGGGGATGTGATCGCCCTGGTGCTGGACGGTATCGGCCAGGGGGAAAACGGCGCACTGTGGGGCGGGGAGTGCCTGCGGGTCAACTACCGTCGCAGTGACCGGCTCGGCGGCCTGCCGGCGGTGGCGCTGCCCGGCGGCGATCTGGCGGCGCGCCAGCCGTGGCGCAACCTGCTGGCCCAGTGGCAGGCGTTTGTGCCCGAGTGGCAGACCCTGCCCGAGGCCGATGCGCTGCGGGATAAACCCTGGCAGCCGCTGGCCCGGGCGATCGCGCGGGGGGTGAATTGCCCAACGGCCTCATCCACCGGACGGCTGTTTGATGCCGTGGCCGCCGCAACAGGTTGCGCCCCGGCGCAGCTTAGCTACGAGGGGGAGGCCGCCTGTCGGCTGGAGGCTCTGGCGCTCCGTGGCGGGCCGGTCAGCCATCCGGTCACGTTGCCGGTACGCGACGGCGAGCTGGATATGGCGACGTTCTGGCAACAGTGGCTGGGCTGGCAGGCCAGTGCCGAACAACGCGCCTGGGCGTTTCACGACGCGCTGGCAAAAGGGCTGGCAACGCTGGCGGCGTCGCATGCCTGGATGCGCAACCTCAATACTATCGTTTGCAGCGGCGGGGTCCTGCATAACCGGCTCCTGCGGGAACGCCTGCATTTCTGGCTGAGCGATTTTACCGTGCTGTTTCCCGGGCGGCTGCCCGCCGGAGACGGCGCGATTGCATTTGGACAGGCGGTGATCGCTGCCGCGTCTTTTTCTTAAATCGGGATATCACGATGTTTATCAAATACTTCAATAACCACCCTAAAGCCATGGCGCTGATGCTGGCTTTGATCGCCACCAATGTTGTCGCCTGGGGGACGGCGTTTTACATCTTTCACAACACCCCGTCGCTGATGGCGGCCAGCCTGCTGGCCTGGTGCTACGGCCTGCGTCATGCGGTGGATGCCGACCACATCGCCGCCATCGATAACGTTACCCGCAAGATGATGCAGCAGGGCAAACGCCCGTGTGGCATTGGGGCCTGGTTCTCGCTGGGTCACTCCACCATTGTGGTGCTGGCCTCCATCGCCATCGCGGCGACCGCCACGGCCTTCAGCCGCAATATGGAATGGTTCCACGAAACCGGCGGCATGATCGGCACGGCGGTGTCGGCCTTTTTCCTGCTGGCGATGGCGCTGGTGAACCTGGTGATCCTGCGCGATGTCTGGGGCAGCTTTAATAAAATGAAGCGCGGTGAGAAGGTGCCGGAAGCGGTCTCCTTTGCCCACGGCGGGGTGATGAACTGGCTGTTCCGCTCGGCGTTCCGCCTGGTGACCCGCAGCTGGCATATGTATCTGGTGGGCTTTCTGTTTGGTCTGGGCTTTGATACCGCCACGGAGATCGGCGTGCTGGGGATCTCCGCAGCCGGTGCCTCCAGCGGGATGTCGGTGTGGGCGATCATGGTGTTCCCGCTGCTGTTTACCAGCGGCATGGCGCTGATTGATACCCTCGACAACCTGATTATGGTGGGTGCCTATGGCTGGGCCTTCAATAAGCCGCAGCGCAAGCTCTATTACAACATCACCATCACCGGCACGTCGGTGGTGGTGGCGCTGTTTATCGGCGGGCTGGAAGCGCTGGGCCTGCTGGCCGATAAGTTTGGCCTGACGGGCGGGCTGTGGAATAGCGTGGCAGCGCTGAACGACAATCTGGGCAACGCCGGGTTTATCGTGGTCGGGCTGTTTATCGTCTGCTGGATCGCCTCGCTGATTAACTACCGCTTCAAAGGCTACGACGCGCTGGTGGTTCGCTAGGCGCTGCTCGTCATCGCTGTCCGTTCGTCATGGCATTTTTGACGAATGGACAGCGCACCGCATTCTCCCTCCGTTATTTCTCTTCTTTTTCAGTGGGTTAACTTATAACTGCTTGCTGGCACACTTCATGCATACCGCTGAGGACATATTACTAACGGAGCAACTACCGATGAAGAAAGTCGTCACGGTTTGCCCCTATTGCGCATCGGGTTGCAAAATCAACCTGGTGGTCAATAACGGCAAAGTCGTCAAGGCTGAAGCAGCACAGGGTAAGACCAACCAGGGCGATCTCTGCCTGAAAGGGTATTACGGCTGGGATTTTATCAACGATACGCAAATCCTGACCCCGCGCCTGAAATCGCCGATGATCCGTCGCGAGCGCGGCGGCAAGCTGGAAGCCGTCTCCTGGGACGAAGCGCTGGATTACGTTGCCACTAAACTCAACGCGATCAAAGCCGCACACGGCCCGGATGCAATCATGACCACCGGGTCATCGCGCGGCACCGGCAACGAAACCAACTACATCATGCAAAAATTTGCCCGCGCGGCAGTCGGCACGAACAACGTCGACTGCTGCGCGCGCGTCTGACACGGCCCATCGGTTGCAGGTCTGCACCAGTCGGTCGGTAACGGCGCAATGAGTAACTCCATTGTCGGTATAGAAAAAGCCGATATGGTCTTTATTTTTGGCTATAACCCGGCGGATTCGCACCCCATCGTGGCGAACCGGGTGATCAAAGCCAAACGCAACGGGGCGAAGATTATCGTCTGCGATCCGCGCAAAATTGAAACCGCGCGCATTGCCGATATGCACCTGGCGTTGAAAAACGGCTCCAACATCGCGCTGCTCAACGCGATGGGGCATGTGATCATTGAAGAACAGCTGTACGACCGGGCGTTTGTGGCGGCGCGTACTGAAGGCTTCGAGGAGTATCGCAAAATCGTCGAAGGCTATACGCCGGAATCGGTGGAAGCCATCACCGGGGTGAGCGCCCAGGAGATCCGTCAGGCGGCAAGAATGTACGCCGCGGCGGAAAACGCCGCCATTCTGTGGGGCATGGGCGTGACCCAGTTCTACCAGGGCGTGGAAACCGTGCGTTCCCTGACCAGCCTGGCACTGCTCACGGGCAACCTCGGCAAGCCGTATGCAGGGGTTAACCCGGTGCGCGGTCAGAACAACGTGCAGGGCGCGTGCGACATGGGTGCGCTGCCGGATACCTATCCGGGCTATCAGTACATCAACAACCCGGAGAACCGGGCCAAATTCGCCAAAGCCTGGGGCGTGGCGTCTCTGCCTGCCCATACCGGCTATCGCATCAGCGAGCTGCCTCACCGGGTCGCTCACGGCGAAGTGCGTGCCGCGTACATCATGGGGGAAGATCCACTCCAGACGGACGCCGAGCTGTCTGCGGTGCGGAAAGCCTTTGAAGAGCTGGAGCTGGTCATTGTGCAGGATATCTTTATGACCAAGACTGCCGCCGCCGCCGATGTGATCCTGCCGTCCACCTCCTGGGGTGAGCACGAAGGGGTTTACACCGCCGCCGACCGCGGTTTCCAGCGCTTCTTTAAAGCGGTAGAGCCGAAGTGGGACCTGAAAACCGACTGGCAGATCATCAGCGAGATCGCCACCCGGATGGGCTATCCGATGCACTATGACAACACCCAGCAGATCTGGGATGAACTCCGTCATCTGTGCCCGGATTTCCTGGGTGCCACTTACGAGAAGATGGGCGAGTTGGGCTACATCCAGTGGCCGTGCCGCGACGAGTCAGAGGCCGATCAGGGGACGGATTACCTGTTCGAAAAAGAATTCTCCACCCCGAACGGGCTGGGGCAACTCTATACCTGTGACTGGGTGGCACCGATCGACAAGCTCACCGAGGAGTACCCGCTGGTGCTCTCGACGGTGCGTGAGGTCGGTCACTACTCGTGCCGCTCGATGACCGGCAACTGTGCCGCGCTGGCGGCGCTGGCCGACGAACCGGGCTATGCGCAGATCAATACCGCCGACGCGAAGCGCCTCGGCATTGAGGACGAAGCCCTGGTGTGGGTCACGTCGCGCAAAGGCAAAGTCATTACCCGCGCGCAGGTGAGCGATCGCCCGAATATCGGCGCGGTGTACATGACCTACCAGTGGTGGATTGGGGCCTGTAACGAGCTGGTGACGGAGAACCTCAGCCCGATTACCAAAACGCCGGAGTATAAGTATTGTGCCGTGCGCGTGGAGCCGATTGCCGACCAGCAGGGTGCCGAGCAGTACGTGATTGATGAATATCACAGGCTGAAAAAGCACCTGAAGGAGCTGGCAAGAGGGTAATGCCAGACCCTGCAAAAGCAGCCTTTCGGGGCTGCTTTTTTTTGCTTTTGCCGCCAGGAAAAAAAGATATCTCACTGATTGTGGGCCACATTAAATTTAAAAAAGAGACAACGCATTTTTTAGCCGAGAATATATTTAAGCAATACGAATGTCAGGAAAAATAAAATAACGAAGGCGTTTATCAGCCGTTCAGCCATCCGGGTGTTTGAATGGGTAAAATAAATAATATAAACATTGCTTAGCTAATTTTTCTGTGTCTTAATAGCGCCATCGGTTTGGAAAACAGACCTTACGAAAGCAGTTTTAGTAAAGCAGTCCTCATTTCAGGTGTTATCCACAGATACCCTTCTTCATGAGTCTCCTCCTAAGTGCCAGGTAAGACACTCTCTCAATACAGGCCATCACTGCCGCGATTAAGTGGCTCATAATTAAGGAATTATCTATGTCTAATAAAATGACTGGTTTAGTAAAATGGTTTAACGCAGATAAAGGTTTTGGCTTTATCACCCCTGATGACGGCAGCAAAGATGTCTTCGTACATTTCTCTGCGATTCAGAGCGACAGCTTCAAAACTCTGGATGAAGGACAGAAAATCTCCTTCACCATTGAAAATGGCGCTAAAGGTCCTGCTGCCGGAAACGTCACAGTTCTGTAATCTGCGTTAATTATCAGTAGTTATTACGATAGCGATGAAGGTAATAGCCTGAGCAGTTAATCTCTACTGATAAAAAATAAACCCGCCCTGAGCGGGTTTTTTATTGCCTGAATTTAGCCTGGCCGCGCTGCGTTTATTTTTGCCGGGCGTAATAAATAAATCGCTACGTTTAAACCGGACGGCATTGCCTCACCGATTGCTGAAAGCCAGCCTGGCGGCAAAGCATAAAAAGAGCCCGCCGGTGGCCCGATCCATCGCCATGATGACGCGCTTTTTTTTCAGGAGGCCGGATGCCAGCTGTGTGGACAGGATCAGCGTCACCGACCACAGGGTGCCGATCAGCACATGAATGCTGACCAGAATAAATGTCCAGATGAAAGGCGAATGCCCGGCCGGGATGAACTGCGGTAAAAACGAGACGTAAAAAATGCCCATTTTTGGATTAAGTACGTTCCCCAGCATCCCCTTTACAAACCAGTTGCTTCGGGAAGCGGGCGTTTCATCGTTCTGAGTGAATGACGATCGGGGGCGCATCAGCAGCTGTAAGCCCAGCCAGCTCAGGTAAGCCGCGCCGCAGATTTTAAGAAGGGTATACGCCAGTTCGGACCAGGCCAGCAGCGCACCCACCCCGAGTGCGACAAGCGCCCCCCAGATGAAACAGCCGGCATCAATGCCGAGCGCCGCCTGAAATGCTTTCTTTCCCCCTTCGGCGCAGGCCGTTCGAAGGATAAGGGCGGTATCAAGACCGGGGGTAAGCGTCAGCAGTAAGGCGGCGAAGGAGAAAGCGAGAAGTGAATCGGTGACAGACATTTTCTTTATCCGAAAGGACGGATGTTAGTCACTTATTTACATTCGATCAACATCTCGCTAAGCCAGATTCAGGATGGACCTTAAAAATTCCAGTCCTCATCCTCGGTTTCGACCGCTTTTCCCATCACATACGACGACCCCGACCCCGAAAAGAAGTCATGGTTTTCGTCGGCATTGGGTGACAGCGCCGCGAGGATCGCCGGGTTCACTTCGGCCATCTCCGGTGGGAACAGCGCCTCGTAGCCCAGGTTCATCAGCGCCTTGTTGGCGTTGTAGCAGAGGAACGCCTTCACATCCTCTTCCCAGCCCGTTCCGGCATACAGCTCGTCGGTATAGGCCAGTTCGTTGTCATAGAGATCCATCAGCAGATCCAGCGCAAAGTTTTTTAACGCCTCGCGCTCGGCCTCGCTCACTTTCTCCAGCCCTTTCTGGTACTTATAGCCAATGTAGTACCCGTGTACCGCTTCGTCGCGGATGATGAGCCGAATCAGATCCGCGGTGTTGGTCAACTTGCCGCGGCTCGACCAGTACATCGGCAGCCAGAAGCCGGAATAGAAGAGGAACGACTCCAGAAACACGCTGGCGATCTTCTTCTTTAATGGTTCATCAGCGCGATAATGTTCCAGCACCCGCTGGGCTTTGCGCTGCAACGCCTCGCTCTCTTCGCTCCAGCGGTAGGCGGCATCCACGTCTTTGGTCTGACAGAGGGTCGAAAAGATCGAGCTGTAGGAGCGGGCATGCACCGCCTCCATAAAGCTGATGTTCGACATCACCGCCTCTTCGTGCGGCGTCAGCGCATCGGCGATCAGGGCCGGCGCACCCACGGTGTTCTGCACCGTGTCGAGCAGCGTCAGGCCGGTAAAGACGCGAATGGTAAGCTGCTGCTCGGCGTGGGTCAGCGTGGCCCATGCCTGCACGTCATTAGACAGGGGCACCTTTTCTGGCAGCCAGAAGTTGCTGGTCAGGCGGTTCCACACCTCCAGATCTTTGTCATCTTCGATGTTGTTCCAGTTAATGGCCTGTACCCGTGACAGTTTCATCCTCTCTCCTTACAGCGCGCAGGACACGCAGCCTTCTGTTTCGGTGCCTTCCAGCGCAAGCTGGCGCAGGCGAATGTAGTACAGGGTCTTGATCCCTTTCTTCCACGCATAAATCTGCGCTTTGTTGATGTCGCGGGTGGTGGCGGTATCGGGGAAGAACAGCGTCAGCGACAGCCCCTGATCGACGTGCTTTGTCGCCTCGGCATAGGTATCGATAATTTTTTCCGGGCCAATCTCGTAGGCATCCTGATACAGGGCCAGGTTGTCGTTGGTCATAAACGGGGCAGGGTAGTAGACGCGCCCGGTTTTGCCCTCTTTGCGGATCTCAATTTTCGAGACGATAGGGTGAATGCTCGAGGTCGCATGGTTGATGTAGGAGATAGAGCCGGTCGGCGGCACCGCCTGTAAGTTCTGGTTGTAAATGCCGTACTGCATCACGTCGTCACGCAACTGCTGCCACATCTCGCGCGTCGGCAGGGTAACGCCAGCGCGGGCAAACAGGTCGCGCACTTTCTCCGTTTTCGGCTGCCAGTCGTTTTCCAGATACTGATTAAAATACTCGCCGCTGGCATAGCGCGACTGTTCAAAGCCCGCGAAACGCTGACGGTGTTCGCGCGCCAGCATCATCGAGGTACGCAGGGCGTGCCAGGTGATGGTGTAGAAATAGAGGTTGGTGAAATCCAGCCCTTCCGGGCTGCCGTAGGCGATCCCCTCCCGCGCCAGATAGCCGTGCAGGTTCATCTGCCCGAGGCCGATCGCGTGCGAGGCGGCATTCCCGGCTTCTACCGACGGCACGCTGCGGATGTGGCTCATATCCGATACCGCCGACAGGCCGCGCACCGCGGTTTCGACGGTGCGGCCAAAGTCGGGGGAGTCCATGGTATGGGCAATGTTCAGCGAACCCAGATTGCAGGAGATATCGTGCCCGGTCCGGGTGTAATCCAGATCCTCGTCATAGGTTGAGGCGCTGTTAACCTGCAAAATCTCCGAGCACAGGTTGCTCATGTTGATGCGCCCGGCAATCGGATTAGCGCGATTAACGGTGTCTTCAAACATGATGTACGGATAGCCGGACTCAAACTGGATCTCCGCCAGCCGCTGGAAGAAGTCGCGGGCATTCATCCAGGTCTTGCGAACGCGCGCGTCTGCCACCAGGTCGTCGTACAGCTCGCTAACCGCCACATCACCAAACGGCTTACCGTAGAGGCGCTCCACGTCATAGGGGGAGAACAGCGCCATGTCGGCGTTCTCCTTCGCCAGCCGGAAGGTGATATCCGGGATCACCACCCCCAGCGACAGGGTTTTAATGCGAATTTTTTCGTCGGCGTTTTCGCGTTTGGTATCCAGGAAACGCAGAATATCCGGGTGATGGGCATGCAGATAGACCGCTCCGGCCCCCTGGCGCGCGCCTAGCTGGTTGGCGTAGGAGAACGCATCTTCCAGCATTTTCATGACCGGGATCACCCCGGAAGACTGGTTCTCAATGCGCTTGATGGGTGCCCCGGCTTCCCGCAGGTTCGAAAGCAAAAACGCTACGCCGCCGCCGCGTTTGGAGAGCTGCAACGCCGAGTTTACCGCGCGGCCAATCGACTCCATATTGTCTTCAATGCGCAGCAGGAAGCAGGAGACCAACTCCCCGCGCTGGGCTTTTCCGCAGTTGAGGAAGGTGGGTGTCGCGGGCTGAAAACGGCCTGCCAGCATCTCGTCGGTGAGCTGGCGGGCCAGGTTTTCATCCCCCTGGGCGAGGGTCAGGGCTACCATCACTACCCGATCTTCAAAGTGCTCAAGGTACTGCTTGCCGTCGAAGGTTTTTAGCGTGTAGCTGGTGTAAAACTTCCACGCGCCGAGGAACGTCTTGAAACGAAAACCGCTGGCGTGAGCATGGGCAAACAGCGCCAGCACAAAGGCAGGATCGAAGCGCGACAGGACCTTCGGATCGTAGTAACTCTCGCTGACCAGATAATCGAGACGCGCCTGCGGGCTGGAAAAGGTCATGGTGTTGGGGTAGACGTGGGCGTTAAAAAAGGCGTCCACCGCCTCATGATCTTTGCTGAACTGGATCTTCCCGTCCCGATCGTACAGGTTGAGCATGGCGTTCAGCGCATGGAAATCGGTTGATCGCTGCATTACGCGCTCTGCGGTTGTCGTTGCCAAAATTCGTTCACTCCTTTACGCACGTTATCGACGTCCTGCTGCGTCCCCATCAGCTCGAAGCGATAGAGGTACGGCACGCCGCATTTTTGTGAGATGACATCCCCGGCGCGGCCGAATGCCTCACCGAAATTACGGTTGCCAGCGGCAATCACGCCGCGGATAAGCGCCCGGTTGTGCGGATCGTTGAGAAAGCGGATCGCCTGACGCGGCACCGCCCCGGCCGTTCCGCCCCCGCCGTAGCTGGGCACCACCAGAATAAAAGGCTCGTCTACCTGGATCCGCTCCCGCTCGTTCAGGGGGATCCGCACGGCGGGCAGCCCCACGCGCTCGATAAAGCGGTGCGTGTTCTCCGAGCTGCTGGAGAAGTAGACGAGAAGGCTCATGCCCGGGCGGCCTGTGCCGGCTGCGGCAGGCGGTTAATCATGTCCGGGCGGAAGCCCGACCACCGGGTATCACCGGCGATAACCACCGGCAGCTGGCGGAACCCCTGGGCACGAAGGCTCTCTGCCGCATCAGGAACCTGGTCAACAAACACCTGCTCGAAGACCAGGCCGCGGCTCTCCATCGCGCGTTTGGTGGCATGGCACTGCACGCAGTCGGCTCGAGTGTAAATAATAATGCGCATGATTCGTATTTCCATCTAGAATGGGATTCCGACGCCAGTTGCTGCGTCACCGTGAGTCTCTCTTACTAAAGGAAATACTAGATGTAGTTGCTATAAGTTTCAACCATACAAGATATGGGAAAATATGCGGGATTTTACTGCCGGGGATGCGTTCAGCGGGAGAGGGCGCGCGCAGGGGTTAAAAAAGAAAAACCCCCACACCAGAGGGCATGGGGGCGAAGACGATAGAACGGAATCGGGGATTATTTGCGCAGAGCCAGCAGCGCACCGATAAAGATCCCCACCGCGGCGACAGTACCTACTGCACACATCGGACGTTCACGAATAAAGGTGTTAGCGCAGCCGATGGCATCACAGGCGGCCTGCTTGCCGGTGGAGCGACCCTGCAGACGCGCACGGGTTTCACGCAGCAGCGATTTGGCTTTACGTCTGGCGTCATCCGCTTCGCCCTTCGCATCTGATCCCCAGGATTTCAAAACGCTCTCCAGCGAATCCGCTAATTTCCTGACATCGTTATGGATATCCTGAACATCGTCATCAACATCGTTTCGGTTTGAACGGTTAAACATATGCTTCTCCCTTGAATTTGCGGTAATTAACAGTTTAGACCACCTTTTTAATATCTGAAGCCGGTCACGGCTTATCAGGCCGTTTATGGATTTTTCTGAAAGCACTGCTATTGCTGAATACGGTAAGGTTGCCGGGCAGGAATGATAATGAGGAAAGAATATGTATTTACGACCGGATGAGGTTGCGCGCGAACTTGAAAAAGCGGGATTTACCGTGGATGTGGTAACCCAAAAAGCATACGGGTACCGTCGTGGCGATAATTATGTTTATGTGAACCGCGAAGCACGTATGGGGCGCACGGCGCTGATCATTCATCCCACGCTGAAAGAGAGAAGTCTTTCCTTTGCGGAGCCTGCCTCAGAGATGAAAACCAGCGACCATTATGAGCAGTTCCCGCTCTATTTAGGGGGCAATAACCAGGAACATTATGGTATTCCGCATGGCTTCAGTTCCCGCATGGCGCTGGAACGTTTTCTGAAAGGCCTGTTTGGCGACTCGCAATAACGACGCGACTGGCTTTTCGCCAGTCGCCGTGCCTTACGCTTTGACCTGATGATACTGGCTGACTTTGAACAGACGTCGGCAGTAATCGAGGAAATAGCCGTACACCGCACCCATCATCATCGATACCACGATATTTGAACTTACCGCCGCGGCGATCTGGTGCCAGTCGGCTCCCACCGTTAACAAAATCGCGACATAAACGGGCGACTGAAAAGTGACATACGCAACGACGTCCGCCAGATTTTTCATCCAGCCGGTAGGGGAGTAGCGCCGGGCAAAACGCATCACCGCATCACGATAGAAACCGTACGGCCATGCAATTAAGATATTCACCGGGACGGCTACCAGACGGGAGGAAAGCGACTGCTCGAAGGTCATTCCAGAGAGGAATATTTCAATCAGCATGTTCACCACCGAACAGTAGACCACCATGGCAAAGGTATCCGCTACCGCGTGACGCAGGCGAGACTGCCGAGAGAACATGTTCTGACTCCTTCAGGGTCGTATATCAGAGAGGCTAAAGCGGGACAGGCTAGTGCTTTAGGTTACTTTATTTTTCGTGTATAGCGTATCTCTCTGCATTAAAACCTACAATTAGCGATAAATTTTTATTTAAAGACGTTTTGTCGGGAAAATGCTCTAAACGAACCGGTTTTGTGAGCGCGGCGGCATTTTCTCTTCGGTCTTTTATTTTTTTCACTATAAACAAGGGCTTATATTTTTATATTTCAGCCTCTGGCATGAGCTGTGTTCCGACGTGATAACGCTGCGCTTTGCTGGCGGGTTATGTTGTGAGTTTGCGGTTGAGAAGCAAAAGATAGCGGAATAGGAATTTTTGCTTTATGCAGCAGGAATG
The DNA here is from genome assembly GCF_050435045.1 of Leclercia sp. 1548. Lineage (NCBI taxonomy): Bacteria > Pseudomonadati > Pseudomonadota > Gammaproteobacteria > Enterobacterales > Enterobacteriaceae > Leclercia > Leclercia sp. 1548. The sequence continues at coordinate 132,071 of NZ_JBNDJP010000004.1, read as the reverse complement.
AATGAATATTCGATATACCATCAAAATAATTGAATGGGCAATAGCCCTGGAAAAGGTCAGGAGTTAAATAAACCTTAAACCGGTTATAAGAATAAATCATACAAAAAGTAAGGGGTCGTACTTTATATTTCTTTGTTTCATTTAATTTGAGATAAATTATATTTTCCTGCACTGTCGTCTGGATGTTCATAAACAAATGAATTACCATGACCGCTATTGCTTATTTTATCGACTTAAAAGGTTTTCATTTTATATGACTTCGCTGTTACAGAATCTTAATAATATTCGTACTCTGCGCGCCACGGCGCGTGAATTCTCGCTGGACGTGCTGGAAGATATGCTCGAAAAGCTCCGCATCGTCACCGAAGAAAAGCGTAATGAACAGGCTGAAGTTGAACAGCAGCGCGCTGAGCAGAATCAGAAAATTAACGCTCTGCTGGAGAAGATGAAAGCTGACGGTATTTCGGCAGAAGACCTGCTGGGTTCCAACCTGTTGAACACCCCGGCCCAGCCTAAGAAGCGCCAGGCGCGTGCGGCAAAATATCGCTTTACGGATACCGATGGTCAGGTGAAAACCTGGACCGGTCAGGGTCGTACGCCGAAGCCGATTACCCTTGCCCTGGCGGAAGGAAAATCACTGGATGATTTCCTGATTTAATCCGTACCCACCGGGCGGATTAACGCCGCCCGGTCGCGTCTGTTTAGCAGACGCCAAAATCGCCATCTTCTTTATACAGCGATACGTCCGCTGCCTTCAGGGTATATTTTTCCCCTTCTTCGTTACTCGCCTGTACTGCCACAATCTGATCGTCGTGTACTTCGATCACTTTCAGCTTTGGACCACCCATACGCGGTTGTACATAATCGCCAACAGAAAACATAGTTATCTCCTCATGATAGTTTCGTCCCTAACAGTAGCCCAGGCGCAGGCCGCGGTACAGCGCCACGCGCGGAATACTCCTAAATCGCCAGCCTAAACCTGTGTAAAGAGGGTAAAAGAGGGTAAAACTGCACGCGAAGGCTGGCAGCTGTGCGTAGACTCACTACGCTTAGAGTTAAAACCTCTTTTTATACAATGACCTGACTGCTTGCATGGAGAATTTATGGGTTTCTGGCGTATCGTAATTACCATCATTTTACCGCCCCTTGGCGTACTGCTGGGCAAAGGCTTTGGCTGGGCGTTTATCCTGAACATCATCCTGACGCTGCTGGGCTACATTCCTGGCCTTATTCATGCGTTCTGGGTGCAGAGCCGCAGCTAAGTTCGCCACAGTAAATCGCTGTAGATCCCGGTCAACACCCCCTGGGGGGCAAACTGCTGTTTGATCCAGCGGGTGACCTGACCGGTAGCCGCATGCTGCGTGGCGAGCAGCATGCGCGAGTCCTGACGCGGGTTGTTGATTCGCCGCGTGACCAGTAGCCCCGCCTCCACCGCCTCTCTGGCCATATGTTCTGGTAAAAAACCAATCCCTTCCCCGAGGATCTGGCACTGACACTTGGTATTAAAATCCGGGACCAGGATCGCCTCCTGGCCGTGCAGCAGCCAGCCCACTTTTTTATTAATGGTATGCGCCGTGTCTTCGACCATGATGTTGGGGTACAGCCGCAGCTGGCTCTCCGCCAGCGGCTCGGGCGCCAGCGCCAGCGGGTGTTCCGGGGCGATGGCAAACACCCAGCGGATCGCGCCGATTTCGGTGTAATCGATCCCGCCTCCGTCGAGCAAGGTATCCGGGGCACCGATGGCGATATTCGCCTGATTATTGATGATCGAATCCCAGACGCCGTTATACACCTCGGTGGTCACCGTGATCTGGCAGGTCGGGAACTGCTTTTTCAGCACCTGCAATAAGCGTGCGGTGTGGCGCGGGGTATAGAGCAGCTGGTTGATGCAGATCCGCACCCGCGTCTCAATCCCCTGGGAAATCGTGTCGATCCCGCGCTTGATGGCGTGGAAATCATTCAGAAGGTCTATGGCTTTGCGGTAGAAGTAGAACCCCGATTCGGTCAGCTCGATGCTGCGGGTATTGCGCACAAACAGCACCACATCGAGGCCGGTCTCCATACGTTTAATGGTGTAGCTGATGGCCGAGGTGGTGACCCCCAGCTCGGCCGCGGATTTGCTAAAGCTGCCAAATCGCGCCGCGGTGGTGAAGGCCAGCAGGTTCTCTTCGGTAAAGATGGAATTCATATCATGGCTCCTGGCACCCATCAGTTTTGAACATATTTTAACAACGCGGTTACAACTCATTTGACGCCGGTCACAGTTCTGGACATTTGCTGCGAGCCGCACAGCGCAAGGGCTGCGTAAACATAAGAAGAATGCAGCTTAAGGGCTTAAAAAGCGGTAAAACATAAGGAAAAGGTTGCACAGACGCACATTTTGACCGGACTGTTAAATTTAACTCAACAATGAATTCGCTGTCGATGAATCATTTTTAAGCGGATTCTTTTCTGACCAGGCCGTTGCTATGCTCACTCCATCAGAAAGGAAAATCAGGAGTGTGGATATGTCCAGCAATGAACTCGTTACCGAATTTCTGCTCGCTGCCGAACAGGGGAATGCCGAAGCATTAAAAGCCTGTCTGGAAAAAGGGGTGGATATTAATGCCACCAACCGTCAGAAACGAACCGCCATTATTATTGCCAGCCTGAATAAACATTATCCCTGCGTGGAATTACTGATTGCCGCCGGGGCGAATATCGACCAGCAGGATCAGACCTGTTTCAACCCGTTCCTGATCAGTTGCCTGACAAACGATCTCACTCTGCTGCGCCTGGTGCTGCCAGCCAACCCGGATCTCGATCGTCTTACGCGCTTCGGCGGCGTGGGGATCACCCCGGCCAGCGAGAAAGGCCATCTGGAAGTGGTCCAGGAGCTGCTGGCCCACACCGACATCAACGTCAACCATACCAACTTCGTGGGCTGGACCCCGCTGCTCGAAGCCATCGTCCTGAATGACGGCGGCCCCCGCCAGCAGGCGATCGTCAAGCTGCTGCTCGACCACGGCGCCAACCCGCACATGACCGATAAATACGGCAAATCCCCCCTCGAACTGGCGCGGGAAAAAGGCTTCAGCGAGATTGCCGAACTGCTGATCGCCGCCGGCGCGTAATACCCCCGGCCAGCCGTTTCAGGCTGGCCTGAAAAAAAAATAGCCTTTTCCATCATGCCTTCGGGCCTGATGTGGCCCCCTTTTGCCCGCATTCAGGAGGACGTAATGCCCACCAAAATCGTGATAAAAAAGAATACGTATTTTGATTCTGTTTCGCTGATGTCGGTTTCTACCAAAGCGAATAAATTGCCCGGTGTCGAGCAGGCCTTTGTCGCCATGGCCACCGAAATGAATAAAGGTGTCCTAAAAAATCTCGGCCTGCTGACGCCGGAATTAGAGGACGCTAAAAACGGCGATCTGATGATCGTGATTAAAGGTGAGGCCGCCAACGACGACACCCTGGCCGCCATCGAAGCCCTGTTCGCCCGTAAAGAGCAAGCGGGTAGCCACGAAGCGCGCTATGCCACCCTCGCCAGCGCCAAAACACATCGCCCGGACGCCAACCTGGCGGTGATCTCCGTCAACGGCACCTTTGCCGCCCGCGAAGCGCGCCAGGCACTGGAGAACAACCTTAACGTCATGCTGTTCTCGGATAACGTCTCACTCGACGACGAGCTGGCGCTCAAGCAGCTGGCCCACGAAAAAGGGCTGTTGATGATGGGGCCGGACTGCGGCACTGCCATCATTAACGGCGCAGGGCTGTGCTTTGCCAACGCGGTGCGTCGCGGAACCATTGGCATCGTCGGCGCGTCCGGCACCGGCAGCCAGGAGCTGAGCGTGCGCATCCACGAATTCGGCGGCGGTATCTCCCAGCTGATCGGCACCGGCGGTCGCGATCTGAGTGAAAAAATCGGCGGTCTGATGATGCTTGATGCCATCGCAATGCTGGAAGCCGACGACGCCACGCAAGTCATCGTTCTGATCTCAAAACCCCCTGCGCCTGCGGTAGCCGAAAAAGTGCTGGCCCGCGCCCGCGCCTGTCGTAAGCCTGTCATCGCCTGTTTCCTCGGCCGCAATGAACCGCCTGCCGATGAAAACGGCCTGCAGTTCGCCCGCGGCACCAAAGACGCGGCGCTGAAAGCCGTTCTGCTCACCGGCATTAAACAAGAATCGCTCGATCTGCACCCGCTCAACTGGCCGCTGATCGAAGAGGTGCGCGCCCGTCTGACCCCGCAGCAGAAGTACATTCGCGGCCTGTTCTGCGGCGGCACCCTGTGCGACGAAGCGATGTTCGCCGCGCTGGAAAAATACGACGACGTGTACAGCAACATTCAGCCCGATCCGGCTAAACGTCTGGCGGATATTAACGTCAGCCAGGCGCACACCTTCCTCGACTTTGGTGATGATGACTTCACCAACGGCAAGCCGCACCCGATGATCGACCCGACCAACCGTATCAGCCGCCTGCTGCAGGAGGCGCGCGATCCCGAAGTGGGGGTGATCGTGATGGACTTCGTGCTCGGCTTCGGCGCGCATGACGATCCGGTGGGGGTGATGATCGAGGCGATCAAAGAGGCGCAGGCGATCGCCCGTGCCGACAACCGGCCGCTTGAGATCCTGGGCTACGTGCTCGGCACCGACCAGGATACCCCGTCGTTGACCCAACAGTGCCAGCTACTGACCGATGCGGGGGTGATCTGGGCCAGCAGCAGTACCAACACTGGATTACTGGCACGTGAATTTGTCTGCAAAGGGGAGAAAGCCTGATGACCACCTTATTTAACCAGCCGCTGAACGTCATTAACGTCGGCATCGCCATGTTCAGCGACGACCTGAAAAAGCAGCACGTTCCGGTCACCCAACTCGACTGGACCCCACCGGGGCAGGGCAATATGCAGGTGGTTGATGCCCTGGATCAACTGGCGGAGAAAACCCTGGCCGACAAAATTGCCGCCGCCAACAACATCGCCCTTGAACGCATTATTCAGTCCCACCCGGTGCTGGTGGGTTATGACCAGGCGATCAACGTGGTGCCCGGCATGACCCGCACCACCATCCTGCACGCCGGTCCGCCCGTCTCATGGGAAAACATGTGCGGGGCGATGAAAGGGGCAGTTACCGGGGCGCTGGTGTTTGAAGGGCTGGCGAAAGATATCGAAGACGCAGAGCGCGTGGCGGCGTCGGGGGAGATCACCTTCTCGCCGTGCCACGAACACGACTGCGTGGGCTCGATGGCGGGCGTCACCTCCGCGTCGATGTTTATGCACATCGTCGAGAACAAAACCTACGGCAACCGCGCCTTCACCAACCTCAGCGAGCAGATGGCGAAGATCCTGCGCATGGGTGCCAACGACCAGAGCGTGATCGACCGCCTGAACTGGATGCGCGACGTGCTCGGCCCGATGCTGCGTGATGCCATGAAGATCATCGGCGAAATCGACCTGCGTTTAATGCTGGCTCAGGCCCTGCACATGGGCGACGAGTGCCACAACCGCAACAACGCCGGCACCACGCTGCTGATTCAGGCGCTGACGCCGGGTCTGATTCAGGCCGGTTATCCGGTGGAGCAGCAGCGCGAGGTGTTTGAGTTTGTCGCCAGCAGCGACTACTTCTCCGGCCCGACGTGGATGGCGATGTGCAAAGCCGCGCTGGATGCCGCCCACGGCATCGAGTACAGCACCGTGGTCACCACCATGGCGCGCAACGGCTACGAGTTTGGCCTGCGCATCTCCGGCCTGCCGGGGCAGTGGTTCACCGGCCCGGCGCAGCAGGTGATTGGCCCGATGTTTGCGGGCTACAAACCGGAAGACTCCGGGTTAGATATCGGCGACAGCGCGATTACCGAAACCTACGGCATCGGCGGCTTTGCGATGGCGACGGCCCCGGCGATTGTTGCCCTGGTAGGCGGCACGGTCGAAGAAGCCATCGACTTCTCGCGCCAGATGCGTGAGATCACCCTCGGCGAAAACCCGAATGTCACCATCCCGCTGCTCTCGTTTATGGGCATTCCGACGGCGATCGACATCACCCGCGTGGCCGCCAGCGGCATTCTGCCGGTGATCAACACCGCCATCGCCCATAAAGACGCCGGGATCGGCATGATTGGGGCGGGCATCGTTCACCCGCCGTTTAGCTGTTTTGAAAAGGCGCTGTTGACCTTCCGCGATCGCTACATCCTATAAGGTAAGCATCCATGAAAAGCATGAAACTGGAGTGGAAAAGAGGTGACTGGGCGGCGTACTTCGGGTTGATGACCAACAACCTGACGAACCTGCTGACCATGATGGGGCTGCTCATTTTTGTCGTCGGCATCCCGAAAGAGATTGTTTATGGCCGTATTGCGCCAGCCTTCGGGCTGGCGGTACTGGTGGCGAGCGTCTGTTATGCGTGGTTTGGTCTGCAGATGGCGCGCCAGACCGGGCGTAACGACGTGACCGCACTGCCGTCGGGGCCGAGCGCCCCGTCGATTTTCACCGTCACCTTTCTGGTGCTGATGCCGGTCTATCAGCAGACCGGCGATGCCGATTTCGCCATCCAGATCGGCCTGGTGTGGTGCTTCGTGGAGGCGATGATCCTCGCGGGCGGTTCCTTCCTGGGTGAAACCATCCGCAAGATGATCCCCCGTACCGTGCTGCTGTCGTGCCTGTCTGGTTTAGGGTTGCTGCTCCTGGCGATGAACCCGATGCTGCAGGCGTTCGAAGCGCCGACTGTGTCATTCATCGTGCTGCTGCTGATCTTCATCAACTGGTTTGGCAAAAAGCCGATCTTCGCCCGCATCCCCACCGGTCTGCTTCTGCTGATCGCCGGTACGGCACTGGCGTGGATCTCCGGCCTGCAAAGCCCGGAGGCGATCAAGGCCTCAATGTCCTCCTTCGGCTTCAACCCGCCGGAAGTGCATATCGACAGCTTTATGCAGGGGCTGCCGCACGCGCTGCCGTATCTGGCGTCGGCGGTTCCACTGGGGCTGGCGAACTACATCTTTGACCTGGAAAACATTGAGAGCGCCCACGCGGCAGGGGATGAGTACCCGACCCGCAAGGTGATGCTGGCCAACGGTCTGGCCTCCATGCTGGGCTGCCTGATGGGTAACCCGTTCCCGGTAACGGTCTACGTCGGCCACGCGGGCTGGAAAGCGATGGGGGCGAGCATCGGTTATACGCTGGCCTCCGGCGTGACCATGTTCATCGTGCCGCTGTTCGGGCTGGGGGCCTTTATGCTCGCCATCATCCCGATGACCGCCATCGTGCCGATTCTGGTCTTTATCGGGGTGGTCACCGCCAACCAGGTGGTGAGGGAAACGCCCAAAGTGGAGGTGCCCGTTATCTTCATCTGCCTGTTCCCGTGGATCGCCAACTGGGCGCTGACCATGATGAACAGCGTGATGGGGGCGGCGGGCACCAACGCGGCGAAAATCGGCACCGACGTGCTGCACAGCAAAGGGATTTACTACGAAGGGCTGATGCACCTTGGCAACGGTGCCCCCCTCGCCAGCATGCTGTGGGGCTGTATCGCCATCTTCGCCATCATCAATAAACCGCTGCGCGGTGCCGTTGCTGCCGCCGTCGGTGCGCTGCTGGCCCTGTTCGGGGTGATCCACGCCCCGGTGGTCGGCTTCGCCGAGGGCAGTTCGCTGACCTTCGTGCTGGCCTATCTGATGATGAGCGGCATGTTTGTGGTGAAGCATGTGCTGGATAGCCGGGAAGCGGCGAGCGCGGCGGCACCGGTTTCTGAAGCTTAAGAGCGACCCCTCACCCTAACCCTCTCCCCATAGGGGAGAGGGAACGATTACACCCTCTCCCCTAGGGGGAGAGGGCAGGGGTGAGGGGCCCAGACCGCACCGTTACGAAGGAAAACGTATGAAACAACTCATGGTCGTCGCCATCGGCGGCAACAGCATTATCAAAGATAACGCCAGCCAGTCGATTGAACACCAGGCGCAGGCGGTGAAAGCGGTCGCGGAGTCGGTGCTGGAAATGTTGGCCTCCGACTATGACATCGTGCTTACACACGGCAACGGTCCCCAGGTGGGGCTGGATCTGCGCCGGGCCGAAATTGCCCACGAGCGGGAAGGACTGCCGCTCACCCCGCTGGCAAACTGCGTGGCCGATACCCAGGGCGGGATCGGCTACCTGATCCAGCAGGCGCTGAACAACCGCCTTGCCGCTCGCGGCGAGCAAAAGGCGGTGACGGTGGTCACCCAGGTGGAAGTGGATAAAAACGACCCCGGCTTTACCCATCCCACTAAACCCATTGGCGCGTTTTTCAGCGAGGCCCAGCGGGACGCGCTTCAGCAGGCCCATCCCGACTGGCATTTCGTCGAAGATTCTGGCCGCGGATACCGCCGCGTGGTGGCCTCGCCGCAGCCGGTGCGTATCGTCGAAGCCGACGCCATCAAGGCTCTTACGCAAAAAGGCTTTGTGGTGATTGGCGCGGGCGGCGGCGGCATTCCCGTAGTGCGTACCGAACAGGGCGACTACCAGAGCGTGGATGCGGTGATCGACAAAGATCTCTCCACCGCGCTGCTGGCCAGAGAGATCCGCGCCGATGTGCTGGTGATCACCACCGGCGTGGAGAAAGTGTGCATTAACTTCGGCAAACCCAACCAGCAGGCGCTGGAGACGGTGAACGTGGCGCAGATGACGCGCTACATGGAGGAGGGCCACTTCCCGGCAGGCAGCATGCTGCCGAAAATCGTTGCCAGCCTGGCATTCCTGCACCACGGCGGCACGCGGGTGATCATCACCTCGCCGGACTGCCTGCCTGCGGCGCTGCGCGGGGAGACCGGTACCCATATTGTGGCTTAACCCCGGCGGGCTTCAGTCCGCTGCGTGTGTTGTGGCTTAACTTCGGCGGGCTTCAGCTGGCGGCATGCGGGTAATCATCACCTCGCCGGACTGTCTGCCCGCAGCGCTGCGCGGGGAAACAGGTACCCATATTGTGGCTTAACCCCGGCGGGCTTCAGCCCGCTGCGTGTGTTGAGTTTAACTTCGGCGGGCTTCCTGCCCGCTGTGTGTGGTGTGACTCAACTCCGGCGCGCTTCAGCTCGCGGCATGTGTTGTGGTTTAACCCCGGCGGGCTTTAGTCCGCTGTGAGTGTAATGAATTAACCCTGGCAGGCTTCGGCCCGCTGGTTGTGAATAGGTAAGTAAAAGGAAGAGACAATGACAGAGAATAAAAGCCGCCGGGAGTTTCTCAGCCAGAGCGGCAAAATCGCTACTGCTGCCACCGCCTGCGCCCTGTTTGGCGCGACCGGATCCGTCGCGTATGCTGCTGACCCAGCGAAACCGATCTGCGAGACGGGCAAACCGATGAACATCACCGCGACACACTACTATCTGGACAACGTGCTGCTGGAGGCCGGGTTTAACTTTGACGGCAACGTGGCCGTCAGCACCCGCACCGAGCTGAAAACGCTGGAGATCAAGGACGGCAAAATCGCCGCGCTGCTGGACAATAACAGCCACGCCGACGCCACGCTGCCGCACTACGATGCTGGCGGCAAGCTGCTGCTACCGGCGATGCGCGACATGCACATCCATCTGGATAAAACCTTCTACGGCGGCCCGTGGCGCTCGCTTAACCGTCCGGCGGGCACCACCATTCAGGATATGATCCGCCTTGAGCAGAAGCTGCTCCCGGAACTGCAACCCTACACTCAGGAGCGGGCAGAAAAGTTAATCGATCTGATCCAGTCGAAAGGCTCCACCATCGCCCGCAGCCACTGCAATATCGAACCGGTTTCCGGGCTGAAAAACCTGGAAAATTTACAGGCGGTACTGGCCCGGCGTAAACCTGGCTTCGATTGTGAAATTGTCGCCTTCCCGCAGCACGGACTGTTGCTCTCGAACGCTGAAAAGCTGATGCGCGAAGCGATGCAGGCCGGGGCGCACTACGTCGGCGGGCTGGATCCCACCAGCGTCGATGGCGCGATGGAGAAATCCCTCGACCTCATGTTCCAGATTGCGCTTGATTACGACAAAGGGGTGGATATCCACCTGCACGAAACCAGCCCGGCGGGCGTGGCGGCGGTGAACTACATGGTGCAGACCGTGGAGAAAACCCCCGAGCTGAAAGGCAAGCTGACCATCAGCCATGCCTTTGCGCTGGCAACGATGAACGAGCAGCAGGTGGATGAGATCGCCACCCGCATGGCGGCGCAGCAGGTGACTATCGCCTCCACGGTGCCAATTGGCACCCTGCATATGCCGCTTAAGCAGCTGCGCGATAAAGGCGTATTTGTCATGACCGGCACCGACAGCGTGATCGACCACTGGTCGCCGTATGGCCTCGGCGACATGCTGGAAAAAGCCAACCTCTATGCCCAGCTCTATATTCGCCCGAACGAGCAGACGCTTTCTCGCGCATTAGGGATAGCGACCGGCGACGTGCTGCCGCTGAACGACAACGGCGAGCGGGTATGGCCGAAAGCCCAGGATGCCGCCAGCTTTGTGCTGGTGGATGCCTCCTGTTCCGCCGAAGCGGTGGCGCGCATTTCCCCGCGTACCGCCACCTTCCATAACGGCAACCTCGTCTGGGGCACGGTAGGCTGAGAGATCCCCACAAAAAAATGGGCACGGTCGGCCCCCTCTCCCCTTTGGGGAGAGGGTTGGGGTGAGGGGAAAAATGCGACCTCCCTGTGGGCTGAGGCTCCCCACAAAAAATTGGCACGGTCGGCCCCCTCTCCCCTTTGGGGAGAGGGTTGGGGTGAGGGGCGAACATGCCACCTCCCTGTGGGCTAAGCGATCCTCACACAAAAACTGGCACGGTCGGCCCCCTCTCCCCTTTGGGGAGAGGGTTGGGGTGAGGGGAAACATGCCACCTCCCTGTGGGCTAAGCGATCCTCACACAAAAACTGGCACGGTCAGCTCCCTCTCCCCTTTGGGGAGAGGGTTGGGGTGAGGGGAAACATGCGACTCAGGTGGGCCGAGGGATCCCCACAAAAAACTGGCACGGTCAGCCCCCTCTCCCCTTTGGGGAGAGGGTTGGGGTGAGGGGAACAGGCGACCTCCCTGTGGAATAGGACAACAGATCGTATTGGCGCTACAGGTGATACCCCGATAATCGCAGCTCCCGGTCAATCCACTCGACAAACTGCTGGATCTTCCAGCTGCGCTCGTTCATATGCGGCATCACCAGATGATGCGCGTTAATGGCAATACCCGGCTCGGCGGGAAACACCTCTACCAGCGAACCGTCGTTCAGGTGGTCGGTGGCCATCATTTTACTTTCCAGAATAAACCCCAGTCCCATGCGGGCGGCTTCAAAGCTCATATAGGAACGGTCGAAGCTCAGGCTGAAGTTGAGCCAGGGCCTGTCGATGTTGTGCCACGCGAACCATTTTTCCCAGTTAACCAGGGTGCTGGTGGAGGAAATCAACGCCTGTTGCAGGAGATCCTGCGGTGACGCGACCGGGTGCTCGCGCAGATAGTCCGGCGAGGCCAGCACCACCAGCGCATCGTTTTTAATGGTCATCACCCGATAGGCGTCCCAGTCCGGGATGCCGTGACGAATATCGATATCGATGTTATCCCGGGCGAACTGCAGGTTTTCATACGAGCAGGTCAGGTTAACGGTGATATCAGGATAGTGCGCGCGAAACTTGCCCAGACGGCGCAGCAGCCATGTCAGGCCAAAAGTGGGGGAAGAGTGAATGCGCAGCACCGGGTTATCCGCTTCCTTCATTACCTGCTCGGTGGCGCGGCCAATCGCGCTCATGGCCGCCGACACGTCACGGAGGTACTTTTCCCCGGTCTGCGTAAGCAGTACGCCTTTGCCGCTGCGGATAAACAGCTTTTTGCCCAGCCAGGCTTCCAGCGCCGCAATCTGATGGCTCACCGCCGATGGTGTGACGTTAAGTTGCTCGGCCGCCTGGTGAATACTCAGGGCATTGGCGACCGCCAGGAAAGACTGAATATTTCGCAGCGAGGGTAAGGGTAGCGTCTGGCGATCCTGCGCGGGCATAACCCGTTCTCCTTGAATCTGTTGCGGTAAAAAAACATAGCATTCTGGCCTGGTGCCAGCAATGTTATTCGGGCTGAATGGATTAAACATGATCCCCGCCACATTTTTCTGCGCATTATATCCCGGCCAATTTCCGCGTTATTTTTATGACGTATATCGCGAATCAAATTTATCTCAGCAATAAATGAGTTTTATTGCATGGTGTTTCAAATGCAAGCCGATATATTGACGTTGAACACGAAATTAAAACGACTCACGTTGTTCGAATAATGAGGTAAAACATGTCTCGTATAGAACAAGCTACCCCCTACATAGCGACCAAAAAAACCAATTATCGCTTCGTGGTACTGGCGTTGATATTTATTGTGTATGCCATTAATTATGCAGACAGAACAAATATCGGAGCCGTACTTCCCTTTATCATCGACGAATTCCATATCAATAATTTCGAAGCCGGTGCCATCGCCAGTATGTTTTTTCTGGGCTATGCACTCAGCCAAATCCCGGCGGGCTTTTTTATCGCCAAAAAAGGCATCCGCGGTATGGTGGCGCTCTCCATTTTTGGCTTTTCTGCCTTCACCTGGCTGATGGGTACGGCGACATCGGTACTGGGGCTGAAGTTTATTCGTCTCGGCCTCGGGCTGACGGAAGGGCCATGCCCGGTGGGGCTGGCCTCGACCATCAACAACTGGTTCCCGCCGAAGGAGAAAGCCACCGCCACCGGCGTCTATATCGCCGCAACCATGTTTGCGCCCATTTTTGTTCCGCCGCTGGCGGTCTGGATCGCCATGACCTGGGGCTGGCGCTGGGTCTTTTTCTCCTTCGCCATTCCGGGGCTGGTTATCGCGGTAGTCTGGTATCTGCTGGTACGCACCAAACCCGGTGAAAGCGCCTTTGTCTCCCGGGCCGAGCTGGAAACCATTACTCAAGGGCAAGAGACGGCCACCTCCCGCCGGGAAAATATTGTCATCGCACCGCGCTTTAGCGGGCTTGACCGCCTGATCCGCGTTCGCGACCTCACCCCGGTAAGCACGGTAAAAGGGCTGTTCACCTCGAAGAACATTCTGGGCGACTGCGTGGCCTACTTCATGATGGTGAGCGTACTTTACGGCCTGCTCACCTGGATCCCGCTCTATCTGGTGAAAGAGAAGGGCTTTACCTTCATGAGTATGGGGCTGGTCGCCAGCATGCCTTGCATCGGTGGGTTCATCGGGGCCATCTTCGGCGGCTACGTCTCGGACAAGCTGCTGGGGCGCAGACGCAAGCCGACCATGATGTTTACCGCCATCAGCACCGTGGTGATGATGATCATTATGCTCAATATTCCGCAAAGCACCGTGGCGGTCTGCATCGGCCTCTTTTTTGTCGGTCTCTGTCTGAATATCGGCTGGCCCGCCTTTACGGCCTACGGAATGGCCGTGGCAGACAGTAAAACCTATCCCATTGCCGCGTCGATCATTAATAGCGGCGGCAATCTCGGCGGATTTGTCTCACCGATGCTGGCCGGTTATCTGCTGGATAAAACAGGAAGTTTTAATTCCGTCTTTATTTATTTCGGCATTTGCGCGGCCATTGGTTTATTCGTGATATTCCTGCTGGAAGAGCCGAAATAATAAATTTAATACCCCTCACGATCATGGAGTAAATATATGCTACTGAAAGATAAAGTCGCCGTTATTACCGGCGCGGCCTCCGTACGCGGTTTGGGTTTTGCCACCGCAAAATTATATGCCGAACAGGGGGCAAAGGTTGTCATTATTGATTTAAATGCCGACGCCAGCCAGGCGGCTGCGGCGAGCCTGGGAGCAGCCCATCTGGGCCTAGCGGCCAACGTCAGCAACGAGCAGCAGGTTAACGCCGCTATCGAGCAGGTGCTGGGTAAATACGGGCGTATCGATATTCTGGTAAATAACGCCGGGATCACCCAGCCCATCAAGCTGATGGATATTAAGCGCGAAAACTATGACGCGGTACTGGACGTGAGCCTGCGTGGCACCTTGTTGATGTCCCAGGCGGTGATCCCCACCATGCGCGCTCAGCAGTCCGGCAGTATCGTCTGTATCTCCTCGGTATCGGCCCAGCGCGGCGGCGGCATTTTCGGCGGGCCGCACTACAGCGCGGCAAAAGCGGGCGTGCTGGGGCTGGCAAAAGCCATGGCGCGCGAGCTGGGGCCGGATAACGTGCGCGTGAACTGCATCACCCCGGGACTGATTCAGACCGATATCACCGCGGGCAAACTCTCCGATGAGATGAAAACCGCCATTCTGGCGGGCATCCCGCTGAACCGTCTTGGCGATGCGCAGGATATTGCCCGGGCCGCGCTGTTCCTGGGCAGCGATCTCTCTTCCTACTCCACCGGCATCACGCTCGACGTGAACGGCGGCATGCTGATCCACTAAGGAGACATCAACATGACTGATACGACAGTACAACAGGTTGCCGCTGCCGCCTGGCGCATTCGCCGCTATGCGCTGCGGATGGGGGAAGTGCAGGGGCAGGGTTATATCGGCCAGGCGCTGGGCTATGCAGATGTGCTGGCCACCGCTTTTGCCCACGGCATGTCCATCAAACCCGACGAACCCGAATGGGAAGGACGCGACCGCTTTCTGCTCTCCCACGGACACTACGCCATCGCCTGTTATGCGGCGCTGATCGAGGCGGGGATTATTCCTGAAGAGGAGCTGGAGACCTACGGCTCGGACGACAGCCGTCTGCCAATGTCCGGTATGGCGACCTACACGCCGGGCATGGAGATCTCCGGCGGCTCGCTGGGACAGGGCTTAAGCATCGGCGTGGGCATGGCCCTGGGGCTGAAGCATAAAAACAGTGCAGCCTGGGTGATCAACTCCATGTCCGACGGCGAGCTGGACGAGGGGTCTACCTGGGAGGCGGCGATGTCTGCCGCCCATTACGGCCTGTCGAACCTGATCGTGCTGGTGGATATCAACCGTCAGCAGGCCGACGGCAACTCGCACAAAATCCTTGGCTTTGAGCCGCTGGAAGATAAGTGGACCTCGTTCGGCTGGTACGTGCAGCGGGTCAACGGTAATGACGTGCCATCTTTGGTCGCAGCCTTTGATAACGCGAAGCGCTACCCGGAGAGCCAGCCGCGCGTCATCCTGTGCGACACCCTGATGGGCAAGGGCGTGCCCTTCCTTGAGCAGCGCGACAAGAACCATTTCATACGCGTGGACGCTGACGAGTGGCAAAAAGCGCTCGCGGTACTGGACGCGAACAAACCGGAAGGAGTGCAATGATGAGCCAGACAAGCGAAAAAAAACCGCGTTTAACCACCTCGGCCATGATCGCCTCTATTGCCGACGAAGGTCAGGAGACCCGCG
This sequence comes from Leclercia sp. 1548, assembly GCF_050435045.1. NCBI lineage: Bacteria > Pseudomonadati > Pseudomonadota > Gammaproteobacteria > Enterobacterales > Enterobacteriaceae > Leclercia > Leclercia sp. 1548. Next base: position 116,777 of record NZ_JBNDJP010000004.1, on the reverse strand, counting down.
CCGCGCCGTTTGGCCACGCGCTGGTGAAGCTGGCGGAGCAACGCCCGGAGATCGTCGGCATGACGGCAGATCTGTCGAAGTACACCGATCTGCATATTTTTGCCCAGGCTTACCCGGAGCGCTTCTACCAGATGGGGATGGCGGAACAGCTGTTAATGGGCGCCGCAGGCGGGATGGCAAAAGAGGGCTTTATCCCCTTCGCCACCACCTATGCAGTATTTGCTACCCGCCGCGCCTATGACTTTATTCATCAGGTGATCGCTGAAGAGCATCTCAATGTGAAAATCTGCGCAGCGCTGCCGGGGCTGACCACCGGTTACGGCCCGAGCCATCAGGCAACGGAGGATATCGCCATCATGCGCGGCATTCCGGGCATGACCATTATCGACCCCTGCGACGCCATAGATACCGAGCAGGCGGTCCCCGCTATTGCGGCGCACAATGGCCCGGTCTATATGCGCCTGCTGCGTGGCAAAGTACCGGTGGTGCTGGATCAGTACAACTACCAGTTCCGCATCGGTAAAGCCGCGCTGCTGGAAGAGGGGAGCGACGTGCTGATTATCGCCTCCGGGTTAATGACCATGCGGGCGCTGGAGGCGGCAAAACAGCTGCGCAAAGATAACATCAGCGTGGCCGTGCTTCACTCGCCGACCATCAAGCCGCTGGACGAAGAGACCATTCTGGCGCAGGCGGCGAAGCCGGGCAGGCTGGTGGTAGTGGCGGAAAACCACAGCAGCGTCGGCGGGCTGTGCGAGGCGGTGGCCTCGCTCCTGATGCGCCATCGCGTGAACGTCGATTTCGATACCGTCGCACTGCCGGATGCCTTCCTCGATGCCGGGGCGCTACCGACCCTGCACGACCGCTATGGGATCTCTACCGCGGCGATGGTGGAAAAAATTCGCCGCAGGCTGTGACATTAACCGGGGCGAGGCCGACTCGCCCCGATCGCCATTAATATCCCACCTTATACACCCGTCCGCTCTGCACCCCTTCCACGCTGCGGCGATAGGCCTGGGCCACGCTCGCGGCGGGCACGCTTTCAAACCCCGGGAAGAAGCCGTCGTAGGCCTCGGCGGATTCGGTCAGTACCGTCGGGCTAATCAGGTTGATGCGGATCCCGCGCGGCAGTTCACAGGCGGCAGCGCGAACAAAGCCTTCCAGCGCCGCATTCACCGTGGTGGCGTTCACGCCCTGGGCAATCGGCTCGTGGGCCACAATCCCGCTAATCAGGGTAATCGAGCCGCCTTCATTCAGGTAATGCTGGCCGGTTAGCGCCAGGCGCACCTGACCCAGTAACTTGTCCTGCAACCCCTGGTTAAATTCGCTGTCGGTCATGGTCGTAAGCGGGCCAAAGTGCAGCCCGCCGCTGGCGGAGACAATCGCATCCACCGGGCCGATCTTCTCAAACAGCGCCTGCACGCTGGCCTGCGAGGTGATATCCACCTGATGATCGCCTTTCGTGCGGCCCACGCGAATGACGTCGTGACGACGACTTAACTCTTCTGTGACTGCGCGACCAACCGTACCGCTGGCACCAATAATGACGATTTTCATAGCCGACTCCTTATGTTGTGAGCCTTCATTGTTTAGCAAATTAAAAGAGGGATAAACTGGGCTAAAGTTAGATCATTACTAACCAGAGGTTTGCAATATGGATAAGCTTCGCGGAATGGAGACTTTTATCGCGGTGGTGGAGAGCGGCAGCTTTACCGGTGCTGCGGCGCGGCTGGAGATGTCGGCGGTGATGGTCGGGAAGTACATCGCCTGGCTGGAGGCGCAGCTTGGCACCCGGCTGCTGGAGCGCAACACCCGCCGCCAGAGTCTGACCGATGCCGGGCGGGTCTGGTTTGAAGAGGCAAAGCGGGTCATCGAGCAGGTCGCCATCGCTGAACGCTCGGTAGAGCGTCTGCGTACCGCCCCGGCGGGCACGCTGCGGGTGACGGCGCCCACCTCGTTCGGCGGGTGCGTGATCGCCCCGCTGACCGCCACCTTTTTGCAGCGCTTCCCGGAGGTGCGCGTCGAGCTGGATCTGACCAACCGGATGGTCGATCTGGTGGAGGAGGGGGTGGACCTGGCGATCCGTATCGGCGACATTCACACCGAGGATCTGGTGGCGAAATACCTTTGCCCGTACCGAATGGTGATCTGCGCCGCACCGGACTATTTAGCCCGTAACGGCACGCCGCAAACGCCGGACGATCTGGTGGATCATCTTTGTCTGTCGCACACGGTGTGGACCGCGCGCAACGAGTGGCGGCTACCGGGCATGGAGGGGGAGGTGCGCTGGAAGCGCGATGCGATCTTGCGCTGTAACGACGGGTACGGGCTGCGAATGGCGGCGATTGCCGGGGCTGGATTACTGTTACAACCGGAGGTGCTGGTGGCGGACGAGCTGGCGAATGGTCGGCTGATTCGGGTACTGGAGAATTTCACCCCCCAGCCGAGGCCGGTGCATTTGTTGTGGCGTCAGGACTTACGGCCGTTACCGAAACTTACCCAGTTTATCGCCCATATCATGCAGGCCCGGGAATCGTGCGATCTGTAACGCCCGGCGGTGCTGCGCTTGCCGGGCGTTACAGGATGGTGCGGTGATTTTCACCCTCTCCCTGTGGGAGAGGGTCGGGGTGAGGGCATCAGGCCGCACCAATCAGAAGCGATAACCTACGCCTACATTCCAACCGTTGATGCCGTAATCGTCGCCCAGATCGGCCGTGGTGCCTTCGTAACCGACGTGGATCGCCAGGTCAGGCGTTGCGTTGAACTGCACGCCCGCGCCGTAGGCGAAAGAGGTGGATTTCTCATCGATACCGTCGCGCTGGGTATAGTAGTCGCCACCGTTCACCCAGGTGGTGTGGCCGTCTGCTTTCACGCGCGCCACACCGCCCAGCGCATACAGGGAAACGAATTCGTTCAGGCGATACGCCGGGCCAGCCATCAGGGAGTAATATTTCACTTCGATATGGTTTTTAACGGAGTCAGAGAAAAGATAATAATGCTCGTCCTGATCGCCGCTCATATAGGTGAATGAGCCCACCAGGCTAACCGGGGAATCCCACTCATAGCGATACTGAACGTTCACGCCGCGGATATTTTTAAAGTCTTCAACGTTACTCTGCGCATAACCCACAGAAACGGTCTGATTATCCGCCAGAGCAGCGCCGCTTGTCAGCGTTGCCGCAACCCATACCGCCAGAGCTATTTTTTTCATTTTCCGTAATCCTTGTTGTCGTTTTTTATGTGTAATGCCATATCTCCCCATCCTTCAGGCTGGAGATATTCCACTGCAAATTAAGGCGGTAAAATTGTTGGTTTTTTTACCGGGGGATAAAATAGGGAATAATCTTAAAGGCCGGAATAGTCCTGGAATTAGCCCCCCCTGTATTGGTAGGGGAGCACGTTTACTCATCATAACCGTTGGTCATATTATTCTGAGTGTAATAATCCCGCAGATTAACCAACAGGAGACGTAAAGGGTAACTGGCGAGCAAGGATTTACTTTGCATCAGCAGGACCGGCATTAACCAGTAATTGACCGATTCTATTGTGCAGATCCCCTAACTCGCTCATATATTTATCAGGAGATTTCATGTAGTAGGTGAGTAGTGTCTGCTAATCGCCGTATTTAAAATCAATAGTGATTTTGAGCTTTTCAACATCGACTGTTATTTCACAGGCGTGCCAGAATGAGGGCCGTTGTGATGAGACATTTTCCACAATAAATGTCCTCAGCTCAACTAAGAGATCCAGCAATTCAGCATTGGCATGTGCGCCAGCAGTGAACCAGTTTGTCTCTCCTGAGGTGATGTCAACATAATCAAATTCACATTTGCAGTGGTCGCCTTCAGGCGACAGCTCAGCGCGCGCAATGATTTTTGCGGCACTATCGGGCGCTGCGGCTATTAAGACCGAGCCAATATCATTATAAATAGCCTGGGATTGACGCATCATTTTTCCTGACAGATAAATTAGTTCAAATGAGGCAATTTTATGCCCGTAATCATCATACACCATTCAGGCTAAAATTTGATAAAAATCGTTGCAAATTATGCTGTTATAATTTTTTCATCAGCGTTGCGTGACACAGGTGATTATGCTCCGTGTACTGAAGATGTAGTGAGTGGTTCCCATATTCGTATTTTGACCATCCATTGATCCAGCCAAGGAGCATGTCGACTTTGCCTTCGCCAGACAACGTGGGTTTTCCGAGCAATTTTGTAATGAATGTCCTGTCCATCCCGCCTTTAATTCCTGGGATAAAATTGCCTGTAAAAGGTGAATATCCATCTTCATTGCCAAAATAAAAATGAACATGACTTAAGCAGGCTTTCCGAAACCCCATCTCAATACCAGAGTGGAAAAATTTATAGTACTTCGTTTTCCCATCAGGATCGTTATATTCATCAGCTTCAGTTGATATAACCGGGGATTCACCAATAGCCTGACACAGGTTAATAACTTCAACAGAATCTTCCCTTTTACCAAGGACATCTATAAAACTAGCCCATTCCACTGTCATTTTATAACTCCCATCTGGCGTGTATTTCTCAACAATAATATCTTGTTTGTTAAAGCACAAATTTATAGCAAAAATTCCGCTAACCGAGTGCCAGGCAATTGTTAACTATTATAATAGGGTGTTCCCTGGGCTGTTTATCGATAATAAAAAAACCAGATGCTCAAACCTGCAGGCAGCCCCAGCCAGGTTAACTCAATACATATCAACACATCTTTGAAAGAGAAGGGGAAATCCTCCTTCACATTCCATGCTAATCCCGCACCGACTAAACGGCCAAGGAGCGTCAGGATGAACACGGCCAGACCTGTCGCGCAGCACAGGTAAACAAGGTTAATAAACGATTTAATGCTGTTTCTCATTTTCGAAATTCCCACTTGCGAATGCGGGATTTTTGTTCAGGAAAGAAGGTTAAACAGGTCCCGTCTGAGCTGATCGAATTCATCGTTTTCACCCATCAAAACCTTTCCGTTTCTATACAATACGAGATCGCTTAGTGACCCCATTCCGCTATACGTCTGTCAGCATGCCCCCGGCACAAAGGTCGGGGTTTGTCTATTTATTCAACAAATCAGGATTATACAGTGGTGATGCCTGCATTTTGGGCTTTATTTCATCATGCCAGATGCCAATTGCCCACTGCCGCGATTTCCCGTTAATAATCGGAACCGCCGCAAGATCAGTTTCAAAAGATGTTAATAACTGGCTGTAACAATGCATATAATCTTTTGATGATAAAGCGGAAAAATCTAATGTATCATCGAAGAGGTCATAGGTTTCATAAACTTTTTCCATAACCTCTGTGCTTACTCCGGCAATATAAGGCCGTAAATAAGAAGCGATAAAATCAATCGCGGAAGATCCCAATGAGACACCATCTTGTCCTCCGAAATACAACCATCCAGCCATAATTACCTCATAAGGTTAACAATATTTCCTGATTTTATTGTAACCAAAAAGGTTCATCATTTGGTCCTAATGCATTGTATTGCTCTGATGTTCTATTAACATCATCAATATAATGCGGCGCGTCGGTGAACCCCACTCTTACAGGTATATACTCATTAAAGCTTTGATAGTAAACCTCTGTACATTCTAATGCTTCATCAAAAGCTTTAAAGAATCGCTCAAAGACTGAAAACAAACTCCTTCCTTAAAAATTTAATCGGGAGTGATTTTTATCTATCCCAAATGACGACCACTCAATATTATCAGGTAATATTGCTGAAAATTCATTTTTAATGGAGTCCAGCTCGTTTTTAACTTTGGAAAGATCATCATAAGCTAAAGACCCACGATATAGCTTTTCCATTACCCAGGGGTATTTGCTACCGTTGGTGCCGTTTTCTAATAAAGAAAGCACCACATTAAAAAAAACTTTCACATCAGACGCTGGCCCAACTTCTGCAAGAGTCATCGCTGCAAGTATTCCTACATTTTTCATTGTGTTTTAAACCTGATTGAGGAAGGAGCAATTGCACCATTTGATTTTTCTACAACGCCTTTTACAATTTTCATTCTATCTACGGCTGTCACACTCTGCCCACGCATATCAATCACTAATTGCTTTTGCATTCCTTCAGGTAAATTCTTCTGTCGCTAAACAGCCTGTTTTGTAACATTGTTAATCAATCCATTTTTGTTAGTCGTAATATTATAGTTTTTTACTTCAACACTACAAACATATCCTTGGCACCAGTCAGGACGAACTCCGCCTTTCGTACCATAAGGAACCTCTTTGCCGTCTTTGAAGCTGACTTGTTCACGCCATCCGTCACCGAGATCTTTACCTACATCTATTTCTGATTGCCTGCGGCTGGGACGTGAAGCAGTGGCTATCTCATCGTTGGCTTAGACGCTTCAATAACATCACCTTTAGCCAGTGCCTTCTCTGCTATTTTGAGCACGCCTGCAGCAACACGTCCTCCTGGAATTAAGGAAGCGGCTGCATTGAGATAATCCAGTGCTGACTGTGCCTCCGCTACACTTTTTATAGTACCCACTACCGGAACAAAATCCGCTCCGAGCGAGGCCATCTCTTTCAGCGCTTCCCGACGCTCAGTGTACATTTTAACCGCGCAGGCTTCGGCGCTCATCCCGGCACAGTTTTCGTGCTTATAGCGTTCATTTTCGGCCTTCACCTGCTCTTCGGCCACTCAGGATGTGCGAGAGATTTAGAGAGTATTTGAGGGGGGAGAGCCGAACTACGGCTACACTGAAAGGACAGCTTTGATAAGGTTAATAAACGATTTAGTGCTGTTTTTGATTTGGCTAAATGTTTGAAAAATCTCATAGCCCGATGCAAATGATCGGGCTGTTCTTTACCTGAAACGGGACATTCTGGCGTGCCGACACAGATTTCAGGATTTTTACTTTTTATACTCCACAAACTTTTCTTCTAAATAATTCACCCAGTTCTCCATTAAATGATTCATATTTTCCGTCTGAGAATGCGTGGATGGATCATATCCATCAGAAGGAGGCATATATTTAACAAAACCCTCTATTTCAGCGGGGTAGTCAAAATCTGCATAAATAATTTCAACTTCAGATAATGGATCTGTAAAACTAGCACGATTGTTCCAAAGCCAGCTTAGAACAATAAATAACCATTTTTGCCTGATCGTCGAGTCATTGTCTTGCTCAAACCCTGTGCACAACTTCTCTAAAAAGAGAGACACCTCATTTGAATTCTCAGGCATAAGGAATGATAATTCAAGTTCAGAATCAGTATAACTTCCCGTTAAGACTATTTGTTCCGCTATCTTTATGGGCACGTCTGATGCAATGAGATTATTTTCATAACCCCACTTCACATCACACCATGAAAGATGAGTATTTTTAACAATAAAATCATAGGGTACCGGATATAACATCATGTCACTTATCCTTCAGTGGCCGTTGATTAGGAAGACCGGTTATATTACCACCTTCAATAAATCTTTGGTGTGTAATGTTCCCTTGCTTATCATAGATATACTCGTATATACCTTTCTTATCATTAAAGGAACCTTCAGCCTGAAGAAGTTTTCTTTCTACACCATCACCCCCTTTGAGAGTGAAAACTTTCCCTTCCATCAATTGCTCCCGGCTCAGATAACTCGCCCCCGATGAGTTGGGTCAGGTTTTAAACCACTACCAATTCTGTCTGCTTTAAGAATTTTATTAACAACCGAAGATTTTAATGCTGTTTCCACCATAGTCGTGGTTTTCACGACAATCTTCTCCGTGAGAACGACGCCGTTTTTCGCCACGCCTGCACCACCAGCAAGCAGTCCAGCTATATCGGTAACCAGCTTGCCACCTCCGACCCCCGCATTAAACGAACCACTGGCGCCAGCTTTCTGATACTCCGCTTCCAAATGGTCAATACGATCTATATAGGACTGCTTTATCGCATCTGAAACGTTACCTAACACATCGCCACTGTTAAACAGTGATTTCAGCGCTTCGTAAGTTTGATGCGGATTTACCCCGACCTTCACGATACCGTCAACGGCATCATACAGTCCTGCCGGCACGCCTGCGATCATCCCTGCTGCAAAGCTGCCATCCTGTCCAGGGTCAATTGCAGTCCATTTAGCCTGTGCGCCTGCCTTACACGCTAAAGTCTGCCATTCAAACGGCCAAGGAGCGTCAGAATGAACACAGCCAGACCTGTCGCGCAGCACAGGTAAACAAGGTTAATAAACGATTTAGTGCTGTTTTTCATTCTTGAGATTCCCACTTGCGAATGCGGGATTTTTGTTCAGGAAAGAAGGTTAAACAGGTCCCGTCTGATTGCATGCTCCCGGCGTAAGGGCCGGGAGCGTTGATGACTAATCGTCGTATCGGAAGTCTATATTGAGTTTCATTTTTTCAATATCCAGCGTCACTTCACATCCATGCCATGCAGGGCGGCCATTGGTCAGATTATTTTCGATATAGTAGTTGCGAAGCTCTACCAGATAACGAAGGATATCTGTATTCGCCCTTCCACCTGCCGTTAACCATTGAATTTCATCAGCAGCATCAAGATAATCATATTCATACTTACAATGATCGTTTTCAGGTGATAACTCTGCACGCATAATGATCTTTTTAGCTTCGTCGGGAGCAATGCTGTATAAAACAGTACCGATATCTTTATAAATCTCTTGATCATTTCTCATTATTTTCCTCCCGGAGCATTAATAAAGTTTTATTATACTGGGCGCTCGCCATTGATAGAGTATAAAACGTTAAAGCTTTCCGGGCGACCTACCGTTCCAGAATACACAGGTTCTATCTTAACATTGACCTGCTTACCCTCTTTCAGTGCAGCAGCCCACGTATTTTCCATTTGTTTCCAGACAACCTTATTCAGATTGCCACTCATTGGAACAATATTAAACTTCTCACCCAAACCTCCAAAAATACTGGCTATGAGGTGACCACTTTCATCCCCTGTAATCCCACATTTACCAGCCTTGCACTGTTGGTAGGTATTACGATCTCTCGTCAATAATGACAGATCGGCTTCAATAGATGCTACCCGTCCATGATTATCGGTCACAAAAGTTTTATCACCATCAATTTATACGTTTTATTTGGCAGAGGATTATTCAGCTGTTTACTCCAGTTTCCCTTACTACCAGATACAGCAACAATTTCATCACTGGCCTTATTGATTAGCGTAGACGCAGTATCAAGATCGTCTTTTGCCAGTGCCTTCTCTGCTGCTTTAAGTACTTTCCTTGCTCCGTCACCTGCCCCCGGAATAATCGCTATTACAGCGGCCAGATAATCTACTGCAGATTGCGCTTCCGCAAACCCTTTAATATCTCCGACGATGAGTACAAATTCCACACCAAATAACGCCATCTCTTTCAGCGCTTCCCGACGCTCAGTGTACATTTTAACCGAGCAGGCTTCGGCGCTCATTCCGGCACAGTTTTCGCGCTTATAGCGTTCATTTTCGGCCTTCACCTGCTCTTCGGCCACTTACTTTGTAATTTTACCCTGCGCCAGCATCGCTGCGATGTTGCCCTCAATTATGTATAGAGGCTATCGTCGTAGGGCGCTTCAGCCAGAATTTTTTGAATGTCAACTCGCGCCTCCGACTCCCAGGCTGGGTTCATATTCGCCATTATTTCAATAAATTTTGGAAAAGCGATGCGCCGTCCATCCCTCCCTTCAACCCTGTGTTCTAACTCATACTGGTAGGCAATCTGATAGGCGAATTCGGACATTATCCAATAAAGCAGCGTATTCAAAGAGTGAGTGACTTTTCGGGAAAACTCATACCCTCTTTCTGAGTAAATATAATTATATGAATCTTTTTCGAATGAAATATAGGGAGTGCCGTCGCCATAGGGAGCAGAACACAGATTCACTGAATGTTTTGGAAAACCTGCTCGTAAAATAATCTCATCAACTTGTTTTTGTATTTCATTAATATTGGCGAGCATATTAGTGAACCTCACTGCACACTATTTCAACGTTAACTGGATGTTGCTACCATCAGGAAAATCTCTTATTTGCAATGCAATATGGGCTCTTGCTTTCATTGCTACTGTCGATTTTTCTAAGTAAAGATTATCTGGCTCATATTTGCCACCCACAACAAACGGAATTTTGGGGGCCAGGCGATAGCCCGCAGGTATTGAACCATACTTCTTCTGCCATGCGTTTGCGAGTGGATAGCCTGTTAAGACCTGATAGTCTTCAAGTATGTTTTTACACCATTCATTGATATCAGGCGCAAGGTAATCAAAAGAGCCTGTTTCTGGATCGAACGTGTATATGCCATCTTTTTTTATACAAAATTGGCCGCCAAAAACATCTTCAGCAAAGAAAATGGCGTTACGAGCAAGATCATCGTAACAATCAATCCATAAGCTATTATCATTCCAGTCGATGAGGCCGATCTCTTCCCCGTCTGTCTCAACAGAGAAAACATGTAGAGCTGACTCGAAACCATAAAATCCGTTTCGTTTATTTAATAAATTAATTAAATCCTCAACCAGAGGATAATCATGAAAAGCTGCGGGTACTTTTTGCCCCTTTTCTGAGGAGATATCACTGCTGCAAACGGATAAGAGCTTTTCCCAAAATATAGACATGTTTAGTTCTCATATTTAAAGTCAATGTTAATCCTGAGTGTTTCAACGTTTACCGTTACCTCACAGCCCTGCCAGAACGGCTTTTCGAGTGATTGAACGTTATCAACGAAAAAATTCCTCAGTTCGACCACAAGATCTAAAAGTCTTGCACTGGCATCCGCTGTTTCAGTAACCCAATGCTGGTTTCCCTGTTTATCAACTTAGTCATAAGTAAACTCACCGCAGTCACTTTCAGGTTCTAACTTTGCGTTCAGAATGATTTCTACCGCATCCTCAGGCGCGATCGAAAGCAATACCGCACCAATATCATTATAAATGTCCTGGATTCGCGCATCTTTCCTCCTGTCTTGAACAAAAATCTAAAAAACCACCTGCGAGAGCGGGGGGTCAGGAAAGAAGGTTAAACAGGTCGCGCCGGAGCTGATCGAGTTCATCGTTTTCACTCATCAAAACCTTTCCGTTTCTATATATTACGAGATCGTTTAGAGACCCCATTCCACCATAGAGATTGAGAAAAATGTGTTTGGTATCATCAGAATCAAGCTCATATTTTCTAGCCAGTTTAAAAATACTGGCTGACCATTCGGCATATCCGCCTAATTCTAATAAGGTAGCCATGCGTTGCATTTTATCTACGATTAGAGTCGTTTTCTCGATAGTCATTTTACCGTCTTAATATCCATATTTTCAGAGGTTTTAAGTCCATAACATAGATACTGCAGATTTGTTGCCGCCAATGCAGGTCTGTAAGAACGATTCATTAAATGAGGTTAACGTAAACCCAGCGTATCGGGAAGGGCTTTGACAAAGTCGGACTCATCCCCCCGGTACGCTTTCGCAATTTCTGCAAAGGAATCGATAACGCGAATTTTCTCATCGTCCTTTAATAGCTGAAGCTCGGCGGCTATATGTTCCATCATTTCCACAGCGGCATCTGGATTGAGCGAATTTTCGTCAGTAAATTCAAGGAAAATGGCCATATCGGCAATAACTTTAATTAAATGATGTGATTGAGTCACAGATTGTTTCCCCACAATAAAGTCAATTCGGCGTATCGGAAAGCGTTTTAACAAAGTCATTATAGGCTTCATGAAGATGATAAAAATAAGCATCGGGCTCATCCTTAACAACCTCAAATCGTGCTAACAATTTCGTGAATAGCCCTTCGGGAACGGGATAAAGTGTGGCTTCGTTTTTATCACAATAAAAATAAAAAAAAAGCCTTTTCAAGTTCCGGGATAGAAAGTCTTTCCGCCTGGCTATAAAGATACTGATACGCGAAACGCCATTCACTGGACAGTAATAAGTAATCAAGTGCGGCTGATTTTAGTTCATCATTGACCTGGGACAGCTGCAAAAATCTCTGACAATATTTTAGCGCCGCGGGTTGATCTTCCATGAGCAGCATACCCAGATATTCCAGCGTATCATCATTCGGATCGTTAAATGAATTTGATTCGACATAGCCGTTTAACAGGTAGAGATCTAATCCTGTCTGTAGTTGATCAACTGATTTGGTTGTCATTTACAGGCTCCTGTCTTCACCGAAGATAATTGTTTCGTTTCATCTCCCGCCAGCAGAGGCGGGAGATGATTCACATTGCAACCTGTCAAGGTCTTTTACCGGTGATAAAAAAACCAGATGATCAAACCTGCAGGCAGCCCCAGCCAGGTTAACTCAAGACATATCAACACATCTTTGAAAGAGAAGGGGAAATCCTCCTTCACATTCCATGCTAATCCCGCACCGACTAAACGGCCAAGGAGCGTCAGAATGAACACAGCCAGACCTATCGCGCAGCACAGGTAAACAAGGTTAATAAACGATTTAGTGCTGTTTTTCATTCTTACTACCGCTCTCTTTCAGCTTATCTGAAACCATACCCGACATCGCAGAGTCCCCTGCGTTACCCAATATTGAAGGTAAAGGGTGTTGTGGTACAGGTTTGGTTATTGTCCAGACGCCTGTTGGAACCCACTCGTACTGTTTTGATACCGGGTTGAATATTTTATCAAACGGCACTTTGATCATGTTCCCTGTAGCGAAACCTGCAGAAGCACCCGCCTTACTCAGTAAAGCTGCGAGCATAGGATCGTCGCCATTGATTTGAGCTTGATAGTAACCACCTGCTGCGTTCCATGTCACGGTTGGGTTATAACCTTTACCCGCGGTGATCGCCCCGATAACCCCAGATCCAATAAGATCGGCAAGTTTGACTTCACCCGTCGTTTTGTACTGAATACCTGCCCCTAAACCGACACCCACGCCCACAGCGATAAGCTGCTCTTTGGTGTTATTTACGGCGTTGGTCAGAATCGCTCGTCCGCCCATGATGATCACCGGCCATGAGGTTGGATCCATCACCACAGACAATACGCGATCCCCTTTGGTGATATTGTCCTGCAGGAATTTCAGGTCCGCGCCATTCAGATAATTCACCAGTGCCGCTGCCGTCGGATCTTTGAGTTTTTCATCCAGGCGGAACTGCCCCGGCTGCGGATCGTTGGCCACGTTGGTAGAGGCCTGGATCAGCTCCTGCCAGGTAACACAGGTCACCCCTCCGCCGGTACAGGCATCCGCAAGCTCTTTGCTCTTCTTATTACTGATTGCCAGATACTTCTCAACCACCTTCATGCAGTCACCGCCGGAGGCTTTACACTCCAGTAGCTCTTTATCTAGCTGACGTGCTTCTGCCGTACTTAGATAGTTATTCTCAACCGTCGTCTTACCCGCCTGCGCTCCCGCCACAGCAGAGGCAGAGCTGTCGCCCACCAGCCCACCGGACAGTCCCGCCGCCAGCGTTGCCAGGGCAGAAACCGTCTGCTTCTGGGTTTCGTCCAGCTCATCGGCAGATTTGCCGTACATCTCGGTGGCGATCATCCCCACCAGCTCGCCCGTGGCGGCACCGGCGGCACCCGCCAGCGCGTTTTGCCCCTGGGCGGCGGCCAGCGCGGCGTTGACCACCGCGTGGGCCGCGACTTTGCCCGCGTCGTTCAGGCCGCTGTAGTGACCAATCACCTCCGCCACGTACGGCGCAGCACCGCCAGCAAGGGCCGCACTGAGATCGCTCCCGGCCAGCCCCTGAACCGCCGCCGTCGCCGCCTGAATCGCCTGCTGATACTGACCGCCGGTGCCAAAGCCCGAGGCGCTGAGCGCGTCGTTGTAGGCCGTCTGGTAGATCTGGCCGTTGATGTCGCTAAGGGTCGCGGTTTTGCCCGGGTTGGCTTTTTCCCACGCGGCTTTCGCCTCCTGCAGATCCTGTGCGTTGACGTGATTCAGCTTCTCTTTCGCGGCGTTAGTGGCCCGGATGCTGCCCTCGGTGCGGGCAATATCGGCCACCTGATTACCAATCTCGCCGATCAGCTGCGCCTGCTGGAGTCGCTCCTGCTCTTTCTCTTTGTCGAAGATAGGGGAGAGCGTCTGGTTGGCGTGCGCCACGTCGCGGCTAAGCTGATTCACATCCTGAACCTGACGATCCTGGTCGCGGACGATCAGCGTACCGTCCGATACCGCCGCGTGCGTGGTGCTGCTGTCATGCCCGTCGCGGTTCGCGCCCACCAGCAGGCCGTTAGCCATATTCCCGGCAAACTGGCTGCCGATGCTGCCCCCGGTGCTCATGCCCACGCTCTGGTGTTCCACTTCGAAATCGGCGCGGTTTTCAATATCGCTAAAGCCGATGGTGCCGGTATCGAGACGGTTTTTATCAGCAGTTGCCGTCGAGCCAATCACCGCCCCGTTGAGCTGGGTATGCTCGCCCACGGTCACGTCGTAGCCGCCTTTGCCCGCGAAGATCCCGGTCTGTTCCACCACCGAGTCGTAGTTGCTGTGCATCTTGTCGCGGCTGACGTTGACGCTGGCCGAGCCGGTCATGGAGCCGATGCTGAAGCTCCCGCCCGCGCTGGCGTTCTGCTGTTTCGAGTCGTAGCGATCGCTGTCCTGCTCGGAGGTGAGCGTCAGGTTGCGGCCAATGTCCGCTTTCACGGTTTCGCCGCTCACCTGCGCCCCGGTCAGGGTGGCGTCACGTCCGGTCAGGAGATTCACCTGGCGGCCCGCGTCTACGGTAGTCTCGCTGTGGGTGGTGCCGTTGCCGCTCTCGTTGCCTTTGCCGCGGTTGACGCTGGCGGAGATGTTAAGGCCAAAGCCGCCGGAGCCCACGCCGATGCCAACCCCGACGCTGCCGCCCTTGCTCTCGTTTTTGCCGTCCAGCAGCTGGGTGTTTTGCGCCGAGCGCAGGTACAGATCGCGGTTGGCGGCAAGGGTGATATCGTTGCCCGCCTTCAGCTGGCTGCCTTCCACGGTCAGATCTCCGTCCGTGCCGCGCGCGCCGCTGCCGGTGGCGATCACGCTGAGATCGCGCCCGGCGTTAAGGGTGCTGCCTTGAGCGGTGTTCTGCTCGCTGTACTGGGTCGATTTCGACGACTGGCTGCCGTAAGAGAGGCTAATACCCACCGTGTTGGTGTTAGAGGCATCCGCGCCCATGGCCTGATCCAACCGCCCGGCCTGCGCGGCCTGTACGCCTGAGAGCGCCGCCTTCACGCCCTGCAATGCCTGCAGGCGGCTGCTGCCGGAGGATTTCGCCTGCTGGGAGGCCTCGACGGCGCTGTTCAGCGCGCTGCCGACGGTGCCGGAGAGCGCCAGCGTCAGCCCGGAGGTTTTTTGCTCCACCTCGTGGGTCTGCTGGCTGCGGTTGTTCACCGCCGTGATATCGACGTTTTTACCGCTGAGGACCATATCCTGACCGGCCACCAGATCCGAGCCGCTCACCGTCAGGCGATCGCCCGCCCGCAGGCTCAGGTTGCCATTGACGCTGCCCACCGTGCTGCCCGCCTGGGTGGCGTCTGCGCCGGTATCGGTGGTTTTGATGCTCTGGGTGCCGACGCTAAAGCCGATCCCGCCCGAGCTTAACAGCCCCGATTTTTTCTCCTGCTTCTGGTGCAGTTCGTTATTACGTTCGGCCTGGGTCTCGACGCTCAGGTTGTTGCCTGCCAGCAGGGCAACATCGCCCGTACCGGCCACGTTGCTGCCGCGCACGGTGAGATCGTTGCCGGCGGTCAGGTTAACAGTGTCGCCGTTCAGCTCGCTGCTCTGCACCGTCTGGCGGTCAATCTGGTCGCGGGTGGTCGTGGTGGTTTTCGACAGGAAGCCGTTACCGCCCACCACTTTATGCCGTTCGTCCAGATCCTGCGTATTCTCGCCCGCCGTCAGGGTCAGGTTATTCCCGGCGCTGACGTTCAGCGCCTCGCCAGCGGAGAGGGCGGCGGCGCGGGCGTTGAGATCGTTCCCGGCGGCCAGAGTGACGTCACCTTTACCCGTCACTTCGCTGCCGATGCTGTTGGTCTGCCCCTGTTTCAGGCTGTTATCGCCATCCCACACCAGATTATCGCGGCTGGCGGTTTCCACCGTATTCAGGGTCATATCCCGCCCGGCCACCAGCTGCGCTTTGCCGTTCTCGCCGCTGGCGATCACCTGCGCCCCGGTCAGGGTGATATCCCGCCCGGACTGCAACGCCAGCTTGCCGTCGTCGCCCTGGACGTAAATGCCCGAGACGCTGTTGATGGTGGTGCGGGCAAAGCTGTTCTCACCGTTCACGCTGGAGGCGCTGGTGGTGGTGCTGGTGAGAGTGATGTCGCGTCCGGCGCGGGCCAGCACGCTGCTGTCGCCCACGATGGCGCCGCCAATATTGTTGATATCGGTGCGGGCGTTCAGGTTGACGTCTGCCCCCTGAATGGTGCCGGTCTGGTTGGTGATGTTGTCGGCATCCAGCTGCAACACATTGCGCCCGGCAATCGTCCCGCGGTTAAACAGGTCGCCGTTGAGCTTAATGGAGACGTTGTTCCCGGCAATCAGCGCCCCGGAGCCGTCGATATCCCCCGGTTTCACTTTGGCGTAGACCTGCGGGACCAGTACGTTTTCCATTGAGCCGTTCGGCATCTTCACCTGGGTATTAACCAGCCAGACGATATCCCCGGTCAGGAGCGCCATCTGCTCCGGCGTCAGCGCCACGCCGAGCTTCAGGTCATACTGCTTGCCGAAGGTAATGCCGCGATCCATCAGCGCTTTGTACTGCTCTTCGTCGTTGTTATAGCCGTCGAGATAGCGCTGGCCGGTAATGCCAATCACCTGCTCGCGGATCAGGCGCTGCTCGTAGTAGCCGTCGCCCAGCCGCTTAAGGGTATTGTCGCCATCGGCGGTGAAGGCGTCCTGCATGTAGTCGCTGCCGAGCCACTGGCGCTCGTTGGTAAAGCGCGGATCGGTCTCCACCAGATACGGCACCTCCGCCGACGGGTTCACCTTGAACAGGCTGTTGTCCGGCAGGGTGGTATTCGGGCCGATAATGCGGATCGCGCCGTCGGCCGGGGTCACTTCAAACTGCTGCCCGGCAGGCGGGGTCACCGGCTCGCCCGGCGAAACGGTCTGCTGCGGCACAGGTTTCACGCCCGCAGCCTGCCCAATCGCCACGTCCGTTCCCTGCAACACCAGCGGAGTGATACTGAGATTGCTCCCCTCGACGCTGCCGTTGCTGACCAGTTGGCCCGGTTTCAGGGCGATATCCTGGATGGTAGTTGGCGGGGTGTAGGCCGTGCGATCGCGTCCCTGCTCGTCGTCGCCTTTGTGGCGAATACGGTAGTAGTGGGTGACGGTGCCCTTATCGGTGGTGTAACGCTTGCCGGGCACGTCGTCGTTCTGCACGCTGCCCATCTGGTCAATCGCCAGGGTGCCGCCTGCGATCACCTGACTCTTGTCGTTGAACAGCTTGTCGCCGGTCATCAGCAGGTTGCCGCCAGCGAGGATCTTCGCCGGGTCGCTCTCTTTGATGCGCGTTTCGTCGATCGTGCGGGTGTAGTCGTACTGGTTGAAATTGTCATTGCCGTGGCCGGAACGCTCTGGCGTGTTGAGGTTTTTCAGGCCATCGGAGGAGTTGTCATCCACCCACACACCTTGCTCAGTCGAACTCCAGCGGTTGGTTGAACCCGTGTGCTGGTAGTCGGTCAGATCGTCCTGCGACACCCGCACCACCTCGGTGGAGAAGTGGTCGTTGATGTTGTTGATCTGCCCGGCGGCAATCGCCATATCCCCGGCGGACTCGATGGTCGAGCTGTGGTTGTTAATGGTGCCCGCGCGGCCGGTGACGGCGCCGTTGTCGTCCAGCGCGCCGCCGATGGTCATGCTGCCTGCGCTGTAGATCAGGCCGTGGTCGGCGTTGTTCAGCGTCTGCACGCCGAGGTTCACACGCTCGCGCCCGGCCAGCGTCGCCGCGGTGCCGTTTTCGGCGAGGTTGTTAAAGGTATCCACATTTACGCCCACCGCGTCGCCGTAGATCCGCCCGGTACCGATGTTGGTCAGGGTGTTCGCATTGATGCGGGTGGTGATCCCGTCGATCAGGCCGGTATTGCGTACCGTGCCGGTGGCCGTCAGGGTGGTGCTCCCGGCATTGATTTCGCCGCTGGCGAGGTTGGTCAGATTGGCGCTCTGCACATTGAGGGCGCTGCCCGCCATCAGCTGGCCGCTGTTGGTGAGATCCCCGTCGGTGGTGAAGGTCAGGTTGCCGTTGGCGATGGTGGTGCCGGTGTTGTTCACGCCGTTAGCGCTATGGAGATCCATATCCCCCAGCGACAGCAGCTGGCCGCTGGCATCCAGCGACGCTGCGTCTACGTTCAGGGTTTTACCCGCTTTCAGGGTGCCGCCTGCGTTAACCAGATTCAGGCCGCTACCGCTAAGATCCAGGGTATCACCGGAGGCCAGCGCCCCGGCGCTGTTGTTCAGCACACCGCTGTTATCGATGCTCAACGTGTTATTCGCCAGAATGCTGCCGCGCTGGTTATCCAGGGCACCAGTATTGAGCGCCAGACTCTGGCCCTCCAGCCCCTGGTTTTCACCGAGCGTGTCGCGGTTAATAACGTTCAGGGCATTGAGGGTCACGCTTTTGCCGCTGCGGATCAGCCCCGAGACGTTCTCTACAGTCCCACGAGCGCTGTCGAGGAGCAGATCGCCCACCGACTGGATCTGCCCGCCGCCGTTTTGCAGGTTCTGGCTGTGCAGGGTGGTATCGGCTTCGCCAATCACCCGCCCGCCGCTGCGGTTATCAAGACGGGTGGCTGCAATATCCGCCGCGTCGCTGGCGGCCAGGGTACCCGCCTGGTTATTGAGGCGGTCTGCCGAGAGGTTCAGCGCCCCCAGGCTGTTAAGGGTACCTGCGCTATTATCGATGGTACTTGAGGTGACGTTCACGCCGTCGCCCTGCACCACGCCTTTATTATTGATGAGCTGCGTGGTGGTCAGGGAGAGGCTCTGCGTCGCCGCCAACTGCCCGGCGGTATTGTTCAGCGTATCGCCGTCAAAGGTGAGGCTGGTACCAGAGAAGGTGGTGCCCTGGCTGTTATCCAGCAGGCCGCCGCTCAGGGTCATGGCCCCGACCGATTTCAGCGCGCCGCCGTTATTGCTGAGACTGTCGAAACCGGCGTTCAACGACCGGTTAGCGCCAATCTGGCCGTCGGTGTTGTCGATAGCACCCGCGTTCAGGCTAAAGTCGCCTTCGCTTGCCAGCAACCCGCTCTGGTTGTTCAGCGCACCTGCGCTCAGGCTGAAGTCGCCGTTGCTCGCCAGGAAGCCGCTCTGGTTGTTCAGTGCGCCGCTCTCAAGGCTCAGGGAACCTTGAGAGAGCAGGGAGCCGGAACGGTTGTCAAACGCGCCGCCGTTCAGGGCAAGGGTTGCGCCATCGGCGACAATCACCCCCTGCTGGTTGTTAAGGCTCCCGGCGCTGATGCGCTGGGTTTTTGCCGCCTCGATGCGGCCTTTGGCGTTGTTCACCGCCTGCTGGCTTTGGATTTCACCCTCGCCCGTCGCGGCAGAGATCAGCCCCTGCTGGTTGTTCACGGCCCCGGCCTCCAGCCGGGTATTGCCCGCCACCGCCACGATCTTCCCTGCGGTGTTGTCGATAGCCCCGGCCTGCAGCCGGGTATCGCCTGCCACCGCCATAATCTGCCCTGCGGTGTTATCGAGGGTGTCAGCCTTGAGCTGCACGCCGTTCGTCGCGCCAATCTGCCCCTGCTGGTTATTGATGTTGCCCGGCAGATCGACAGTCAGCGCGTTGCTGCCACGCTGGACGATGTTGCCTTTCTGGTTACTGAGGTCGTGGGCGCTGAGGTTAATCGTCTCCGCGCTCAGCGTGCCCCCGGCGTTGTTAAGTAATTTCCCGGTGCGGACGGTCATTTCGTTGGCGTTGACCTTCGCGCTGGCGGTGTTCACATCCCCCGCGCCGCCGTCCAGCAGGAGGCGTTTGCCCTGGGTCTGGCTGCCGCTGACGTCCACGCCCTGGCCACGGACGCTAAGATCCCCGCCCGCCAGGGTTTGCCCGTGGGCGCTCAGCTGGCCGCTGGTGCTGAGTTCCAGATCGCCCGCGTCGGCGAGCTTGCCGTCGCTTTTCACCCCGGCGGCCAGCACGCTCTGCTGGCTCCCGGTGAAGCTTGCCGCATTGACCCGGACATTGCTGGCGGCAGTGATGACCCCGCTGTTGTTCATGTCGCTGGCGGTTTGCAGGCTGACGCTATCGCTGGCACGAAGGGTGCCGCTGTTCTCAATGCGTCCGTCGGCGGAGAGGGTCACGGTGCCCGCCTGGGCACCGATGGCCCCGGCGTTACGCACCCCGACGCCGCTCTCGGTGCCGATCATGCGGATCTTACCGGCATACATGCCGCCGAGGCTGGCCACGTCCACCGCCAGTTGTGGGCGGGTGGCGGGATCGTCGCTGCCTTTTTCGATGACCTCGTGGGCCGCATCCACCTTGTTGCGCCCGGTGGTGACCTTCAGATCCTTGGCCCACAGTCCGGCGTTAACCTTCACCGAGCGGGCAATAATGTCGGTGTAATCCGCGCCGGAGGTATCCATCCCCGCGCCGTCCACCACCACCTCGCCGCGCTCGACGTTAAAGCCGGTCAGCGCGCCGTCTTTCATCTGCGGCTGGCCGGTGGTGAGGGTAGCGCGGTTGGCGTTAATAAAGCCGCAGCCGCTACAGGTGATGCCCGACGGGTTGGCGATCACCACCTGGGCTTTTTTACCGGCGACTTCGATCATGCCGTTCAGCTTGCTCGGGTCGCGGGAGCTGACCTCGTTGAGGATCACTTTGGCTTCGCCTTTCGCCAGCCACGGGTTGCCCGCCACCATGCCGCCCAGATTGGTCTGCACGTTTTTGTGCGAGTTGTTGAGGATCGCCCCTTTGCTGTCCACGTCGAACTGGGTGTAGTTGTTACGTGATACCCCGGCGCCGGACGGGGTCTGGATGTTGACCTGCGGCGTGCCGTTGGCGCTGTTCACTACCGTCGGCTGCTGGTTTTTTGGCGCACCGGCGTCCGCCACGATAGCGGCCTGCGCGGTCTGCACGGCCCCCATCGCCAGCCACAGGCTCAGGCTGATGGCGCTCACCTTGCCGATAAGCTGGCTGTGGGTATGGCCGATGCCGGAAGAACGTGACGAACCGGCGCGGCCGGAGCGGGCGATATCCGCCACCACCATCAGCATGCCGCGCGCTTTGTTGAAGACAATTCGGTACAGGTTCTTATTCATGGTTCGTTCCTTTAAACGCTTCCGGCAGGCTCACGGTGAGCGGGTGATTCTGTTGCCACTCTCTGGCGTGTTGACGGCTGACGTGGCTGCCGTGGAACAGCATCACGCGCTTGCCACGTTCTGCGCCGCGGTGATACAGCGCGCGGCAGACGTGGTCGGGGAAGATATCGCGGCGCATCAGGTTGTACATCGCGGGGGTATGGCCGAAGGGGGCGATCCAGTCGCTGAACCAGATCCGCTCTCCGCTATCCCAGTCTTCTTCTTTCATCTCGATGGCGGGGCGGGTGAGGTAGCGGGCTTCCGCCTCCTCATTCATGCTGGCCCAGCTGAGGAAAAAGACTGGCCGATCGTTTTCGCTCACCAGCACGTACTGCTGGCGTTTGATGATCGGCAGCAGCAGGGTGGGCAGGGCATGCAGCGGGGCGTCCCGGTGCATCGGGGAGTGCATCCACAGCCAGACGGTGGCCCCCAGCACTTCGGCCTCGCTCTCCTGGCCGCCGAGGATCAGCGGCGCTTTGATATCCAGATGTCCGACGCGCATCACCAGCTCCAGTTGAGGTTAAAGCCGAGCGTGAGATCGCTGGTTTCAAAGCCGTCCGGCTTCGAGAATGGCGTTCCGGCGAACAGGTCATAGCCAGTGTTGAAGGCGTTGCCGCGCAGGCCCGCCACGCCGCCCGCCAGGTGTTTACCCACCTGCAGGTCGGAACTGTAACCGCCCACTTCGCCGTAATCGGCACCCAGATAGAACTCCTGGTTCGGCAGCGGCGTGCGCCAGGCCAGATCGTTACGCACGTACCAGCCGTGGCTGGCGCTCAGGGTGCGCTCGCCGTCAAAGCCGCGTACCGTCCAGCGGTTGCCAATGGCGAACTGATCCTGCGGGGTCAGCGGCGTGTTGCTGATCTGGCGCAGGTACTGCACGTTGTAGCGGAAGTTTTGCGTGCCGATGGCAAACGGCAGATCGAGCTGGCCGCTTATCAGGGTAATTTTGCTGAGCGCAGTCGCATCGCCCCAGAACTCTTCCGGCGCAGGCTGTGCGCCGAACCAGCGGGTGCCGCGCTGATAGCTGATGCCCGCATCCAGCGTGGCCTGGCCGATGTAGTGGCGATGATCCAGCCCGATGCGCCAGCCCGCGGTCTGACGACGCTGGACGCCCACTTCCGTGTCATCGATAAAGTTGCGGGTCTCCCGCGCCAGCACGTCGTAGCTGAAGGTGGTTTTTTGCGAGCCGCTGCGGTGCAGCACGCGGCTGAGCTGGATATCGAGGTTTTTGCTTTTACCGCTGTAGCGATAATCGCTGTTCAGCCCGGCGACGGTCTGGTGGTAGTCATAGTCGCTGCCGGTGACGCCCAGCATCCAGTAGCCAAAGGGCACGGAGTAGTGGGCCGTGTAGTTTTTGCTGCCTTTACCGCCCTTGTCGTTAAGGTCGTGGCTGGCAGAGACATACAGCAGGTCGCTCAGGGAGAAGGGGTTATCCAGCGACAGCGTGACGCCGCCCTGATAGCGCCCGGTGGTTTCGGTCCCGGCATCGTCCAGCGACAGGCCGATACGCCACATTTTGCTCTGCTTACGGGTAATCACCACGTCGCTCTCGCCCGGGTTCTCTCCCGGCAGCAGCTCCATATTGGCCTCTACCGTCGGCAGACGTTGTAAGTTTTCCAGCCCCTGTTCAATATCGCGCAGATCCAGCAGGTTCCCCTCGTGGGCCGGGAAGGCGCTGTACAACTGGATATAGTCATCGCTCTCTTTAGTGAGCCGCACATGGCGGATGGTGCCCGGCACAATGGTGAGTTTCAGCGTTCCGCTTTTCAGATCCTGCGACGGGGCCAGCACGCGGGTGGTGATCCAGCCGTGGTCAACGAGGCGGTTCTGCATCGTGCTCATCAGCAGATTGATCCCTTTGCCGCCCAGACAGCGCCCCTGCGCCTGGTCCGCAATCCTCTGTAGCGGCACCCAGTGGGGCAGGGCTTGCTGGCCGCTCAGTTCGACGCGGTTGATCGGGAAGCAGGGGGATTCCGTCGGAAACGCAATCTTGCCAAAGCCGGATGACGGCTCAGAAAGGCGTATATCGGGAACAGGCGGGGTTAATTGCTGTTCCAGGGCTTTCTGACGCTGCTGCTGAATAATAAATTGATTATCTGGCTCCGCTGCCTGGGCAGGGATCATTAAAGACAGGCCAGAGGCTGACGCTATTATTATGGCGATATTGTGTCGGGCTTTCATCGGCGGATCCGTGCTGTGTAAGCAAAAAGAAGACAATGTGAATTTGTGTAAAATTGTTTAAGTATTGCGAGGGGAAGGAAAGGGGGATTAATCCTAAAGCACAGAATTATCCGAGTTTCAGGCTCCTTAATTCTGGTAGGTTTGCGCCGGGAAAGAATATATCGGGGGTTTCACGTGGATTGCGGGAAATATCCACGTGAAACTTAAGTGAAATTAATGCTTATTTCTGAATGCGGTCAACGCGCACAACCGGAGGCGTTGATTTTTTATCCAGGCTGCCGTTAATGCTGATCATATTATCGGGCTGGACGGTGCGGCCATCAAATACGGCCTTAGGAATTACAGTATCAATGGTGCCGGTTTTATCGCGGAATTTAAATTTATCCCCTTCGCCGCCATCAATGAGATTACCCCGTAAGGAGATCGTGGCGCCATCGTGCATGTCTTTGGCCTGCTCCACGGTCATG
This sequence comes from Leclercia sp. 1548, assembly GCF_050435045.1. Lineage (NCBI taxonomy): Bacteria > Pseudomonadati > Pseudomonadota > Gammaproteobacteria > Enterobacterales > Enterobacteriaceae > Leclercia > Leclercia sp. 1548. The sequence goes on along the minus strand of NZ_JBNDJP010000004.1, from coordinate 92,933 downwards.
ATTCTGGCGTCTTCCGCCCCGCGATAGCCATCATCCAGGGAGTGTGGCGCTGGAGGAGCAGTATCTTTTTTAAGTCCACCATTATCTTCGGCATATGCCGTTGAGATTAAAAGACAACACAATAAGGGTGCGACGGTTAATTTCATACTGCCTCCTTAGTTTAACTTGCTTGACAGATTAAGCCTGGTTGCTATTTTTTATTTTGCAAACAAGAACACTCCTAATCAAATTTATCTATAAAAATCATCTGGCTGCATAATATTAATTAACGAGACGGTGAGGTGATATATGGCAAAAGTAAAAGAAAGTTCCCCTCCTTTGCCCGGTGTGAAACAAAACCATACCGCTCTGCAGTTTGAATACGATGCCCGCCGCTTCGGTTTTGTGCTGTTATTGTTGATTATTGCCGCTGCGCTGGCAGGCGTTTTTTCAGGTGGTTATTTTAGCGACGCAACAAAAACCAACGTCGCCAAGAGTGTGCAGGTGAAATATCAGCGCTTTGGCCGACTGCAAACGCCCCTTGAGCTGAAAATTACGTTGCCCGGTCAAGGCACTGCGCCGCTGACGTTGCGTGTCGGTGGAGAATATATGGCGCGAACGCAAACCGATAATATCTGGCCGCAGCCTGATGAAATGCACAGCGAGGGTGGGGAGCTGGTGCTGGTTTATCAGGAGGCAAAACCACGCAAAGATTTTAACGTCTGGATCTATAACACCCCGGATAAACCCGGTAAGACCGTCACCACCGTCACCGTAAATAATCAGCCGGGTCTCTCTTTCTGGCAACTTATCTACCCGTAGGGAACCAGCATGGAAATGATACTCAGGGCGGTGGCGATTTATCTGATTTTGCTGGTGGTGTTTAAAATCGCCGGAAGGCGGGCGCTGCTGCAAATGACCAGCTTTGATTTAATCCTGTTATTGATAATTAGTGAGGCCACGCAGCAGGCGCTGTTAGGGGATGATTTTTCGGTGACCGGTGCCATGCTAACCATTATTACGCTGGTGGTGATTGATATGCTTTTCGGGCTGGCAAAAAAATACATTTCCGGTGCGGAATCCATGTTCGATGGCTCGCCGGTTATTCTGGTGGTGCACGGTGAATTACAACAAGAGAAATTAAAGAAAGTGGATGTCTCCTGCGACGATATTCTGGTATCGGCCCGACAAAATCACGGCATATATCAGCTGGAGAAAATTAAATACGCAATCCTTGAACGTAATGGGCATATATCGATTATTCCCGAAGAGAGTGAATCATGAAAGAAAATATCTGGAACCAGGCCAAAACCACCAAGGAACTCACCCGCCAGGTGTCAACGGTGTTGACCGACTTAGGCTGGCTGCTTACCACGGCAGAGTCCTGTACCGGTGGCAATGTGGCCTCTGCACTCTGTGCAGAAAAGGATACTGCCTCCTTCTTTGGCACCGGCGTGGTGACCTTTAACAATGAAGCTAAACACAAGGTGTTGGGCGTCAGCAATGCCACGCTTGAAAAGTACACCGCCGTAAGTAGCCAGACGGTGGGCGAGATGGCCGAAGGGGCACTGAAGCTGGCCGATGCGGATGTCAGTATCGCTATCAGCGGTTACGCGGGGCCGGATGGCGGGGAGGATGGCACTCCGGCGGGCACCGTCTGGTTTGGCTGGTGCTTTCGCGGCGAAGTGACCACCGCCGTACAGCACTTTACCGGCGAGTGTGAAGATGTGATCGAGAAAGCGGTTCGCTATGCGCTTTCTGAACTGTTGCGGCAGGTGCCGCACTGGAAAAAGCAGTTGCATTAAGGAGAGGCTATGAGTGTGGTGGTAATTACCGGCGCAACGGCTGGGGTAGGGAAAGCAACCGCGCTGCGTTTTGCGGCGGCGGGATACGACGTGGGACTTATCGCCCGCGATGATCATAGTCTTGAGGCCACGCGGGCGGAGGTGGCGAACTATGGCGTCAACTGCCATGCGGTGAGTGTGGATGTGGTGGACGCCACGGCGCTGAGCCAGGCGGCTCAAACCCTGGCCGACCAGCTGGGCGCTATCGACGTGTGGATAAACAACGCCATGTGTACCACCCTGGCGCCGTTTTACAGCATCACCGACGATGAGTTTCGCCGGGTAACGGAGGTGACCTATCTGGGCTGCGTTAACGGCACGCGGGCCGCAATGGAGCAGATGATCCCCCGTGACAGCGGGGTGATTATCCAGGTCGGCTCCGCGCTGGCCTACCGCTCCATTCCACTCCAGTCGGCCTACTGCGGCGCCAAGGCGGCGATCCGCGGCTTCACCGATGCGCTGCGTACCGAGCTGATGCACGAGCGCAGCGGCGTACACCTGGCGATGGTGCAGATGCCGGGGCTGAACACCCCGCAGTTTGACTGGGCGCGGAACAAGTTTGCTTACAGTATGCGCCCGGTTGCGCCGGTCTTTCAGCCGGAGGTCGCCGCCGAGGCGATTTACGGCGTGGCACAAAAGCCGGTGCGCGAGCTGTGGGTGGGGCGCAGCACCATCGGGGCGATTGTCGGGCAGTTTCTGTTCCCCGGTCTTCTCGACCGGATGATGGTGAAAAATGCCTGGGAAGGGCAGATGGAGGAGGCGCTCAACCCGCCAGACAGACAGGATAATCTCGCCAACCCGGTCGGTGGCGAGCATCGGATACACGGTCATTTTTCACCGGAGGCCAAATCCCGGGCCGCAGCCATCACCTCCGGCGTGCCGGGTAAAGTGCTGGTGGGTACCGCGGTGGTGACCGGGCTGGTACTGATCGGTAAGTTGATAGGGCGGCGGAAGTAGTGTTACAGGCCGGGTAAGCCTGAGCGCCACCCGGCGATCCCTGCAAAGTACCCCTCAAGGGCCGAGAGATCTCCACAAAAATAGTGGCACGGTCAGCCCCCTCTCCCCTTTGGGGAGAGGGTTGGGGTGAGGGGAACAGGCGACTCAGGTGGCGGTTCCCTTCACCTTACGTTCTGTACTTCTCTGCCAGCCGCAAGGGAGAGGGGCACTTTCATGTTATTCAGTGATAACCCTCGGTATCCGTGACCTTGCCGCGGAACACGTAGTAGCTCCAGGCGGTGTAGACCAGAATCAGCGGAATAATCAGCAGCGTACCCACCAGCATAAACAGCTGGCTGGACGGCGGGGCGGCCGCGTCCCAGATGGTGATGCCCGGCGGGATAATGTTGGGCCACAGGCTAATGCCCAGCCCGCTAAAGCCGAGGAAAATCAGCCCGAGCGTCAGCAGGAAGGGGCGAGCGTGACTGTGCGGGTTACGGGTGAGCCGCCAGATCAATACCCCGCATACGGCCACCAGTATCGGCACCGGCAGGAAGTAGAAGAAGTTAGGCAGCGAGAACCAGCGGTCGGCCACAAACTGCCAGCCGAGAGGCGTCCAGATGCTGACCACCGCCACGACCGCCAGCAGCGCCAGCAGCACATGGCGGGTCAGGTCGCGCATATGGCGCTGTAACGCCCCTTCGCTTTTCATGATAAGCCAGGTGGTGCCCAGCAGGGTATAAGCCACCATCAGCCCCAGCCCGCAGAACAGGTTGAACGGCGTCAGCCAGTCCAGCGCGGAACCGGCAAAACGACGGCCCTCCACGTCGAAACCGTTAATCATCGCCCCCACCACAATGCCCTGGCTGAAGGTCGCCAGCAGCGAACCGGCGGCGAAGGAGATGTCCCAGAAGCCGCGGTGCGACGGCGTGGCTTTAAAACGAAACTCAAAGGCCACGCCGCGGAAGATGAGACCAATCAGCATGGCAGTCAGGGGGATCGTCAGGGCGTCGATAATCACCGCATAGGCCAGGGGGAAGGCACCAAATAGCCCCGCGCCCCCCAACACCAGCCAGGTTTCATTCCCGTCCCACACCGGCGCGACGCTGTTGACCATCACGTCACGCGCCTGCGGGTCACGCTCAAAGTAGAAGAGCATGCCGATACCCAAATCGAACCCATCCATGATGATGTACATCAGGGTGGCGAAGACGATGATGGCAAACCAGATCACTGAGATATCGACGCCCATTATGGTTTCTCCTCTTCCGGTACCGGTTCTGCCGCCGAGAGCGGACGCGCGGGTCTGCCGTCAGTATTCAGGGAGAGATTGTCGGTAGGCTGCGGTCCTTTCTTAATTAACCGCACCAGGTAGACATACCCCACGCCGAACACCGAGCAGTAGACGACAAAAAACGCCAGCAGACTGATGCTCATCTGCAAGGTACTGTGCAGCGACACCGCATCAATGGTGCGTAGATAGCCATAGACCACCCACGGCTGACGGCCCACTTCGGTGGTGATCCAGCCCGCAAGGATGGCCACCAGCCCGGCTGGCCCCATGCTCAGGGCAAACCAGTGGAACGCACGGGAGTGATACAGCCGGTGGCGATGGCGCAGCCACAGGCTGACAACGCCCATCAGGATCATCAGCAGCCCGAGGCCGACCATCACGCGGAAGGACCAGAAGACGATCAGCGAGTTGGGTCGCTCATCTTTCGGGAAATCTTTCAGCGCCGGGACCTGCTTATCCAGGCTATGGGTCAGGATCAGGCTGCCGAGCGCCGGGATCTCCAGCCCGTATTTGGTGCGCTCCTCCTCCATATCCGGCACGCCAAACAGCAGCAGCGGCGTGGCTTCACCCGGTGGGTTCTCCCAGTGGCCTTCTATGGCGGCGATTTTCGCTGGCTGGTGTTCGAGGGTGTTCAGACCGTGCATATCCCCGACGAAGGCCTGAATCGGCGCAACCAGCAGCGCCATCCACAGCGCCATCGAGAACATTTTGCGCACCGCCGGGCTATCGTTACCGCGCAGCAAATGCCAGGCCCCCGAGGCACCCACAAACAGGGCGCTACTGAGGAAAGCGGCAATGGACATATGGATCAGGCGGTAGGGGAAGGAGGGGTTAAAGATGATGGCGAACCAGTCTTCGGGGATCACCTGGCCGTTCTCGATGCTGAACCCCTGTGGAGTGTGCATCCAGCTATTGGAGGCGAGGATCCAGAAGGTGGACATCAGGGTGCCCAGCGCCACCATGCAGGTGGCAAAAAAGTGCAGGCCTGGCCCGACTTTGTTCCAGCCAAACAGCATCACGCCGAGGAAACCCGCTTCGAGGAAGAAAGCGGTTAAGACTTCATAGGTGAGCAGCGGGCCGGTGATACTCCCGGCGAACTGGGAGAATCCGCTCCAGTTGGTGCCGAACTGATAGGCCATTACCAGGCCCGAGACCACGCCCATGCCGAAGTTAACGGCGAAGATTTTTAACCAGAAGTGATACAGCGAGCGCCAGACGTCATTTTTTGTCTTCAGCCACATGCCCTCGAGCACTACCAGATAGCTGGCCAGACCGATGGTTAAGGCCGGGAAGATAATGTGAAACGACACTGTGAAGGCGAACTGAAGCCTGGCGAGATGGAACGCATCGAGTTCGAACATCGTACTCTACCCCTGTCAGCGAAATGCCCCGTAAGGAACGGGGCATTGTGGTACAGCATTTTTTCTTCGGTGCAGGGTTACGGTTTTTCTTTACCGGCCCCCAGCTCAGCACCCGTCAATGGATTGGCATCCGGATCTGACTCAGTACGGGCCGCCATTGCTTTCAGCATAGCAGCCTGCTCTTTAGTGAGCTTGACCTGAGCCGTACCATCGCCACCGTCAACGGCGGGTTGCGGATCGGCAACGTACTCGAAGTTTTCGTCGCTGTTCCAGCTGCCGCGAAGATCATCACCTGCAGACATATTGTAGTAGGTGGTTGCATATTGTTCGATTGGCGGCAGTTTCCCCGGTGGGAAATTATTGCGAATCGACTGCAATGCTTTCTCAAACGACAGCTGGTGCGCGGCTTCACGGGTCATCAGGAACGCAAGGGCATCTTTTACACCCACATCGTCAGTGACGTTGATCAGGCGTTCATAGATGATCTTGGCGCGCGCTTCGGCCGCGATATTGGAGCGCAGGTCGGCTGTGGCCTCACCAATGGTGTCAATATAGGCCGCAGTCCAGGGTACGCCCGCAGAGTTGGTCAGCGGCGGCCCACCCCCGTACAGCAGGGAGGTGATATGGCTATCGTTACCGTTGGCCGTCAGGGAGCGATACAGTTCCGCTTCACTTTCGGTGCCTTCGGCCAGTTCGCCTTTGGCACCTTTATTCAGCATACCGACCAACGTACCGATGATTTCAAGGTGGCTCAGCTCTTCGGTAGCGATATCCATCAACATCTCTCTGCGCGCGGGATCGTCGTCCCCCAGCCCCTGCGTGAAGTAACGGCAGGCGGCGGCCAGCTCACCCTGAGGGCCGCCAAACTGTTCGAGCAGCAGGTTCGCGAGGCCGGGATTCGGCTCGGCGACGCGAACGGTGTATTGCAACTGTTTTACGTGTCGGAACATAGGCTCACTCCTGGGTTATTTTTTAGCTTCCACGCCATCAGCATCTGAACGCAGGAGGAATTGCTCGGTGGTATCCGGGATATGCTGGATGAGCCAGTCGGCCATACGCTGTTCTTCCGCAAGGATAGACTCGATAGCAGGCACTGACGCCATGTCCCCGGCTTTTTTCGCCGCGGCCAGCAGGGAGGTATAACAGGCAATTTCAAACTGCTCGAAAACGTAGCCGCTAATAGAGCCTTTCACAATTTCGTCCGACGTGACCATGCCGCCGACAGACTGGCCGAACGCCATCATTTTGCTCATGGAGTCTTTCAACATCGAACGAGAAATATCGTTACGATCAAGGATCTCTTCCAGCACAGTAATCTGCTGTTTGGTTTCAGTAATATGCTGTTCTATGCGGGCGCGAACATCAGGATAATTGTCGATGCGGCTCGCCATTGATTCGAGCATAGATTCAGCTTGCTTTTCCATGGCGTGAGCATCGCGTAGCCAGTCATGGTAGTGTTCTACGTGATTCATATTTTCTTCCTCGGGTTCGGTTAATTCAGGCTTACTTTTCTGCTTTCTGATTAATATTACCGACGGCCAGATCGGTCAGTTTAAGATCGGTGGATTTCTCTTCTTCCAGCGTCTCGGCTAATAATTTTACCGCCTGGGTATAGCCTAATTGCTCTGCCAGGGTGGCGAGGGTGCCATAGCTGGCAATCTCATAGTGTTCGACTTTCTGCGCTGCCGCGATTAACGCCGCATCGCGCACTTCATTTTTTTCTGTGCTTTCAAGGACTTCATTGGCTTCTTCAATCAAGCCTTCCATTGCAACGCACTTCATTCTTTTCAGTTTAATATTGGGCGTTTTCTCCACGAGCTGATCGATACGCTCAATCTGGCCGTGGGTCTCTTCCAGGTGCGCTTTAAACGCAGCGCTCAGATCCGGGCTGGCAGCTTCGCGGGATAATTTCGCCAGAGCACGGGTAAGCTGTTTTTCTGCACTGTAAGTGTCCGATAGCAAGTGAATAAACACATCTTCTATACTTTTCATGTTCATATGCTTTTCTCCAGTGACATAAAAATTCTGCGAGCCCGCGGACCCGCAGATTACCGATTAAAGTGAATAACAGGCTTTAATAATGAGATGAATTAAGAGTTGTCGGATTTGCGTCCGCCACCATGGCTATGCTGACCACCCTTTTTACCTGCTTCAGATGCGCGCTGCGGGTCATTTTTGAAATTACCGCCGCTTTGCTGTCCACCTTTTTTACCTGCTTCAGAGGCCTTTTCACGGTCCTGTGAGAAATTACCTGAACCACCACGTTGCTCTGCCATATTATGTTTCCTCATTTACATCGTTTATGTCAGTAGATACGTTTTCATTCGTATCCGGTGTCGTTCAGAATTAAATTTAGTCACTATTTTTAAATCGTCAAACCGGAGTTTTTCCAATAATTTCCAGTACGCATGATGAGTTGGAGAAAATATCGGCTCGCTTGTTTTTATACTATTTCTCTACAAGGTTATGTTATCAAACGACCTTCCGTGAGGGCGGCTTTGCCTGTTTTTCTGTGTCTCGCTGAAGCGTGCGAGTCCAGGCGTGGCGGGGTTCTTTACGTATGTTTACAAAGGTGTTAACGGATCCATAGTGCATAAAAAATTAAAATACGTGGGATTAGTCTTAATTGATTTTTATATTATTCACATCTTATAAGGGCGACTAAAAAATAATCTAGCGAAGCGGGTGAGTATATTATGCATAGATTACAATGATTCATTGAAAAGGGTACTTCTAAAAGAGTAAGCGAAGGGCGAGATTAAATACCCTGATAAAGTATGATGGTGAAGCGGGTGCCATAGGCAATACTGAGCCGGAGCGGTGACACGGTGTCATCCAGGTGCTGCAACGGTGAACCATATGATTGATTTCATTTCGGGTATCTTGATCCATACGCCTTTCTGGGTCTATCTCATCCTGCTGTTTCTCCTCAGCCGGGGCATCAAGGCGCGTAAGCCCGCCACGGTGACGCTGGAGAAGCTGGCCATCATCCCGGCTCTTTTTCTGATCTGGGATATCTACGATCTGCTGGTATTCCGCACGCTGACGCTGGCGACCGGCTCCCTGTGGCTGGTGGGGCTACTCAGCGGCGCGGCGATGGGCTATATCCTGATCAAACGCACGGCGATTGCGCGCGCCGCCGCGCCGCGCAGCCTCTATCGTGCAGCAGACTACTCCGCCCTGCCTTTTATGATGCTCGCCTTCGCGGTGAAGTACGTGCTGGGGGTGATGAGCGCCATCGCACCCGAGGTGCTGCAGCGCCCTGGGGTGAGTGCGTTCGTCATTATCACCGGCGGGCTGTTCGCCGGGGTGTTTGTCGGCAAGTTTGTGCGCTATGTGCGGGTGTATCTGGCACCCGAGGTGCAGCAGGTGGGGTGAGTTCAGTTGCCGGATAAGCGCCATCATCCGTTCTCCACTTCCCGGACCCTCAGCAGTTTGCCGTCACGCCCGCGTTCTGGGGGGCGTACCCGGTCGCGCACCGGATGGAACGCCTCAGAGTAGCAGGCTACCCGTGAGAGAGATTTTCAGAACGGGCTGGCACTGCGAACAACCATCGGCTCCCCGCTAATGGGATGGACAAAATGCAGCTCGCTGGCGTGCAGCATCAGTCGCGGCGTCTTTTCGGTGCCGGGGGGCAGAAGCCCGCCGTACAGGTCGCAGCCCAGAATGGGGTGGCCCAACTGCTGGCAGTGAATACGCAGCTGGTGGGTGCGCCCGGTCTCCGGGATGAGGACGACCCGCGTCACCGGCACGTTTTCCTGATGATAAAAGCGCTCGATGACCCGATAGCGGGAGCGGGCGGGCTTGCCGCTGATGGCGCAAATCGACATCAGCGGGAACAGGGCCGGATCTTTGGCAATGGGGGCGTCTATCACCCCGTCGTCATCGGCCAGATGGCCGCAGAGCAGGGCGGTGTAGATCTTGCTGACGCTGCGCTGGCTGAACTGCTGGCAGAGGGCGGCATTGATCGCCTTGTTACGGGCAATCACCATCAGCCCGGAGGTGCCGAAATCCAGGCGATGCACCAGGGTGCAGCCGGGAAACGTCTGTACCAGCCGGTGATGCACGGAATCGAGGTTTTGCGGATTCTTCCCCGACAGGCTGAGCAGCCCGCTGGGCTTATTGATCAGCACCAGATGATCGTCCTGCCAGAGCGTCTCTATCGGGGTGTGGCACGGCGGGGCAATAAAGGTATCGATAATGGCAGACATCAGGCAGACCGGAGGAAAAAAGAGGAGGGGATGATACCCAATTTGCCGCGCGCTGGCGAATGGGCTTGCCGGGTGGCGCATGGCTTACCCGGCCTGCGAGGGAGGCAGGCCGGGCATGAGGTTAGTCGCTTGCGGTTTCCGTTGCAGGTTCACCTGTCGTTTCAGGCGTTCTGCTGCTGGAGTAGATAAAGAAAAGGGCGATCCCCAGGCAGAGGATGGCGCCGAGACGGCTCATCGAGAAGGGAATCGCCGCGTTGCCCAGCCAGCCAAAGTGGTCGATCAGCATGCTCATGGTCAGTTGCCCGAAAATCACCGCCACCGTGGCGACCGCCGTACCGATACGCTGCACGGCAAATACCATGATCACGATATAGGGCACCCCGAACATCGCGCCCAGCAGCTGCCATTTGGGCACATCCAGCAGGGTGACCGCCTGTTTCGGCTCAAAGAAGAAGATCAGCAGGGCGGTGATCAGCGCGCCGACGGAAAAGGTCAGAAAGGCACTTTTAAAGACCCCAACGCTGCTGCCCAGCTGGCCGTTAATGGCGGCCTGAATGCTCAGGGTGGCTCCCCCGATCACCGCCAGAATAATCATAATTAATGTCATTGTTCTTTTACCCCTGTGCAACCAGTACCAGCGCGGCGATGATGAAGCCCAGCGCGATGATACGTTTACTGTCAATTTTGCGGTGTGGCGTTCCCAGCAGACCATAGTGGTCGATGATCAGGCTCTTAAAGACCTGGCCCGCCAGGATGCCAATCATGGTCATGGCGATGCCAATCGCGGGTGTGGCGATGGTCAGGATAATCACGTAGACCGGGCCGAGCACCCCGCCCAGCAGCTGCCATGAGGGCTGGGCGAAAAACGACGGGCTGTTGCGCGGGCTGAAAAACAGCATCAGCAAAAACGTCAGGGCGGCACCGACGCCGAACACGCTGAACGTTGCCCACAGATCGCCCACTTCACCGCCGAGCGGCCCCAGCAATCCTGCCTCCACGGACAGCCCCATGCCGCCCGCAATAACGAATAAAATCAATATCAGTTGCATACCACGCCATCTCTCCATTGTTCAGGCCGGGAAGCGTACGCCTGAACATCAGTGAGAAAAATGCCATAATGCAATAAACACCTGTGCAGGAAATGCATCAATGTACGACGCGACAAACATCACCATTCGCTGGCTGCTGATCTTTACGGCAGTCTATGAGACCCAGAATTTTTCGGTGGTGGCACGTCGGGAGGGGATTTCAGCTTCGCAGGTTTCCCGCATCATTCACCAGCTTGAGGATGCGCTCGGCCAGCAGCTTTTCTACCGCAATACGCGGGCCATTATCCCGACCGAGAGCGGGCATCTCTTTATCCGTTTTGCACGACAGATGCTTGGCAATCTTGACGATGCGCGCCGGGAGCTGGATGAGCGCAAGCGGGAGCCGTCCGGCGTGGTGCGCATTAACGCCCCGGTCTTTTTTGGCCAGCGGCATATCGCCCCCGGTCTCCCCGGCCTGACGGAGCGTTATCCCCGCCTCAGCATTGAGCTGACGCTGACCGATGATTACATCGATCCCCATCGGGATGCCGCCGACGTGATCTTTCGCATCGGCGCGCTGACCGACTCCACGTTTCACGCCCGGGTATTGGGCCAGCAGTTTTATCATCTGGCCGCCTCCCCGGCTTATCTGCGTAAATACGGCGCGCCGGAAACGCCGGACGACATTGTGCAGCACAAATGCCTGATCTATCGCGGCTCGTCCGGTCCCAACCGCTGGCTGCTGCGTCGGCCCGGCGAGGCGTGGACTCACTATCCCGTCTCTCCGCTGATGTCCTCCAATAATGCCGAAACCCTGCTTATCGCCGCGCTGGGCGGGATGGGGATAGTGCTGTTCCCGGACTGGCTGATTGGCGACAGGTTCCACAGCGGTGAGCTGGTGAAACTGCTGCCGGAATGGGAGACCTCCATCAATACCGAACCACTCACCATTGCGGCGATCTACCCCCATACGCGCCATCCGCCGCTGAACGTGCGGGCGGTGATTGATTACTATGTTGAGACGTTTGGGTCGCCGCTTTACTGGCAATCAGCAGTGAATGAGCCATTAAAGGAATAAAGCATGTCTGAGCAGAATTTATCCAGAATGGGGACCGCGAAAGTCACGCTCATCCGCGATGAAGAGGGGCGTCGGGTTATTGAAAAATCCCCCGTCAGCGAGGTGGAGTTTGCGTTTTATCACGCCGCTGCGCCGCGGCTCGGTCTGGCGGGCGTTGCTTCTCCCGCACTGCTGTCCGCCGACGCCCCCCGGCGCAGGTTAAGGCTGGAATACATTCCGCACCCGGTGGATCAGGAGGCCGTGGCGGGCGACGAGGTGCTGTCGATGTTGGCCCGCCTGCATGCTTATCCGCCGGACCCGTCATGGACCTGTCATCCCCACGGCTGGTCAGCCGCCGCGCTTGAGGCATCCCTCGCGCTGTTGGCCCTGCCGGATCATGCAGCGCAGCAGATGCTCTGTTTTCATCAGCACAGCGAGGCGTTGTTTCGTCATCCGGGCCTGATATCCGGCGACAGTAATGCAGGTAACTGGGGAAGAAGAGACAACGGTGAGTGGGTGCTTTTTGACTGGGAACGGTTTGGTACGGGAAGCCCGGCTATCGATCTGGCCCCCCTGATTAAGGGGATGGGCACCCCTCAGGCATTCAAGGCGATGGCCGAACGTTATCGCCTTATTGCCGGTTATCCCGACGGGCATGACTTAGCCAAAGAGATTGCCATTGCGAAGGCCTGGATCGTGACGGAGGTGGTCTTACTCCTGCATGCACGGCAGAAAAGCGATTATCCACGTTATCTCAGCTGGTATCGGGAACACCTTCCTGGCTGGTTAGCGAGCACCGTCAACCTTCTTTGAAACCCTGCGTGGAGAACCTCAATGCGTCAACTTTCTCTCCTTTTATGTTTGCTGTTACTCACCGGTTGCGTCGTCAACGCCCCACAAAAAGCGCAGTTTAATGCCGAATATCAGAACCGCCAGGATATTCGGCATCACACGGTGTACCGCTTTATGACGAAACCGCTCAAGCCGGGCGGGGGTAAAGACTATGGTGCAAACGATCTGGCCGAAACCTTGCGTGCCAGAGCCGACAATGCGGCGATGGTGGAGCTGCGCTTTAACTATCCTGCCAGACGGTTGCAGGTGAAAACGCTGGATGCGCAAAACAGAACGCTGCGGGAGGTGACTTACGTGCTGCTGGATGAATCGGCGGCAAAACCGTCCGGGAGTGATAGCCGCTACTTCTTCCTGACCAAAGAGGGAGTGCTATTAACGAAGTATAAAAATTGCACCCCGGATATGAGCGTCGGTTGTCGCTGGCATGACCGGATGCTGTTCATTACCCGTAACGGCGATATGGCGGTGCAGTTCGCCAGCGGAACGGCGGGCATGGCGTTTCTGGTGATCCCGTTTTATGGCTCAGAGAAGCATCTGACGATTTACCCGAAGGCTACGGGCGTTTAAGGCGTGTTGCGCGCGCTCCTGGTGCGTGTACGGTTCGGGGTGAGGGCATCAGGCCGCACTGAATCGCCGTGCGGCGGCGAACTCTCTTCGCACGTTCACGGGGGACGCGATTGACAGAGAAGTGCTGAACGTAAGGTGATCGGAACCGCCACCTGAGCCGCATGTTCCCCTCACCCCAACCCTCTCCCCATAGGGGAGAGGAGGCCGATCGTGCCAATCTGAATGCTCTTAACGCAATGAAATAGTCACAATATAATTAATCACTTACAGCGACTCACTGGTCCGGCTGAAAATCGCCGAAGCGTTTCCGGAAGGCCGGGGCGAGGCGCAGGGATGCGCCGAGAGGGCATAGCCTGCATGGATGCAGGCTGGTGCCCGACCCGAAAGCCTGAAGGAATAAGCTGAGGACAAAATTGCCGGGAGCAATTTTGAACAGCGCCTGCGCTGGCCCCGTAGGGGTGAGCCCCAGGGATGGGGCGAATAATCCGCGAAGCGGCGATTTTCTTTGCCGGGAGCCGGGATTGTGAAGGGGGCGGCGGCGAGCCCCCTTCGCACGTTCACGGCTGACGCGGCTGGCAGAGAAGTGCTGAACGTAAGGTGAACGGAACCACCACCTCAGTCGCATGTTTCCCCTTTCCCTCAAGGGAGAGGGAGTCGATCGCGCAACGATCAAACTCATGCATTTCTCTTATTGAACTTAATTAGCCAGCTATAAGACTTTAACTACCTTCAGTCTCTTTCAGGGTTACGCTCATGTTTCTGTCATGGTGGTTAATCGTTCCTGTCGTGGTAGGGATCGCCATACTTTTCATTATGGTGTCCCGGCTCTCTAATGAGGTTGATAAGCTTGAAACCGCGTTACAAGAAAGCAGGGGACAGCTGAAATCCCTCGGTCAGCAGGCTGATGAGTTCAAACTGGCGAATCTGCGCATGACGGAAAATTTGTTGCGGGTAAAGGGTTGCGCCCAGAGTCTGCAAAACAGCAACGGCGCTGAACAAGAAAGAGTGCTGTATGAAATGACCTGCGCCCTCAATCTGGCCACGAGTCATGTTATGAGTCACCCTGATTTTATTGCGCCTCGTGCAGCGCAAGAGACCGCTTTCGCGCAGAAGGTTAACGAATCATTGCCGTTAATGTTCCGCTGAAATAATAAAGCCGCTTTGCAGCGGCTTTATGTCGTCAGGATGCAATTCGCCCCTTCTCTGGCTTATATCCTATACCCGCGCCTCAGACACAAGCCCGACTTCTGCTGCCATAAATGGCAGGTGAATAATAATAAATATTATGAAAGGATAAATAGGGCCTCTTTGCAGGTTGTAGTTATATTTTTGAATATTCAAGGGTGTTATTTCCCCGGTAACAAGTGCGAATGAAAATAGACGGGATAGTAAAGTTTATTGCAGTTTCCTGCCAGTGTTCCAGTACATATAAAGGCGTTTTTTCATCATTTGAAGGAGAGATTAAGTGTCGGTCAAGGTAAAAGGATGGGAAAGAAATCGTGGTACAAAAAACAAGTCTCCTTCCACAAAAGCAGTACATGCACAACAGACGGGTGTTTGCGCGCAATGTCTGGAAAATAATCAGAAAAAAGAAAGTGAACAGACGACGCCTTTTAGCAGGAAGTTATTAAACTACGCGTTATTAGTTATTTTACTTGTCTGGCTATTTTTATACTTGGGATGTAAGCCGCATATAAATGAATACCTTGGCTATCCAGAGAACCCTGACAAAGTTGTTAACGCGGTTGGATTATTCAGAGCCTGGCTAAACGTCGGTATGGTGACCATCGTGATTTTCTTTACCTACTGGGACCGATGGGAGGTTTTCAAAGAGGCGATTTCTAATAACATTGAAGACGCTGCATTTAAAAAAAGAGCTAATGCGCTTTTTATCCCCTTCGCCTTAGCCGTTATACCCTTCACAACTGCGCTGAGCGATCTGGCGGCGCTTCTTCCAATACACGATTATGCTTACCATTTGTTGATGGCTTTCTTAATATTGCTTATTGTTACAGATGGCTTAGTGACCGGTAATTTAGTGAGAAAATATTCTAATAAGTCAGTTAAAGAGACATTCTCTAACCATTTTTGGATATTTTTGTTTACTATTTTCCTTTGGTTTGTCATGACGGTGATATTAAGTTTCCCTTTGAGTATTTAACGCAGGGAACAGGATATAAATTCCCTGGCTGCAGAAAACAGGCCACGGCATGGCAATTTTCTTGTCAGGCACCGGGTGGGGGATTCCCCCTCACCCCAACGCTCTCCCCAAAGAGGAGAGGGGGCCGATCGTGCCGATCTGGATGCTCTTACCGCAATGAAATAATCACAATATAATTAATAATTTACAGCGACTCCCCTGTCCGGCTGAAAATCGATGAAGCGTTTCCGTAAGGCCGGGGCGAGGCGCAGGGACGCGCCGAGAGGGCATAGCCTGCAGGGATGCAGGCTGGTGCCCGACCCGAAAGCCTGGAGGAATAAGCTGAGTGCACCGTGAAGCGGCGATTTTCCTGGCCGGGAGCCGGGATTGTGAAGGGGGCGGCGGCGAGCCCCCTTCGCACGTTCACGGGTGACGGGGCCGACAGAGAAGCGCAGAACGTAAGGTGAACGGAACCGCCACCTGAGTCGCATGTTCCCCTCATCCCAACCCTCTCCCCAAAGAGGAAAGGGGGCCGATCGTGCCGATCTGGATGCTCTTACCGCAATGAAATAATCACAATATAATTAAAAAGTTACAGCGACTCCCTGTCCGGCTGAAAATCGACGAAGCGTTTCCGTAAGGCCGGGGCGAGGCGCAGGGACGCGCCGAGAGGGCATAGCCTGCAGGGATGCAGGCTGGTGCCCGACCCGAAAGCCTGGAGGAATAAGCTGAGTGCACCGCGAAGCGGCGATTTTCTTTGCCGGGAGCCGGGATTGTGAAGGGGGCGGCGGCGAGCCCCCTTCGCACGTTCACGGGTGACGGGGCCGACAGAGAAGCGCAGAACGTAAGGTGAACGGAACCGCCACCTGAGCCGCATGTTCCCCTCACCCCAACCCTCTCCCCATAGGGGAGAGGGAGCCGACCGTGCCAATATCAGAAGAGGGAGCCGACCGTGCCAATATCAGGAGAAGGAGCCGACCGTGCCAATATCAGAAGAAGGAGCCGATCGTGCCGATATCTCCTCTCCCTCCAGGGAGAGGAAGAAATTCTACCGCTCCCGCAGCGCCTCTTTCGCCCGGTTAAACGGCTTGATCATATAATCCATCACCGATTTCTCGCCGGTCTTGATATCCACCGTGGCAATCATCCCCGGCACGATCGAGAAGTGTCTGCCCGCTTTGTTGACCAGGTAATCCTGGCTGGTGCGGATAAACACCCGGTAATAGAACACCTCCGGTTTGGCTTCATCCTGGATGGTGTCCGGCGAGATGGTCTCCACCACGCCGTCCAGCCCGCCGTAGATGGCGTAATCGTAAGCGGTGATCTTCACCAGCGCCTTCTGGCCAGGGTGGATAAAGGCGATATCCCGGGGCGACAGGCGGGTTTCAATCAGCAGGTGATCGTCTACCGGCACTATCTCCATCATCTCGCCGTTGGGCGGGATAACGCCGCCGATGGTGGTCACCTTAATGTTCTTCACGATGCCGCGCACCGGGGAGGTCATCGTCAGACGGGTGACCGAGTCCTCACGCCCCTTCAGCACCGCAGAGAGCATATCCACTTCCGCATTGGATTTGGACAACGCCTCCCGCGCCTGGACGTAATACTGCGAACGCAGGTCGGTCAGCTTCAGCTCCAGGTCGCTCTTCTGGCGCTGCAAGCGCAGGGCTTCGACGTGGCTGGCGGCACCGGTCTTCACCAGCCGCTGGGTGATCCCAAGCTCCGTGTTGACCAGTTCCAGCGCCTGGCGCAGCTCGCGCCGGGAGTCTTCCAGCTGCTCGCGGCGGGAGTTGTAGAGCCGGGTTTCAGCGGCGATCAGATCGGTCCATTTCGCCAGTTCAGGGGGGAATACCAGCGGCTGATCGTTCACCTCTGCATGCAGACGGGCGCTGGAGGCGAGCGACGCGCGGTAGCGGGCGGCGCTCTCACCCACGTTGGATTCAGAGCGGGTCGGGTCGAGACGCGCCAGCACCTGCCCGGCCTGCACCTGGTCCCCCTCGTGGACCTTGAGCTCTGCCAGGATCCCGCCGTCGAGCGACTGTAATACCTGCTCGCGGGAGCTGGGGATCACCTTCCCGGTGCCGGTGGAAACCTCATCCAGAATGCTGTACCACGCCCACACCCCGGCGACGACAAACAGCAGCAGGCTGATTAACACAATGCTTCTGGCCCCGGTATAACCGCTCTCGGAGCCGAGGGCGTTATCCAGGTCGTCCATCGCGGCGGCATCATGCTGATTGATTTTCATTTTTCCACTCCCGGCCATTCGCCTGCTGTTGCTGCTGCATCCGGCTGTTGCTCAGCGCCTGGGCTTTCGGCGCATCCATCACCAGCATTCCCTCTTTTAACACCACCACGCGCTCAACCAGCTCCAGCATCGGCACGCGGTGGGTGGCGACGATCAGGGTGCGGTTGCCCAGCCACTGGCTCAGGCGCTGGATAAACTCGCGTTCGGTGTGTTCATCCAGCGAGGCGGTAGGTTCGTCCAGCAGGACGATGTTGGGATCGCGCAGGAACATACGCGCCAGCAAAATCGACTGGCGCTGGCCGCCGGATAGCCCGACGCCGTTCTCCATAATCTGATGGTCCAGCCCTTTCGCCAGCTTCTGCACGAAGGCGGCCGCGCCGCACATCTCCAGCACGGCAAAAATTTCGTCGTCGGTGGCGCGCGGCATCCCGAGTGTAATGTTCTCCCGCAGGGTGCCGTAAAACAGCCGCGCGTTCTGGCTCATCAGGCCGACGTTGCGGCGCACGTCCGCCATGTCGAGATGGGGCAGGCTGAGGTTGTCGAGCCGCAGCTCGCCGCCCACCAGATCCATGCTGCCTACCATCGCCTGCAACAGAGTTGATTTGCCCGCGCCGTTACGGCCGAGGATCGCCACGTGCTCGCCGGGTTTGATCTCCAGCCGGTTGATGCGCAGCGCCGGGTTCTGCACGTCGCCGCCGTAGGCAAACTGCGCCTGCTCGAACAGGTAGTGACCGCGCAGCACGTCCTGGCGGATCGGCGTCTCTTCGCGTTGGTTCTCGGTGGGGAGCTGCATAATGTTGTCCAGCCCCTCTTTAGCCGCTTTGACCTGTTGCCAGCGGGCCAGCACACCGCACAGGGTTGCCATCGGCGCAATCATCCGCGAGGCCAGCATTGACGCCGCCACCACTGCACCGGTGGTCATTTCCCCTTCGATCACCATCGGGGCACCCACCACAATCACTGCGGTGTAGACCAGGCTCTGAATGGTCATCCCCCAGCTGATCAGGCCCTGGGTCAGCTCGCGGGTCTTCAGGCCGGACTCGGCGGTGATCTGAACGTAGCTATTCCACTGTTGCAGGAAGCGGTTCTCGGCCTGCATCAGCTTGATATCCTCCAGCCCCTGGACGCTCTCCACCAGCACGGCGTTGCGCAGGGTGGATTCATGGGCTGCCTGCTTCGCCAGCGACGCCAGCTTTTTTTGAAGCAGCAGGCCCGGCAGCACCATCAGCACCGCCGCCACCGGGGCGATCCACGCCAGCTGAGGGGCGATGATGGCCAGTACCCCGACAAACAGGAAGAAGAAGGGCAGGTCAACGATGGTGGAGATGGTGGATGAGGTCACCATCTCGCGGATCTGCTCCAGCTCGCGCAGCTGAGAGATAAAGCTGCCGGTGGAGCGGGGCACCGCGCTGTTGCGCAGGCGCAGGGCGTGACCGAACACCCGGTCCGAGACGCGCAGGTCGGCCCGTTTCCCCAGCAGATCCATAATGTGGCTACGGGCGAGACGCAGAATAAAGCCGAACAGGGTGGCAATCAGCACCCCGATAGTCAGCACGTACAGGGTGGGGTAGGACTGGGCGGGGATCACCCGGTCATAAACCTGCATCGAGAATAAAATCCCGGCCAGCGACAGCAGGTTGATGAACAGCGCCGCCAGCATTACGTAGGTGTAGGGCCGCAGGTCGCGCATCACCAGCCGGTAGAGCCAGTCCGGGCGGTATTTTGAGATATAGGCATCCACGCGGCTGTCTTTTAACGCCGCCAGCGGACGCAGGGCCACCACCTGATGAATGGCGGGTAACATCTTCGCCAGCGAGATGCGGTTGGTCTGCGCCTTGCCGTCGAAGAAGCAGACGTCCAGCATATCTTCGCCGTCGAAGTGCTCGATCACACCGATCTTGCCGTCATTAAGCTCGACCACCACCGGCAACCGCCAGCTGTTGATCGACTCCTGGCCGTTGTTCAGCAGCTTAAAAGAGAGCCCCGCCTCGCGGGCCAGCCCGGTCAGGGCCGGGGTTTTACTCTTTCCCTGTAGCCAGGGTGCGCCCGCCACCAGCGCCCCAGGGGAACAGGCCACCCGGTAGCGGGTGGCGACATAGCCAAACGCCTGCGCCCAGTGTTCCAGCGCCTCCTGCGTCAGCGGCTCCTCGTGAAGGATATCGTCTTGCTTCATGGCTGGATCTCCACTGACTGAATCGTGTGGTTTTCAAGGTCGAAGGCATTGCGCATCCGTCCGGTGTTATACAGGCAGTTGATCTGCAGCTGATGCAGTTGTCCGGCGGTTTGCCACTGGGTAAAGCGGGCCTGGTAGACCTCCTGCTCGGCGTTCAGTACGTCCAGCAACGGGCGGGAGCCGAGATCCAGATACTGCTGCTGATAGAGTTCGCGGGTGCGCTGGCTGAGGGTCTCCTGGCGGGACTGGATCTGCAGAGTGCTCATCAGGCTCATCACCTGGCTGCGGGACTCCTGCAATTTTTGCCGCACGTCCAGCCGGGTGCGCTGCACGTTGGACTGCGCCGCCTCCACCGCATGGCTGGCGGCGTTACGCCGCGCGTTCAGGCCGCCGCCCTGGTAGATGGGCATCTCGACGTTAACCGACACGTTGTACTGGGTTTTATCCAGCGTATCGTGGCCGGGATAGCGATTGTTAATGTAGTGGCGCACCTCCGGCTCCAGCGAAATGGTCGGGGTCATCTGGGCGTTGGCGTAGTCCAGATTGGCCTGCGCGACGTTGGCCTGCGCCCAGGAGGAGAGCACCGCAGGCACCAGCCGGTCATCCGGCTCCTTGATGTCGCAGCTGCGGGCCAGTTTCTCCGGGAAAGTGTTGCTGACCGCGTTGAGGTTGCTCCAGCCAAGATTGCTCATCAGCGTGGCGCGGGCGCTGTCGAGATTAGCCTGATACTGCATCAGCTGCGATCGTGCCCCTTCGATACGGGCGTCGGTCTGTACCACATCGGAGAGCGAGGTGGCCCCTTCGTCATTACGCTGGCGCGTCAGTTTGCCGATGCTGCCCAGCGCCTCAAGCTGCTCTTCGGCGGTATCCACCATCTGCTGCCACATCTGCACCTGCACCAGCGCGGTGGCGGTATCCCGGGCGATGGTATCAATGCTCAGCAGCACATTGGCCTGCTGTGCCACCACACCCGCGTCTTCGGCGCGCACCTGGCTGGCAACCTTGCCAAAGTCATAGAGCATCTGGGAGAGGGAGAGCACCACGGAAGGGGTAAAACCGGTATCGCTGGAGTTGTTACTGTAGCCGTTGTTAATACCGGCGCTGATCTGCGGGTAGTACTTCGATTTGGCAACATCTACCTGCTGTATCTGTTCGTAGAGTTTGCCCACCGCTTCGCGAATGGTGGGGTGCCAGTTAACGGCACGTGTCACCGCATCGCCCAGGGTTAAGGTGCCGGGCGCGGCCTGGCTTGTCGGCAATGCAACCCGTCCATTCAGAGAGGGCAGCTCCTGATTTTCATTTAATTGCCCAAAACTAATGACCGCAGGGGAGTCGGCGGCCAGGACCTGCCCGGACAACAGGCAGCACCCCAGCCACCAGCAAGGTACTTTGTTCATGGCATTATCCCTAAAAAACTGAACAACTTTATAATGTTAAGCCCGGGCGACGTGCGCCCGGGTCTTGTTATTAGCCTTAGCTGGTGATGATGTGTTGTTGGTTAACCAGTTCCTCGTAAGTTGTCTGAACGTTATCCAATGTTACCAGTGTAGTATTGGTGTAAATATTTGCCGCTCCGTCTCGGTCGACAGAGATCACGGTATTGCCATTGCTGTTGGTAACATGCAGATAGTTACCCAGCGTTGCGCTTTGACCGTTCCAGCCCACCAGCAGATCGCTGATGTCGATCTTGTCTCCCTGCGCCAGCGAGAAGTTAGTCCAGTGGTCATTGCCCCCGTTGCCCGCCGTGCCGTTACCTGCCGTGTTGTTCAACACCTCGTAAATCAGCGTGTCGCCATAGGCGCTACCGGTGAAGGTATCGTTATGCTCGGAACTGACGAACTTCGGTGCCATATCAATGGTCAGGGTCGCGGTATCGGAGGTGCCGTTATCGCCGGTCAGTTTGTAGGTAAAGGTCTCCTTCGTGGTCATCGAGTCCAGCGAGACGCCGCTGTTCAGGGTGTAGGTGTAATGCCCGTCCACGCCGATGGTCAGCACCCCGTAATGCCCCTGAACCGTGGCGGTCGCCGTGGCGGTGGTGTACGGATCCAGCGTAGTGACGGTGCCGGTATAGCTGGTGATGCTCAGACGGCTGTCCACCGAATGGAGCTGATCCAGCACGCCGCCCGAATCCGAACCGTCAAAGATATTGCCGGTGACGGTGTGGCCCGCCGTGGTCAGCTCATTGTTCAGGAACACCGTTGTCCCGGTGACGTACGGCGTGATGGAGATGGCGCCTACCCCCAGCGGCCCCATGGAGCCGGTAAAGCTCAGGGTGTAAGTCCCCGCGTCCAGATCCAGACCCGCGACGTTGATGGTGGCAACGCCACCCAGCAGCAGACCGCCATTGAAGGAGCCGCTTCTGGAAACCCCCGCCCCGGTAATGGTCCAGTTCACGTTCAGGCCGCCCAGCGTCAACAGTGAGGCGACGTTGAAGTGGAGCACGACGTCATGCAGGGCGGTGTTGGCCGCCACCACAAACTCGCCGCTGCCTCTGCCCGTGGTAGGGGCCAGCAGGGCGGCGTTCCAGGTCGCGTTACCCACCGTATCATCCCGATAGGCCGCCACAGGGTGGGTCGCATCCACGCTCAGCGTATCGCTGACGTCGTTGACCGCATCCAGCGCCACCGGCGTTGGGGTGATGTTCAGCGAGGCGGTGTCCTTATCGCCATTCGGTGCCGTCACGGTATAGACGAAGGTGTCCGGCGTGCTGATCAGGTCGGCTCCCACCCCGGCCCGCAGGGTGTAGGTGTATTTGCCCTGCGCGTCGATCAGCAGGGTGCCGTACTGCCCCTCAATGCGGGTGGTGCCCGTGGCGTTCACGTCAACGCCGTTCACCTGGGTGACGAAGGTGCCTGCTGGCACAATGTCACTCTGCAGCACGTCGCCGGTCGTCGCGGCGGTGGTGCTGGTGACGGCATAAACATGATCTTCCAGGATGTTGAGCTGGTAGCCGGTCAGGGCGGTGATCCCCGAGACGGTGTTCATCAGGAAGATGTATTCCCCTGCCGGCAGGGTCAGCGTCAGCGGCGCTGAGGTGCCGCCCAGCAGCGGCGCGCGCAGCCAGCCTGACTCGGTGCGCATCCGCTCATAGCTCTGTGTCGCCGGGTTGAACTTGTAGATATAGAGGTCAAACACCGACGCCAGGGCAACCCCGCCAACAGACCCCTGAATGGTCATGGTGCGGGTGGTGCCTTCCTGCACGCTGTACTTCATCGTCTCGCTGCGATCGTCCAGCAGGTTGAGATTCAGCACGTTACCCAGGTTGACGCCCACCACGGTAAAGCCGCTCTGGCTCGATGGACCGTAGTCGATAGCCTGCACCTGCGTGTTGAAGGTCAGGGAGGCGGTATCGTCCACTGCCGTCACGCTGTTGCGCACCGTGTTTTCACCCAGGGTGATTACCAGGCGGGCGTCGTCCGTGGCCCCTTTCCCGGCGATGTTGTAGGTGAAGGTATCGGTCCGGCCCAGCACCGAGGCGCTGGTGTTGGTCAGGGTGTAGGTATAGCTCCCGTCAGTATGCAGGGTCAGGGTGCCGTACAGCCCGTTGATGGTGGTGCCCGCCGCACCCGCCGCCACGTTGACCGTGACGCCGTTGGCGTTGGTCACGCTGGTGACCACCGTGCCGTTCGGGGCGCTGTCGCTGCCGCTCACCGGATCCACATCGGTGATGACGTTGCCGTTTTGTACCAGCGTGCCGGTCAGGGTGCCCGCGGTGGTTTGCGTGACGTCCACATCAAGGCTGGTGTACGACCCGGTCGCCAGCAGGTTGGAGTTGTAGCTCAGCACGCGATACTGCCCGCCCGGCAGACCGGTCAGGTTCAGCGTCACGCCGCTGGCCCCGAGGGTCAACAGGTTAGCGAACTGCGGCAGGCCGGTATCCACTTCCGTGGTCCAGGTGGTGCCGTTCCAGCGCTGAACGATGATCTCCAGAGTGTTGAGCAGGGAGAGGACAATGCCGGTGGCGCTGGCGTTGATCTCCATATCCGCGCTACCGCCGGTCGGTACGCTGAAGGTCACCTGGGCCGAGTTTTCCCCCAGCAGCGACAGCACGTTGCCGACGCCGCCCACCAGCTGGACGCCATAGTCACTGTACTGGGCAGTGCTGATGGTGGCGTTGGTGGTCAGGGCCAGCCCCACCACGTTGTCACTGGCCGACAGCGGCAGGTTTGGCGCAATCACCGTGCCGGTGACGGAGGTATTACCCGCCGCATCGGTGGCCGACAGGGTGATCCGCTCCCCTTCGGACTGCTTATCGGTGAAGGTGTAGCTCCAGTTGCCCTGCGCGTTGGCGGTGGTGGTCACCACGCTGTTATCGCTCAGCAGCAGGGTGATGGTGCTGCCCGCTTCGGCAGTACCGCTCAGGACGCTGCCGTCGGCGTTGAAGGTCCCCTGCGGCGTGCCCGGCGCAACGGTATCCACCACAATCGAACTCAGCGGCGTCACGGCGCTGGTGCCCGCCGCATTGCCTGCGGTGGCGGTAAAGGCGTGAGGGCCATTACTCAGCGGCACGGTTGGGGTCCAGGTCCAGACCCCCGCGCTGTTGGTGGTCACCGTGGCTAACAACACGTTGTTGTCATACAGGGTGATGGTGGAGGACGGCTGCGCGGTCCCGGTCAGGGTTGGGGTGGTATCGTCCGTGCTCTGCCCGTTCAGCAGGTTGCCGATGATGCTGCCCACATTGTCGTTGACGCTGGTGATGGCCGGTGGGTTTGGCACCTGCGAGTACGGCATCCGCAGATCCACCGTCAGCCCGGCGTTACCGGCCCGGTCGGTGGCAAAGACGTGCAGCAGCTCGGCGTTAACCTGCGGCGTGGAGAGCGTGATGCTGAACTTCCCGGTGGCGTCAGCGACGCCGGTGCCCAGCACCGTCACGTTGTCAGTGCCGAGAATGGTCACGGTACTGCCCGCCTCGGCGGTGCCGTTAACCTGGCCGCCGCTGTTAAGCACGGTGAAGCCACCCGGCGCGCCCGGCGCTACGGTATCGACGGTGATGGAGGTCACCGGCGATGCCGCGCTGAGGTTGCCCGCCGCATCGGTGGCGGTAGCGGTGAAGTTATGCACCCCGTCGGTGAGGGTGGTGGTGGTCTGCGCCAGCGTCCACTGGCCCTGGGCGTTCGCCGTGACCTCGCCCACCAGAGTGGTGCCGTCGTAGATGCGAACGTTTGCACCGGCTTCGGCTGTGCCGTTGAGGGTCGGACGGTTGTCGTTAGTCGGATTACCGTTGAGTACCGGACCCTGAATCGAGCCGACGTCATCCACCACCGAGGTGATGACAGGCGCGCCCGGGGCGGTAGCATCGAGGTTAAGGTTAAAGCCAGCGGTTGGCAGGCTCACGTTGCCCACCGCATCGGTGGCGGTCACCGTCAGGGTGTGCTGTCCGTCTGCCAGCGGCGTCGTTGGGGTAAAGCTCCAGGCGTTGTTAGCGTCGGCCACCACGCTGCCCAGCAGCCGATCGCCGTCGTAGACGTTCACCGTAGCGCCAGCTTCCGCCGTGCCGTTCAGGGTCGGTCTGGCATCGTTGGTCAACTGACCGCTGGTGAGCGACACCTGGGTGCCGACATCATCCACCACCGAGACCAGAACCGGTACTGCTGGCGGCTGGGTATCTACCGTCAGGCTGAAGGTCGCAGAAGGATCGCTGCTGTTGCCTGCCGCATCCGTCGCCACCGCCGTGAAGTTGTGCAGGGCGTTGGTGAGCGGCGTGGTCAGCGGGATCGTCCAGTTGCCGTTGGCATCGGCAGTGGCGGTACCCAGCAGGGCCTGGCCTTCAAAGATCTGCACCCGGGCATTCGGTTCGCTGGTACCGGAGAGCACCGGCAGGGTGTCGTCGGTGCGCTGACCGCTGGTGAGCGCGCCCGTAACAGAACCGACATCATCCTGAGCCAGGGCGATGACCGGCGCGACCGGTTTAAGGGTATCCACAATCACCGTGAAGCCTGCCGAGACCTCACTGAGGTTGCCTGCCGCATCGACGGCAGTGGCGGTGAAGGTGTGGCTGCCATTGTCCAGTGCGTTTTCGGGTGTGAAGGTCCAGTCGCCTGCGGCGGTGGCCTGCACGGTGCCGAGGGAGACGCCATTGTTATAGACAGTCACCGTGGCGTTAGCGGCGGCTCTGCCCGACAGGGTTGGAGTGGCATCGTCGGTGATCTGACCGGAGGTGGTGAGTGGGGTCTGGATCGGGCCAACGTTGTCGGCGGCCGCGACAATGGTCGGTGCCGCAGGTGCCAGCGTATCCACCGTCAGGGTAAAGGCACCGCTGACAGGACCGGTATTCCCGGCGGGATCGGTGGCCGTCAGGGTCACGCTGTGCAGCCCGTCTTCGATGAGGGTGTCAGGCGTAAAGGTCCAACTGCCCGACGCATTCACCACCGCGCTGCCAATCTCCTGCCCGTCGACAAGAACGCGAACCGTGGAGCCAGCTTCACCGGTGCCGGTAAAGGTTGGACGGTTGTCGTTGGTAATGCCGCCGTTGTTGATCGCGCCGGTGATGGTCCCGACATCATCCACCACGCTGGAGAGCACCGGCGCCAGTGGGGCAACGGTATCTACGTTCAGCGAGAAGGCCGGAGAGGTGCCCGAGACGTTACCTGCCGCATCGGTAGCGTTGACGCGCAGCGCGTGCGCCCCCTGAGCCAGATCGCTGGTCGGAATAAAGCTCCAGCTACCGCTGGCGTTGACCAGCGCGGTGCCGATCTCGATACCGTTATCCAGGATGTGCACGGTGCTGCCCGCCACGCCGGTGCCGGTCAGTTCTGGCCGTGCATCGTTGGTGAGCTGGCCGCTGACCAGCGGGCCGGTATTGCCCGCCACGTCGTCGTTAACGCTGACCAGCACCGGGGTGGCCGGTGGGGTCATATCGACGGTCAGAATATACTCCCCGGAGAGCGGGCTGACGTTACCTGCGGTGTCGGTTGCGATGGCGGTAAAGCGATGTTCGCCTTCAGCCAGCACCGTCGTTGGTGTGAAGCTCCAGATACCGCTGGCGTTGGCCAGCACGGTGCCGAGCAGGCGGCTGCCTTCGTAGATGGCGACGCTGCTGCCCGCTTCCGCGCTACCCGACAGGGTTGGGGTGTTGTCGTTGGTGAACCCGCCGCTGGCGACGTTACCGGTGACCGGGCCGACGTCATCGTTGGCGCCGGTGATAACCGGTGTAGCCGTCACGGTATCAACCACCAGCGAGAACGGATCCGAGCGCAGGCTTTCGTTGCCCGCCGGATCGGTAGCGCTGAGGGTCAGGGTATAAGTGCCGTCGTCCAGCGCCTGAGGCAGGGTAAAGCTCCAGGCACCGGTGGCGCTCACCGGGACGCTACCGAGCAGGGTATCGCCGGAATAGACGTTAATCACATCCCCCGGCGTCGCCGTGCCGTTCAGTACCGGCTGGTTGTCGTCGGTCGGTCTGCCGCTGACCACCGATCCGGTGACGGTGCCCACGTCATCCACCAGGGTGCCAAACACTGGTGCAGCAGGTGGCGTCAGATCGATATTGACTGTCGCCGCTGGCGACTGGCCGCTGGTCTGGCCATCAACGGTGGCGGTCACGCTGAAGCTGTGGCTGCCTTCCCCAAGGGTCGAGACCGGGAATGTCCAGGCCCCGGTGGTGGCATCGGCAGTCACCGTGCCCAGCGCGGTGGTGCTGCCGTCCTGGTAAATGGTGACCAGGCTGCCCGGGATCGCCGTACCGGTGAGGGTCGGGGTGGCGTCGTTGGAGCTGCCGCCTTTGACGTTGACGTTACCGCCGGTGCCGTTGTCATCCAGGATGGCATCGATCGTCGGGACATCCGGCAGCGCAGGCGTGGCCGGGACGTCATAGGTTGCCGGGCCGCTGACGTTGCCCGCCGGGTCGCTGGCGGTCAGGGTGAGGGTCACCGCATCGCTTTGCGGCGGGGTCAGGGCCACGGAGAATTGTCCCTGCGCGTTGGTCACGGCGGTGCCCAACACCACGTTATTCGGGCCAGTGACCGTAATGGTGGTACCCGCTTCGGCGGTGCCGGTCAGCGGTGTACCCCCGGAAACGATGTCGGTAACCGCAGGCGCATCCGGTGCGTCAGTATCAATGACCACGCTGACCGGGCCGCTTTGGCTGGTGTTGCCCGCCGCATCGCGCGCCACCACGGTGAGGGTATGCGTAGTATCAGACAGCGGCGTGCCGACCGGGATCGGCAGCGTCCATTGTCCCTGTGCGTTGACCTGCACCTCGCCAACAGGATTGCCGTCAACGGAGACGGTAACGGTGCTCAGCGGTTCGCCGGTGCCGCTCAGCGTTGGGGTGCTGCTGTTAGCGTAGAGCGTGCCGTTGGCGAGGGTGCTGTCGGAGATCTCCAGCAGCTGCGGGATTGCCGGTGGCACGGTGTCGATGGTGAAGGCAAAGTTACTGCCCGCCTCGCTGACGTTCCCGGCGGCATCCATTGCTGCCACGGTGAGGGTGGTCGCGCCATCCTTCAGCACTGGCGTGGTGATGGTCCAGGTGCCGTTGCTGACCAGGCCGCGTCCCACTTCGATACCGTTGCTGTAGAGAATAACGGTAGTGCCGTTCTCCCCGGTGCCGGTGACGGTTGGGATGTTGCCGTTGCTGCTGCTGCCCGCCGCGATATTGCCGGTGACCGGCCCAACGTTATCATCCACGCTGGTGATGACCGGGATCTCAGGCACGAGGCTGTCGACGGTCACGGTCATGGTGCCGGAAAGCTCAGAGACGTTGCCCGCCTCATCGGTGGCAGTGAGGGTGAAGCTGTGCGACCCCTCGGCCAGCGGCGTCTCTGAACGCCATGTCCAGTTGCCGTTAATATCCACTACCACTTCGCCCACCAGCACATTACCTGTGGTGGTCTGGTCGTAGATGCTGATCACGTCATCCGGTGTGCCGGTGCCGCTCAGCACCGGACGGGTGTCGTTGGTGGCACCGTTATTGCCCACCGGCCCGGTAATGTCGCTGACGTTATCCGTCACCACTGGCAGACCCGGTGCGGTTGGAGCATCGGTATCGATGGTAATGGACACCGGCTGCGACGGGGCGCTCTCGTTGCCCGCGCCGTCACTGTTGGTCACGGTCAGGCTGAGGTCGTAGGTGCCATTTGGCAGACTTTCTGGCGGGGTCCAGGTCCAGGTGCCGCCTGGCTGGACGGTGGTTTCACCGATCGGGGTGGTGCCGTTGTAGATGGTGACGATATCCCCCTCATTCCCGGTGCCGCTCAGGGTTGGGGTGGTATCACGGGTGCTACCGCCGCCGGTAAGGGCGATCTCTCCCGTGCCGTCAGGGTTGACGGTGATGTCCGGGATAGCCGGTGTGGCAGGGGCCACGTTATCCACCACCAGGTTAAAGGTGTTGGAAACGGCGGTATTGCCTGCCGCATCGCTGACCGTGGCGGTCAGGGCGTGCGTACCGTTACCCAGCGGGGTCGTCAGTTGCACGCTCCATGCCCCCGTTGCGCTGGTGGTGGCGGTGCCGAGCAGGGTGGTGCCTTCATAGAGGCTAATCTGCGCGTTGGCCGGGCCTGTTCCCCGGATCAACGGCAGGGTTTCGTCGGTCGGCTGGTCGCTGACCACGTCGCCCGTGACGCTGCCCGTGCTGTCCACGGCCAGGGTGATGACCGGGGCAACAGGCGGTACGGTGTCGATGGTGACGTTAAAGGCCGGGGAGGCCTCGCCGGTGTTACCCGCGGCATCCGTCGCCACGACGATGATCGCGTGCGGCCCCTCAGTGAGCGGGTCTTCCGGGGTGAAGCTCCATGTGCCTCCTGTTCCTACCTGGGCCGTGCCGACTTCCACGCCATCCACCTGAATGCTGATGGTGGCCCCGGCTTCCCCGGTGCCGTTCAGGGTCGGACGGGTGTCGTTAGTGGCGGTGTTGTTCCCGATGACGACCGCGGTGCCGGAGAGATCGTTGATCACGGAGGTGATCGCCGGGGCGTCCGGGGCGGTGGCATCAACCACGATGCTCCAGCTGTTGGAAGCGGCGCTGGCGTTGCCCGTGGTATCCACGGATTGCGCCGTGAGGACGTGGCCGCCGTCAGGCAGCGCGGCGGTGAGCTGGATCTCCCAGGTGCCACCCTCGCCGGTCTGCGTGGTGCCGATCAGCGTCGTGCCGCTATAGAGTTGAATCGTCGTGTTGGCAGGGCCGGTGCCGCGGATCAGCGGCGTTGCATCGTTGGTGGTTTGCCCGTCAGTGATGGTGCCGGTCACGCCGGGCACGTTGTCTACCACATCCACAATCACCGGGATGGCCGGAGGCGTGGTGTCCGGGGCGGCGATCTGGCCTTCCGCGCCGGTGTTTCCGGCTCTGTCGGTGGCGGTGACCGTCAGCAGTTCGCCGTTCTGTTTCGGCGTGGTAAGGGTGATGGAGAAGCTGCCGGTGTCATTGACCACCCCGGTGCCGATCACCGTATTGCCATCGCGCACGGTAATGGTACTGCCTGCTTCACCCCGGCCAGTGAGGGTGCTGCCATTGTTAAGGACCGTGAAGCTGTCCGGTGCGCCCGGGGCAAGGGTATCAACGGTGATGGAAGCCACCGGGGATGCCGCGCTGAGGTTACCCGCCGCATCGGTGGCAATGGCGGTGAAGGTATGCTCGCCATCCTCAAGGGCGATGAGGGTTTCATCCAGCGTCCACTGTCCCTGATCGTTGGCGAGGGTCTCGCCTACCAGGGTCTCACCGTCGTAAATGCGCACGGTTGCGCCGGCTTCGGCGGTGCCGTTGAGGGTCGGACGGGTGTCGTTGGTCGGGTTGCCGTTAAGCACCGGACCTTGCACCGAGCCGACGTTATCCACCACCGAGGTGATGAGCGGTGCGACCGGGGCGGTGGCATCGACGTTGATGACAAACCCTTCGTTAGGTGGGCTGACGTTGCCCGCCGCATCGGTGGTGGTCACCGTGAGCGTATGTTCCCCGTCAGCCAGCGGCGTCGTTGGGGTAAAGCTCCAGGCGTTGTTCGCCCCAACAGTAGCGCTGCCCAGCAGGGTGGTGCCGTCGTAAATGTTCACCGTGCTGCCCGCTTCGGCCGTGCCGCTGAGGGTCGGTCTGGCGTCGTTGGTCAGTTGGCCACTGGTGAGGTCCACCGGCTCGCCCACATCATCCGTGACCGAGACCAGAACCGGCGCGTCCGGCAACTGGGTATCTATTGTCAGGGTGAACGGCGCGGACGGATCGCTGATATTCCCTGCCGCATCGATCGCCACCGCGGTGAAGCTGTACACATCATCGCTAAGCTGTGTGTTCACCTCGATCGACCAGCTGCCATTGGCATTGGCGATGCCTTCACCGATCAGGGTCTCACCATTGAAAATCTGCACCCGGGCATTCGGTTCGCTGGTGCCGGTGAGCACAGGCTGTTGATCGTTGGTGGTGCGGCCGCTGGTGAGCGCCCCGGTCACCGGGTCAACATCGTCAATCGCCAGCGCGATCACTGGCGCGGTTGGTTTCAGGGTATCGACAATCAGCGTGAAGCCCGGCGAGGTTTCGCTGAGGTTGCCCGCCGCGTCAATGGCGCTGGTGGTAAAGGTGTGGCTGCCGTTGCTCAGGGCCGTGGTCGGGGTCCAGCTCCACTCCCCGGTTTCCGTGGCCTGCACGGTGGCGACCTGGGCACCATTATCGTAAATCACTACGGTGGCGTTGGCTTCAGCGGTGCCGGTTAACCCTGGTAAGGCGTCATCGGTGACCTGGCCGGAGGTGGTGATTGGCGTCTGGATAGGACCCACGTTATCGCTGATGGCGGTAAGCGTCGGGGCCGCAGGTGCCAGCGTATCGACCGTCAGAATAAACGGATCGCTGGCGGGACCGGTGTTCCCGGCGGTGTCGGTGGCGGTAAAGCGGATGCTGCGCGAGCCTTCTTCGAGCGCCGTCTCCGGGGTAAAGGTCCAGCTGCCCGAGGCGTTAACCACCGTGGTGCCGATCTCCTGATCATCGACAAGAATACGGATAGTGGCACCCACTTCGCCGCTGCCGGTAAAGGTTGGACGGGCGTCGTTAGTGACATCGCCGCTGTCCAGCGTGCCGGTCACCGTGCCGACATCATCCACCACGGTGTCCAGCACCGGTGCCGACGGGGCAGTGATATCGATAGTGATGTTGAAGACCGGCGAGGCGCCGGAGACGTTGCCCGCGGCATCGGTAGCGTTAACGCGCAGATCGTGTGGCCCTGAGGCCAGATCGGTGGACGGCGTAAAGCTCCAGTTGCCGCTGGCGCTGACCAGCGCGGTGCCGATCTCCACCCCATTATCCAGAATGTGAACCGTGCTGCCCGCCACGCCGGTGCCGGTCAGTTCCGGGCGCACATCGTTGGTGACCTGGCCGTTGGTCAGCAGACCGGTATTGCCCGCCACATCGTCGTTGATGCTGGTGATCAGCGGCGTGGCTGGTGGGGTCACGTCAACGGTCAGGGTGTAGGAACCGGAGATCGGGCTGACGTTGCCCGCGCTATCGGTGGCGACGGCGGTAAAGACGTGCTGACCTTCCGCCAGCACGGTGGTCGGCGTGAAGCTCCAGGCACCCGTGGCGCTGGCGGTGACGGTGCCAATCAGCTTAATGCCGTCGTAGATGGCGACGCTGCTGCCCGCTTCCGCCGTGCCCGTCAGGGTTGGGGTGTTGTCGTCGGTGCTGCCGTTGTTGGCGACGTTGCCGGTAACCGGCCCGACGTCATCGTTGGCCCCGGTGATGATTGGGGCGTCCGCAGTGGTATCCACCACCAGGGAGAAGGCTTCCGAACGCGGGCTTTCGTTCCCGGCCGGATCGGTGGCGCTGAGGGTCAGGGCGTAGGTGCCATCATCCAGCGGTTGGGCCAGGGTGATGCTCCAGGCTCCGGTGTTACCCACCGTCGCGGTGCCGATCAGGGTATTGTCGGCGTAAAGGCGGATCACATCGCCTGGGGTTGCCGTGCCGGTGAAGGTCGGCAGGTCATCATTGGTAGGTCTGCCACTGACCACCGTACCGGTCTGCGGGCCAACGTCGTCCACCACGCTGCCAAACGATGGGGCGGCCGGTGGGGTGAGATCGATATTGACCGTCGCCCCCGGAGACTGGCCGCTGGTCTGGTTGTCGACAGTAGCTGTCACGCTGAAGCTGTGGCTGCCTTCAGCCAGGGCATCTGAAATCGGGAACGACCAGGCCCCCGTCACTTCGTTGGCAGTGACGGTGCCCAGCGCCGTGGTGCTACCGTCCAGGTAAATGGTGACCACGCTGCCCGGGATCGCCGTACCGGTGAGGGTAGGGGTGGCGTCGTTGGAGCTGCCACCTTTGACGTTGACGTCACCGGCGGTGCCGTTGTCATCCAGGATGGCGTCGATAACAGGAACGTCCGGCAATTGTGGCGTCGGCAGGACGTCAAAGCTCACCGGATCGCTGGCGTTACCCGCTGGATCGCTCGCCACCACGTTCAGCGTGGTTTCGTTGTACTGCGGTGGGGTCAGGGCCACGGAGAACTGCCCCTGCGCATTGGTCACGGCTGTGCCCAACACCACGTTACCCGGGCCAGTGACCGTAATGGTAGTACCTGCTTCGGCGGTGCCGGTCAGCGGCGTACCGCCGGAGACGACCTCGCTGACCACCGGCGCGTCCGGGGCGTCAGTATCGACGACCACGCTGACCGGGCCGCTTTCGCTGGTGTTGCCCGCCGCGTCGCGCGCTACCACGGTGATGGTATGCGGATTATCGGACAGCGTTGTGCCGACCGGCAGCGGGAAGGTCCACTGCCCCTGCTCGTTGACCTGCACCTCGCCGAGAGGATTGCCGTCAACGGAGACGGTAACGGTGCTTAACGGCTCGCCGGTACCGCTGAGGGTCGGGGTGCCGCTGTTCACGTACAGCGTGCCGTTCGCCAGCGTGCTGTCAGAGATCTCCAGCAGTTGCGGGTTGCCCGGCGGCACGGTGTCGATAGTAAAGGTGAAGTCGCTTCCGGCGCTGCTGACGTTCCCGGCGGCATCCACTGCCGCTACGGTGAGGGTCGTCGCGCCATCCTTCAGCGCGGCCGTGGTGATGGACCAGTTGCCGTTGCTGACCAGCCCGCGCCCGACTTCAACGCCATTGCTGTAGAGGATCACTGTGGTGCCGTTTTCGCCGGTCCCGGTGACGGTTGGGGTGGTGTCGTTGGTGCTGCCGCCCGCGGCGATGCCATCCACGCTGCTAATCAGCGGGATCTCCGGAAGCTGGCTGTCAACGGTCACGGTAATGGTGTCCGACACCACCGAGGCGTTGCCCGCGGCATCGGTGGCGATGACGGTAAAGCTGTGCGACCCCTCGGCCAGCGGCGTCTCTGAACGCCATGTCCAGTTGCCGTTGAGATCCACCACCACTTCGCCCACCAGCACGTTACCGTCTGCGGTCTGGTCGTAGATGCTGATCACGTCATCCGGTGTGCCGGTGCCACTCAGTACCGGACGGGTGTCGTTGGTCGCGCCGTTGTTGTCCACCGGTCCGGTAATGTCGCTGACGTTATCGGTGACCACCGGCACGTCAGGTTTATCCGGCGCGTCGGTATCGATAGTGATGGACACCGGCTGCGACGGGGCGCTCTCGTTGCCTGCGCCGTCTTTGTTGGTCACGGTCAGGCTGAGATCGTAGGTGCCATTTGGCAGCCCGGCTGGCG
Source organism: Leclercia sp. 1548 (assembly GCF_050435045.1). Taxonomy (NCBI): domain Bacteria; kingdom Pseudomonadati; phylum Pseudomonadota; class Gammaproteobacteria; order Enterobacterales; family Enterobacteriaceae; genus Leclercia; species Leclercia sp. 1548. The sequence goes on along the minus strand of NZ_JBNDJP010000004.1, from coordinate 58,670 downwards.
GGGTCCAGGTCCAGTTGCCGCCCGGCGGAATGGTGGTTTCCCCGATTTTGGTGGTGCCGTCGTAGATGGTGACGATATCGCCTTCTGTCCCGGTGCCGCTCAGGGTTGGGGTGGTGTCGCGAGTGCTGCCGCCGGAGGTGAGCGGCTCTTCGCCGCTTCCGTCAGGGTTGACGGTGATCGCCGGTACTCCCGGAGTGGCCGGGGCCAGGGTATCCACCACCAGGTTAAAGCTGTCGGAGGTGGAGACGTTGCCGACTGCATCTCTCACCGATGCGGTCAGGACGTGGGTGCCGTTAACCAGCGGCGTGGCAAGCTGCAGACTCCAGATACCCTCCGCATTGCTGGTGGTGGTGCCGAGCAGGGTGGTGCCTTCATAGATGCTGATCTGCGCATTCGCCGGGCCGCTGCCGTGGATCACCGGACGGGTTTCGTCAGTCGGGACGTTGTTGCTTACATCCCCCTGCACGCTGCCGGTGTTGTCTTCGATCCGGGTGATCACCGGAACGTCCGGGGCGACGGTATCAATCGTCAGGGTAAAGGCCCCGGAAGCCGGGCTGCTGTTCCCGGCGGCATCTTTTGCCACCGTGGTGATCTCGTGCAGACCATCCGCCAGCGCCGTGGCTGGGGTGAAGCTCCACTCCCCGCCGTTGCCCACCTGGGCGGTGCCGATCTCTACGCCATCCACCCGAATGCTGATCGTCGAACCTGCTTCGCCGGTGCCGTACAGGGTTGGGCGGTTGTCGTTGGTGGTGCCATTGTTGGCGATGGCTTCTGCGGTCTCAGGCAGATCGTTGATCACCTGGGAAATGGCTGGCGTGGCCGGTGGCGTAGCATCAAGGATGATGCTCCAGCTGTTGGAGAATTCGCTGCGGTTGTCATTGCTATCAACGGCTTGCGCCGTCAGGACGTAGCCACCGTCGCCGCTTAGCTCCAGCTCGGTGGTCCAGTTGCCGTTCTCATCCACTTCGGCAGTCCCCACCAGGGCCTCGCCGTTGTAGATATTAATGGTCGCGCCCGGTTCGCCGGTACCCGTGATGAGCGGACGGGAGTCATTAGTGACCTGACCGTTGCCCACCACGCCGGTAAGGCCCTCTACGTCATCCACCACGCTGGTGATGAGCGGGGCCTGCGGCGGGGTGACGTCCGGTGCAGTCACACTGCCTTCCGGCCCGGTATTGCCCGCCGGGTCGGTGGCGGTGGCTACCAGTTCCTGCCCGTTCAGGCGCGGGGTACTGAGGAGAATTTCGAAGCTGCCGTCAGGGCCGGCAACGCCTCTGCCGATGACGTCGTCGCCATCGCGAAGGGTGACGGTGCTGCCTGCTTCTGCCTTACCGGTCACCACCGTGCCTTCAGGATTGATCGCCAGATCGGTCGGTGCGTCAGGCGGGGTGACATCCCCCACCACGGTACTCACTGGCTGGCTCTGGTTTCCGGCGGCATCAGAGGCCACCACGTTGAGGGTATTCCCTTCGGTTTGTGGCTCGGTGAGAACCACGTTGTAGTCGCCATTGGCATCGGTCTGGCCGGTACCAATCACCGTTCCGCTACCGTTGGTGATGGTGATCGTGCTGCCTGGCTCGGCGGTGCCGATGACCTCGGTGCCGCCAGGGATCAGGCTGATGGTCGGCTGGTCCGGCGGGGTGCGGTCAATGGTAAAGTCAAACGGAGCGGAAGGGGCGCTGGTGTTGCCCGTCAGATCGGTCTCCGTCAGGGTGATGCTGTGCGCGCCATCCGCGAGAGGGGTCGTTGGGGTAAAGCTCCATTTGCCATCTTCCCCCACCGTGGTCTGGCCCACGGGCTGACCGTTGTCATAGATCGTGATGGTGCTGCCCACCTCGCCGGTGCCGGTCAGGGCAGGGCGGTTGGCATCGGTGGTTTGCCCGGCGGTAAGCACGCCCTGCACCGTCCCGGTGGTGTCAGTGATCGTCACGCTGGAAGGGGCATTCGGGGCAACGGTGTCCACGTTAAAGCTGAATGCCGGTGAGGCCGGTCCGGTATTGCCCGCGCCGTCGGTGGCCCGGGTGGTGATTTGATGCGCCCCTTCGCCCAGGGCGGTGTCAGGGGTAAAGCTCCAGCTGCCGTCGCTGTTCACCTGCGCCGTGCCGATGGCGACGTCGTTATCGTAAATCGTGATGGTGCTGCCGGGTTCGCCGCTGCCGCTAAAGGTCGGACGGGCATCATCGGTGGTCTGGCCGCTGGCGAGCGTGCCGGTTACGCTGCCCACATCATCGGTAACGCTGTCGAGGATTGGGGCTTGCGGGGGTGTCGTATCTACTGCGGTCACCGGTGTACCCGGTCCGGTATTGCCTGCCCCGTCAGTCGGGGTGACGGTCAGGGTCTCGCCGTTGGTGTACGGCGTGCCCAAATCGACGGTGAACTCGCCGTTGCCGTTGGTCTGGCCTCTGCCGACCACATTCCCGTTGGCATCGGTGACGGTGATGGTGCTGTTGGCTTCGGCGCTGCCGCTAAGTTGAGTGCCATCTGCGGAGAATCTGAGGTTGCTGGCCGCGCCCGGTGGGGTCGTGTCGTTCGGATCGGTGCCTGGCTGCGTGGGGTTACCGCCGTTGCCGCCGTCACCATCCCCATCACCGCCGTTGCCACCGCCATTGCCATTATCGTCGTCGCTCCCGCCACCACCACCGCCACCGCCGCCACCTGCGGCCAGGGCAATGCCGCCTGCCACTGCCACGCCACCCAACGCCCACGGCCAGATCGCCGCCTCACCTGCCGACGCGGTGGTTGTTCCCGCCAGCAGGGCATCAATGGAGGCTATCGACTGGTAGCCCTCTGCCGCCATGGGATCGGCGATCCACCACAAGGCGCCGTTACTCTCTTCCAGCACCAGTTGGCTGATCCCCTGATCGCCCGCGACAAAGAAGTTTTTGAGGGTGATGACTTCGCCGTCATTCAGCTTAACGATCAGGTCGTTACCGCTGCGTTCATAGCCGAGAATGTCGGCGCGTTCGGCATCGATTTTAACGATGGAGGAATCATTCAGCGTTACCTGAGACCCGTCTGTTACCCTTTCCACGTGCGTCAGTTTGGAGATGACAGTGATTTTACTCATGTGTATTACTCCCGGCAGAGTGCAATGAAATGGCGAGCGGTTTCAGCCATTTCTATTGAGCAGATTGAGCGCCACCCGTAGGGAAACTGTTTATTTGAAACAATGACCCAGGGTAATTATTTGAAAGTTATTCAGGGCTGCCGATAAATCGATGGTGGCAGCGACATTTTGCCCTTGATATTAAGGGGTAAGGCGATATGAGATATATTTCTCGGCGGTAAAATCCTTGTCTTTAATATTGGTAACAATTTCGTATTGACTGAAATTGATATAGCCATAAAGTGCTAAAAGCGCAACTTAAGCGCAGGTTAATAAAGGGTTAGTAGTGTTGAAACGGTAATTGCTGTGCAGGTGAATTAAATGAGTCCAGGCGGGGTGCGGGTTGGCGTGATGGACGAAGCGCTGAGTGGAGGCGTTCATTTTAAAGGTAATTTAAGGGGTTAGTAATTATCTGGATGTGTAAAACAGGCGAATTTATATTTTAGTGTGGCTGTGTAAAGAATTAAGCTGGAGTAAATAAGGCAGTGAATAAGATATATCAGGCGCGTATTTTAATATCCATATACAGGAGTTGCATTAATAAATAGTGTTGCCACTTAGAGCATGGTTTAAGTTAAGGCAACCAGGGTATTTAGTAGTAATAATATTATGCTAGTTAGATCACAATATTTATGACATTAAGTGTGGGGTTTTTATCGGAGGGCAAAATATATTTCGGTTTTTAAGGCCGGGAAAGGCGTTGCCGCCCCCCCGGCGCGTACAGGCTAACCGGTAATAATGTGGTTCTGGTTGACCAGCTCTTCGTAGGTGGTCTGGACCTCATCCAGGGTCACCAGCGTCGCGGGGGTATAGCTGGAGCCAGCCCCGTCCCGGTCGAGGCTGATCACCGTGTTGCCATCACTGTTGCTGACCTGAATGTAACCCCCCAGAGTGGCGCGATCGCCATTCCAGCCGATCAAAAGCTCGCTGATGTCGATTTTGTCCCCTGCCGCCAGCGAGAAGTGGCTGACGTGGTCGTCACCAGTGTCGTTGAGCACGTTATAGATCAAGGTTTCGCCCGTGGTGCTGGCGCTCAGGGTGCTGACCACCGGCTCGTCGGCCTGGGCGAATGCCGTGGTGGCCACCGTCGCGGTCGGCGGGTTCGGGGCCGCCGGATCGACGTTAATGGCCCAGATCTCGGACATCACGCTGTGATTACCGCGGCGGTCAACGGCATCGGCGGTCAGGGAGTGCGCCCCGTCCGTCAGACTTGCCGGGACCTGGAACGACCAGTGGCCTGTCGTATCGACCTCCGTCATCCCGATCTGAATATTCTCGCTGTAGATAAAGACCTTGGTGCCCAGCTCCCCCGTCCCGGCGATCTGCGGGGTGCGATCGTCGGTTATTGTCCCGCTCGCAATGGTGCCGAGAAGGGTAGGAACGTCATCCACCACGTCGGTAATAATTGGCGTGGCCGGAGGCGTGGTGTCGTCGGCTTCTACCGTACTGGGCTGGCTGGTGTTATTCGCCTCGTCGGTGGCGGTAAGACTCAGGATCTCACCGTTGAGCCTGGCGGGTGTCAGAGCAAAGGTGAAGCTGCCTGATTCGCCAGCCACCACTTCACCCAGCTTCGTTGTGCCTTCCATAATGACCACTGTGCTGCCCGCTTCCGCGGTGCCGGTGAGCGTCAGGCCATCCGTGGAGATATCCAGATCTGCAGGCGGTTGTGGCGGGGTGGAGTCAGCGGCGGTGGCCTGCCCCGGAGGACTCTGGTTCTGGGCGGTATCGAACGCGTACACCGTCAGCACTTCACCGTTAAGCTGGCTCGGGGAGACAGGGACGGTGAACTTACCGTCAAGCCCGACTTCACCGGAGCCTAACTCCGTTCCCCCGGCATCACGCACCGAAATACGGGCGCCCACTTCGGCTTCACCGCTTATGCTGTCACCCGTCGCGGCCACCACCAGGGCGGTCGGTGCCGCTGGGGCGGTAATGTCCGGGACAACCAGGTCTGCCGCCGGGCCTTCGTTACCGGCTCTGTCGGTGGCAATGGCGCTCAGCGTCTCGCCGTTGAGCTGAGGCGGGGTCAGGGTAACGGAAAAGGCCCCGTTGGCATCGGTTATCGCCGTGCCCAGAGCGGTGCCCACATCGTCAGTGATCGTGACCGTCGCGTTGGCTTCTGCGGTGCCGGTGAGGATTGTCCCGGCGGCGTTAATCGCCAGACCGGTGGGGGCAGGCGGCGGCGTACGGTCAATGGTAAATTCAAAGGGGGCGGAGACGGGGCTCAGGTTGCCCGCTTCATCGGTTTCCGTCAGGGTGATGCTGTGCAGCCCATCCTCCATGGCGACGGGCGGGGTGTAACTCCAGGCCCCGTTGGCGGCAACCTCCACTTCCGCCACCAGCAGGCCATTGTCATAGATGGCAATGATGCTGCCCGGATCGCCCGAGCCACCCAGCTCCGGCTGGTTGTCATCGGTAAAGCCACCGTTAGTCAGCAGGCCCTGTAGGGTGCCCTCGTCGTCGGTCACTTCCAGTACTGGCGCATTCGGCGCAACGGTATCGATGGTGAGGTTGAACACCGCTGATTCCGGGCTGACATTGCCCGCAGCGTCGGTGGAGGCCGCGGTAAACTGGTGGAAGCCGTCTGCAAGATTGTTGGCGGGGGTGAAGGTCCAGCTGCCGTCGCTGTTCACCACCGTGGAGCCGATGGATTTACCGTTATCGTAAATCGTGAGGGTGGTTCCGGCCTCGCCGCTGCCGCTAAAGACCGGACGGGGATCGTCGGTGATCTGATCGCTGTTGAGCGAACCGGTCAGGCTGCCGACAGCATCATCCGCCAAAATAATCATCGGGGTTTCCGGTGGGGTCGTATCCGCGGCGGTGATGCTGGTGGAGGGGCTGACGTTACCGGAACCGTCGGTGGCGATAACTGTCAGGGTCTCGCCGTTGGTGTAGGGCGTGCCCAGCTCGACGCTAAATTCGCCGTTGCCGTTGGTTTTCGCTTTGCCCACTACGTTACCGCTGGTATCGGTCACGGTGACCGTACTGTTGGCCTCGGCACTGCCGAGTAGCTGGGTATTTCCATTCGCGAAATGCAGGTTAGTGGGCGCGGTTGGCGGTGTAGTATCCTGGGGCACCGGGCCTGGATCGATACGATCGTCACTCCCGCCGCCGCCTCCACCGCCGCCACCGCCCGCCGCCAGTGCAATACCGCCTGCCGCTGCCACGCCGCCCAGCACCCACGGCCAGATTGGGGTATCGCCGGACGAGTTATTGACGTTGCCCGCAATCAGGGCATCGGTGGAGGGGATCGACTGATAACGCTCCACCGCGAGCGGATCGTTAATCCACCACAGGGCACCGTTTTCATCCAGCACCAGCTGGTGGTTGTTGACGAAGTAGTTTTTCAGCGTCACGGTTTCGCCGTTGGTCATTCTGACGAGCAGATCGCTGTTGCTGCGGGAATAGCTGGCGATATCACCTCTGCCGGCCTGAAGCTTCACCACGGAATCTTCGCCCAGTATGATCTGGTTTCCTTCTGCTACCGTTTGTTGATGCGTCAGTCTGGAGATGACAGTGAATTTACTCATGTGTATTACTCCCAACAGAGTGAAAGAAATGCTGTGTGTTTAAATTCATTTGTTCTCAGCAGATTTTAAGCGTCCCAAAGGAGACACTATTTGTTAGAAAGAGTGACCTGCTGTAATAGTTTTAAAGCGACTTATGCCCATCCGTATGCCCGGAAGCGGCATTGCGCTAAAGCTCAATCTGAATCAGCTAAACGTTGCGGTAAGGCCAGGTGTGAATTTTGTCATCCCTGTTATTAATATTGCGATCGTCTCATTATTGCTTAAAAATGATATAGCCAGAAAGCACTAAAAGCGCAAATGACGAAGCGGCGAAATGAATTATAAGCGAGATAGCGCTTTTTGTAGGGTGATAAAAAAGAGAGTGGCAGCAGGTGGTCTTTCGAAAAGCCTTGCGGCGCGTGGGTTTGCGTTACCTGGTGGCTTTGTTTTCAGGAAGAGTTAAGGCTGTGGAAATGGAGACCGATCACACTTTATCGTAATAAAAAAGCCATAACATAATATTTATTTTCTGCGCATCATCATAGCCGAAAATTTATTTTTATCGGGTTTGCAATTTTGGCGGAACGGGTAATTAGACGGATTGCTGCGGATAGTAATAATACAAAGGTATGATTTTTTAATTTTATCATCGGGCCGTTGGTAAATATCTCTACGACATTCGTATTATTTTCTCCGGCGTTGTTATTTCCGCTGGCGCAGTATAGAACACCCCGCGGAACTCTTCGGGGCAATAATTGATAAATATTATCGAATAAAATCGTCTCTTACGCCTTTATCTGTCGGGTATTCCCGCTGAAGCGAACCGCAGTCACCGTCATGCGTCAACTGACGCCGCTGTGCGTTGCCTTCCTGGCGCTGTTACAGGGCGGTGGCGGGTTTTGCCTGGATATCGATAGCTATGGCGATGCGATCGTCCACCACCAGCGCAAAACGATCCATCTTATAGGCCGATCGAGAGATGGCGGTGGTGGCATGCAGGGCGATCGTCTCTCCCGACAGGCGATCGAGGCGGGCGTCGAGGATCACCGGACGGTTGAGATCCCGGACGGTAAGGGTGCCAAAGGCGCGGTAGTGATCCGGGCCGAGCTTCACCACCCGGGTGCTGGAGAAGGTAATGGTTGGGTAGCGGGCGGCATCAAAAAACATGTCGCTTTTCAACTGCCAGGTGAGCAGGTTGTTGGAGGCCTGTAACGTCGCCACCGGGACGGTGACATTGATGTGGTCGTCAAATTCATTCTCCGGGTTCAGGATGACCTTACCCGTCACGCCTTTCAGATGCGCCCACGATGGAATGCCGCCAAAGGCGCGCCACGACAGTTTGATGGTGGTTCTCTCGGTGTCGATGGTATGAGCAATTGACGCCGCCTGTAGCGACGGGCAGGTGAGCGTGACCACCAGCAGAAGAAACAGGCGCAGCATAAGGTCTCCCTTTCAAAAAGCGCAGGTTTATTCAGGGTGTGGCCCTGCGTGAGATAAGCGTAGAAAGGCGTGAGGGCATCGGCAAGGGGATTCAGGGCATTGTTATTCCTGCATTTGCGGTGAGGTCACAGTTTTAGAAAGTTTTCCGGGGCGAGGGCGCCAGGCCCCCCGCTGCATGGCCGGGTGGCCTGATGCCTTACCCGGCCTTTATCCCCGGCACCCGGAACGCGCATACCACCTGGCAGTAAGGCCTGTGTTATGATAAAGAACTTCTTAACTCAACTTCTTACGATGTAACCTCTATGACAATCTCCAGCGAAAAACAGGCAGAAAACTCCCCGGAAACCATTGGGCGTGCATTACGCCGTCGCCCGCTGGCGCGCAAAAAATTGTCAGAGATGGTGGAAGAAGAGCTGGAGCAGATGATCCGTCGTCGCGAGTTCGCCGAAGGGGAGCAGCTCCCTTCTGAACGTGAGCTGATGGCATTTTTTAACGTCGGTCGGCCTTCGGTTCGTGAAGCCCTGGCGGCGTTAAAACGCAAAGGGCTGGTGCAGATCCAGAACGGCGAGCGCGCCCGTATTTCCCGCCCGTCTGCGGATACCATCATCAACGAGCTGTCCGGTATGGCGAAAGATTTTCTTGCCCATCCGGGCGGGATTGCCCACTTCGAGCAGCTGCGCCTGTTCTTTGAATCCAGCCTGGTGCGCCATGCCGCCCAACATGCCAGCGAGGCGCAGATTGCCCTGCTGGAAAAAGCGCTGGAGCTGAACAGCCAGTCGCTGGATGACAACGCGCTCTTTATCCGCTCTGACGTTGAGTTTCACCGCGTGCTGGCGGAGATCCCCAACAACCCTATCTTTATGGCGATCCACGTTGCCTTGATCGACTGGCTGATCGCCGCCCGCCCCACAGTGCCAGAACAGGCGCTGCACGAGCACAATAACACCAGTTATCAACAGCATATCGCCATCTTCGAGGCGATCCGTAGCCGGGATGCCGATGCGGCTGAACAGGCCTTACAGGCGCACCTCACCAGCGTTTTCGCCACCTGGCACGCCTTCGAGCAGAGCAAAAAGCGCCGTAAGTAATTCCGCGATCATTTAGTGAACTGGATCGCGTTCTGCGTATTTCGACGCCGTTTTTTTTCGTCTTGCTGGTATAACAGGTATAAAGGTCTACAGTCATAGTATCATCATCACATACACGAGGTTTATATGTCAGTTACGCTGAAAGGGGTTATGCCCGCTCTTCTTACACCGTTTAATCACCAGCAGCAGCTGGATACCCAAAGCCTGCGCCAGCTGGTGCAGTTCAATATCGCGCAGGGCGTGGACGGCCTGTACGTCGGCGGCTCCACCGGCGAAGCCTTTGTGCAGAGCAGCGCTGAACGTCAGGAAGTGCTTGAAATTGTTGCCGAAGAGGCGAAAGGAAAAGTGACCCTGATTGCTCACGTGGGCACCGTGAGTACCCATGAAAGCCAGCAGTTAGCCCAGGCCGCCAGCCGTTTTGGCTATGATGCCGTCTCTGCCGTGACGCCGTTCTACTACCCGTTCAGCTTTGAGGAACACTGCGACCACTACCGCGGGATCATTGATTCGGCCGAAGGGCTGCCGATGGTGGTGTACAACATTCCAGCCCTCAGCGGGGTGAAACTCTCTCTGGAACAGATCAACACCCTGGTGACCCTGCCGGGCGTGGGTGCCCTGAAACAGACCTCGGGCGATCTTTTCCAGATGGAGCAGATCCGCCGGGCGCACCCGGATCTGGTGCTGTATAACGGATACGATGAGATCTTTGCGTCTGGCCTGCTGGCCGGGGCGGATGGCGGGATCGGCAGCACCTATAACATCATGGGCTGGCGTTATCAGGGGATCGTCAACGCCCTGAAAGCCGGCGATATCGCCACCGCCCAGGCGCTGCAGACCAAATGTAATGAGGTTATCGATCTGCTGATCAAGGTCGGTGTTTTCCGTGGCCTGAAAACGGTGCTGCACTATATGGACGTGATTGAGGTTCCGCTGTGCCGTAAGCCGTTTGCGCCGGTGGATGAAAAATATCTGCCAGCGTTGCGGGCATTAGCCCACCAACTCCAACAAGAAAAAGAACAAGGCTAAGACCACGTCTGATGCCGGGCATATCCGGCATCACTGAAGCTGTATCCTACAAAAACAGCGTATGGGTTTACCCATTGCGGAGACTGACATGAATACAATGACACAAAATGTCCCGTGGTATCGTTGCCTGAGCCGACAACAGTGGCGTGCGTTTTCCGCGGCCTGGGTTGGCTATGTTCTTGATGGTTTTGATTTTGTTCTGATAGCCCTCGTCTTAACCGACATAAAAACCGAATTCGGCCTGACCACCCTGCATGCCGCGAGCCTGATCTCCGCCGCCTTTATCTCCCGCTGGTTCGGCGGGCTGATGCTGGGCGCGATGGGCGATCGCTACGGTCGCCGCCTGGCGATGGTGAGCAGTATTGTTCTCTTTTCCGTGGGCACCCTGGCGTGCGGTCTGGCCCAGGGGTACACCACCATGTTCATCGCCCGGCTGGTGATCGGGATGGGGATGGCGGGGGAGTACGGTTCCAGCGCGACTTATGTTATCGAAAGCTGGCCAAAACACCTGCGTAATAAAGCCAGCGGCTTTTTGATTTCTGGCTTCTCCGTCGGGGCGGTGGTGGCGGCCCAGGTCTACAGCCTGGTGGTGCCGGAGTGGGGCTGGCGGGCGCTGTTCTTCATCGGCATTCTGCCGATTATCTTTGCCCTGTGGCTGAGAAAAAATATCCCCGAAGCGGAAGACTGGAAAGAGAAGCAGCAGAGTAAAACCCCGGTCAAAACCATGGTGGATATTCTCTATCGCGGCGAACATCGCTTCATCAATATTGCCATGACGCTGGTGGCGTCCGTGTCGCTGTGGTTCTGCTTCGCAGGCCAGCTGGAGAGCGCCGCCATTATTGCCGTGCTCGGCCTGCTGTGCGCGGGGATCTTTATCAGCTTTATGGTGCAGAGCAGCGGCAAGCGCTGGCCGACCGGCGTCACCCTGATGGTGGTGGTGTTGTTTGCTTTCCTCTACTCCTGGCCTATCCAGGCCCTGTTACCCACCTATCTGAAAACGGATCTGGCTTACGATCCGGCCACCGTCGCGCAGGTGCTGTTCTTCAGTGGCTTTGGTGCTGCCGCCGGATGCTGTGCGGGGGGCTTCCTCGGCGACTGGTTAGGCACACGTAAAGCCTATGTCTGTAGCCTGCTGGCATCCCAACTGCTGATCGTTCCGGTGTTCACCATCGGCGGCAGCAGCGTCTGGGTGCTGGGCCTGCTGCTCTTCTTCCAGCAGATGCTTGGTCAGGGGATCTCCGGCATCCTGCCTAAACTGATTGGAGGCTACTTCGATACCGAACAGCGTGCGGCCGGACTTGGGTTTACCTATAACGTCGGCGCACTGGGCGGGGCGCTGGCCCCGGTGCTGGGCGCGTTTATCGCCCAACGTCTGGATCTGGGTACCGCGCTCTGTTCGCTCTCGTTTGGCCTGACCTTTGTCGTCATCCTGCTGATTGGTTTTGATATGCCGTCCCGCGTTCAGCGCTGGCTGCACCCGGAAGCACTGCGTACCCATGACGCCATCGACGGTAAACCCTTTAGCGGCGCCCTGATTGCCCGGGAAAGGGCCAGCCACTTTGTCAAAAACAAAGGCTGAAGCTGAATTTATTAATGGAGGTGTTATGTCATTTCTTGACGAGTTGGATGCAAAAGTAAAAGCCCAGGGCGGACTGATTGTCTCCTGTCAGCCGGTGCCGGGCAGCCCGCTGGATAAACCGGATATCATCGCGGCGATGGCGTTGGCCGCCGAGCAGGCGGGGGCCGTGGCGCTGCGTATCGAAGGTATTGAGAACGTGCGAGCCGTCAGCGCCCTGGTGAGCGTACCGATTATCGGTATTGTGAAGCGCGATCTGCCCGATTCCCCGGTGCGCATAACCCCCTGGCTGGAGGATGTGGATGCCCTGGCCGGGGCGGGGGCCAGTATCATCGCCTTTGACGGCACCCGACGGCCTCGCCCGGTCTCCGTTGATGCGCTGCTGGCGCGCATTCAGCACCACCAACTGATCGCGATGGCCGACTGCGCTTCGCAGGAGGAGGGGCTGTACTGCCACCAGCAGGGGACGCAGCTGATTGGTACCACGCTGTCGGGCTATACCACTGACGAGACCTCCACCGAACCGGACCTGGCGCTGGTGGCCTCATTGAGTCAGGCCGGTTGCCGGGTAGTGGCCGAGGGGCGCTATAACGCGCCGGAGCTGGCAGCGCAGGCCATAAAGCATGGAGCATGGACCGTCACGGTCGGATCGGCGATCACCCGGCTGGAGCATATCTGCCAGTGGTATCGGGATGCATTACAGAGAGCGGCAAAATGATCACCCTGGCGATGGATATCGGCGGGACCAAGCTCGCCGCGGCGCTGGTGGATAGCGCTTTACAGATTATCGCGCGCCGGGAGATCCCGACGCCCGCCAGCCAGACGCCGGATGCGCTGGAGGCTGCGCTGCGCGACCTGGTGACGCCGCTCTGGCCGCAGGCGCAGCAATTTGCTATCGCCTCGACCGGGATTATTCAGCATGGCGTATTAACGTCGATTAACCCGTCGAACCTCGGCGGGCTTTCACACTTTCCGCTGGTGGATGTGTTATCCACCCTTACCGGGCTGCCTGGCGTGGCTTTGAACGACGCCCAGGCCGCAGCGCTGGCCGAGTACCAGCAGATGCCACCCGCCATCCGCGACATGGTGTTTATCACCGTCTCGACCGGCGTGGGGGGAGGCGTGATCCAGAGCGGCAGGCTGGTGACCGGCTCCGGCGGATTGACCGGCCACTGTGGTCATACGCTTGCTGACCCGAACGGCCCGCGCTGCGGCTGCGGGCGCGTCGGCTGTGTAGAGGCGATTGCCTCGGGGCGGGGGATCGCCGCAGCGGCAGAAGGGGATCTGGCCGGGCTGGATGCAAAAGCCATCTTCGCGCATGCCGCCCGGGGGCATGAACAGGCGGTAGCGCTTGTCGAGCGTTCTGCCAGAACGCTGGCGCGGCTTATTGCGGATCTGAAAGCCCTGACTGACTGCCAGCGGGTGGTGATCGGCGGCAGCATCGGGCTGGCCGACGGCTATCTCCCGCGGGTGCAATCCTACCTGGCGCAGGAACCTTCGGCGTACCAGACCGAACTCTCTTCTGCCCGCCATCAGGGCAACGCCGGGCTGCTTGGCGCGGCATTATGGGCACAAGGAAATTTGTCATGATTGTGGGTGATATCAACCAGCTTCAGGCGGCAGGCTTGCCGGCGACGTTTTGTCAGGCGGTGGATCAGGCGCTAAGCGCCGGGATCGCCAGCCTCGCACCGGGAAGTTATCCCCTGCAAGGGGAAACGGTTTTTGTGAACGTGATGCAGTTTGCGACGCAGCGCCCCGAGGAAAAACGCGCGGAGCTGCACCGTAACTACATTGATATTCAGATCCTGCTGGAGGGGGAAGAGCGGATTTACTACGGCCTGGCGGGGAGCGCCCGAGACTGTGATGCGTGGCACGAGCAGGAGGATTATCAGCTCTGTCAGCAGACAGAAAGCGAACAGGCCCTGACGTTAAAACCGGGTATGTTTGCCGTCTTTATGCCGGGGGAGCCGCATAAACCCGGCTGCCCGGTCACCCAGCCGGGGATGATCAGGAAAGCGGTCATTAAGGTACATCGAAGTCTGCTGGGTTAAAGGCTAACAACAACGCCCGCATTATGTGCGGGCTTGTTGGCCGTTAATCGTCTTCACGCTCTTTAACGGCACGCTGGCGTGCGTAATACTCATCTTCCGCAGAAATGATCTCATCCAGCAGGGAATCCATATCCACGTCATGCGTCTCTTCGACAAACAGCCCGGTGAGCGGCGTTTCCGGGGTTAATTTACCGTCTTCATAGAACATCCAGATCTCTTTCGCATAGCGTGTTTTCAGCAGCTGCGGGGCGAACTGGCCATAATACTCGGTGATGTTATTCACATCGCGCTCAAACATGGACTGGGCATGGTTGTTCGCGGCGGCGTCTACCGCCTGTGGCAGGTCGATGATGACCGGCCCCTGGGCATCCAGCAGCACGTTAAATTCTGACAGGTCGCCGTGGACAATACCGACACAGAGCATGCGCACGATATTGCGGATCATGGTGTCGAAATCCGCCAGGGCTTGCTCTTCCGACAGGCTCACATCGCTCAGGCGTGGCGCAACGGCGCCATCAGAGTCCGTGACCAGCTCCATGAGCAGCACGCCGTCCAGACACATATAAGGCTGAGGCACGCGCACGCCAGCATTCGCCAGGCGGAATAACGCATCCACCTCTGCGGTATGCCAGACCTCTTCCTGTTGCTTACGGCCAAATCGGGAGCCTTTTTGCATGGCGCGGGCATCGCGCGTATTACGCACCTTACGACCTTCCTGATACTGCACGGCCTGCTTAAAGCTACGCTGTGACGCTTCCTTGTACACTTTGGCACACTGAATATGGTCCCCGCATAGCACGGTATAAACATCTGCCTCTTTGCCGCTTTTCAGGCGTTGAAGCACGTTGTCTATCAGGCCATCGTCGACCAGGGGCTGGAGTCTGTTTGGGATTTTCATGCGGCTTTTATAGCGCATTTTTGTCGCTTTTCGTACCAAAAACGCAGGCAGTTTTCTTCTTTAATGAAGATTACTGCGCCGTCTGACTTTCACAGCATGCTTTGACCGCCTCATAGAGTAATCTGACGCCCGTCGAGAGCTGTTTGCGGTGCGGGCAGATCATATTCAGCGGCACGCTTTCGCCCTGGTAGCCTTGCATTAACACCTGTAGCCGACCGGCACGAACATCTTCCGCAACATCCAGCCAGGATTTGTACGCCACGCCTGCCCCGGAGACCGCCAGGCGGCGGATCACTTCGGCATCGTCACTCATCATGCTGCCGCTGACGTTGACGCTGTGCATCTCGCCGTCGCGGAAAAACGTCCAGCGATCGTGAAGACGGCCGCGCAGAACAAAGGTGAGGGCGTTGACCCGGCTTAGTACATCGGGATGCTGCAGGTCACCGTGGCGGGCAACCCACTCGGGCGATGCCACCAGCACGCGGCGGTTGTCGGGGGCGACGGGGAGGGCAATATAGGAGGCATCTTCCGGCATGCCGTAGCGAAAGGCGATATCGACCGGATCTTTAAAGACATCGGCTACCTGATCGGAGAAGAAGATGCGCAGCCGTAATGCCGGGTAGCGTTCGTCAAAGGCCTGGAACACCGGCAGCAGCAAATTGCGGCCTAAATCCGACGGAACGGCAATCTGCAGGGTGCCGGAGATCTCCTCTTCCGGGGTCTGGAGTTTCTGCATTCCGGCATACATCGCATCCAGCATCTGCCGCGCGTAGGGGAGCCAGGCTTCGCCTTCCGGGGTTAAGCGCAGGCTGCGGGTGGAGCGCGCAAACAGCCGGATGGCCAGAGACGACTCCAGCCGTTTAATGGCGGCGCTGACCTGCGCCGGCTGGACGCCCGCTTCTCGTGCCGCATCGCTGAAGCTGCTCAGCGCGGCAACGCGAACGAACAGTATCAGATCCTCAAGCCGAACCATTTTCATCTCCCGAGTATAAGTCTTGTCTCCGCGAGGCTATTTTTCCCGTCACAGCTTCGCTTTACCATCACTTTATTGCGACACAGTGGATAAAACGCCGGAGACATTATGAAAGCCATTGCCATTACCCGTTCAGCACCAGATAACATCGAGTTTTTGCACGAGATTGAGCTGCCGCAGCCGACGGCGACAGGGCACGATCTGCTGATTGAAGTGAAAGCCATCTCCGTCAACCCCGTGGACACCAAGATCCGCGCCGGGTTTACCGGGGAGACGCCGCGCGTTCTCGGCTGGGATGCGGTCGGCGTGGTTACCGCGGTGGGTGAAGCGGTAACACTTTTCGCGCCGGGAGATGAAGTCTGGTATGCCGGGGCGCTGGGACGAGCGGGCAGCAACAGTGAATATCAGCTGGTGGATGAGCGCATTGTGGCGCTTAAGCCGAAAACGCTGGATAACGCCGCAGCCGCCGCGATGCCGTTAACGGCGATCACCGCCTGGGAAATGTTGTTCGATCGCCTGGGTGTTCAGGAGCAGGGCAACGAAGGGGATACGCTGCTGATCGTGGGTGCTGCGGGCGGGGTGGGATCGATTCTGGTTCAACTGGCGCGTAAGCTGACGAAAATGACCGTTATTGGCACGGCATCGCGCCCGGAAAGCCAGCAGTGGGTGCGGGAGGCGGGGGCGCATTATGTCATCGACCACAGCAAGCCATTGTCGGAAGAGCTGGCCGCGCTAGGGATCAAAGAGGTGACCCACGTCGCCAGCCTGAACCACACCGCAGCGCACTATGCGGAGATTGTTAAGGCTCTCGCGCCGCAGGGCAAACTGGCGCTGATTGACGATCCCGAGACGCTGGATGCCCGTCCGCTGAAGGCGAAGAGCATCTCCCTGCACTGGGAGTTTATGTTCACCCGCTCAATGTTTGAAACCCGGGATATGATCGCCCAGCATCAGCTTCTGACCCGCGTTGCCGCGCTGATTGATGAGCAGGTGATCACCACCACGCTGGGTGAGCATTACGGGGCGATTACGGCGGAGAATGTGCAGAAAGCCCATGCGCAGATCGAAACCGGACGCGCGGTCGGGAAGATTGTACTGGAGGGGTTCTGAGATGGGCGCTTCTGACATCATCTCGATTATTGCAGTGTTGAAGGCGAAACCCGGCAAGCGTGACGCGCTGAAGGTGGCCCTGCAGGCGCTGTTAATACCGACTCGCCAGGAGCCTGGCAACGTTGAGTATCAGCTGTTCCAGCTGCGCGACACACCGGACTGTTTTTACGTCCGGGAAGCCTGGCGAGGCCAGGAGGCGCTGGAGGCACACATCGCGCTGCCTCATTTTCAGGCCTTTATTCCGCAGATGGAGGAGCTGCTGGCGGAGCCGTTGCGGCTGGATTATTTAACGCCGGTAGAGCCGTAATTGTTTTGTCAAAGTTTACGGACTGAATTGCTGATACAAAAAAGCCCGCTATGCGGGCTTTCAGGGCTTCATATCAGGTTCTGGTGACCATCTACAAAGAATTTTGGTGGAGCTGGCGAGAGTTGAACGAGCGTCCAAAATTTCTACATCCTTTTATTAATAGTTGGAATTCAATAGGTTATAAATATTAAAGTTGTCTTAGTGTTAAGTGATATTAGCAAGTGTTATGCCTTTTTACACGTCTGTCGCCATTTTTATTGATGCAATAGAATATCTACCTACGATAATTTATACTGGAAGTGATGCAAAAATAAAAAATTTCTTTATTTTTCGATGTGGGGATATATGAAAACGCAGAAATTTGTAAGTGAACTTTTTTTAGAAAATGGGCAGTTCATTCTAGTTGGCTTAACTGGGAGAACTGGTTCTGGTTGTACTACAGCAGCAACTATTTTAGAAAGTAACGAGACAGTATTTCCTGATGTGGATAAATTAACTGATTTTTACAATAATTTAGATTTACAGAGATATAAGATAGTCAAGGATTTCACTGAGAGTCATTGGGAGGCATTTTACTCAATCAAAGTTAGTGACTTGCTATCAGTTTATTTATTAGCATTGTCACATACAGAACTTTCACGCTTCATCAGGTCCTCAACTAAAGATAGCATTGATGAAGTTAAATTGAACGAGATACTTAATGAAGGATCGTTTTCGAAAACACAACTTAGAAAAAAAGGAACGGAGATCTTAAAAGAACTTATCGATCATAGTCAAGAATTAGATCTCGATAATCTAGATGTAACAAACATAAGAAAAACATTGCATTTGGTTAGGTTTTTCACCAATAAATTCAAAAAAGAGCTTAATGAAATAAACACAGGGCTTTATGTATCAACTTATCAGGCCGCTGGAAAATCAATTAGACGGCTTGGTGAAATAAAAACAGATTTTGATGCAGAGGAATTTATTCCAAAATCTGTATTTCATTTGCCTGAAACTATTAATAGGGTCATTAAGCTAATTAGAAAAAGCCAAAATGGTAAGGCATTAGTAGTTATTGATGCTATTCGTAATCCATATGAAGCTAAGTTCTTTAAAGATAGATATGCTGCATTCCATCTGGTATCAATTAATGCCCCGGATGAGCATAGGAAAAAATATTTACAGAAGTTACATAAATTTTCATCTGAGCGCATTAAACATATTGATGATATTGAGTCAGGTAAAGGAGATAAAGACAATCAATATAAACATTTAACGAATCCTAATGTAACCAAGTGCATAGAAATTTCGGATATTCATCTTTTTAATCCTAAGAATGAGTTTGATAACAATAATATACTGAAAGCACAACTTGCATGGTACATCGCACTAATGAAACATCCGGGATTGATCACTCCAACAGCGATGGAGCGCGTTATGCAGGTTGCATATACCGTTAAATTAAACTCTGGATGTATATCAAGGCAGGTCGGTGCCGTTGTTACAGATAACGATAATTCTATTAAATCAGTTGGTTGGAATGATGTGGCCAAAGGGCAGATACCATGTTCAATGAGATCACTCGATGGGTTGATCAATGATTTTGATTCGAAAGTATATAGCTCATATGAGCGAAATGATGCTCTTTTTAGAAAGAAAGCTAAAGGTAATTTAATAAAATTTAGATCGATTGAATCAAGTTCGGAAATTTTCAAAGGACGGAATTTGTCATATTGCTTCAAGGATATTCATAATAGTTTAGATGATGATAAAAAAGGGAATCAGGTCCATACTAGAGCTTTACATGCTGAAGAAAATGCCTTTTTACAACTGGCTAAATATGGTGGCGTTGGTGTGCAAGGTGGTAAGTTATATACTACAGCAAGTCCTTGTGAACTTTGTGCAAAAAAAGCATATCAATTAGAGGTTGCTGAAATAATTTTCATTGATCCTTATCCTGGTATTGCACAAGAGCATATTATTAACATAGGTAATAAGCCACCTATGTTAATTCAATTTAGGGGGGCAATTGGTAAATCCTATCATCGATTATATGAACAAATTATTCCTATGAAAGATGAATTGGATTATTTATTAATGTAACTCTGTATTTTATAGAAAGTTAAGCAGATTTTTATAAACTGCGTCTTCAAGATGATCTGGTGAAAAGTGTGAATATACCATGGTCATCTTGATGTCAGAATGACCCAAAATATCTCTCAAAATAAGTATGTTTCCACCGTTCATCATAAAATGACTAGCGAAAGTATGGTGTAGCACATTAGTGCATTGTCCCGCTGGCAAGTCTATACTGGCCCACATTACTGCGCGCTCAAAAGCTTTTCTGCATGGCGTGAATAGTTTCCCCCTATTTTTGGGGCGTTCGTCATTTAGCTCCTGCGATATCGGTACAGTTCGGTTTTTATTGCCTTTGGTTTGGTATAGTAGATCCGCTATTTTGATAACTGATGGACTGGACGGATACGAGCCATTAGTAGTATGGATAAGAAACGGATTGTTCATATTGTGAGGTATCAAGTTTTTGTCCAGTATTATTTAACCGTGCTCTATCAGAGAGTCGCTATCCAATGTGGCCTTGTAGATTTCTGATGCTTCTATGTCCGATAGCGATTTAATGTGTGCTGAGTTCAATAATCAAAAATATGGTCCTGCGAATTATTGTCATTTTTATCCCCTTGCCACATCGTTAACCAAAGCGGACCTATGCAAACAGGGCTAAAACTAAACAAGCTGCAAAATGCAATGGGAACGGCTTCAGCACGGAGTGGCTTCATTCTCGCTGCAGCTTAAAGTAGGCAGGGCGGATCTCTATACGGAAATTCTGGTAAAGGTCATCGGCTTTAAATTGCCAATAGACGATGCGAAGTGGACCATAACGACATTAATACACACCATCATCCCAGATAAAGGCTTTGTTATCAGCCTTGCGTTTGAAGTGAAAATAGATGATCTCGAAATGGGTAATTTGTTCTCATTTTGAATAATATTGTGCCATTATCGCGATTCAAGCAAAGGTAAGGGGGAAAACTATAATGATGAACTGCCCATTGTGCGGACTAGCAGCACATACTCGCAGCAGTTTTCAGGTGTCTGGCGAAACTAAGGAACGTTATAACCAATGTACTAACGTTGAATGCGGTCATGCCTTCGTTAAGCATCAAATATTTGTTAGTTCAGCATGCCGTCTGCAAAAAAATCAGCTATGCACCTTCATACCCAAAAGGAACTAAACAGCAACTTATCTAGTGAATAAGCCCGCCACTGGCGTGTTTGAATTTTTTACTTTAAATAGTAATAAACAATAATCAAGGCTCATTTATATCCAAGATTAATAATCATGAGTATAAATTGATTCTGCCAATTATTCTTCTGGGATTTCTTTTCCTTGTTTTATCAAATACTTAATGGTTGCATAATCATAATATCCTGCAGAAACTTGCTTAGCATATTCGATACGTTGTAAAGCCATTGCCTTTTCGTACATTGCACTTTTTAGCGTAATTGCTAAGAAATGATCTAGCTCTGCCAATTCCTCCGCAGTCCTGTCTGCCGTATTCAAAAATCGACGCTCGTGACGCTCAATCGCACCAACAAGAAACGCTGCACGATCCGCAATGTTATGTAATGGCTTATCTCCCAGCAGATTATTGCACTGGGGGCAAGAAGGCACAGTATGGCGGCGATCATAGTGTCTCTTGCCTCCTCGCCATGCAACAGAAACTACATGATCTCGCACAATACCTGAATTATAATCACCGCAATAAATACAACGCGGTCGTTCTGAATCGTTTTGATTTATGTTTAATGTTGAGGTCGAACTAAAATCCTCACGAATATATGGTACCGGCTTTATACGTTTCGCTTTACTTGCAACCACAGCCCTAATAGCTTCGTCTGACAACTGCTCATCTTCTACTTCTATACTACTTTTTACTGATTTATTTTTAGACTTTGATGATGCATTATCAATAAATAGGCCAGCCTCCAATGCAGGTTTACTTGAGGTGGATAGTGTACCTATTATTGATTTATTACGTTTCGAAGAGGGTTGTTTTAAGTACGAGGGATTGTTAACTTGGCTATCCTGCTGTGCAAATTTTGTAGAATTAGGCTCTATAGCATAAGAATACTTACCAAAAATCTCATGAAATTTGATTATGCAAGTGAACTCATTATTATTAAAACGGCTATGGAAATGTTCTAAGACCTGCTCTTTGCTGTGGAAAAACATCTTACCTCCTCATGGCAGTCAGATCCCGAAGTTACGGAATTATTTTCTTACCTACTTTGCATCAGGGCTTCCAATGATTAAGAATTTTCATAAGATGTGCGAACACCCAAAGAACTGATGGTTGGCTTATGACCTGTCGCCATTTCTAAAGAAAAAGAGGTTACGTTTTCACGTAACCCCTTTTTTTATTTGGTGGGCTGGCGTCCCTGTGTTTTGTTTTTTATTTATATGATTTAAAATGTTTTTTTGTTTGTTTCTTTCGTTTGGGGTTCAATAAAGGAACCTAAAAGTAATGCGAGAATAGCTTCTCCTTTTTCTGGGGCTAAAATCTTAGAGAGTGCAACGCTGAGGAGTTGAACTCACAAAGCATAGCCGTGCTGATCTCGAGTCTATCTACCATATGCAAGATGCAAACCATTTACCTGCAACCAAGCCTTTTCTCATTTTTGACGAAACTGGTAAGCGTTGAAGTACAGAATTTAATCACAAACAATATAACTATTTGATAAATAGGATATTATTAGAAAAAAATGAATGTAGAAGAAAAATGGCACTTTTTGCAAAAATAGTTCTATGCCAGTGCTGACCTGCTTTTACAGCTGCCTCCTACAAATCTGTCTGAAAAAACACCAATCTTTAATCAATTCTTGCTTTTTAGGAGTTGATCGTCATAAGCGATCTGAAGATACTACATCCATCAAAACAACAATGGAGAAATGTATGGCAGAAAGAAAAAGATTTATCCGTTTACCTGAAGTGCTGCAAAGAACCGGATTTAGTAAGGCTTGGATTTATCGAATGATCAAAGACAAGAGTTTTCCATCACCTATTAAAACTGGTCCGCGTTCTATTGCATTCATCGAAAGCGAAGTCGACCAGTGGATTGATGAAAAGATTCTTTATTCACGTAATCAAGCTGCTTAAAATAAATATCTCATACTATTTATTATTACTTATATGACACACAGCTTCTAGTGTGAAATGTCTCAAAATCGCATACAGAGCGTTTTAAGGCTATATATGAAAGGTATTATTTATTTAAAATAAAAGGCCAGATTTTTATCTGGCCTTTTTTATTTTTTATCTAAACGAATATAATGATGAAAAAATCATTGGTTTATTCTTGACAGGTAATATATTGAGAGATATAAAAAGAAGATACAAAAAAAGCCAGATATTAAATCTGACTTTTTGAGGACTAAAAAAGTTTTCGCTGACTTTTTTTAGCCTTGTAATCAGTTAGAGGTATAACGTGATTACAAATATAATAGAGTATTAAATAATCTTTTCATATTTGTCAAATCTAATCCAAGCTTTTTACAAGTCTTTTAAATACCACTTCCAGAATCTTTTATGTCCTCGAAAGCAATCAAATTATAAACCTTTGTATCAGGTCTGCATATGTGGAGCAATTGAGCGCGAGTCGTTAATAAGAGATGTCCGTATGTTTGTTGGTTGTAGGTATAGAAGGGGAAGCGACGTAATACCAACCCGAAGCGAAGTTCTAAACAGATAAGTGAAGTTGTATATGGAATAGCTATGAGAAAGCCCTACCTTTGTTTACAGCATAAATAGGGGATAACAATACACTAATCTGCATGAACGAATCTGGGGGTGTCGTAGGGTGTCCTACATTGGAAACGATGTAGAGCTTAAAGCCAGATCAACTTGGGTGAAGTCATATTTTTCATCTTGGTTTTCGCCAATCCTGATAGATTTCCAACAAATACGTTGGAAACTTCAGGAGGCAAAGCCTTGGGTGAAGTCCCTTTTCGGGGGCGAACGCAAGGCAGTATACAACTCCCCTTAAGGCTAATTTTATTTACACTCAAGGTGCCCTGTGTTTAATGGCACTAATAAAATATAAAATAAATCTATAATTAAAGAAGTTATAGGGAGAAGCCAGATAAAGTAAAAGGTACAACATATCCCTCGAGCCAAATATCCCCCTTGATGTCCGTTCAAGATCCATATCCTTAACGATATTAGATCGTTATTAAAGATCAATATTTGCATATTGATAGATTTCATCAATCAAAGTACGCCCAATCGATCGTTATCAATTGGTGTTAGCGATCAGTTATCTTTTTTTTGATAGTTAAAAGCTATCATGGTTCGTTTTTTCGATCGGTACAAACGATATGACTGGGGGTGAAAATAATTGAATTCTAAGTTGTTTACAGATCAAGCGTAGATCTGTGTCATTAGTGAGGAAAAAGTTATGCACAAGCTTATGTTAGTAACAGTTCTAGCTGCCATTTTGTCTGGTTGTGGCGATGACAGTATCTATGGCAACTACGTTAGCCCTCAATACGGTGTCAGGCTTGATATTCAGAAAGACGTTATTAAGTTCCGTGATGGGGTTTTTACCGTTAAAAGCTGGGATGAAAGTAAGAAACCCATTTATATTGCAAGAACGCATAACAAAGATCTCGGCTCTTGGACTTTTAAAATCGAAAAAGTCAAAGACGGTGTCGTTTACCAAGGTGCGGTTTTTAAGAAGGATTAGAAAATGGACAACAATACTATTCAATGTCCCTACTGTCTAAAAGAAAGCCAGAAAGGCGTTCACGTCTGCACAGGATGCCAAGCCTCAGTATTATATGGTACCTATCCGCAATGGTATGCATTCGTGGTCATTGTTTTAGCTTTTGGTCTTTCCGGCCTGATCGGAATGTCTGCAGGTATGGCGGGGGCCGTTATTAGTCTTCCTATAATCGCTATTGTCGGTTTTATCGCCGGCAAAGCTATTTTCTCAGACAACATTATATTCAGAAGAAGAATGTAAGCCATTTTTGTCTTTCAGGGTGATGCTCCACTACGTGAACCATCACCCATAAAAAGTTTATTTCTTACCGAGTGTCGTCAAGTAATAAATCGGAACCCACTGATATAAAAGCCATCAGCGGGACCCCTCGATCTATTACTTGACGATTTGACCTTGCTGCAAATTTCATGCACAGCTACCAGAAAGACAATATATTATTTAGCCTATCTTTTATTTGCATTTTATTTTTTATGCAGGGTATTTATTTATGTAGCCGCTATATTGACAAACTTTTTAGATCGGTTATTTATTTAAATATAGGTTGAGTTCAGCTTTATTTTTAGCTTTTCGGAAACTGAGGCAAGGTGTAATAGCGTATCCGCTATTTACCCAATCCTTCGGATTGCCCTATCTCGCTTTGCTCGTAGGGTTGAAAAAGATCTACCCTTTCGCCTATTCCCCCTATCAAAGGGGAGGCGGTAAAACCCGGTAGTTTTACATTGGATATTATAACTATATAGGAGCATTTAATATGCATAAAGATTTTGAAAGTAGGTTGGCTGTATATTCAGATAAAGATTACTTATTAGAAAGTGATGCTTTTAATTTAAGTGATGCACAATATAAAAAAGCATTAAAGATGTATTTTGATTTAAGATATATTTACGATAATGATAATCAAAAAGCCATTAATGCATTAACTAGTATTTTATATCAAAGATGCTTTTTTTACATACAAGCAAACGTAGAGTTAGATGTTAATATAGATAGTCTTTTTGATGTATATACTGATTATTTTGTAGAGCAAGGAATAGTCAAGAGGATATATGATTTTATATGTAATACCGATACTAAAGAACAATACGCTGAAATTAATTTCATTTATTCTGATTTGTTCAATAAAGATGGAGGAGAAATATTATGATGTTTTTTATTATTCTGCTGGTAATACTTTGTATTACGTTAGGTGGTTTTATGATTAGAAGCTGTACAGCAAAAACAAACTCATCAAGTGAAGCAAAACAAACAATATCAGATGTTAAAAGTATAATAGATAAAAAAGAGTTGCTTAAATACAAGAGAAGTAAAAGAAGATGATTGATATAAGTAAGATTGATTTTAATGTAAAAGCAGAAATATTAGCACGTTTCTTTTATTACATAGAGCAAGTTAGAGATATACCATTTAGTGAAATAAATGATGATGAGCGTAGTTTTTGTTATTATGTTGCTTACAGCTATATGACAACACATATAAAAGCTGATGAGTTATTACAAACATTGATCGATGAAAATGATGAAGACTATATAAAATCTATAATAGATTATATGCACACAGGATTATAATATGGATACAGATAGAAAAAGAGGTCGCATAGATTTAACTCACGACAAACGCAGAGATATATCTATACAGTTTAGAGTAAATAAAGAAGAGCTTGAATATTTAAAAGAGCTTGTTGATGCTTCTGGTTTAGAGCGAGGTCATTACATTAGAAAAGAGATTTTAAACGCTGAGCCAGTGATAAAAAGAAAAATGCCGGAAGTAAATCAAAAAACATATATGCAACTTTCAGCCATTGGAAACAATATAAACCAAGCAGTTAAAAAACTAAATAGCAATGAGTATTTTGATAAAGATGAAGTTGATAAGCTTAATTTTAATATAAAGCAAACCAGCAGAAGGATAATAGAGATAAATAAGGATCTTGGATATATATGAAAGGAAACGTAGCTAAGACTGGCAAGTCATTTAAAAATAGAGTTGATTACATATTAAAAGATGATCACAGTTTTATTTGTAGCAATATGTCAGCAGATAAAATTAATGTTAGTGATTTAACTGATGAGTTTAAAACCGTAAGCAGTTTTAGACAGGATATAAAAAAACCAGTCTTTCACGCTTTTTTATCTGTACCAAAAGATGAAAAGCTAACTGATGAAAAATGGGAAGAGATAGCAAAAGATTATTTGAAAGAAATGAATATCGATATAGATAAACATCAATATATTTGTGTGCGTCATAACGATACAGATAAAGAACATATCCATATAGTAGCAAATAGAGTTGGTTTAGATGGTTCGGTATGGCTTGGTCAGCACTCAGCATTTAATACAATATCAGCTTGTGAACGGCTTGAGATAAAGCACGGCTTAACCATCACGGATGGCTTGAAAGGTCAGAAATCGGACGTATCAGCACCAACCAAAGCAGAGATCGAGATGGCATTGAGAACAGGTGAGAAACCAGCTCGTATCGTGCTACAAAACGCACTACAAGCGGCTTTAGTCGGTAAGCCTAATTTGTCTACGTTCTTGGAACGTCTGCAGGCTGTCGGCATCGAGCCGGCCTTTAACGTTGCAAGCACTGGCAACGTCGCCGGGGTGTCGTTTGGTATCAAAAATAATGAAAAAAATATTTATTTCAAAGGCTCACAGTTGGGTAAAAAGTTTAGTTGGAACACTATTAAAACGAAGGTGAAATATGACAAAGATAGAGATGATGAACTCGTTAGGAGCTTCTCAGCAAGAAAAGATGATGAACCAAATAGTATTGGACGATCACCTATTGAACCAAATATCAATGACGATAGAACCCTTGTCAGAGTCGATGATGATATTGTCGGAATCAGTCAGCACGGCATTAAATCAGACACAACAAACATTAACAAGAGTGAACAACTCATTAGACAAAACAACAACAGCTTTAAATTCAGCGAAAAATATAATAGACCAACAAGCACAAAAGTTAGAAGATCAACACAAAAAGCTGCACAAATACTCAACAGAGTTAAAAAACAACTCAATAAAGAATCAATCAAGCCTTATAATCAAAGTGGCTTCAATATGTGGCGTGATAAATCTGATAGCAGTTCTATCAGTAGGATACTTGATCATGCAGAAACAGCAACAACAGCCACCAATCAATTTAGACTCAAAGGCCGTAGCAGTTTCAATAGTAGAGCAACTAAAATCGAAGAAATAAGAGAACGTTTGGGTATTAAAAAGCCAGTTATTCAGCCAAAGAATAAAGAAAAAATAGTTAAAGAAGAAAAAAAGAAAAAGCCATCTTATTTAGCTGAAAATGAAAATAGATTTAAATCAAAATTGGAAGCTAGAGTTAAAAGTGAAATATTAAAATCAATACAGAAAGATGATGATCAAAATTTGAAACATAGAACGTTAAAGATAAAATAAAAGAGGCGCGAGGCCTCTTTTATATATTATCACCTCTAAGCTATATAATCTCTAAGGGTAGTTGATGCGTACTATCATTTTTTTGATGGTTTGTTTTTTTGGATAGTTTGCTTTTGACTACTTCAGCAACGACTTGAGCTAATTTACAAGGTACCGCATTGCCTATTTGGCTGAATACTTTTGATTGAGGACCGACGAAAATATAATCATCTGGGAATGTTTGTAGTATGATTGCTTCATCAATCGTCAATCTTCTTAATCTCTTAGGAGCATCTCCATATTCCGCCTTTTTTGTACCTTCCATTAAAGCCTTGTGATGTTCTTCAACCCAGCTTGGCATATCGTCATATAAATGCCCTTCATCAATTATGGGCGTTCTGTTTCCACCCATACTTGCAGGCAGTGTGCTTGACCATGCATCAGGATTTAGAGGTCTGCCCTGACCATTAAAAAGCATACCAGCATATGGAGACTTTCTCAGCACAGGTTTTTCAGCAAGAGTGATTTTCGCCTTGGTAATTCTTGAGTTTTTTTCACTGCCTGCGGGGCCAAGATGCTTTATAGCCTCACGTAAAGATATGGCTTTCTCTTTTTTGTGCTCGAAGTCAGTGTCTGTTATTTGTTTATTTTTACCAAATATACCTATAATAAAAACACGTTCTCTGGATTGAGGGACACCAAAATCTTTTGCGTTAAGGATTACCATTGAAAGTGTATATCCTAATGCTGACATTCTTCTAAATATCTCTTCTCTAATCCCCTTGAATTTTTCTAATGCTCCTAAGGCTTTGACATTTTCCATTATAAATGCTTTAGGCATTATTCGTTCAATGACGTCGCAATATGAGAACACGAGTTTTGAGCGAGGATCATTCGGATCCATTCTGCCAGCAACAGAAAACCCTTGGCACGGTGGCCCTCCGACTACTAAATCGACACCTTTATGTGTGCCTATAGCATCAAGATTTTTTTCAATATCTCCTTCATATAGTAGTGTTTCTTTATGGTTTTCTCTATAGGTTTTACAAGCGTAGGGATCTAGTTCATTAGCCGCTACAATTTCAAAACCTGCGTTTTGGACGCCAACATCCATACCACCCGCACCACAAAAGAGAGATACTGCCTTCATAAAACCTCTTCAAAATATGTGAATTTCGAATATTTTGTTCTTTATAGCATAATTTCTTGATTATGAATACAAAAAAAACTATTCACAGCCCGGTTTATAGCGAGTTAATAGACAGACTTGCTGAAGAGCGTAAGCGCCTTGGTCTATCTCAATTGGAGGTAGCGAACGCCCTTAATCTTACTCAAGCTGATATATCTAAAGTGGAGCATAAAGAGCGCCGCTTAGACGTTTTAGAACTGAAGAAAATGTTGGAAGTTTATAGAATATCTGAAAATAAAAAACTCCGTGAAATAATAATCAATTTTTTCGTTATGGATAAAAAATGAATGTTCAAACAAGAAATGATAGAGCTAAACAGTTTATTTTAGATCAACTATCAACTGTAGCTCAACTTAACGAAAGTGATTTTGAAGATTTACCGAATTTCCAAAGGCTTAAATCTATCACTCAGGATTTAATTTATGTTAAGGCTATGGGATTCAGAGGGGTTGTTGCTACGGCTTTAACAGGCAAGTTTCTTGATAATAACTATGATTATTTGAATAATTTCTACCAATGTAATCCGCGATCTATCTTTGAAAATGGAATATTTTACGCGTTTCAGGAAATGAAAATACCTTGTGGAAAATCAGACCCATTAAATGTAGCAAAAAATATTAATGTTTTAGATGGGAATTGGGCTATGGGGAGAAGGCCTCAGCAAACCGCGATGGCTGCAGTTGATTTATTAAGAATCATTAGCAGTGAAGGTGATGATGCTATTCGGCAAAAAATTGTCAATTATTTCTTTTTCCGTTTGTTATCTTATTCACAAGAGTGTGGTTCAGTAGTTATTCACACTCTTAATGAAACTTTCCTTTCAAATCAGATCGTTGCTTCAAAGTTAATTAGCTTTACCCTTAATTATCCTGAGTCTGGAACTATACCGCAGTTTGTTATTTCGAAAATATTATCCTCCCTATATAGCCAGTCATCTATTAATGTTATTGGCGGAGATGAAAGTGTTTTTGGAACTAATACCACATCGAAAAAGCCTGCTGATATATGGCTCGAAAAAGAAGGCGCAATATTAAATCTCTACGAAATAACTGTTAAAAAAATCGATTACAAAAGATTGGACGATAGTATTCAGTCCCTTGCTAATACAGACTCTATGGAGAAACCCATTATATTCATATGCCGACTACCGGATGATATAAATACTTTGAACGGGTATCAAGAAGGTGTTCTAACGTACAAAAATAAATCATTTAATTTTGTGGATATATCAGAGTTTATAAAAAGCACTGTAGCTTTATTATCTACCGTCCAAATTGAACTTCTTCTGTCCGAAATAGAAGCATTTGTTGGCTCATATTTAAGGCCCGTTAAGACTAAAAATGGATGGAATGAAATCTTCGGCAATTGATACTATTCATAAAGAGCAGAAATTCTGCTCTTTTTTATTTGGCTTGCTATTGTTAAGAAATGATAGACTTTCGCTTGTGGGCTTGAATACAGTCTCCCCACCACTGCATCAGTTCTGTTCTTTCAGCAAGATACTCGGAACGATTGTAGGCAGCTATGATTTCGTTGTTTTTAGTATGAGCTAAGGCTGATTCAAGCACTTCCGTTCTAAATCTACCACTTTCTTCAGCAGCCGTTCTTGCTATAGAACGCATTCCGTGGGCGACCAGCTCCCCACCGAATCCCATACGGATGATCGCAGCATTAGCGGTTTGCTCATGCATGTGGTTAAGCGGGGCTTTGATACTTGGGAAAACCCACTCTCTATGACCACTGATTGGTCTGATTAACTCAAGGATGCGCATAGCCTCTTTACTTAGCGGAATCTTGTGAGGGCGCTTCATCTTCATAAACTCACCGGGGATGTTCCAGAATCGATGCTCTTCGTCTATATCATTCCAACGAGCACGGACAGCTTCTCCCGGACGAACCCACGTAAGTAATTGCCACTCAATTAGAAGACGAGTTTCAAGCCGTATAGAAGCGTTAGATAGAGCAATCAAGAACCGGGGTAAATCATCCGGTGGTAAAGCAGGCATATTTTGTTTCTTGGGTTTACTGAATCGCTGACCGAGATTGTCAGCAGGATTAAATTCAATAAGTTCTTCTGTCGCAGCCCAACGGAAAATTTCATTTAGACGTGAAATGATACGGCGGAGGGTTTCCAATACGCCTCGTTGTTCTATAGGGTCAAGGTGTTGTTTTAAGAGCTTCGGACGGATATCTTTGATAGGAACGTTGCCTAAACCGGGGAAAATATTTCGTTCAAGGCTCCGCCAGATGTCTTCTGCGTGGTCTGGAGAGATACCAGAGGTCTTAACCTTTTCATCTAACCATTTCCTAGCAACCGCTTGTAGCGTGTGCTCAGTGGCATCCTTAAGGGCATTGGCTTTATCGTTGTTATGAATCTGCGGATCAATACCGTTTGCAAGCAATGACAGGTATTCATCACGTAAAACCCGTGCCTTGGCAAGTGTGAGATGAGGGTAGGTTCCTAAGCTCATCTTGGTTCGCTTTTTGGTTACTGGCACTGCATACCTGAAATACCAGTTTTTCTTGCCTCCTACAGAGAGAGGGGCGATTCGTAGCATCAGGCCGTCACCATCAAAAAGGTTGATCTCCTTTTCTGCAGGCTTGGTATTTTTGATTTCAGTGTCAGTAAGTTTCTTAGCGATCTTTGCCATTTTAGGACCCTCGATTTTGGGACCCTTTGCGTTGGGTCCCAAAAAGGGTGCCATAGCTGATAGCTTCTAGCAAATTTCAGTAGACTTCTATAGACGTAAAAAAGCCCGCAAGGCTGGTTCCGTGCGGGCTTGGTAGACTTCAGTATACTTCAAACAACTAAAAAGTGGTGGAGCTGGCGGGAGTTGAACCCGCGTCCGAAATTTCTACATCCTCGGTACTACATGCTTAGTCAGTCTTTACATTCGCACGCCAGCTGCGGACAGACACGCCACTAACGAACTAGCCTGATTAGATTTAACACTTCAGCCCCAGGCAGGACATCCATGCGATCTCTTTTGGGTTTGACCTCTCTTTGATCCCCGTCTTAAGAGCGGAAGCTAGGGAGAGAGGGCTCTTAGCAGGTTATTAAGCTGCTAAAGCGTAGTTTTCGTCGTTTGCGACTATTTTTTTGCGGCTTTTTACGAGGCAAACCGCCCCTCGGCATGCACCTTGGGTTTCGCAAATCCCGTCGAATCCAGAATCAGCCCCAATAGTGTTACAGCAAGTATACCAGAACTCGTAGCCGGGATACCACCCCGGAACGCTAACTTATTGAATCGCTCAATAAGTGCACGGAAATTAACGGCCTGCGTGCTTCATGATGCGCGCTTTATCGACCTGCCATTCACGGTCTTTGGCGTCGTTACGTTTGTCGTGCTGTTTCTTACCTTTTGCCACGCCGATTTTCACTTTGCACCAGGCGTTCTTCCAGTACAGCGACAGGGCGAGCACGGTATAACCTTCGCGGTTGATGCGCCCGAACAGGGAATCCAGCTCACGCTTGTTCAACAGCAGCTTACGGGTGCGGGTAGGATCGCAAACGTAGTGTGAAGAGGCGACCGTCAGTGGCGTAAAGTTCGCGCCAAACAAAAAGGCTTCGCCGTCTTTGAAGATCACGTAGCTATCACCGATGTTGGCTTTACCCGCACGCAGCGATTTAACTTCCCAGCCCTGTAACGCCAGGCCAGCTTCGAATTCTTCTTCAATGAAATACTCGTGGCGGGCACGCTTGTTGAGCGCAATGGTTGCCGAGCCAGGTTTATGTGCTTTTTTCTTCGTCATAAGTGTCGTGAAGCCGTAGGTAATCTGATGTCAAAAAGTCACCTCATTGCGTCCTGTGAGGTCTAACGCGCTATATTAGCACGAGATGAGGCTCAGCGTTTTTTTAACAGGTGATAAATGTTATTATTTGTTGGTTGTTTGATCAGGAAAAATGTTATGCCTCAGATTAGTCGTACTGCGCTTGTCCCTTACAGTGTGGAACAGATGTACCAGTTAGTGAATGACGTTCAGTCATATCCGCAGTTTATCCCGGGATGTACCGGGAGCCGCGTGCTGGACTCAGGCCCGACGCAAATGACGGCGGCGGTGGATGTTTCCAAAGCCGGGATCAGCAAAACATTCACGACCCGCAACACGCTGACCGATAACCAGAGCATTCTGATGCATCTGGTGGATGGCCCCTTCAAAAAATTGATGGGCGGGTGGAAGTTCGTTCCGCTCAGTGCCGACGCCTGCCGGATCGAGTTTCATCTCGATTTCGAGTTTACCAACGCCCTGATTGAACTGGCGTTTGGCCGCGTGTTTAAAGAACTGGCGGCGAATATGGTCCAGGCGTTCACGTTGCGCGCCAAAGAGGTCTACAGTGCCAGCTAACATCGTGGTGGAAGTGGCCTACGCGCTGCCAGAAAAACAGTATTTGCAACGCGTAACTCTGGAAGAGGGCGCCACCGTTGAAGAGGCGATCCGCGCCTCTGGCCTGCTGACGCTGCGTAGCGATATCGATCTGGCGAAAAACAAAGTTGGAATTTATAGCCGTCCGGTCAAACTGGCCGATAACGTGAAGGATGGCGACCGGGTGGAGATCTATCGCCCACTGATTGCCGACCCGAAAGAGCTGCGTCGCCAGCGTGCGGAGAAGTCTGCTAAATAAGGTGGCTTTCAGGGTGACACTGTTTTCACCGGGTTTACAGGCAGCGAGAGAAACAAAAAAGGTGCTCATTGAGCACCTTTTTGTATTTCTGAAACCTTACTCTTTGGTGAGCGCCGGTTTGTTATCGATGTTCGTCAGAACGCCGCTGCTGTTGAAGGTCAGCGTCAGGGTCTGCTGGGAAACGTCCTCATGGCCTGGCTTCTGGCGGAACACGTAGAACCAGGTATTGGTGCCAAACGGATCGGACATCATCGGCGTGCCCAGGGCATAGGCAACCTGCTGCTGCGTCATACCAACACGAATTTTAGACACATCGTTAGGAGCAAGATAGTTCCCCTGGTTGATGTCAGGACGGTAAACCACTTTTTCCAGAGTGGAGCAGCCTGCGGTCAACATCAGAAGAACCGCTGCGGCAGCGGTCAGCGTTTTACAGCGCATAGTGATTTGATTCCTTTTCCGGCCCGGGCAATACGCGACGGCTCATATGTAATATGCCGATGATAATAGACCTTTCACCACATTAAAACCTCTGGCGGCAGGTCTGTCGGCGTTTTTATTGTTCTGTATGACCCTGAGATACCGAAAAAGTTTAGGCAGCCAGCAGTTCTTTCGCATTCGCCAGCGTGTTGCGGGTGACTTCGCTGCCACCCAGCAGACGGGCCAGTTCCTGCAGACGAGCACGTTTGTCCAGCGGCTGCATGTGTGTTTCGGTCATCTCGCCGTCGGTTTCTTTGCTGACAAAGAAATGATGGTGGCCGCAACCGGCAACCTGCGGCAGGTGGGTCACACACATCACCTGGGTGGACTCGCCAAGCTGGCGCAGCAGTTTACCTACTACCGCCGCGGTCGGGCCGCTGATACCCACATCCACTTCATCGAAGATCAGCGCCGGGGTTTCCATTTTCTTCGCCGTGATCACCTGAATCGCCAGGGCGATACGCGACAGCTCACCGCCGGACGCAACGCGGGAGATAGCCTGTAGCGGCTGGCCCGGGTTGGTAGTCACGCGGAATTCAATGCGATCTGCACCTTCAGCCGTGAGGTGGTTGGCTTCAAACTTCACATCAATGGTGAAAACGCCGTGCGGCATTGACAGGAGATGCATGCTCTCTGTGATGTGCTGACTGAGTTCCTGAGCGTAACGCTGACGAACATTGTGTAGCTGCGTAGCGGTTTCGATAGCCTGCTGATGATGCACGCTGACGGCCAGAGAAAGGGTTTCCAGCGAGTCGGCTTGATCGTCGAGCTGATTTTGCTCGTCCAGCAGGGACTGATGGAAGTTCGGCAGCTCTTCCGGCGAAACGTGGTGCTTACGCGCCAGGGAAATTTGGCGCGAAATACGCTGTTCCAGCTCAAACAGACGGTTCGGATCGAGATCAAGACGCTCGCAGTAGTGGCGCAGCTCGTCACTGGCTTCGGAGATTTGAATGGCCGCCTCTTCCAGCATATCCAGCATGCCGGACACTTTGCTGTCCATTCCCGCCAGTTCAGTCACCAACTGACGCACGGAATAGAGCTGGCTTTGCAGGTTTACCTCTTCGCCGTCGGCCAGTAAGGTCAGCGCCTGCTGGCCGGTGGAGAGCAGTTGCCCGCTGTTGGCGAGGCGCTTGTACTCTTCGTCGATCTGTTCAAATTCGCCCGGCTGCGGGCTAAATTCGTTCAACTCTTTCAGTTGATAGGCCAGCAGTTCGGCGCGGGCCGCGCGCTCCTGGCTCTGCTGTTGGTGCAGCGCCAGCTCACGGCAGCTTTGATGCCACTGACGATAGTGCGCCGCCATCAGTTGCATAAGGTCAGACTCACCGGCATAACCGTCGAGTAAGGACTTCTGCTGATCGGGCTTGATTAATTGCTGATGGGCGTGCTGCCCGTGGATCTGGATTAACAGC
Organism: Leclercia sp. 1548; assembly: GCF_050435045.1. Lineage (NCBI taxonomy): Bacteria > Pseudomonadati > Pseudomonadota > Gammaproteobacteria > Enterobacterales > Enterobacteriaceae > Leclercia > Leclercia sp. 1548. The sequence goes on along the minus strand of NZ_JBNDJP010000004.1, from coordinate 23,707 downwards.
TGACCCAGTTCACGTAGTTGGGACAGAGGCACCGCAGTACCGTTGATGAAGCCACGAGAGCGACCGTCGCTGTTGAGCACGCGGCGAAGTAAGCACTCACGACCATCTTCGAGCTGGTTCTGTTCAAGCCAGCGCAGGGCGGCAGGGGTATCTTTAAGGGAGAAACGGGCGCAGAGATCGGCGCGGCTGGCGCCAGCGCGAACCATATCGCCGTCGGCACGACCGCCAAGGCACAGCCCGAGCGCATCAATCGCAATGGATTTACCGGCACCGGTTTCCCCGGTGATAGCGGTCATTCCGCTGTTGAAATCAATTTCTAGCTCACGAACGATGGCGAAGTTGCTGATGGTCAGTTGTGCCAGCATAAACGTTTTCCTGTATGAAAAACCATAACTGTGTTTGTGTACAGTATAAACTGGTTTTTTATCCAGTAAAGTGCTGGATGCTATTTCAGAACAATTTTTTCGACCAGCCTAGCTTGGAGCTTAATGTGTTGAAATAGCTGTAGTCTTTAGGGTGGATCAGATTCAGGTGATAATCGCAGCGGCGGATCAGCACATCTTCCCCTTCCTGTATCGGCAGCGCGATTTGGCTGTCGCAGCTGATCTCGAGGTCGTTACGGCGGTGAGAGAAACGCAGACGAATCGTGCTGCTGCTGTTGATCACCAGCGGGCGGGCAGAGAGGGTGTGCGGGAACATCGGCACTAACGTGATGGCATCCAGCGACGGCGTCAGGATCGGGCCGCCCGCCGAAAGCGAATAGGCCGTGGAGCCGGTGGGGGTAGAGATAATCAGGCCATCGGAGCGCTGCGAGAAGGCAAAGATTTCGTCGATATAAACTTCAAACTCAATCATGTGCGCCACTTTTCCCGGATGCAGCACCACTTCGTTAATCGCGGTGCTGATCCGCTTCTGGCAATCCTGCTGGCACACCTGAGCTTCCAGCAAAAAACGTTTTTCACTGATGTAGTGGCCTTCCAGCACGTCTGCGAGCTGCTGCTGGGCGTTATCCGGGTCAAGGTCGGTCAAAAACCCCAGGTTGCCACGGTTGATACCAATGACTTTAATGTCATAGCGGGCGAGGGTTCGCGCGGCGCCGAGCATATTGCCGTCGCCCCCGACCACCACCGCCAGGTCGGCCTGCTGGCCGATTTCCGCCAGCGTGCCGGTTTTGACGTTTGTTAATTGCAGTTCCTGGGCAATCTGTTGTTCAACAATCACATCGTAGTTCTTGGCGCACAGCCAGCGATACAGCATTTCATGTGTCGTCAACGCAGTAGGGTGACGTGGATGACCGACAATCCCAATACACTTGAAATGGTTGCTCATTTTCTGAAGGTCCTTGTGCGAATGAATGATGACAATGTGGCTTGTTCCCTTGAATCCCGGAAACTGATCCCCATAATAAGCGAAGTTAGCGAGTTGAATGCAGAAAAACGCGGAGAAATTCATGAGTAGTAAAGAACAGAAAACGCCTGAGGGGCAAGCCCCGGAAGAAATTATCACGGAGCAGCACGAAGAGGTTGAGGCTACAGAGGCTGAGGCCGGTGCTGAGCAGGTGGATCCGCGCGATGAAAAAATTGCGAATCTGGAAGCTCAGGTAGTTGAAGCCCAGAATCGCGAGCGCGATGGCATCCTGCGCATCAAAGCGGAAATGGAAAACCTGCGTCGTCGTACCGAGCTGGATGTTGAAAAGGCGCATAAATTTGCGCTGGAGAAGTTCGTCAACGAACTGCTGCCGGTTATCGACAGCCTGGATCGCGCGCTGGAAGTGGCGGATAAAGCCAACCCGGACATGGCCCCGATGGTTGAAGGCATCGAGCTGACGCTGAAATCCATGCTCGACGTGGTGAAGAAGTTCGGTGTGGAAGTTGTTGCCGATACCAACGTGCCGATGGATCCAAACGTGCATCAGGCAATCGCGATGGTGGAGTCTGAGGACGTCGCTGCCGGTAACGTACTGATGGTGATGCAGAAAGGCTATACCCTGAACGGTCGTACCATTCGCGCGGCGATGGTCTCTGTGGCGAAAGCTAAGGCGTAATTTGCCTCCCGTAGTGCCGGGTGGCAGCTTCGCCTGACCCGGCCTACTCCAGTTTACTCCGCGACGCTCTCCCTGAGCGGTTTCACCGGTAATACTCTCACCTGCTTAATCATATTGTCCTGTACGTCCAGGATATCAATATCATACTGGCCGATACGCACCCGTGTGCCTGCCGCCGGGATCTCCTCCAGCGCTTCCAGAATCATGCCGTTAATGGTACGGGCTTCCGCTTCCGGCATCTGCCAGTTAAAGGCTTTGTTCAGTTCGCGGACGTTTGCGCTGCCGTCAATCAGCACCGAGCCGTCGTTTTGCGGCGTGACCTCTTCAGCAAGGGAAGGGGACATGGACGTGGTAAAGTCGCCCACAATCTCTTCCAGAATATCCTCTACCGTTACCAGCCCCTGGATATCGCCATATTCATCGACCACCAGACCCACTTTCTTTTTATTGCGCTGAAATTTAATCAGCTGGGTGCTGAGCGGCGTGCCTTCCGGGATGTAATAAATCTCATCTGCCGCGCGCAGCATTACCTCTTTGGTGAATTCGTTTTTCTCGGTCATCAAACGATACGCTTCGCGTACGCGCAGCATGCTGATGGTGTCGTCCAGCGAATCGCGGTACAACACGATGCGGCCATGCGGGGAGTGGGTCAACTGGCGAACAATCGACTTCCAGTCATCGTTGATATCAATGCCCACGATCTCATTGCGCGGCACCATAATGTCGTCAACGCTGATCTTTTCCAGATCCAGCACCGACAGCAGCATATCCTGATTGCGGCGGGAAATTTGCGAGTGGGATTCATGCACGATGGTACGCAATTCATCTTTGCTCAGCGCACTGCTGATCGCCACATCTCCTTTAATGCCCACCATGCGCATCAGCACTCGCGTCACGCCGTTTAACAGCCAGACCAGGGGCATCATCAGAATGAGTAACGGTGCCAGCAGGAAGCTGCTGGGATAGGCCACTTTCTCGGGGTAGAGCGCGGCGATGGTCTTCGGCAACACTTCGGCGAACACCAGCACCACGAAGGTGAGCACGCCGGTGGCGATAGCGACCCCGGCGTTCCCATACAGACGCATGCCGACAATGGTGCCCAGCGCAGAGGCGAGAATGTTGACCAGGTTATTGCCGATAAGCACCAGGCTTATCAGGCGATCCGGTTTACGCAGCAGTTTTTCCACGCGACGGGCGGCCCGGTTACCCTGTTTGGCGCGATGACGTAACCGGTAGCGGTTCAGCGTCATCATGCCGGTTTCTGAGCCGGAGAAATAGGCGGAGATAACCACCATGACGATCAGGGTGACGATCAGCGTGGTGGTGGAGATGTGTTCCAGGGGGAACTCCTTGGTTGCTTAGCCGGCGATTTGTTGGATGACGCGGCTACCAAAATAAGCCATTGTCAGGAGGCCAGCTCCCGCAACGTTGAACCAGACCACGCGGCGACCGCGCCAGCCTTCATGATAATGGCCCCATAACAGGACAATATAGACAAACCACGCGATGATGGAGAGCACGGCCTTATCGATATTCTCCATACTGAAGAGATTTTGCATATAAAACAGGCCGGTACTTAGGGTGAGCGTCAGCAATACCACCCCGACTTGAGTGATGTGAAACATCTTGCGCTCGATGGTCATCAGCGGCGGCATTTCGTTACTGAACGCCAGCTTTTTATTTTTGAGCTGGTAGTCAATCCAGGCCAGCTGGAGCGCGTACAGCGCGGCAATGATCAGCGTTGCATACGAGAACAGCGACAGGCCAATATGCACCATCATCCCGGGAGTAGTTTCCAGATGGGTGATGAACTCATTCGGCACGAAGGTAGCAAAGGCGAGGTTGATCAGCGCAAAGGCATAGACAATCGGCAACAGCAGCCAGCCGCGATTTTTCGAGGCCACAATGGTCATCACCGTACAGATCATCAGACTGACCAGCGAACCGACGTTAAGCAGGCTCAGGTTTTGCCCGCTGCCGTCGCCCGGCAGAATGCGCGCTTCGAGCGCAAAGGCGTGACTTATCAATGCGATGACAGCCGACAAAATAGCCATTCGCCGCCAGCCGCTGTTTTTTTGTAGCAGGCCAGGGATGATCAGCGCGAGGCTGACAGAGTACGCCACAAGGGCGATCAGTGCGAAAACAGGCATATAGGTGTCGACAGTTGTCCTGATGAGAAAGAGGTGCAGTATAACGTTACGTGAGGCGTGCTCCAACCGTTGCATAACAACAAAGGCGCCTTCATGTTATACTGCGGCAAAATTCTGTGTACGTGTCGCGCCAGCGACCTAACGTTTCTACCCCAGGCGAGAGACAATGTTTGATAATTTAACCGATCGTTTGTCGCGCACGCTGCGCAACATCAGCGGCCGTGGACGCCTTACTGAAGACAATATTAAAGAGACGCTGCGCGAAGTACGCATGGCGCTGCTTGAAGCAGACGTCGCGTTACCGGTCGTGCGTGATTTCATCAACCGTGTGAAAGAGAAAGCGGTTGGTCATGAAGTGAACAAGAGCCTGACCCCGGGTCAGGAGTTCGTCAAAATCGTTCGTAATGAACTGGTTTCGGCGATGGGCGAAGAGAACCAGAGCCTGAACCTGGCGGCGCAACCGCCGGCAGTGGTGCTGATGGCCGGTCTGCAGGGTGCGGGTAAAACCACCAGCGTCGGTAAGCTGGGTAAATTCCTGCGCGAAAAGCACAAGAAGAAAGTGCTGGTCGTCTCTGCCGACGTTTATCGCCCGGCGGCGATCAAACAGCTGGAAACCCTGGCTGAACAGGTTGGTGTGGAGTTCTTCCCATCCGACGTAGGACAAAAGCCGATCGATATCGTTAACGCGGCGCTGAAAGAAGCGAAGCTGAAATTCTTCGACGTGCTGCTGGTGGATACCGCCGGTCGTCTGCACGTTGACGAAGCGATGATGGACGAAATCAAGCAGGTGCATGCCGCGATCAAACCGGTCGAAACCCTGTTTGTTGTCGATGCGATGACCGGTCAGGATGCGGCCAACACCGCGAAAGCGTTCAATGAAGCGCTGCCGCTGACCGGCGTGGTGCTGACCAAAGTGGACGGTGACGCCCGCGGCGGTGCGGCGCTTTCGATTCGTCATATCACCGGCAAGCCGATCAAATTCCTCGGCGTGGGCGAGAAGACCGAAGCGCTGGAGCCGTTCCACCCGGATCGTATTGCCTCCCGTATCCTCGGCATGGGCGACGTGCTGTCGCTGATCGAAGATATCGAGAGCAAAGTTGACCGTGCGCAGGCCGAGAAGCTGGCGACCAAGCTGAAAAAAGGCGACGGCTTCGATCTGACCGACTTCCTGGAACAGCTGCGCCAGATGAAGAACATGGGCGGTATGGCAAGCCTGATGGGCAAGCTGCCGGGCATGGGCCAGATCCCGGACAACGTTAAATCGCAGATGGATGACAAAGTTCTGGTGCGGATGGAGGCAATTATCAACTCCATGACGCTGAAAGAGCGTGCCAAGCCGGAGATCATTAAAGGCTCCCGTAAACGCCGTATCGCGGCGGGCTGCGGGATGCAGGTCCAGGACGTTAACCGCCTTCTGAAACAGTTCGATGATATGCAGCGCATGATGAAGAAGATGAAGAAGGGCGGTATGGCCAAAATGATGCGTGGCATGAAAGGTATGATGCCGCCAGGATTCCCGGGCCGCTAAAACACGGGCATAAAGCTATCTTGTTTGCCAGTTTAGCCCCGGGGTGTGCTCGACAAAACACAGTCGTGTTGTAAACGTCCTTCAGGGCGGCCCGAAGGGCGAGCGGAGCGGGTAAATGCTTGCGTACTACCTGTACGCTCCGCTTTTTTGCACACCCTGACTGAACTGGCTGCAGCGATATGCGTCTTATATCCCCTGTTTAAGAGATGCTGATTGCATTTTCCCCAGAAATCAGTAAAATTTTCGGGCTTTTAATATGACACCGGGTTCCTTCCCTCGATGGGGCCCGGTGTTTTATTCACACAAGAGGATGTTATGGTAACTATTCGTTTAGCACGTCACGGCGCAAAAAAGCGTCCGTTCTACCAGGTTGTTGTTACTGACAGCCGTAATGCACGCAACGGTCGCTTCATCGAGCGCGTTGGTTTCTTCAACCCACTGGCCTCTGGCGCAGAAGAAGAAACCCGTCTGGATCTGGATCGTATCGCTCACTGGGTTGGCCAGGGCGCTACTGTTTCCGATCGCGTTGCTACGCTGATCAAAGCAGCAAACAAAGCAGCTTAATCTGTCACGGTGGTCATGATGAGCAAAAAAGCACCTGTTGAACCGATTGTATTGGGCAAAATGGGTTCTTGCTACGGTATCCGTGGTTGGCTCAGAGTGTTTTCCTCCACCGAAGACGCCGAAAGCATTTTTGACTATCAGCCCTGGTTTATCCAGAAGGCGGGTCAGTGGCAAGAGGTCGAGCTGGAAAGCTGGCGTCACCACAATCAGGACATCGTTATCAAGCTGAAAGGCATTGACGATCGCGATGCCGCGAATGCACTGACCAATTGTGAAATTGTCGTGGATTCGTCGCAGTTGCCTGAACTGGAAGAGGGTTACTACTGGAAAGACCTTATTGGTTGCCAGGTAGTCACTACCGAAGGTTACGGTCTGGGGAAAGTCATCGATATGATGGAAACCGGATCCAATGACGTTCTCGTCATTAAGGCAAACCTGAAAGATGCGTTTGGCATCAAGGAGCGGCTGGTTCCGTTCCTCGATGGGCAGGTTATCAAGAAAGTCGATCTCGCTACTCGTACTATCGAAGTAGATTGGGATCCTGGTTTTTAAATTCTCCTGAAAACGGTAAAAGACGGCGCTATGTGGATTGGCATTATTAGCCTGTTTCCTGAAATGTTCCGCGCGATTACTGATTACGGGGTAACTGGCCGGGCAGTAAAAAATGGCCTGCTGAGCATCGAAAGCTGGAGTCCACGTGACTTCACGCATGACCGGCACCGTACCGTGGACGATCGTCCTTACGGCGGCGGACCGGGGATGCTCATGATGGTACAACCTTTAAAGGATGCCATCGCAGCAGCAAAAGCCGCGGCAGGTGAAGGCGCAAAGGTGATTTATCTGTCACCTCAGGGACGCAAGCTTGATCAAGCGGGCGTCAGCGAACTGGCAACGAATCAGAAAATAATTCTGGTTTGCGGTCGCTACGAAGGGATAGATGAGCGCGTAATCCAGACCGAGATTGACGAAGAATGGTCTATCGGCGATTACGTTCTCAGCGGTGGTGAGTTACCGGCAATGACGCTGATTGACTCGGTTTCCCGGTTTATTCCGGGGGTTCTGGGCCATGAAGCATCAGCAACAGAAGACTCTTTTGCTGACGGATTGCTGGACTGTCCACACTATACCCGTCCTGAAGTGTTAGAAGGGATGGAGGTTCCGCCAGTATTACTGTCGGGAAACCATGCCGAGATTCGTCGCTGGCGTCTGAAGCAGTCGCTGGGCCGTACCTGGCTTAGAAGACCTGAACTTCTGGAAAACCTGGCTCTGACTGAAGAGCAAGCAAAGTTGTTGGCCGAGTTCAAAAAAGAACACGCGCACCAGCAACAGAAACATGATGGGATGGCCTGAGGCCCCCGAATATCAGTTTACCCAGGATAAGAGATTAAATTATGAGCAACATTATTAAGCAACTTGAACAAGAGCAGATGAAGCAGGACGTACCTTCCTTCCGTCCGGGTGATACCGTGGAAGTGAAAGTATGGGTTGTTGAAGGTTCCAAAAAACGTCTGCAGGCATTCGAGGGCGTGGTTATCGCTATTCGTAACCGCGGTCTGCACTCTGCATTCACTGTTCGTAAAATTTCCAACGGCGAAGGCGTTGAGCGTGTCTTCCAGACTCACTCTCCGGTAGTTGACAGCATTGCTGTTAAACGTCGTGGTGCTGTACGTAAAGCTAAACTGTACTACCTGCGTGAGCGTACTGGTAAGTCTGCTCGTATTAAAGAGCGTCTGAACTAAGATTCGCTTAAGCGACATCCTGTAAAAAGGGCTGGCCGAAAGGCTGGCCCTTTTTTTATCCATCAGTGCTCTGTACGTTAACCTATCCTTCATAAATCGTTTACAATGTCCCCGCTCTAACGGAGGGGAAGTGACGACTAAACAGCATCAGGCACAGTGGCAACGTATCGCGGCAGGTCTCGCGTTATTTGCGATCCTGATGATCGTCTTCGCGCCGCTGGTTTCCGTCTCGTTGCAAAAAGATCCCATGAGCGCAATGCCCGGCATGCACCACGACATGAGCATGATTGCGGATCACCACCATGCACCGTCTGAAAGCATTCCTGTCGATCACGCCGAAGCCTGCGGTTACTGCGTACTGTTGGCCCACGTGCCGGGTGTCATCCTGGCGCTGGTACTGTTGTTATGCGCGGTCTTACTCAGACAGCGCCTCACGCCGCCACGACCTGCCGTACACCACTGGCATTTCTTCCCCTGGCTTTGTCCCGATACCCGCGCGCCACCGCAACTGTCTGCTTAATCCATCTAAAAATACGTACACCCCGGTGTACCGATAACTTTTTACCTTAGAAAAGGGAAAGCATGACTACCTGCACTCCGCGCGCAGCATGGGGCAACCTGTTGCGTCGTCTTCACTTCTATATTGGTCTGTTTGTCGGGCCATTTATTTTTATCGCCGCGTTGTCAGGAACGCTGTATGTCGCCACGCCGCAACTGGAAAACGCGCTTTATCATCATGCGCTTTACAGCGAGAGCGAGGGCACAGCACGTCCCCTTGCTGAGCAAATTGCGGTAGCGGAAAAGGTCACCGGCGGAAAGCTGCAGCTGCAGGCGGTGCGTCCGGGCCTGGCATCACAGGAAACCACCCGGGTGATGTACATTGATCCGGCCCTGAAGCCTTCGGAAAACCGGGCCATCTTTATCGATCCGGTTAGCCTGGCGGTGCGCGGGGATATGACTGTCTACGGCACCAGCGGCATCCTGCCGTTCCGTCAGCAAATCGACTATCTGCATCGGTCTTTGCTACTCGGGGATGTGGGACGCCTTTACAGCGAGCTTGCCGCGTCGTGGATGTGGATCGCCGCCCTGGGTGGGATTGCACTGTGGTTCTATACCCGACCCAAACGGCGCATCAACAACCGTTTTCAGCAGCGCCGTCGTTTGCATGTATCCCTCGGCTGGAGCCTGTTGCTGGGCATGTTGCTCTTCTCGGCGACCGGCCTGACCTGGTCCCAGTGGGCGGGCGGTAACGTGGATAAACTGCGGGCAGAGATGAACTGGCTCACCCCGCAGGTTAATACGCAGCTGCATGGCCCGGCAGAGACCCCCGATCCGCATGCTGAGCACCACGGTCATCACATGACTATGCCCATGCCGGAGATGAAACCTGACCTTGCCCTCTATGACGGCGTACTGAAGGCGGCAAATGCGGCGGGAATTGATGCCAGCAAGCTGGAGATACGTCCGGCGAAGAAGGCTGCAATGGCGTGGACGGTAACGGAGATCGATCGCCGCTGGCCGACTCAGGTGGATGCGGTTGCCGTTGATCCCGCGACCCTGACCGTTGTCGATCACACCCGGTTTGCGGATTATCCGTTGATGGCCAAACTGACCCGTTGGGGCGTGGATTTCCACATGGGGGTGCTGTTTGGCCTGCCAAACCAGCTGCTGCTCATCGCCTTTGGTCTCGCGCTGTGCATCATGATTGTGTGGGGATACCGGATGTGGTGGATGCGCCGGCCACGGCAGGCGGCAACGGATCCCGCGCAGACGCTGTGTCAGAGCTGGCTGGCGTTGCCGCTGGGGGGGCGCGTAGTTTCTTTGGCTATCAGCGTAGCACTGGGGCTTATGATGCCGGTAATGGGCTGTAGCCTGGCGCTGTTTGTCATCATTGACTGGCTGCGCTGGCGCGCGGCATCCAGGTTATCCCTCGCCAAATCGACGAAATAACGACTCAGGGCGTGCTGATTACGACCGCCACGCGGCGGTTTTCGGCACGCCCCTGGGCAGTTTTATTATCCGCGACAGGATATTGCTTACCTAATCCCTGGGTTGTGAGATTGCTGCGTGGAATACTGGCTCCCTGCGCCCAGGCATCGGCAACCACATCCGCCCGCTTCAGGGACAACGCTTTGTTGTAGCTCTCTTCGCCGTAATTATCGGTGTGTCCATCCATGCGTGCGTGCTTGAGCCCCGTTGCGGCAAGACGGGCAGCCATGCTTTTGATCTGCTGCTCACTCTCAGGCTGCAGTTTATATTCGTTTTTACCAAACAGAATCTTCGCGGAGAGGCCAAGCGACCAGTTACCGTTCATTTCATTAAAGCCGTAAGACTTCATGGCGGCGACCTGCTCAGGGCTAAATTTGCCCTGTGGCGTCTGGCACCCGGCCAGTAGCATGGATGCCATAACGAGCGGTTTGATGTATCGCCTTAACATGATGTGTTCCTTTCTACGATGTGATTTTCGAACGCTGGTGCTTCACCGAATACATATTTCGGTCGGCTTGCTCTACTAACGCTTCAACAGAGTGATGCTGCCAGCTCAGCGCGTAGCCAATGCTAAGCGACATCCGGGAGGAGAACCCGTTGTGCAGTTCATAGGACGGGCTGAATTGTTGTGTCAGCGCGGCGCAGAGGCGTAATACCTCGTGCTCCGAATGGACGTCATACAGGATGATGGCAAACTCATCCCCGCCCAGACGGTAAGACTGATGTTGTTCGCCGCCAAATTCGACCATTCTGCGGGCCACTTCAATCAGCACTGCATCGCCCGCGGCATGGCCCCAGGTATCGTTAATACGTTTAAAGTCATCGCCATCAAGGAAGAGCAGGGCGGAGTGGGTTCGCGCAGAGAAATCATTCATCAGCGCAGCAATGCGGATGCGAAAAGCCGCCCGGTTAGCCAGACCGGTGAGGGGATCGTGCATGGCGGTACGCATCAGTTGGGCGTTTTTGGCCTGCAATTTTAGCTGCCACTCTTCCATCTCATCCAGCAGGCTGTTGAAGTCCTGGCCGAAGCGATGAAATTCTTCAATGCGCTCCTGAGATACCCGGCGGGAGAAATTCCGGTTTGAACGCACGTCGTGCACCACATCGGTAATGTTTTGCAGGGCGGTCACAACGCCAATATGCAGGGTGCGGGTGATGGTTAATGCCACCAGAGAGGCAAACATGATGCAGCCTGTTAATACCGCCAGCGACGTCCAGAGGAAGTGGCTGATCAGGCTATCCCGTGCGGTGAGGTGTAACTCACCAATCGGCAAATTATTATGCCAGACGCGCTGTCTGATGGGATGCGGGAATAACCACTGGCTGACCAGCTGGCTGAGCGGATCTGCGTCACTGTTCGGCCCCATCGACCACGCGGCAAAACGATTATCGTCGCGATCCAGCAGTTCTGCCGCTGAGATTTGCCCTTGCTTGCCGAGGGAGGCCAGCGCTTCGTTGGCGGCGGCGGCATCATTGAAGACCAGCGTCGCCTCCAGGCTGCGGCTCATGGTGGCGCTGGTTAATTCAAGGTTACGTTGAGCATACTGTTTTAGCGTGACCACAGAAGCAATGCACAATAATAGCCAGACGAGCGTCATGGTAATGAGGACGCTAATAATACTGATGCGCCGCAGAGTCCTTTTGAATGTTGGACGCGGCGCTGAGGAAATTCCCTTATTCATGCTTTTTATTCCGTGCGAGCATTAGCACATCAGGATTGACTCTGACTCCGCTGCGCGACAGCACATCCAGATTGACGGAAAATCTTACTCTGGCACTGTCTATTATCAGGCAGAAAGCACTACCTATAAGGCATTGCGGATTTTGCTCCGCGATTAATAGTAACGGTCGGGCATGAAACGCCTGGCTTAATTCAAGCTGGTGGCTCGGGGATTCACTGCCAAAATAGAGCGCATGACATTCTGCACTCATTGCTTCCCGATCATCATGAATAAGCACGGGGGTGTAGGGCAGCGTGTCCGGGCCATCGGCACTGAGCGCTTCAACATACCCGGAAGTGGCGAAAATACACAGATTCGGCTTGCCAGAGAGTGCAGGCCAGCGGGTATAACTGACGATCCCGGAGACAATAGTGCGAACCGATTTATCCGTTTCGGATAATGTTGCGCCAATAGCGAGTCCGCAGGGCAGTGATAACAACAGTACCAATGCCGCCCGATACCAGGAGATAAGAAATAAGTTACACACCAGAATCCGCCACACCACTCTGGAAATAGTCGTTCTTGAGTTTCGCGGGCAGAATAGCATTTTTTACCCGTACAGTCATTATGCCAAAAGCCTGTGTAGTGGCTTAAGGACAATCTTACTTACTTAATTAACGGGTTGGCGTTGTTAAAATTAATTTAAACGGCTGGCTTTCGTTCCTTCATCCATTCCCTGTTTCCAGGCAGTTCGCAGGGCAGTGGCGTTTTCGGCAGTGTCACAGCTGGCGGGGAATATTCGGCCAGCTAATCCCCAGGCGTATACAAAGTTTTCCTGACATATTTTCTCTTGCCCGTCTTTATATCCGCTGAGATAAGCCCGGCGATCCACTTTGGGATCGTTAAAATTAGCAGCAAGGGATTCATTGGATTTTACCGCCACGCCATTCATGGCGTCTTCTTTACCGGCACTCTGCCAGTCGGTTCCTGTCCAGTGTGGTTGATGGGTGTAAGGATCGATCTGGCAGGCATTTAAAAACAGGCACAGCGTCGAGGTAATAATCAGGCGCATAAGACATTCTCCCTTTTCCATTGAGCATAGCCTGGCGTGGTCAACGCACGCTGTAATTTTTACGTTACACTTTAATCGAATGTTTTTTGCTTTAAAGTGGGTGTTGTAAAGTATTATTTACGTATTTTGGATTGAAATCTTTACTTGATGTGGTATCGTTGGGCTTCCTCATTGAGGAAACTACTATCGCAAACGAGCTTCCAGGATCGCAATCATGCAAAAAGACGCGCTGAATAACGTACATATTAGTGATGAACATGTTCTGATCACCCCGGATCAACTGAAAGCGGAATTCCCGCTGAGCGTTGAACAGGAGGCGCAAATTGCGCACTCCCGCCAGACCATCTCTGACATTATTGCCGGCCGCGATCCGCGTCTGCTGGTCGTCTGTGGTCCGTGCTCCATTCATGATCCAGAAACTGCCATCGAATATGCGCACCGCTTTAAAGCCCTGGCCGAGGAGGTCAGCGATAGCCTCTACCTGGTCATGCGCGTCTATTTTGAAAAACCTCGTACCACCGTCGGCTGGAAAGGGTTGATTAACGATCCGCACATGGATGGCTCGTTTGATGTGGAAGCAGGCCTGAAGATTGCGCGTAATCTTCTGGTGGAACTGGTTAGCATGGGGCTACCGCTGGCAACAGAGGCGCTGGATCCGAACAGCCCGCAATACCTGGGCGATCTGTTCAGCTGGTCAGCGATTGGCGCCCGTACTACCGAGTCGCAGACGCACCGTGAGATGGCATCGGGCCTCTCCATGCCGGTCGGCTTCAAAAACGGCACCGACGGTAGCCTGGCAACCGCTATCAACGCCATGCGTGCCGCCGCTATGCCGCACCGTTTTGTTGGTATCAACCAGGCCGGCCAGGTCTGTCTGCTGCAGACCCAGGGCAACCCGGATGGCCATGTCATCCTGCGCGGCGGCAAAGCGCCGAACTACAGCCCGGCAGATGTGGCCCAGTGTGAAAAAGAGATGGAACAGGCAGGACTGCGCCCGGCGCTGATGGTAGATTGCAGTCATGGTAATTCCAATAAAGATTACCGTCGTCAGCCTGCGGTGGCGGAATCCGTCGTCGCGCAGATTAAAGATGGCAACCGTTCGATTATTGGTCTGATGATTGAAAGCAATATCCATGAAGGCAATCAGTCATCTGAACAGCCGCGCAGCGCCATGAAACACGGGGTTTCCGTGACCGATGCCTGCATTAGCTGGGAAACCACCGACGCGCTGCTGCGTGAGATCCACAAAGATTTGAACGGCCAGCTGGCGACGCGTCTGGCTTAAGAGGTTTGTTATGGTTGCTGAATTGACCGCCTTGCGCGATCAAATTGACGAGGTGGATAAGGCGCTGCTGGATCTGCTGGCGCGCCGGATGTCGCTGGTCGCTGAAGTTGGCGAAGTGAAAAGTAAATACGGTTTACCGATTTACGTGCCGGAGCGCGAAGCCTCCATGCTGGCATCCCGGCGAAAAGAGGCCGAGGCGCTGGGCGTTTCGCCAGATCTGATTGAAGATGTGCTGCGCCGCGTGATGCGGGAATCTTACTCCAGCGAAAACGACAAAGGATTTAAAACCCTCTGTCCGACGCTGCGTCCGGTAGTGATTGTCGGTGGCGGCGGGCAGATGGGGCGTCTGTTTGAGAAGATGCTCACGCTCTCGGGCTATCAGGTGCGCATTCTCGAAAAAGAGGATTGGGCGCAGGCGCAGACGATGGTGGCCGATGCGGGCATGGTCATTGTCAGCGTACCGATTCATGTCACTGAAGAGATTATTGCTAAATTGCCACCGCTGCCGGAAGACTGCATTCTTGTCGATCTGGCTTCGGTAAAAAATGGCCCGCTGCAGGCGATGCTGGCCGCGCATAACGGCCCGGTGCTGGGCCTGCACCCGATGTTCGGCCCGGACAGCGGCAGCCTGGCAAAGCAGGTCGTTGTCTACTGCGATGGCCGTCAGCCTGAGGCCTACCAGTGGTTCCTGGAGCAGATTCAGGTGTGGGGCGCGCGGTTGCACCGGATCAGCGCCGTCGAACATGATCAGAACATGGCCTTTATCCAGGCGCTGCGCCACTTCGCAACCTTCGCGTATGGTCTGCATCTGGCGGAAGAGAATGTCCAGCTTGAGCAGTTGCTGTCGCTGTCGTCACCTATCTATCGCCTGGAACTGGCAATGGTTGGCCGACTCTTTGCCCAGGATCCGCAACTGTATGCCGATATTATTATGTCTTCAGGCAACAATCTGGCGCTGATCAAGCGTTACTACCAGCGTTTTGGTGAGGCGATTACCCTGCTGGAGCACGGCGATAAGCAGGCGTTTATCGACAGCTTCCGTAAAGTTGAACACTGGTTTGGCGATTATGCCCAGCGCTTCCAGAGCGAGAGTCGCATTCTGCTGCGGCAGGCGAATGACAGTCGCCAGTAATCTGATGATGTATATACTGAAAGCCAGCACTGCTGGCTTTTTTCATTTTGGGGATTTGTCATGGCTGAACCACGCGTTCTGTTTGAATACACGGGGCACTTACCGGAGTGTCCGACCTGGAGCGAAGCGGAAAGCGCCCTCTACTGGGCCGATATTCTGGAAGGCGAGATCCACCGCTACCACCTTCCCACAGGTGAACATACGGTTTTATCCTTCCATGAAGAGGTGGGCTGTTTCGCGCTGCGCGAGGGGGGAGGATTTATTGTTGCCATGCGCACGGGCATCTGGCTGGCGGATAAACACGGCCTGTTGCAACGCAAGGTCTGTGATAATCCGTCAAACCCGCAGCTGGCGCGTTTTAATGACGGGGGAACCGATCATTTCGGCCGCTTCTATGCTGGCACCTTCTGGGCGCCGGGCGACTACAACGGCGCTCTGTTAATGCGGATCGATAACGACCTGACGCCGGAGGTTATCCAGTGTGATATCCACGGTCATAATGGTCTGGCATTCAGCGACGACAAACGCTGGATGTACACTTCCGACACCCCTAACGCGGTGATCTATCGCACGCCGCTGGACGAGCAGGGTGAGCCGGGGAAACGGGAGGTCTTTCGTCGGTTCAAGCCGGGAGAGGGGATCCCGGACGGTGCGGCAGTGGATGCAGAGGGGTGTTACTGGAGCGCACTGTTTGACGGCTGGCGGATCGCCCGCTTTTCACCGCAGGGTGAACAGCTGGAGGAATATCGCTTGCCGGTGCGCTGCCCGACGATGGTCTGTTTCGGGGGCGATGATATGAAGACGCTGTTTATCACCACCACCCGTGAAAATATGGAGCCGGAAGAGTTGGCGGCATATCCGCTTTCCGGGGCCATTTTCACCCTGCCCGTGAGCGTGGCAGGCGTGAAAAAAGGCCCGTTTATTGCGCGTTAAACCGGATCTACCGGGACCACGTTTTCGCTCGGATAGCAGCCCAGCACTTTCATCGAGCGGGTGATCTCACCCAGTTCACGCAGGGCTTTCTGCAGGGACGCAGACTCCAGGTTGGCCTGAATATCGAGATAGAACATCTCTTCCCACGGATTACCATGAATCGGACGCGATTCCAGTTTGGTCATAATCAGATTGTGATTGCGCAGGACCAGCAGGGCTTCTACCAGCGCACCCGCCTGCTGTCCGGTCGCCATCAGCAGGGTGGTTTTGGCCGGGACCTGATCGGAGACGTTGATCGCCTTACGTGCCAGCACGATGAAACGGGTGATGTTTTGCGTCTGGTTCGCCAGGTTACGCTCCAGCACCTGTAATCCATACAGCGCGCCACCCGCTTCGCTGCCAAGGGCAGCCACGGTTGAGGAATTAGCCTGCGCGACCTTTTCCATTGCTGCTGAGGTGCTTTCGGTATACTCAATTTTCCAGCCTGGATACCGGTTCAGGAACTGGCTGCACTGCTGGAAAGGTTGCGGATGGCTATAGACGATCTCGATTTTGTCGAGGTCTGTGGTGCCGGACACCAGTACGCAGTGGTCAATAGGGATCGTCATCTCGCCAACCAGCGACAGGGTGGTGTGCTGGAGCAAATCGTAAACGTCATTGATCGCCCCGGAACTGGTGTTCTCGATCGGCACGACAGCGTAATCCGCTTGTCCGGTCTCCACCTGATTAAAGATATCCGCGAACTTCGCGCAGCCGCTTTCAATAAACTCTTCGAAATGACGGGCCGCATATTGACGCGCGGCAAGGTGGGAATAGGAACCTTTCGGCCCCAGGAAGGCAATACGCGCCGAATGCGGGTTAGTTTTGTTTAGATGCTGTTGCAGCAATGCCTGCTGCGTGAGGACGGAATCTTCAATAATCAGCTGGAACAGGCGGGTGATGTAGTGCGCGTCGAGATGGTGGGTTTTGCCGAGAGCGATCAGGCGTTCCAGCAGGTCGCGCTCCCTGTCGATGTCGCGTACCGGACGATGCGAGGCCAGCTTTGCTTTTCCTACCTCCACGGCCAGCGCGCGGCGTTCGGCCAGCAGCGACAGCAATTTCTCATCCAGAGCGCTGATCTTGTCGCGCAAATCCAGTAACGGGTTTTCCGGTGTCATAGCGTTGCCTTAATTATATTATCGTTATCAATAAAAAAGGCCTCCCGGGGTGGGAGGCCTTGTTGTTCGTCTTCGCATTCTTTATCACACGACGAAACGCCTCCCAATCAGGGGAAGGTAAAAAAGAATGCGAAGAAAAACGGTTTTACAGTCATGGATGATTCCTTCAGGAGACAGACTTAAAGTACCTGTACTGTTTTCACCCTGTCAATAAAAAACAAAAAACGCGCCCGAAGGCGCGTTGGCGATAGACTCAATGTAAAGGATTATTCATCTTCAACTTCTTCTGCGAAGCTGGCGTCTTTCACCGATGTTGTGGCGCGACGGGCTTCACCTTTGTGTTGCACTTTATTGAGCTGCCGTTCCAGCTTGTTAATCAAATCGTTGATGGCGGTGTACATATCCTCATGTTTCGCGCTGGCGACCAGATGGCCGTTTGGAGTATTGATAGTTGCGTCAGCGATGAAACCTTGTGGCTCCTTAGAGAGAATGATATGTGGGTTAATCAAGTGTGTTTGCCATTTATCCAGTTTGGCGAGACGGTCTGCGACGTGCTGGCGGATAGCCGGAGTAATTTCCATTTGTTTACTGGTAATGTTCATTGTCATAAATTTTACCTCTTGTCTTTCCCGTCTTGGTGATTCCAGCATACCGTTCTTAATGTCAATTTGTGTGATCCAAATCACATTTTAATGTCACTTTTTGTCAATGGATTCTTTTTGTGAGGCAGGACAGGAAGAAGCAACTTTTACCTTGTCGTTATAAGAAATTACGGCCATAGTTGATAGGATTGATGCGAGCTAAACCGGTTCAGCATAGTCCGAAAATGGATAAAAAAACGGCAGCCCTTGGGCTGCCGTTTTGCATCTTAACGAAGAGTCACGTGTTGCTGCTGTTAGCGGCGATGATCTTCGCGACTTTATCAGCCTGAGATGTCATCTGCAGCTCGCGGTAGGCATTTTCCATCAGCTTCAGACCATCGCGTGTTGCCTGAGTATCCGGGTAATCACGCAGCATACCTTCAACACGGTTCACAACGGCAACGTATGCGCCACGGCGGGTATAGTATTCCGCAACGGAGTATTCATATTTGGCCAGACGATCTTTCAGGAACACCAGACGTTTGCTGGCATCCGTTACGTACTGGCTGTTCGGATAGCCACGTACCAGTTTAGAGAAGTCATTGAACGCATCGCGGGCGTGCTGAGGGTCACGGTCTGAACGGTCAACACCGAAGAAGCCTTGCAGCGCGCTGTCATCCAGCGCCATGTTGGTCAGGCCGCGCATATACATGACGTAATCGATATTAGGATGGGTCGGATTCAGACGCATGAAGCGATCAATCGTCGCCTGGGCCAGTGGCAGATCGGCATTTTTATAGTAGGCGTAGATCAAATCCAACTGTACCTGCTGGGAGTACGGGCCAAATGGATAGCGATTATCCAGCGCTTCCAGTTGCGTTATCGCCTGTTTCCAGTTACCGTCCTGCAGCTTTTGCTGAGCAGTCGCATAGATTTCATTCGGCGGATTGTCAGGGACCTGTTCATTCGAACCGGAGCAGCCGACCAAAGCCAGGCTCAACGTGGCCGCTGCCACCAGATATTTCATGCGCGTCATGACGTTTTGACTTTCCTCAAATGTTTGTCCGGGAGAATCTCTTTCCTGCTCCCGATTAAGACCAGCTACAATAGCACACTATATTAAACGGCAAAGCCGTAAAACCCAACGTTAAACGAAGAAGCAGTCTATGGCACAACGAGTAGAACTCACCGCAACAGTCTCCGAAAAACAACTCGGACAACGCTTAGATCAGGCTTTGGCCGAAATGTTCCCTGATTATTCGCGTTCACGTATAAAAGAATGGATCCTTGACCAGCGCGTGCTGGTAAACGGCAAGATCTGGGACAAGCCTAAAGAGAAAGTGTTGGGTGGGGAAGTGGTCGCCATCAATGCTGACATCGAAGAAGAAGTTCGTTTCGAGCCTCAGGATCTCCCACTGAATATCGTCTATGAAGATGACGACATTATAGTGATCAACAAGCCACGTGATTTTGTTGTACACCCTGGCGCAGGCAACCCTGACGGCACAGTGCTGAATGCGCTGCTGCACTACTATCCGCCAATCGCTGATGTACCGCGTGCGGGTATCGTACACCGTCTGGATAAAGACACCACCGGCCTGATGGTCGTTGCAAAGACCATTCCGGCGCAAACGCGTCTGGTAGAGTCGTTGCAGCTGCGTGAAATCACCCGTGAATACGAAGCGGTCGCGATTGGGCATATGACTTCCGGCGGCACGGTTGAGCAGCCTATCAGTCGCCACCCAACAAAGCGTACCCATATGTCCGTTCATCCGATGGGTAAACCGGCGGTTACGCACTATCGCATCATGGAACATTTCCGCATCCATACGCGTCTGCGTCTGCGTCTGGAAACCGGCCGTACTCACCAGATCCGTGTGCACATGTCGCATATTACCCATCCGCTGGTGGGCGATCAGTTGTACGGTGGCCGTCCGCGTCCGCCGAAAGGTGCTTCCGAAGAGTTTATCGCGATGCTGCGTAAATTCGATCGCCAGGCTCTGCATGCAACCATGCTGCGTCTCTATCATCCAATCACCGGGATCGAGATGGAGTGGCATGCGCCAATCCCACAGGATATGGTGGATCTGATCGACGCTATGCGCGCTGATTTCGAAGAACATAAGGACGCCGTGGACTGGTTATGACCAAACTGATTGTCCCGCAGTGGCCGGCGCCAGCAGGCGTGGCGGCCTGCAGTTCCACCCGCATCGGGGGTGTCAGTGAGGGTGCCTGGGAGTCATTAAACCTGGGCGCGCACTGTGGCGACGATCTCAACCATGTGGAAGAGAATCGTCAGCGCATGTTTGCTGCGGGTCAGTTGCCGTCGAAACCGGTCTGGCTTGAGCAGGTTCATGGTACGGCTGTTCTCAGGCTTACCGGGGAACCCTATGCCTCGAAACGCGCCGACGCCTCTTACAGTAATACGCCGGGCTCGGTATGTGCCGTTATGACAGCCGACTGCCTGCCCGTACTTTTCTGCAACCGCGCAGGCACCGAAGTGGCTGCAGCCCATGCTGGCTGGCGCGGGTTGTGTGCTGGCGTGCTGGAGGAAACGGTTGCCTGCTTTGCTGACAGCGCGGATAACATTCTTGCCTGGCTCGGCCCGGCGATTGGCCCGCAGGCTTTTGAAGTAGGTTCCGACGTTCGTGAAGCCTTTATGGCCCACCATCCGCAGGCAGAGAGTGCTTTTCGCCCGGTGGGGGAGAAGTACATGGCAGATATTTATCAGCTTGCCCGTCAACGCCTGACCCATCTCGGCATCAGCCAGATCTATGGCGGCGATCGCTGCACTTTCACCGAAAAGGGTGATTTCTTTTCCTATCGCCGCGACAAGACGACCGGGCGTATGGCAAGTTTCATTTGGCTGATATAACCTATAGAATCAAGACGATCCGGTACGCGCCGTTTTCTTTTCGCATAATTCAGGTCATTCACCTTGAATAATTGAGGGATGACCTCATTTAATCTCCAGTAGCAATTTTGACCTGTTATGGGAGGAGTTATGCGTCTGGATCGTCTTACTAATAAATTCCAGCTTGCTCTCGCTGATGCCCAGTCACTCGCACTGGGGCACGACAACCAATTTATCGAACCTCTTCATCTCATGAGCGCCTTACTGAATCAGGAAGGGGGATCGGTACGTCCTTTACTTACGTCTGCCGGCATTAATGCGGGCCAGTTACGCACAGCCATCGATCAGGCATTGAGCCGTCTACCTCAGGTAGAAGGTACGGGCGGTGATGTCCAACCGTCTCAGGATCTGGTTCGCGTACTGAATCTTTGCGACAAACTGGCGCAGAAACGCGGCGACAATTTTATTTCGTCAGAGCTGTTTGTTCTGGCGGCGCTTGAATCACGTGGCACATTGACCGACCTGCTGAAAACGGCCGGTGCAACTACGGCTAATGTGACGCAGGCGATTGCACAGATGCGCGGAGGTGAGAACGTGAACGATCAGGGTGCCGAAGACCAGCGTCAGGCATTGAAGAAATATACGGTCGACCTGACCGAGCGTGCTGAGCAGGGCAAGCTTGATCCGGTCATTGGCCGTGACGAAGAGATTCGCCGTACCATTCAGGTACTGCAGCGCCGGACCAAAAATAACCCGGTCCTGATCGGTGAGCCGGGTGTCGGTAAAACCGCCATTGTCGAAGGATTAGCGCAGCGTATCGTTAATGGTGAAGTCCCGGAGGGCTTGAAAGGCCGTCGCGTACTCGCGCTGGATATGGGGGCGCTGGTGGCGGGTGCAAAATATCGGGGTGAATTCGAAGAGCGGTTAAAAGGCGTACTTAACGATCTGGCCAAACAGGAAGGTAACGTCATCCTGTTTATTGATGAACTGCACACCATGGTCGGTGCCGGTAAAGCCGACGGTGCCATGGATGCCGGGAACATGCTGAAACCGGCGCTGGCACGCGGTGAGCTGCACTGCGTTGGGGCTACCACGCTGGATGAGTATCGTCAGTACATTGAGAAAGATGCCGCGCTGGAGCGTCGCTTCCAGAAAGTCTTTGTGGCTGAACCGACAGTGGAAGATACCATCGCCATTCTGCGTGGTTTGAAAGAGCGGTATGAGCTGCACCACCACGTGCAGATCACCGACCCGGCTATCGTGGCGGCAGCAACGTTGTCACATCGTTATATTGCCGACCGGCAGTTACCGGACAAAGCGATTGACCTTATCGATGAGGCCGCTTCCAGTATTCGCATGCAGATTGACTCAAAACCGGAAGAGCTGGACAGACTCGATCGGCGCATTATCCAGCTCAAGCTTGAGCAGCAAGCGCTGAAGAAAGAGTCGGATGAAGCGAGTAAAAAGCGTCTGGATATGCTTAATGAAGAGCTGGAGGATAAAGAGCGCCAATATTCCGGCTTAGAAGAGGAGTGGAAAGCGGAAAAAGCCTCCCTTTCCGGCACTCAGACGATCAAAGCCGAACTGGAGCAGGCGAAAATAGCGATCGAGCAGGCACGTCGCGTGGGCGATCTGGCGCAGATGTCTGAGCTGCAGTACGGCAAAATTCCTGAGCTGGAAAAACAGCTTGCAGCCGCAACGCAGCTGGAAGGTAAAACCATGCGTCTGTTACGTAATAAAGTGACGGAAACAGAAATTGCCGATGTGCTGGCGCGCTGGACCGGTATCCCGGTTGCCAGAATGATGGAGAGCGAACGCGACAAATTATTGCGAATGGAAGAAGACCTTCATCATCGCGTTATCGGTCAGGATGAAGCGGTTGAAGCGGTATCGAATGCCATCCGCCGTAGCCGTGCAGGTTTGTCCGATCCTAACCGCCCGATTGGTTCCTTCCTGTTCCTCGGCCCGACTGGGGTAGGTAAAACGGAACTGTGTAAAGCGCTGGCGAACTTTATGTTCGATAGCGATGATGCGATGGTGCGTATCGACATGTCCGAGTTTATGGAGAAACATTCTGTGTCGCGCCTCGTGGGGGCACCTCCAGGATATGTCGGTTATGAAGAGGGCGGATATCTGACAGAAGCGGTTCGCCGTCGTCCGTATTCCGTCATCCTACTGGATGAAGTGGAGAAGGCGCACCCGGATGTGTTCAATATTCTGTTGCAGGTATTGGATGATGGTCGCCTGACGGACGGGCAGGGGAGAACGGTCGATTTCCGTAATACGGTTGTCATTATGACCTCAAACCTCGGTTCCGATCTGATTCAGGAACGTTTCGGCGAACTCGATTACGGCCATATGAAGGATCTGGTGATGGGCGTGGTTAGCCATAGCTTCCGTCCTGAGTTTATCAACCGTATCGATGAAGTCGTGGTCTTCCATCCTCTGGGTGAAAAACACATCGCATCGATTGCCCGTATTCAGCTGCAGCGGCTGTATAAGCGTCTTGAAGAGCGTGGCTATGAAATGCATATTACGGATGACGCACTGCAACTGCTGAGTGCAAATGGTTACGATCCGGTGTACGGGGCGCGTCCTTTAAAACGTGCCATTCAGCAACAGATAGAAAACCCGCTGGCTCAGCAAATCCTTTCCGGGAAGTTGCTTCCAGGCAAACCGATACAGCTGGTGAAGAAAGAAGACCAGATTGTGGCAGTGCAGTAAGTCACAAAAAAGCAAAAACGAGCCTCCAGAGGCTCGTTTTTGTTTAAAAACCAGGCAAGAATAGAGGCCTGAATGCGTAATTGCCTGGAAATTGAGCGGTCAGCAAATAATTTTCACTTTATGCTTGCCAGCCCAAAAGAACTGCCTATAATGCGCCTCCACTGACACGGAACAACGGCAAACAAGCCGCCGGGTCAGCAGAGAAAAGCGTGAAATAATCGCTTGACTCTGAAAGAGGAAAGCGTAATATACGCCACCTCGCAACGGTGAGCGAAAGCCGCGTTGCACTGCTCT